>CAWATW010000005.1:0-179370 GCA_963785075.1 uncultured bacterium
CAGGGAGTTGATCGTGGCCCACAAGCCTGGTGATTCGAAGCGTTCGGGAGACGGTCGTGACGACCGAGGATCTCGCTCCCAGTACGGCCGGAAACCCTCCGGCGGCGATCGGGATCGCGGGCGCGACGATCGGGGCTCCAAGCGCTCCGACCGCTACGGGGGCGCAGGCGGGGGTGGTGGCGGCGAACGTCGGAAGCCGCTCACCGTTCAACCCGGTGCGCCACTCCCTCGGTGGGTCCGGGAGGAGATCACCCGCTCGACCCCCAAGGAGCGGCGCGAGGCCGCGCTGGCGGAGTTGTCCAGCGGTCTCGAGGCGTACGCAGAAGAGCGCTTTCGACAGGCTGCTTCGGCCCTCCGCAAAGCCAAGTCGTTGTCGCCCAGAGCGGCGACGGTCCGCGAGATCCTCGGGCTCTCCGCCTACCGGATGGAGGCCTGGGAGGAGGCGCTCCGTGAGCTCCGAACCTTCCGGCGTATCACCGGGGAAACGATGCACATGGCCGTCGAGCTCGACTGCCTTCGTGCCCTCGGACGGGCCGGTGACATCGAAAAGACGTTCGATCTGTTCCTGGAGCTCGGCGGAGATCGTGACTCCGAGGACGAGGTGCGCGTCGTCTACGCGTCCCACCTCCTCGACGAGAACCGCATCGCCGATGCATGGAGAGTCATCAAGCCCGGGCGTCTCGTGAACCGTGCGCCGGCCGCCGCACTCAGGCGGTGGGCCGTCGCAGCTCGCGTCGCAGCCGCTTCCGGCGACCTCGAGGCCGCACGCACGCTGTTCGGCGCAATCAAGCGCGAAGACGACGACCTCGAATGGCTGGACGAGCTACAAGGCGAGCTCGGGATCTGACTCTCCAGGATCTGTCACACACCGGCCGTACCGTGCTCGTATCCGCACTTCCCATCAGTGAGGAAGGGCGGTATGGATGTGCGTACGGATGTGAATGAAGTGAGATTGTGCGGACGGATCGCGGCGGCACCCGACGTGCGGATGTTCGATTCCGGCATGCAGTTGGTGCGGTTCCTCGTGGCATCCCGGGTCGACGAACCTCGGTCACGCATCGACGTGATCCCGGTCACGATGTGGAATCCGACCGACGACGAGATGCCGGGGCAGTTGGTCGTCTCCGACCGGGTGTGGGTCAGGGGCAGCGTGCAACGCCGGCTCCACGATGGGCCTCAGGGGAGGCGCAGCAGCGTGGAGGTCGTGGGACACCAGGTGTCGACGTCGGAGCCCCCCGACTGGGCGGGCTCCCCGATCGGCTGACAGTCCCGGTGGCGGATCCACCCGTGGGTTCCGGTTGCGCCGGCCAGGGTGCGTGCAGGCGCGAGTAGCCTCTTGGCGTTCATGAGGATCGCTGCCGCTACCCCTTCGCGCCCGGCTCTCGAGGCGGCGTTTGCGATCGCCCGCCGAGGGGGCGGTGCGGTCGATTGCGCTATCGCCGCCACCGTGGCCGCGATGGTGACCGAGGTCGGCATCTGTGCCCCCGGATCCGGGGGGTTCGTACTCGTCTCGGACCACGGCGAGGCGATGGCATACGACGGCTACATGGCCGCGCCCGGTCTGGGGGGCGTACCCGATCACCCGAACGTCATCCAGGTCTCGATGGCGTATGGCGGAGGCGTCACCACTCTCGTAGGTCCCGGCTCGATCGGTACACCCGGCATCTGGGACGGCATGGGCGCGGCACACGCCGATCATGGACAGATCGCCTGGGCCGACCTGTTCGGTCCCGCCATCACACTCGCTCGCGACGGGTTCGGCTACGGCTCGGCATCGGTGACTTATCTCACGTACTCGCATGATCTCGTGTATGGCCGTGATCCGGCCTCGTCCGCAGTGGTCCATCGGCCGGACGGGAGCGTACGAGGCGCCGGCGAGACGATCCTCATGCCGGACCTGGCTGAATCACTCGAGACGATCGCCCGGGAGGGTGCGCGTTCCATGCACGATGGCACGCTTGCCGAGAGGATCGCCGAGGACCTCCGGCTGCGGGGTGCGGTGCTGGGTTGGGCAGATCTCGCCGGCTACCGCGTCGAACGGCGTTCGCCCCTCGCCCACCGATGTGGCGAGTGGGAGGTCGACACCAACCCTGCCCCGGCCGTCGGCGGTGAGGCGATGATGGGGGTGCTCGAGCGTGTCGAGGAGCGGGGACCTGGCGTCGCCTCGATGGTGGACGCTCAGCACGAAGTGTTTCGGCGTCGGAGCGACGGCGATCCGCTCCGTTCGCCTTCGACCATCCACATCTCGGTCGTCGACGATCACGGAAGCGCATGTGCTCTCACCGCATCGTCGGGGTACGGATCGGGGGTCATCCCATCCGGGACCGGGATCTGGATGAACAATGCGCTGGGCGAGCTCGAGCTCGTGCCCGATGCCCGGGCTCTCACCCCTGGGACCCGTTTGGTCTCCAACATGGCACCCACGGTGTGTCGACACGCAGACGGTGCTGTGCTGGCGGTCGGGAGTCCAGGTGCAGACAGGATCACATCGGCGCTGGCCCAGACGCTCGCAGCGTTCCTCCTCGAGGGGCGGTCCCTCGAGGACGCAGTCGGACAGCCGAGACTGCATGTGATCCTGGGTGATCCGCCGACGGTTGCGATCGAGCCCGGACTCGATTCGAGCGACACTCGATACCCGCTTCAGCGGTTCGAAGATCGTCACATGTTTTTTGGCGGAGTCGGAGCGGCGATGTGCGATCGCTCCGGGCGCTTGACGGCAGTTGCCGATCCTCGTCGTGACGGCGCCGCCGGCATCCTCGACTGAACGCGAAGAAACCTCTCCGCGGGTCCGTTCCCATCGTGTACCTTCAAGATCGTCGCCCCTCGACCCTTCGGAGGTTCCCCGTGGCCTGGTTCTGGACCGATGATCTCGCACGCACCCTGGTGGATTCGGGTGTTGTCGAGCGATCCTCGGTCGAGGAATGGGTCGCCCGTCCAGTCGCCCTTGCGGCAGCGGATGACGCCGATCCGAGCGAGGTCGCGATGTCGTTTCTGGACCTCGAGATGCCGGGAGCCGCCGGGGCGGCGTGAGCCGACTTCCACTCTCGGGGTAGGGAGGCTTCAATGTGACTCGTGTTCCGATTCCTCATGACGCCTCGCTGGGCGATCGCGACGTCCGTCGTCATCATCCTGGCGGTACTGTTCGTGAACCTCGGCCTGTGGCAGCTGCAGCGTGGCGACGAGCGGGCACTCGACAACACGGTGATGTCGGCCAGAATGTCCGACGAAGCCATGACGCTCGATGATCTTCTCGCCGCGGTCGGACCTGATCCCTCATCTCTCGAATACCGCCGGGTCGTGGTGGAGGGCAGCTATCGCCCGGAGTTCGAGCTTCTGATCCGCAATCAGACCAATTCGGCCGGGGCGGCGGGATTCCACGTCATCACACCATTCGAATACGGGCCGGATCGATACGTGTTGGTCAATCGCGGATGGGTGCCGCTCGAGATGGACACCCCTCCCGTGGGAGCGTCGCCGCCGCGGGGAGTCGTCACCGTGACGGGACTGGTTCGGCTGACCCAACTCCGTCCCTCGGTCGGTCAGGTCGAGCCCGATGGCGACCTCGCCGTGGCATCGAGGATCGACATCGATCGGCTCTCGCAGCAGATCCCGGGGCAGGTGACACCCGTATGGATCCAATCGACCGACGAGAACCTGTTGCTGCCCGTGACCCTCCCGGTGCCCACGTTCGACGATGCCGGACCTCATCTTCTCTATGCGATCCAGTGGTTTGCGTTTGCACTCATCGGCGTGGTCGGCTTCGGGTTCCTCGTCCGCGAGCAGGCGCTCGGGCGAGGACGCAGGAAGCGAGTCGCAAGCGAATGAGCAGAGCGGTCGTAGCGGTCGTTCTCGGGCTCGTGCTCGCAGCGTGTGGCGCGGTAGACGTCCCGAACGCCGCAGGCGGCGAACAGTCCGGAGCCACCACCACCGTGGTGACGGTCGCGCCGACCACGGCGGAACCGACGATTCAACCGCCGCCGGAGTACGAGCTGGCCTCATGCGGTTCGACCCCGCCGGTTGCCTTCGCCGTGCTGTGTGAGACGTTCGAGGACGTGAACGACTACTACGTCGACCCGCCCGATCCTGCCGCCCTCGCCGCCGCTGCCGGACTCGGTCTTGCGAATGTCGAGGGCGGCACCGGCGAGCCTCCGCGCGACGGGTTCTCCTGTCACGTGCCCGACGAGGCGTTCGTCTCGCTGTGTGACGCAATCGCACGTCGCTCCGTTGAAGCCCCCGCTCCACTGAGCGAACTCGTGACCGGGGCCGTGGAAGGCATGTTCCAGTACGGGCTCGATCCGTTCTCGATCTACGTTCCCGGTTCGGTGTTCGAAGGCCCCTTCGACGACACCGGGCTGGTCTACGAACTCGGCTTGGCGGCGAGCGCCCGTGATGCCGGCGGCGCCGTGTGTGGACCGATCTCGGAGTCGTGCCGGCTCGAGGTGATCTCTGTCTTCGATTTCTCCGCAGCGGCCAGGGGAGGACTGGCCGAAGGCGACGTGATCGTCGAGGTCGACGGCGAGCCCGTGCTCGGGCTGTCTGCGGTGGAGGCCGTGTCCATGCTGACCGGGTCGCCCGGAACATCCGTGACCTTGGAACTCGATCGTCGTGGTTCCGCTCTCACCCGAAGCCTGGTCCGTGAAGACATCCGTTTCGTCCCAACCGAGTGGGACTTCCTCGAGGGGGGAGTCGCCTACTTCCGCATGAACGACTTCTCACAGCAGGCTGCCATCGATCTCGGCGCGTTCCTCCAGAGCGACGAGGTGGCTGCTTCGCGGGCATTGGTCCTCGACCTGCGCGACAACCCCGGCGGGTTGGTGCTGGCTGCCCAAGCCGTTGCGAGTCAGTTCCTCGGCGATGGGCTGGTGATGGTCGAGCGGGGCCGCGAGTCCGCCGACGAGATTCCCGTGGTGCAAGGTGGGCTCGCGACCACCGGGTTGCCGCTCGTGGTGCTCGTCAATCAGGCGAGCGCCTCGGCCGCAGAGATCGTCGCCGCCGTGCTCCAGGAGCGGGGCCGGGCGACCGTCGTGGGGCAGACGACGTTCGGGAAGAACCTTGTGCAGTGGGTGTCCGAGACCCGGGACGGCGGCGAGGTGCGGATCACGATTGCACGGTGGGAGACCCCAGGCGGGCTCGACATCGGGATCCGAGGATTGGCGCCGGACGTCGAGGTGGCCGCCGACCCGTCGACGGAAATCGACGAGGTTCTCGAAGTGGCGATCGATCTCTTGTCCTGACGTCGGATCAGGTTTCTGTGACGGTCCATCCGTTGCTGCGAAGCTCGAGTCTCACCTGGTAGCCGTTGGCCATCAACCGCATGGTGGGGTCTTCGGGCAGCCAATCCCCGAAGTGCTCGGCGCCGTCTTCGCCGCGTGCCACGATGCGGTAGCGAAAGACACCGGCGTCGTCGATGCTCGATTCGACCCTGCGAAACTCCACCGGGATCTGATGGCCGGAGGCGGTGGCGGGTCGAGCCGGCTTCGGGGGATTCGCACGTGACCCGGCTCGCCGCACCCCCCAGATCCCGAGGATGGTGGCGATCGAGGCTACCGATCCGAAGGCACCGAACAGGGCCGGACCGAGCCACAGTCCCATCGTGGAACTGATGATGGCGTGGTCGGGATCGTCGGGGTCGTAGAGCACGTCGACGCGGTCGCCGATCTCGTTCGCGAGCAGCCCACCGGAGGACACGGTGTGTTGGAAACGCCGAGGCAGCTCTGAGCCGGTGTGGTATTCGACGATCGGCGCATATGTGGTCGATCCATCGGAATCCTGGGACGACACCAGCGATACGACCTCTCCCCGGACCGGAATCCAAGTGCGGCTCACCGTGTAGCTCCGAACTCCCCATGCAATCGCGACGAACAAGAGGGCCACGGAGGCGAGGACCATGGTGCCGGCAATGAGACAGCCACACCCACGGTTCACAGTCGACCTCCACATCTCCTGGCCCAGGGCACGCTACCCCATTCCCGCCGGGGCGCCAGCCCGTCCCGGTGCGTCACCGGCCGGCGTCAGGCATCGGCGGGTATCGCCAGCTGGTCGACCACCCGAATACCCGGAACACCGAGCAGTGCATCGGGGGAGATCCTCAACTTGGATGTGCGATTGCCTCCTCCCAGCACGATGGACGGACGAGCCATGACGGCACGATCGACGAGGATCGGCATGCCGTCCGGCAGTCCGAACGGCGTCACGCCGCCGATCTCCATCCCGGTGAGGCGCGTCGTGGTCTCGGCGCTCGCAAAGGACGCCTTCTTCACGCCGAGCTCGCTGCACACCTTCTTGTTCACGTCGAGCCGGGTCGTGGCCAAGACGACGCAGGCTGCTGTGACACCCACCGGTCGCTTGCTCGAAACGAGGATGGTGTTGGCCGAATCGGCGGGGTCGACTCCGTAGTGCGCGCAGAAGGCGGCCGTGTCGGCGAGGGCCGGTTCACACGGCATCGTGTCGTGTTCGACGGCGTGGCGGCGGAGGGCCGCGACGACCAGCGCATCGAGCATGGCCACACGGTACCAAGCCTCGAGATCAGTCTCCGGCGCCGACGACCCAATCGATCTCGAGCTCGGGGACCAGATGATCGTCGCGGCCGAGGCTCCATGCGGGGAAGTCGAACACACCGAGCATAGGGGTACGCCGGGGCGGTCCGAGTGCGATGCGTCGGCAGGCCGTCGACTGCGAACTCTGCGACGCCTGTGCTCCACTCCACCGATTACTCGTGGAAGGTCGAGATGTCGATGTCCAGCCGAGGAGACACGAAGTCGTGGACGAGCATGGGGTCGTAGAGCTGTTTCACACCACCAGCCGCTGCCGATCCCGACTCGATCGTGTGGCCGATCACTTCGCCGACGCAGAGCTCGCCGGAATGCTCCGGGCGGTCCTCGAACCCCGCCAGTCAGACGGCCCCCATCGACCGATGGGACACGGCCATTCGACAGCGCACGGCGACCCCTCCCGAACGCGGGAGCCAACCCTCGAATCTGGTCTGCTCTTCGCGCACCTCGAGCCCCTCGGCGAATCGCTGTTGTCCCGCCGAGGAGCCGGCAGGGCCCGACCAGTTGCCTGTGGCCATTCCGGAGACCCTGATGGTCTCGGGATGCTCGTCTCGCACCACAGCCCGGCGTCGGCCGGGATGAACAATCGAAGGCTCGAGTCTGCGATTCGAAAGGTGGCTGCCGTCTCCGATTGCCAGCTCCAGGCCGGCAGGTAGTGGGGGAACCAACGGTCGGTCCAACGTAGTCCCATCGAAGTCTTCGCGAAACGTGGTCACTGCTCGACGATACCCACACCCTCCGCCCGAGGGGCAGTAGATCGACGTCGAGCCCAGGGTTGGTACCATGACGGGATGGTCCATGTCGGTGTTGTGGGCTCGGTCAACCTCGATGTGGTTGCGAGTGTTCAGCGCCTCCCACGGCCTGGTGAGACGGTTGGTGGCGCCACCGTCGCACGACACCCAGGAGGGAAAGGCGCCAATCAGGCTCTCGCGGCCCGTCGATTGGGCGCCCGAGTGTCATTGGTCGCCCGCGTCGGACGAGATGCCAACGCCGATGAAGCCCTGGCGCTGCTCCGTGCCGACGGTGTGGACCTCTCTCGGTCGTGGCGCGACCCTCGTGCTCCCACCGGGCTGGCGCTGATCACCGTGGAGCCCTCCGGGGAGAACCAGATCGTGGTTGCACCCGGCGCCAACGCATCACTTGCGCCCGCGGACGTCAATGCCGCCGGTGTCGATGCCGTGATCTGTCAGTTCGAGGTCCCGGACGCCGCGGTGGACGAGGCGGCTCGACAGGCAACCGGGCTGTTCTGTGTCAATGCCGCCCCGGCTCGCCGCTTGACCGATACCGTCCGGAAGCGGGCCGATCTCATCGTGGTGAACGAGATCGAGCACGCCGAGTTGGATTCGGATCTTTCCCGCTTCGAGGGGCTGGTGGCCGTGACAATCGGGGCCGGCGGAGCCGCCCTCTATCGGCGCGGCCGGCAGGTGGCGAAGGCAACGCCACCACCGGTGCGACCCGTGGATACCGTGGGTGCCGGCGACGCATTCGTGGCTGCGCTCGTCGTGTCTCTTCTCGAGCAACGCTCCGCCCAACAGGCGCTGGCTCGAGCATGCGCCGCCGGGGCATTGGCCACCACCATCCCCGGAGCGCAGCCTTCTCTTCCCACCTCCGAGCAGGTCGACGCCGCCATGGCCCGGGTGTGAGCGGACCGCGAAACGGTCCGCTCGACCCCGTCACAGCGCTGCGATCGCCTGATCGAAGTCGGCGATGATGTCGTCGATGTGCTCGATCCCCACCGACACCCTGATCAGATCGGCCTCGACACCAGCGGCTCGTTGCTCGTCGGCGTCCAGCTGCTGGTGGGTGGTCGACGCAGGGTGGATGACCAGCGTCTTGGCGTCCCCGACGTTGGCCAGGTGACTCGCCAGTTTGGTGTGCTCGATGAAACGCTTACCCGCATCGAAGCCCTCGTTCAGCCCGAATGAGAGCACACATCCGAAGCCGTTTCGGAGGTACTTCTGGGCGTTGGCGTGATACGGATGGGACTCGAGGCCGGGGTAGCTCACCCATGCCACCGCAGGATGCTCTGACAACCAGCGAGCGAGAGCGTCGGCGTTGTCGGCGTGCCGCTGGACCCGCAAGCTGAGGGTCTCGAGGCCCTGGAGCAGCAGGAACGCATTGAACGGCGACAATGCGGCGCCGAGGTCGCGGAGCCCCTCCACTCTGGCGCGAATGGCGAAGGCGATGTTGCCGAAATCGGTTTCGGGGTTGAACACATCGGTGAACACCAGGCCGTGATAACCGGGTGCCGGCTCGGTGAATATCGGGAACTTGCCGTCCCGCCAGTCGAAGTTACCGGAGTCGACGACGACCCCGCCGATCGACGTTCCGTGCCCGCCGATCCACTTCGTGGCCGACTGCACCACGATGTCGGCACCGTGGTCGATTGGACGACACAGATAGCCGGCCGCTCCGAACGTGTTGTCCACGACCAGCGGAATGCCGTGCCGGTGAGCGACATCTGCGATCGCTGCGATGTCGGGTACGTTGTAGCGCGGGTTGCCGATGGACTCGAGGTAGATGGCCTTGGTCCGGTCGGTGATCTCAGCCTCGAAGTCCTCCGGCGCATCACCGTCGACGAACGCTACGTCCCAACCCAGCCGGGGGAAGGCAACCTTGAACTGGTTGTACGTGCCCCCGTAGAGATACGACGTCGACACGATGTGGTCCCCGGCCTCGAGGATGGTTGCGAAGGCGAGGAGCTGGGCTGCCTGTCCCGACGCCGTTGCGACGCCGGCTACGCCACCCTCCAGAGCGGCGACCCTCTGCTCGAACACATCGGTTGTCGGATTCATGATCCGCGTGTAGATGTTCCCGAACTCCTGCAACCCGAAGAGCCGCGCTGCATGATCGGTGTCGTTGAAGGTGTAGGAGGTGGTCTGATAGATCGGAACCGCCCGGGCGTTCGTGCCTGGTGCCGGCTCCTGGCCGGCGTGTACCTGAAGGGTCTCGAAGTGATAGTCCGTCATTCTGTCTCCTCGTCGTGTCTGGTGGGTCAGTTGATCGTGACGTCGACCGGAATCGAGGCCTGGAGCGTGTGGCCCACAGGGGATGTCGATGTCACCTTCTCGTGCAGGGCAGCGATCTCGTCGGCTGAGGCGTCGCTGGCCAGTTTCACTCGAGCCCGAATGTCGTGGAAGCCCGCGTGACCTTTCTTCAAGCCGAGGAACGCATGGAGATCGAGATCTCCTTCGATGTCGATCTCGAGCTGATGGATGGCGATATCTGCCGCCGAGGCGTTGGCCGCGTAGCCAACTGCGAGGCAGTTCCCGAGCGCAGCGAGCAACTGCTCGACCGGATTGGGTGCGGTGTCGGAGCCCCCCAGACCCTCTGGCTCATCGGAGGGGATGGGATCGAAGGCCCTGATCACAGCCGACGAGCGGAAGCCACCGGTCCATGTGACCTGGGCGGCCCACGTCGTCGCAGCTCGCTCCGGCTCGTCTGAGATAGCTCCTATCAGGGCGCCGACCGTGCCGAGATCGACGTCGTTGATCTTGTCGGAAAGGGTGTGGGTCATGGTTTCGTCTCCTATGCGTGATCGAATTGCGTGGTGTACCCGCCGATGGGCCAAGCCTCTCGGGCGGCGGTGGGTGTCAGCGAGTCGAGAATCGCCGGCGGACCGCCCGAGAGCGCCCACACGAGGTCGGACAAGACGCCCGGCAAGCCGCAGCCAGCGGCGCCGTGGGAGGCGGGTACTGCATTCGAGTCATGTTCACTCCAGTCGAGATTCGAGCGCTCGTTGAGCGCCTCGAGCGGAGTGACCGCTCTGGAGACGTCTCATCGATCAGGCATTGGCACCTGGTTCGGACCGAGATCCGATGGTTGCCGCGGCTTCGAAGGGCCTGTCCCTCCACCGCTCTGGATGAGCGCGTTGTCAATCGTGTGCGAGTATGGAGTGACCGACTCCCGGTTGTCAAGCCTTCGCGATTCTGTGGCGCCTTCCGGCCAAACGTGGTTAAGGTTTGCCCGACCGACCCCAATAGAGGACTGAGTGCACGAGCACCTCACCGACTGCGAGATCATCGTGGCGTCCCGTCGACGCCCCGAACTGTTCGAGGTGGTTTTCGAGCGGCACTATCACGCGGTGTTTCGTTTCGCCGCCGGTCGGAATGGCTTCGACGACGCCGGCGACATCGCGTCAGACACGTTCGTGCGGGCATTCGATCGGCGCGATCGGTTCCGCACCGATCGTGACAACGCTCTGCCCTGGCTGTTCGGGATCGCCGCCAACGTCGCCAGGGAACGGAACCGCAAGCGCATCCGCAGAATGCGGATGCTGCGCCGCTCAGCGTCTCTGAACGCCGGCGATGACTCCAGATTCGAGTTGGAGGCGGCCGAGCGGGTCGACGCCTTGTCGCAACGAGACGACCTCGCGTCGGCGCTTGCGACGTTGTCCGAGGACGAATACCAGGTGCTGATGCTGCTGGCGATCGCCGACTTCAGCTATTCCGACATCGCAGCGGCGCTGGACATTCCCATCGGAACCGTGAGGTCCCGAATCCACCGGGCGCGGAACAAGATGCGGGAACTCCTGGAGGTCGAACGGCCAATACCAGGCGATATCGCCGCCAATGGACGAACTCTCTGACCTCGTACGCTCGCTGACGCCTGGTCCTGATTCTGTGGACGGGCAGGCTCGCGCCAGGCTCCGTGACGCCTTCGGCGCGGAACGTCGGCGCGTCAGCCGAGAGTGGTTCTTGGTCCGAGCAGTCGCCGTCGGAATGGTCATGTTCGTGGTGTGGTCGATCGCACCGGCGACGCCTACCGACGCCGAGCTTCCCTTGATCGGCTTGGCTCAGGCGACCGCTCGTTTGGCACCGCCTCAGCTCGATCCCGGCGAGCAATGGTACGTTCGCGAGGTTCGAGCTGAACGGCGCTCGATCATGGACAACTCGAGCGTGACCCCCGAGGACATCGCCGTGATGGTCAACACCGTGGCAGAGACTTGGGTGGACGTGTCGACGTCGACCATGCATCGCGTCACGATCTCGCACGTGGAGGTCATCGCTCCCGAAGACCGCGCTGCGTTCGAACGGATGCAGGCCGAGGACCAATTGGCCAACGTCGGCAGGATCGAAGAGGAGCCGGTCGAGATCGCCTATCCCGGCGTCCATCCCATGTGGGCCGGTGGACCCGACGCCGTCTATGCGGAGTTGTCGAGTTCCGTGGGGACGTCGGATGACGTGAGACTCGATCGTCTGGCGATCTTGAGAGCCGCCGCCGACCTGATGCAGCATCACGGCGTCGATCCAGCCAAGCGGAGCACGCTCCTGCTGACCATCGCCCGGATCCCGGGGATCGATGTCGACACGATCGATGGTGCGGTGCGGGTCGGCTATCAGTACGTCTTGG
The DNA here is from genome assembly GCA_963785075.1 of uncultured bacterium. GTDB lineage: Bacteria > Actinomycetota > Acidimicrobiia > Spongiisociales > ZC4RG35 > JAOUGY01. The sequence continues at coordinate 11,904 of CAWATW010000005.1, forward strand.
GTGATGTGGCGCACGAGGTGCGTTACGACTTCGATCCGAGATCGGGCGCCTTGGTCGGCGAATCGATCGCAACGCTCGCGACTCCGACCTCGCCCGGCATCGTGCTCTCCGAGTCACGATATGAGGCCAGGCTCGAGGTGAACGCTCCCGACCAGAGCTAGGGAGTTTCTGGGTTCGGTCTCGGGATGGTGCAGATCGTCGCCGGCCGGGGCGACCGAAGCCGGGGCCAGAGAACCGAATTTCCACCATCGGTCAATACCCATCGACACGGTGCGCTCGGCCGAATGGTGGATCGGTCGAAAGGTAACAATCGGGCGTCGGCCACCCGGGCTAACCGTTTCCTCCCAGCCAGTACAGGCCGGCCCGAAAGGGCCGGCCTGTCTCGTTCGACGGGAGTCGGGGGAGCGGTCAGGCGCTCTCTTCAGCCTTCTGCTCCTCGATTTGACGGCGTACATCATCCATGTCCAGATCGCGGACCTGACGGATGAGGTCCTTCAGCATCGGCTCCGGCAGTGCTCCGGGCTGCGAGTACAGGAGAACCTGGTCGCGGAACACCATCAGGGTCGGAATCGAGCGGATTCCGAACTGCATCGCCAGCTCCTGCTGGTCTTCGGTGTCGACCTTGGCAAAGACGAGGTCGGGATTCTCCACCGAGGCGGCCTCGTAGGTGGGTGCAAATGAACGGCATGGGCCGCACCAACCGGCCCAGAAGTCGACGAGGACCGTCTCATTGTCGGTGACGGTCTGCTCGAACGAGTCGAGCGTCAGATCGATGGTCGGCATGTCGTGGTCCTTTCCAGGTGAGAAGTCGTGTTCACTCGTCCCGAAACACCTCGAGGCAACATGATATTCCAAGAGCCGAATGTTTCCGGCCACGACGCCGAGGCTCGGCGTTCGTCACGGCAGCTGCATGAATTGAAGGTAGTTCCCGTCTGGATCAGCGATGGTGCAGATCCGGCCACCCCACGATTCGTCCTCGGGAAGTCGGATGACAAGCGCTCCAAGCTCGCCGGCGCGCCTGGCCCAGGCGTCCACGTCATCCACATTCAGGTTGATCATGATGCGAGCAGGTTCCCCGGAGGATCCGGTCACGCCATCGTGAAGCGTCACCGTGAGTCGGGTGTCGCCGCCGAGCTCGAAGTTGACGAAGCCGGACCGGCGAGACCGCATGGTGTGGCCGAGCAGTTCGACGTAGAACCGTTCCATCGACTCATAGCGATCGAGCGAAGTGGAGATGATGATGCCGGCCAGGCCCTGAATCTCCGCCATCACCCGATGGTAGGTGCCTCTGTGGCACAAATCCGAGCGCGCCGTCTTGAGACTGGCCCCCGCGAGCGCGATTGCAATAGTCACCCTCCAGATCACCCAGAGTGGTACCACTGATACGGGCAGTGGGATGGGAGACGTTGTGCGGGGTATCCGAATCGTCGGGCTGATGACGCTCGTGGCCGCCGTGGGGTCGGCGGCCACCGGCGTCTGGTGGGCTGGCGCCACACGAGACCGCGCCGCCCTCGCGCAGGAAGAGGCATCGCTGGCCGTGGTGACGTCCGACCTTTCTTCGAGCGACATCCTGCTGTCACAGGCGATCGTGTTCGCTCTCGACGAAGGGGCGCAGGTCGTCGAGTCCGACGATGTCGTCGCGGCGCGGATGGCCGCCGAAGATGCCCTCGCGCGACTGGACGCGAGGGAGGTCGACGACCAGGACGTGCAGGCACGCCTGGCCGCCTTCGTGGCCGGTGGATACGAGATCGTCGGCTTGTTGGCGGTCGACGATGTCGACGGCGCCCGCCAGGCCTACGCGTCCGAACTCGACGCGATTCGTCTGCAGTTCGACGCAGCGGCCGCCGAACGCATCGGTGAGATCCAGGAGCGGGATGCGATGGTGGGCGAGGAGGTCACGCTGGCTTCGGTGTTGACGGCTGCCATGACACTGGTCTTTGTCGTTGGATTCCTGGCTCTGATATGGAGCACATGGCAGCGGAGCAGAGCCGAGGGAGCCGGACTCCGCTCCGATGAACCTCCTCACATCGTGATCCAACTCCCCACCGGTCCCAACACCCTGTCGGAGCGGCGCCGATATCCCAAGGTCGACGACCTCGGATGGTTGATCGGCCAGGTGATCGAGCCCTTCGAGGCCCGCGGGTGGGACATGGGCATCACGTGTCCTGCGGTCGGGGTGGACTGCGATCCCGCCGATGTCCGAGAGATGCTCGCGTCGCTGATCGGCAGAGCCGAAACCGCCGGCGCAGAGAGAATCGGCATCATCGTCCAGACCTCGGCCGATCGGGTACGGGTCGTCGTTGCAGACGATGGCGAACCGATCCTCGCTCCGGGTGGGTACCTCGATGGGTCCGACCCCATCAAGCTGAGGAGTGCGGTTCGGACTCGAGCGGAGGCGGCGACGGCCGAGCTGAGATGGTCGCGGATGCGCGATCTCAACTTCGCCACGCTCGACCTGCCACGGCTCGATCGAGCCTCCCAGCATGCTGTGAAGGCCGGAGTGTGAAGCTGGCGTTGCTGGCACTCGTGCTGGCGGCGATCGCAGCGCCCGAGGTCGACCAAGGAACGACCTGGTACATGCGTGGTGCCGGCACGCCGATCGCCGAACTGTCGCAGACCCCACCGGTTGCCGAAACCCCCTCCGATCCCGACGCCGACGGGCTGGCTGGTCGGACCCTGAAGCCGGGTGAGTATCAGGAGTTTCTGACGCGTCATGGAGGGGACACGATCGTCGGTTCCCCTCGTGTGACGATCTGGACGTCCAGCTCCGGATTCGCGCGAGGCGTGTACGGCGAACTGCGCGTGGATCTGCTCGAGTGCACGAACAGCGGGTGCCGCCACCTCGCCGGCACGTCGATGAGCGCCGCACAGTGGGCCCTGGCCGACACCTGGGTCGAACGCACCTTCGTGCTCGCCGAGCTGGACATCGTGCTCGAGCCTGGCAGCCAGATCTGCGTTCGAGTCGACGCCGGCGAAGACGTCGTCATGATCGCCTACGACTCGGAGCAAACCCCGAGCGCGTTGTGGTTGCCGATCGGTACGACTCCGCCACAACCGCCCGATGTTGTCGACGGTTCGGACCCGGGTGACCCGGGTGCCCCGGGTGTCCCGGTGAACCCCGGACCGCTGGAGAATCGATCCGACCTCGTGGCGGGCACGCCGCCGATGGTGACGACAGATTTTCGCAACGCACCCTCCCTGGCGGGTCCTCTTCTCGTGGGGCTCTCGACGGTCGGTGCACTCAGTGCATGTGCCGGCGTCGCGTTGGCGATGCGACGCCGACGTTGACCATCGTCCGTGCACGCAGCGATCACGCGATCGGTTCGTCTTCGGAGGCGGGCGCACCAGGTGGATTCGGCGCTCGGGTTCTGACCATCGAGAAGACCCTGGAAGTCACGAGAACACCACGGTGCGGGCGCCGACGAGGATGACTCGGTCTTCGGCGTGGTGCTTCACGGCCCGCGCAAGAACGCGGCGTTCGATGTCCTGTCCGATCACTGACATTCGCTCGGGAGTCATGGAGTGGTCGACTCTTTCGACGTCTTGTTCGATGATCGGGCCTTCATCGAGATCCGACGTGACATAGTGCGCCGTGGCACCGATCAGCTTGACGCCACGTGCGTGCGCCTGATGATAGGGCTTGGCGCCCTTGAAGCCGGGAAGAAACGAATGGTGGATGTTGATGATGCTTCCCGACAATCGCTCGCACAGCGCGGGCGACAGGATCTGCATGTAGCGGGCCAGCACGACGAAGTCGATGCCCTGCTCGTCGATCAGTTGGAGGAGACGCCCCTCCTGCTGATCCCTGATGTCCGGAGTCACGGGCAGATGCTCGAATCGAACGCCGTACCGAGCGGCATGGTGGGCACAGGCGGTGTGGTTCGAGACGACCATTGGAATCTCGATGGGTAGTTCGCCGGTGCTCTGCCGGTAGAGGAGGTCCACCAGGCAATGATCCTGCTTCGAGACCATCACGAGCACTCGGGCCGGCCTGCGCTCGTCCCTGAGGTGGAACTCGGCTCCCAGCGAGGACGCGATCGGTGCGATCACCGTTTCGACCGCGTCAGGATCGCTGGCAGTCTCGAACCTCGTGCGCATCGTGAACAGGCCAGATTCGAGGTCGTCGTACTGGGCGTTCTCGAGGATGTTGCCGTCGACCGCGAGCAAGCCTCCGGACACGGCATGGACGATCCCCGGTCGGTCGGGGCAGCTCAAGGTCAGGATGTATCGATGCATGCCGCACTTCCGAGGGTGGAGGGATGATACCGACCCGGCGGGAGTGAACGGCTGGGCACACGCCCGTCGTCCGTCGACTCGGCCACCGCCCGGTTCCGAGACCGGATCGTCGGCGCCCGATTGTGCCATGCGCCAGCCGCCTCCTGCTCCATCGTCCGACGTCGACTCGATGTCAGGTCGACGATCCGGTACTGTCCTCTCGCTGATCCAACATGGGGAAATGGCGATGCGGGTGCTGGTGACAGGTGGTTCTGGATTTGTCGGTGGCGCTCTGATTCGTTCGCTGGTTCGCACCCACGAGGTGATGGCGATGGCGCGGAACGACAGGGCCGCCGAGGTCGTAGTCGCCCTGGGAGCGGCCCCGCTGCGGTGTTCGCTCGAGACGGTGAGGTCGGAGCAACTCGAAGGCGTCGACGCCGTGGTCCATGCAGCCGCCTTGGTCACGGAGTGGGCGCCGCTGGCCGACTATCAGATGGCGAATGTGGCCGGAACGGGCCGACTTCTGGACGCAGCACACGACGCAGGGGTCCGACGATTCGTGCACGTCTCGACGGACTCTGTGCTGTTCACGGGCAAGCACCTGATCGATGTCGACGAATCGATGCCTCTGCCCTCCCGGATTCCCTACGGGTATGGGGCCACGAAGGCAGATGCCGAGCGGCTCGTGATCGGGGACAACGATCCCGGAGCGGAATTCGAGACCGTGGTGGTTCGCCCGGTCCTGGTGTGGGGTCCGGGCGATCGGAGCTTCCTCGCCGAACTGGTCGAGGCAGTCGGCAAGAAGGCTTTCGTGTGGGTGGACGGTGGTCGGCACATGATATCGACCACGCATGTCGACAACCTGGTTCGTGGCATCGAGCTCGCCCTGGAAACGGGCCGGCCCGGCGAGGTCTATTTCATCACCGATGGGGAGCCGCAACGGATCAGGGATTTCGTGTCGGCGTACGCCTCCATCGCAGGTGTGGAAATCCCCGATGTCTCGATTCCGGCGCCGGTGGCCAAGGTCGCTGCGCGAATCGTCGAGGGCCTCTGGCGGGTCTTTCGACCCGCCTCCAAGCCTCCGTTGACTCGCTTCGGGGCCGACACCATGGCCTGCACGATCACCGCCAAGATCGACAAGGCCCGTCGCGACCTCGGCTACGAGCCGAAGGTCTCGGTCTCCGAAGGGATGGCGGCGATGCGTGCGTTGCAGCACGACGCGTCGCAACCCGCTCAGTGATCCATCGCCGAGAGTGGCGCGGTCGATCGTTGGGATCGGCCGAATCCTGCCGACAGGCAGGGCAAGATGCCGATGGACACGAGACAGATCGAGGCGACGCTCCGAGACGAGGGGTCGATCGTCGCTCTGGCTTCTGCGGTCGAGCTCAGCCGCTCGGCACAGATGGACGTCATCGAGGGCCTTCGGAAACGGGCCGTCGGCATCCTCGAGTCTGACGTGGCAAGAGTATCCGAGTACCGCCGTGCGATCGCCGAGCTGCCGCGCACCGAGCCGGCCCCGGGCGTAGACCCACGGCAATACGCTCGAGCTCTGGAGGCAGCGGAGGACGCCGTGCTGGCGTCGTTCGTCGGTGATGGCGTCTCCAAATGCGAGCGCAACGTGCTCCTGTGGCCGTGGATATCGATCTGTGGTCCGCTCGGAAAGGCGGCATGAGCAGGTGGCCAGGCGAGGCGCAAAGGCCCCGATCCGGGCTTCCCCCAACCGGCTGGACCCTACGTGCCACCGACCAGGGTTCGAAGGTCGTCGAGCTCGATGACGTGGCGGGTGATGCCCTCGGGAATCGGTTCCTGCCTCGGGTTGTACCAGCAGGTATCGATGCCGTAGTTCTTCCCGCCGGCCATGTCGGAGCGGAGGCTGTCGCCGATCATCACCGCTCCAGATCGGGCAGGGTTGCCGAGCTGATCGAACGTGATGTCGAAGATCTCGCTGCCGGGCTTGGCAGCACCGACTTCTCCCGATATCACGATGGCGTCGAAGTAGTGGGCGATGTCGAGGCGGTCGATTCTCGCTCGCTGGACCTCCCCGAGACCATTGCTGACCAGCGCCAGCGTTGCGGAGGCCGACAGGAGGTCGAGGATCTCGCGAGCGCCTGGGTAGAGATCCCCGCCGGCACCGAGTTCTCGAACGAAGGTATCCGCCATCGCATCGGCATCCGCATCGCCGTCCACGGCTTCGATGAGAAGCTCGAAGCGGAGGGCCCGAACGGCATCCGCAGCCATCGCCCCTTGTTCCACCTCGTCCCAGAGGCGTCTGTTGATCGACTGATAGGTCGCGGCCGACGAAGGGGTGTCGGGCATGCGGTGCGCCGCCATCGTCCGTGTGAACGCGGTCGCCTCGGAGGCGTCGAAGTCGAACAAGGTGTGGTCGAAGTCGAACAGCAAGGTGTCATAGGTCATCGAGTGGACCGTCTCCTTCACATGTCGAGGCTCGTGGCGACGAACGGCATCATATGCCACCGATCGTGGGCGATCACCTCGGCGCGTCGGAGTACGATGCGGCGATGCCGGACTATGTGGTCCTCACGCTCGACTGTTCAGATCCCGTCGTCCAATCCGATTTCTGGTGCGGGGCGATGGGATACGTCGTGGCAGGCGGCGTGGAGCAGTACACGGCCCTGGTTCACCCCGAAGCGTCTCTGCCCAAGATGCTGCTCCAGCGTGTCGACGACCCGAAGGCGGTGAAGAACCGCTTGCACCTCGATCTCCACGTAGCCGATATCGAAGCCGAGGCCCGGCGACTCGAGGAGCTGGGTGCGACGAGGGTCGCCCTGATCGAAGAGTTCGGCATCGGCTGGATCGTGATGCTCGACCCCGAAGGCAACGAATTCTGCGTCTGTCCGTCCTGACGCGACGGTAGGCCGCGTCTCTAGCGGGTTGCACCTCCGCGGGTAGTCCACTGACCGTCCCGTTCGTTTGGGGCCGATGGCTCTGGCACCGGAACCTGCATTGGGCGATTCTGAAGATGCTCGAGCAAGGAGTTTTTGATGTTCCGTGACCGGGTCGACGCCGGGAGGAGGCTGGCTCAACACGTCCGCGAGTTGGATCTCGACGATCCCATCACACTCGGTCTACCGAGAGGTGGCGTGGTGGTGGCAGCCGAGGTCGCCGAGGCGGTTCGCAGCCCCCTCGACGTGTTGATCGTTCAGAAGCTGGGTATGCCATTCGAACCAGAGATTGCCATGGGAGCCATCGGTGAGGATTCGGTCGAGTTCCTGGATTGGCCGGCGATCGAAGCAGCAGGCGTCACCGATCTGGAGGTTGCCGGTGTGATTCGCAGAGCACGGGCCGAGCTCGAACGTCGGAGCATCCACTATCGCGGTATGCGGCCGCCGATGCCGTTGTCGGGCCGGACGGCGCTGATCGTCGACGACGGGATCGCCACGGGCTCCACGGCCCGTACGGCGTGTCTGATCGCTCGCGCCCGCGGTGCGTCGCGCGTGGTGGTCGCTGTTCCGGTGGCCACCCCCCACACTGTCGAACGGATGGAGCAGGACTGTGACGACCTCCTCTGTCTGCGCACTCCAGAGGACTTCATCGCCGTCGGTCAGTACTACCGGTCCTTCGACCCGGTGTCCGACGACGAGGTGGAAGCCCTCTTGAGAAGGGTCGACGATCGGTACGCGGCTCTGGTCGGGCCCTGAAGCCACCGACGAGCGAGCACGAGGCGGGGACCGCAATCCGGATGTAGCGTCGCCCCAGCGGGTTGAATCGACACTTCGAGCTTCGGATGCCCGGCATCGGTTCTCGAGATCGGCATGCGACGTGGTGGGGAAGGAGGAGCCACCCGCCTGGGTGTCCAGGCACTCGCGGTCGCATTACCGCACGATTCAGCCTTCCTCGCTGGAGGCGGCCCACAGGTTGATCCCGGTGTCTTCGGCATGACGGTCGATCTCCTTCAACTCCCCGCTGGTGAGTGGTGGACCATCCAGGGCTTGCAACAGTTCTGCGATCTGGTCCCACCTGGATGCGCCGATCAACGCACTGGTGACGCGTGGATCTCGCAACACCCATGTGATCGCCAGTTGTGCCAGGGTCTGCCCGCGGCGGTGGGCGATCTCGTTCAGGGCGGCCACCTGCTCGAGAGCCTCGGTGGTGAGGAAGCTCTGATCGAACGAATCGTTGGTGGCAGCCCTCGAGTCGTGCGGGATTCCACCGAGGTACTTGGCGGTGAGCAGACCCTGCGCCAGCGGAGAGAAGGCAATGCACCCCATGCCTTCCTCCTCGACCACGTCGAGCAACCCGTCTTCGATCCAACGGTTGAACATGGAGTACGACGGTTGGTGGATGAGACAAGGTGTGCCCATCTGACGGAGTAGCTCAGCAGCCCGTCTGGTTGTCTCAGGGCCATACGACGATATCCCCACGTACAGGGCTTTCCCGTCGTGGACGGCTTTGGCCAGGGCGCCCATCGTCTCCTCGAGCGGGGTATCGGGGTCGTATCGGTGGGAGTAGAAGATGTCCACGTAGTCGAGACCCATCCGCCGAAGGCTCTGGTCGAGACTGGCGGTGACGTACTTCCTCGATCCCCACTCTCCGTACGGTCCGTCCCACATCAGGTATCCGGCCTTCGTGGAGATGATCAGCTCATCCCGGTATGGGGCGAGGTCCGACGCCATCAGGGCGCCGAGGTTCGACTCAGCCGACCCCGGCGGCGGTCCGTAGTTGTTGGCGAGGTCGAAGTGGGTGATGCCGTGGTCGAAGGAGCGGAGGACCATCTCACGGGCGTTCGCCGAGAGGGCATCGCCACCGAAGTTGTGCCACAGTCCCAACGCCAGCTTCGGCAGGCGGAGCCCACTTGTTCCACAACGCCCGTAGGACAGATGCTCGTAGCGGTCCCGAGCGGCCTCGTACATGGGGATCTCCTTCTCGTTCGATCGTCGACCGTGCGCTTCCCGGGTACTCCGAGAGCTGCGGACGACGGCGCGTCAGGCGCCAGTGATCAGTATGACCACGACGTGATCGAGTAGCGCGTCGACGACATCGCGCTCGACGTCATCGGCCGAAGACACGTCGAGGCCGTAGAACCGTGCCGTCTTGGGATTCTGCCGGAGGCACTCCGTGAGGGTGCTCACTGCCTCGTCATCGTCGGCGATCACGGCGCGGCAGCGCATGGTACGACCGCGCACCAGGAAGAGCACCTGTGGACGGGCAGCGAGATTGCGCCACCACCGTCGTGTTCGCTGGGACAGCACAACGAAGCGATCGTCGAGGGTGAAGTACTGCACCGGGATGGCGTATCTGCGCCCAGACTTGGCGCCTTGAACCGTCAGCACGGCGAACAAACCGCCCATGATGCGACGCAACAGCGGGGTGCGCAGCGCGGTCCGCATGGCTGCATTCATCCACGGCTTCGGGGTGCCCGGCATCCTCAATTGTGCGGTCGTCCTCTGCATCGACTCCTCCTTCCAATGCTCCGCCCATCGTCGCGAACGGTGACCGCTGCGACCCGGGGAGTAGGTCCCAGTTGTCGACGGCATCCGCTCAGGTCGGGGGATGGGTGCGCCGGTCTATGACCCGGCGTGCCTTTCCGGAGGACCGTTCGATCGTCCGCGGCGGTTCGATCTGGACGTTCGCTGTGACGCCGATCCGTTCCTTGATCCGCTGGGCCAGGAGCTCCGTGGGAACCTCAGGGGCATCGGGCGACCTCTCGACGTGCACGGTCATCTCGTCGAGGCGGGCCGGTCGGGTGAGCTCGATGTAATAGTGGGCGGTCAGTCCGTCGATCTCGAGGAGCAGCTCCTCGACCTGACTCGGGAACACGTTGACCCCGCGCACGATCATCATGTCGTCACGGCGACCGGTGACTTTTGCCATTCGTCGCATGCTCCGCGCGGTCCCCGGCATGAGCCGGGTGAGGTCACCGGTCCGGTAGCGGATGATGGGGAGTGCTTCCTTCGTCAACGATGTGAACACCAGCTCGCCCTGCTCGCCATCGGGTAGCACCCTCCCGGACCGAGGGTCGATGACCTCCGGGTAGAAGTGGTCTTCCCAGATGTGGAGGCCGTCCTTGGCCTCGACGCACTCGTTGGCCACGCCCGGGCCGATCACCTCCGACAGGCCGTAGATGTCCACGGCATGGATGTCGAATGCACCCTCGATCTCGCGTCGCATCGAGTCGGTCCACGGCTCCGCCCCGAATATCCCGGCTTTCAGGTTGGTCGATCGAGGGTCGATCTTGCGACGTTCGAACTCGTCGAGGATGGCGAGCATGTAGCTCGGTGTGACCATGATGATGTCGGGTGCGAAATCGACGATGAGCGTGACCTGCCGGTCTGTCATTCCACCGGACACCGGGACGACGGTGCATCCCAGTCGCTCGGCGCCGGCGTGGGCGCCAAGACCGCCGGTGAAGAGGCCATAGCCGTAGGCGATGTGCACCATGTGTCCTGGCCGGCCTCCAGAGGCCCTGATGGAGCGAGCGACGACGTTCGACCACATGTCGAGATCACGTTGGGTGTACCCGACCACCGTGGCCTTGCCGGTGGTACCGGACGATGCGTGGACCCGGCGGAGTTGCGAACGGTCGACCGCCAGCATCCCGAACGGGTACGTTTCTCTCAGATGGTCCTTGACGGTGAACGGGAACCGCTCGAGATCGGCGAGATCTCGGAGATCTGATGGATGTACGCCGGCTTCGTCGAAGTGGGTGCGATAGAACGGCGAGTGCTCGTACGCGTGGCCGAGGCTCCACTTCATCCTCTCGAGTTGGAGCGAGCGGATCTCGTCGACCGACGCGATTTCGATCGGATCGAGCGTTTCGATCGGCGGCGTGAGATCGAGCACCATGACCTCCCCGGGGTTGCGGCGTCGAGCGTATCAGCCGAGGACTCGGGCCGTGCTCGGCTCCACGATCGAATTCGGCGGACGCCCGCAGTTCCATCGTTCGACCCTGGACCCGAGGCCGCTCCTTCACCATCGTGGTCGGGAGAAGGCCTTTTGATGACACACCAATCACTGCGGGACATCTCTGTCGACGACGTGGACCCGACGGATGTGTTCATCTGTCCTGGCCCCGACGGCCTCAGCGATGCAGAGGTTGCGGAGCGTGTGGCCCGTGGTGAGACCAATGACTACGTCGCACCTGTGTCGCGGACCGTCGAGCAGATCGTCCGTGCAAACGTGTTCACCCGATTCAACCTGCTCGTCGGATCTCTCGTTGTGGTGATCCTCGTCGTCGGCCCCATCCAGGATGCCGTGTTCGGCCTGGTGATGATCGTCAACTCTGCCATCGGGATCGTCCAGGAACTGCGGGCCAAACGGTCGCTCGACCGGCTCGCTCTGATCTCGGCGCCCGGCGTCACGGTGGTCCGTGGAGGCAGACGACAGGAGATCGCTGCCCGGGACGTGGTGCTCGGCGATCGAATGTGGGTGAGCAGGGGAGAACAGTTCGTCGTCGACGCCGTCGTGGCCGAGGCAGAGGGGTTGGAAGTCGACGAGTCGCTGCTCACCGGAGAGTCTGAGCCCTGCTCCAAGGTGCCGGGCGCGCGCTGCCTCTCAGGGTCTGCGGTGTTGGCTGGAAGCGGCTTGGTGACAGCCACCCGAGTTGGCGAGGAATCCTACGCGGCCAGGGTTTCCCGAGAGGCGCGCCGGTTCGAACTGGTGGCGTCGGAGCTTCGTACCGGCACCGATCGGCTGCTGCGGTGGGTCGGGTGGGCGATCGTTCCCACGGCTGCCATTCTCGTCTGGAGTCAGATCGAGGCCTCGGGAACGGGACCCGACGCTGCTCGTGGTGCCGTGTCCGGCACGGTCGGCATGATCCCTCAGGGTCTGGTGCTTCTGATCTCCATGGCGCTCGCGGTGGGCGCCGCGCGTCTCGCACGCATGAACGTTCTGACCCAGGATCTGGGTGCGCTGGAGGGTTTGGCGAGGGTCGACGTCGTCTGTTTCGACAAGACGGGCACGATCACCGAGGGTCGGTTGGTCCTCATCGGTGTGGTGCCGATGGACGGCGACGCCGCCGAGGCCGGTCGCGCGCTGGCCGCCGTGGCCCACGCCGATCCCGCACCGAACGCGACGACTCAGGCGATCGCCTCGGCAACTGAACGACCACCGGGCTGGACCGCCAGGCGGTTCTTCCCGTTTCGGTCGGACCGTCGCTGGAGCGGTGCCGAGTTCGAAGAGGAGGGCTCGTGGACGCTCGGCGCCCCCGATGCCCTCTGCCCCGGCGATGCTCAGGTCGCGCGGGTCGTGGATCAACAGACGAGCCTCGGCCACCGGGTGCTCGTGCTCGCCCGGACGGGCGAGTCCTTGGCGGTGGACCGGCCGCCATGCGTTCCGGTGGCCGTCGTGGTGCTCGGCGACGCAGTCCGACGGGATGCGGCCGAAACGGTGAGATACTTTGCCGAGCAAGACGTGGCCTTGAAGGTGATCTCCGGGGACCACCCGTCCACCGTGGCGGCTGTCGCCCGGGTCGCCGGCATCGAGGGTGCTGCAGCCCTTGGCTCGGACCTACCGGCAGACCTCGATCAGCTGGGCGCAGTAGCGGACACGACTGCGCTCTTCGGGAGGGTCGGGCCCGAGCAGAAGCGGACTCTGATCAGAGCGCTCCAGCGACGAGGACACGTGGTGGCGATGGTGGGCGACGGCGTGAACGACGTACTGGCCCTCAAGGCTGCCGATGTCGGAGTAGCAATCGGATCAGGATCGGCAGCGGCCCGGAGTGTGTCTCCCGTGACCTTGGTCGATGGGCGGTTCGCCCGCATGCCCGACATCGTGGCAGAGGGACGGCGCGTCATCGGCAACATCGAGCGGGTCGCGAGTCTCTATGTCACCAAGACGACCTACGCACTCCTGCTGGCGTGGGCGGTCGGAATCGCCGGATGGGCTTTTCCGCTGCTGCCCAGGCATTACACGGTGATCGGTGTGCTGACGATTGGTGTTCCGTCGTTCTGGCTCGCCCTCGAGCCCAGCTCCGTGAGGGCTCGACCGGGCTACATCGAACGTGTACTCCGGTTCGGTGTCCCCGTGGGTGTGATCACGGCCATCGCAGGGTTCGCGGCGTTCTGGCTCACCCGCAACGAGGCCGTCTCGCACGAAGAGGCGCAGTCGATCACCACGCTGACGTTGGTGATAGTGGGCTTGGCCGTGTTGTTGTTGGTGGCACGGCCGTTGACACCGGTGAGGAAGCTGATCGTCGCCATGATGGCGTTCGGCTCGTTCCTCGTGTTCGTGGTTCCGCCGCTGCGATCGTTCTACGCCCTCGGTCTGCCCCGACCCGTCGTCGTGTTGGCCTCGGTGGGGATCACGGCACTCACCTCGGCGTTCATGTATGCCGCTCTGCGGGCATCGGGATGGTGGCGCGAACTCCCGACGGCCCTTCGCCAACTCGAGGGATTGGCGCGACCTCCGCGGCCGCATGCCTGAGAGTCAGGAACGATGCCGCTCTGCGGCTCGCTCGAGTGCGTCGATCGCGTCGCGGTATTGCTTCCGTGCCTCGGCCCGTTTTCCGGCGATCGACACCATTCCGATCTTGCCGTGCTCGGTGACTGCCCCGAGCAGGTGGTACACCATGCCTTTCTGTGATGGGGCGTGATAGTGCAGGCCCTCGACGACGGTGAGGTCGATCAACTCGTCTGGCCGAAGGCCCCGATAGGTCTCGCTGATCAGATTGTCAGTCGCGTAGTACGTGCGCCGCGAACCGGTTGGTGTCCTGAACACGCCGGTGTCTGGTGCATACGTGCCGTCGGTGAGGAACTCGAGCATCAGGTAGGGGAGGGTCGTGCCACCCTTTCTGAGGTTGATCTCGATGGCGTAGTGCTTCCATCGGTCGCCGTCTCGAACGGAAATGAAGTCGACGCCAAAACGCCCGAGGACACCTCTGTCCCGCAGCGACTTCCCCACGGCGAGTCCGGCCTCGTGGAGGTCGAGTCGATACTCGCTCCGGGCCGGGAATCGGCAACCTTCGAAGACGTGGCCGCTGGGACCACCGAGAACCTGGTCATGGGTGGAGACGAGGTGCACCTGCCCGACAGGGTCGATCCGCACCTGGACGGAGGGCGACTGTCTTTTCGGCTCTTCGATGAGCTCTTCGACGATTCCACCCATCGCTTCGAACTTGGTCTCGTAGGACGACCAGGACTCGCTCTCGGCCTCGAACCGAAGTTCTTGCGTCAACCGTCGCCCGACCTCGGTGCGAACGTCAGGGACGTCCTCGAGCGCTCTCAGGTCGATGATGGCGTTTCCTTCTCCGGAGAACCCGTCGTTCAGCTTCACAACCGCTCGGTCCAGCATCGGGCGGCGGTTGTGGAGATCGACCAGGGCTTCGACCAGGTCGCCCCGGTCGCGCAGATGCTCATGTCCCTCAGGGAGGTCCATTCCGAGATCGCGGAAGAGTGACCGACTCATCGACTTGTTTCCGAGATGCACGAGGTCGGGGTCGCACGCATACATGGGGAGGCCCAACTCCACCGCCAACCTGCGCTCGTAGGGGGTTGTGTTGAAACATGTCATGTGGGCGGCGTCGGGGTGGGCGATCTCCGACCTGATCGCGGCGAGGGTGGCCGGTCGGTTCAGGATCTTTGCCGACAGCGGGGTTGCGGCGTCGCCGTCGTTGCAGCTGATCAAAGTGAGCCGACGCCGGGCATGGAGCGCAGGCACCCCTGGAAGGAGGTGGAGGTAGTAGTCGATGATCGCCGGATCCAGGGGATTCGAAGTCACGTAGATGAGCTGAGTCCGGGGGAGGCGGAGCAACATGAGCAGGCACAACAAGCGCTCCTCGTAGTGCATCACTCCGATGATCTTGGTGAGCTCGCTTGGTTCGAGTGAGAGCGAAGGGATCACGACCACAGTCCGCGGTGCTCGCGGGTCGGTGAACACCTGACGGTATATCTCGGGAAACCGAGCCTGGAGCGCGGCAAACGCATCGGACTCGTCAACTCTGTCGGTCCGGTCCCGGGCTATCACACTGCTGGCGCACGTCGCATCATGCGGCCCTCACATTGCGATTCTTGCAGTTGTCGAGGACGGAGGGGGAGCACGCCCGGCCCTCGAGTGAACCGGCCAATAGCCCTAGGCGCCGACGGGGGACCGTGGATACGGTCGAGGTGGATGCAAGGAGGTGTCGTGTGTCGACGTTGGCGACATCGATCGGAACGATCGAGTGGGTGGATCTGTCCACACCGGACATCGAAGAATCCGTCAGCTTCTATTCCCAACTCTTCGGCTGGGGTATCGAGGTGGCCACCGCTGCGACCGGGACCCACTACCTCGGCAAAGTGGGGGGTGGCGACGCTGCCGGGATGATGCAACGAGCTCCGGACGTGGCGGAACCGGTACCTGCTGCCTGGTGGATCTACATTCGCGTCGAATCGGTGGAGGACGCGGCAGCGCGGGCCACCCTCCTCGGCGGGAGGGTTGTCGAGGAGCCGATGGACTTGCCCGGGAACGCGCGTATCGCCCGCCTCGTCGACCCGACCGGCGCTTCGTTCGTCGTGATGGCAGCCTCGGAGGGCCTCGACATGGTCCGAGACGCTCCGGGTGCGTTGACCGGCTGCGAACTGCTGACCAGGGACGTCGACGGGGCTCTCCATTTCTATACCGAGATGTTCGGATGGAAACCCACGATCGATCTCGAGGCCGGCTACGTCACCCTCCATCACGCTGGTGAGGAAGTGGCTGGATTGATGTCGATGCCGGCAGAGGTGCCGCCCGAGGCTCCATCGCATTGGCTGCCCTACTTCGCGGTCGCAGACTGTGAGGAGGCGTGCGCACAGGTGCTACGCACCGGCGGGTCGCTTGCCATGCCTCTCCGCGCCTTCCAGGTTCAGGACGCATCGATCAAGATGGCGGTGGCCGAGGACTCGCTGGGAGCGATGGTCGGTCTCATCGAACACGTTGCCTGATGGACGGTCAGTCCGGGGTCATCCGGGGCCGATGCGAACGGGCAGCTCTCCGTTCTTGACACTCGTCGACCCAATCGAGGAACGAGTCGAGGTCCCCTGAGCCCTCTTCGGCGATGTAGGTCTCGGCCCACGCCAGGATCTGATCGTCGTCGAAGCCGCAGTCCTTCAGGTAGGGCCGAGCCTCGTTGGCGAGCAGATACGCGCCTTCGATCTGAGCCAGGTCTGGGATCTGCTTGTCGACCCCGAACGCCTCGGGGTCTTTCACGACGGGGCATTGCCGCATCGGAATCCTCCGGGTCTGGTGAGTTCACCCTGATGGCCCGGGCGAAGCCTCGCAAGAGGACAATGGCCAGACTGGCGACGTCGCTTCCGTGCGGGAGCCTGGGTGGTCGTGATCGTTCGGTGGACCGCTCGTTCGACGCCGGTTTCGTACGCAGGACGTAGAACGTGAGAGGTAGAACGGCGGAGCGCTGCCTGGTTGCCGGTGTTCGGTAACGGTACCCCAACACCTCTGACGCTCGGCGTCGGCCAGTCGGCTTTCACCACGGGAGTCGGTTGGTTGACGCCGACGGCAGTACCGTGCGACCGTATGCCGTCGTCCCGCAAGATCGCCTTCATCGGTTCGCACTCGGTCCGCAAGACGAATGCCGTCCACTCGTTCGCCGGGGCGGTCGGTCGCAGTGGGCGGAGTGTAGAGGTGGGGAGGGAAGTCGTTCGCTTCAGCCCGCTCGGGCTCAATGAGGGGGCAACCCCAGAGGCTCAGCTGTGGGTGATCATGGCCCAGATCCAGCAAGAGCTCGAGCTCCGCAACCGCGCCGATGTGCTCGTGACCGACCGGGCAGTGATCGACAACTTCGCCTACTTCCTGCGCGCCACCGGGGGAAAGGACCCATTCGACGTGAGGCCGCTCGTACGCAACTGGTCGGCGACCTACGACCTCTATGTCCGCCTCCGCCCCGACGTGCCGCTCCTGGTCGACGGGGTCAGGAGCACCAATGAGCGGTTCCGCTCCGAGATCGAGTCGATCCTCGACATCATCGTTCCCCAATTCGTGGATCCGGACTGCGTCGTCGACCTTCGAGCATCACAGATCAGCGATGTGTTCGATTGGGCCGGACTCCTCGCTCGCCTCGTCGGTCCCGCGGAATCAGAGCCGATGGGGGAACGGTCCGTCGCATACACCCCCACACTTTGGGACTGACTCGTCCTCGGTTCCGAAGTACGGTCGTCGGGAGGAGGTCCAGAACCATGCCGAAGGGATCCGAGTACCGAGGCCCGGCAGAGGCGCTCGAACGCTATCTCGCCGTGGTCGCCGAAAGCGACAGCGGGGTCGAGGTGAAGGGCGCCAAGAACCCGTATACGTCCCGGAACGGGCACATGTTCAGCTTCCTCGATCCCGAAGGGCTGATGGCGCTTCGCCTGTCCGATGTCGACGGCGAGCGCTTCCGGGAAGAGTACGGCGGCGGTCCTGTCGTTCAGTACGGGAGCGTGATGCGTGGCTACGTGTCGGTGCCCGCCGAACTGCTCGAGCGCACCGAGGCTCTGATCGAGTGGTTCGACCTGAGCCATCGATGGATCGGGACGCTGCCGCCCAAAGCGACCAAGAAGTGAACATCGCGAGGTCCACGCGGCCTGTCCGATCGGGGATCTGAGAGCGGCCGCAGTTCGCCCGCATGTCCGAGCGCGGGCGTGCGGGGTTCGGTCCGTGACGGGAATCCACCTCGGTGAGGACGTGGTGGGGACTGCCGGCGATTCGGAGGACCGACGGGCTCGTCGGCCTTCACCGGGGGCCGATGCCGCTGCGGCACTCGATGAGGAATCGACGTTCGGTGGGGTTCGAGGTGGCCGCGATCGCACGGTCGTACGCCAACACGGCCGCGTCGATGTGCCCGGCTTGCGCCAACAAGCCTGCTCGCGCTGCGTGATAGGGCTGGTAGTGCTCGAGGGCGCCGGCGTCGACGGCGTTCAGGGCCCTGAGGCCTTCTGCGGGTCCGCGGAGCTCTCCGATGGCGACGGCCCGGTTCATGGCCACCACGGCGTCGGGTCGCAATGCGAACAGCTGGTCGTACAGCGTGACGATCTGGGACCAATCTGTGGCGTCCGGGTGTGCAGCGTCGGTGTGGACGGCGGCAATGGCCGCCTGGAGCTGGAACGGCCCGGCGTGGTTCCTCCGGAGGCACCTCCGTACCAGTTCGTGGCCCTCGGCGATCAGATCGGCGTCCCACAACGACCGGTCCTGGTCGGCGAGTCGCACCATCGACCCGTCCGCTGCGATTCGTGCCGGGCGCCGTGCGTCGGTCAAAAGCATGAGGGCGAGCAAGCCGATGGCTTCCGGCTCGTCGGGCATGAGATCCACGAGCACCCGGCCAAGCCGGATGGCCTCGGAAGTGAGATCCAGTCGCACGAGGTCGTCGCCAGTCGTAGCGGTGTGACCCTCCGTGAATACGAGCGAGATGGCAGCCAGCACCGGCGGCAGCCGGCCCGGCAACTCTGCTGCCGAGGGAATCCGATACGGAGCGCGGTTGTCTCGCAGTTTGCGCTTGGCGCGGACGATGCGTTGGGCGATCGTGGCCTCCGGCACGAGGAACGCCGCTGCGATCTCGGACGTCTGGAGACCTCCAAGGAGGCGGAGCGTCAGCGCCACCTGTGAGTCCGGAGCGAGCGCCGGGTGACAGCACAAGAACATCAACCGCAGCTGATCGTCTGGGATCACATCGAAGAAGGCGTCGAGCTCTGGAGGGTCGTCGAATGACATGGCGTCCCTGTCGTCGATCCGGTGGGCGGCGAGGTACCGGTCCTTGCGGGTCGCCTCCCTGCGCAGCCGATCGATCGCCCGATTGCGTGCCGTGGTGACGATCCAACCGCCGGGATTCGGCGGAATCCCCGATTCGGGCCACCGTTCGGCCGCGGTCACGAAGGCATCGGCAACCGCGTTCTCGGCGAGGTCGATGTCACCGAGGACACGGATGAGAGTTGCCGTACAACGCCCTGCCTCCTGACGGAAGACCGTCTCGAGATCGGTGCTCACCCCTGGAACGGCCGCACTTCGACAGGGCCTTCACACGCGATCGCTCCCTTGCGGGCCCACTCGAGGGCAGCATCCAGGTCGGCTGCCTCGATGACCCAGAAGCCACCCATCTGTTCCTTCGACTCTGCGTAGGGGCCGTCTGTCATGGATACCTCGCCGTCCGCCGGCCGGACCACGGTGGCCGAAGTCGCCGGATGGAGGCCACCCGCAAATACCCAGGCTCCGGTTGCTTGCAGCTCTTGGTTGAACGCGTCGACTTGGGCGACCACGCGTTGCATGTCCTCGCCTTCGAAGTCGACCTCGTAGGTGTCGTCGTGCCACACCGAGAGCAGATACTCAGCCATGATGCTCCTCCTCGTTGGGAAGGTTTCCCGACCGGCGAATCGCCGGCACACATCTACGAACGGTGCGACAGGAATCGACACCGCCCGTCGAGGTTTCTCCGGCATCATCGCGTATTCGCTGACGGTACGAGGGGGATGGGCGGCGTCTACCCGCGTCGGACCTCAGTCGTCACGGAGATGCCTCCAGATGGTCACGAGCAGACGTCACCAGGAAGATGCTTGCCCTCGGCAGGTCTCACCCGCTCGATCACCGCGAGCGTGCGACGGGTGTGGCGTCACCCGATGAGCCCACCGCTTCGGTGCCAGACGGAGAACCGGCGGCGGGAAGGTCGAGACGGAAGACGCTCCGTCCGTCGACGCGGTCGTAGCCCAGGTCGCCATCCATGAGACGGGCGAGTGATCGCGACACGGCCAGTCCCAAACCGGTGGACGATGCGTCGTGATGATGGGAAGAGGACTGACCATACGTCTCGAATACCAGCTCGCGGTCTTCGGCGGGATTCCCGGCCCGTCGTCTTCTACCGCAACGAAGCCGGACCCACATGTGACCGTGATCGTCGGGCCTCCGTATCGTTGGGCGTTGGTGATGAGGTTCCGGACGATCTGACGCACCCGCGCCGGATCGGCCAGTGCGAATGGCTGAGGATCGGAGCCGTACCGCACCGACGGGGTGCCGTCGACGGTGGCCAACACCGTCGACACCTCTCGGCCCAGGTCGACGGGTCGAACGTGGACCTTGACGTTGCCGTCGTCGAGTCTGGCCGCAACGAGCAGGTCCTCGACGATCGCTGCGGCCTCTCTGGCCTGCGGGGCGATGAGGGTCAGCAGCTCGTCTCGCTCTTCGATGGTGAACAGCTCAGGTGCATCGCAAAGCTGAGAGGAGAGTCCGACAACAGCGGTCAGAGGCCTGCGTACCTCGTGAGATACGGTTGCGATGAATCGGTCCTTTGCTGCCATCAGCGATTCGAGTCGCACGCGGGCGGTTTCACGCTCACTGTGAAAGGCGCCGACCCCGCGGGTCGCGATCCACACGAGGCCGAACAGGAACAAGGTCCAGGTCAATCCTCCCGCAAGAGCCGCCTGCCAGCTCTGGTGAATCAGGTCGGTTGGCGCCATCGCCGAAATCGCCCCCGATGCCACGAATGTGAGGCTGATGCCGGTCACCACTGCGACCGCCTTGCGAGGCTGCAAGAACAGGAAGGCGGCCGTCCCCAGATATCCCAGAGCAGCCAGCAACGACGCCAGAGGAATCCCGGCGATGGGGGCAGCGAGACCGATCAGCCCCGCATCGATCGCGAATGCGGGCCATAGTGGCGCCGCAGGGTCGGAGATGCGATACCGGTGTCGATCAACGCAATCAAGCCGCCTGTGCCCACGGCTGCGCCCTCGGAGATCATCCCTGTGAAGACGAAGCCGGTCCCGATGACGATGGCGGCAATACACCCCAGATATCGGACGCGATGCCAAATCGTGGTGATCTCGACATAGGCGAACGGGCCTTCGCCCGTGTGTCGCTTGCCGGCAGTGTTGAACGGCGCGGACAACCAGGCCACCAGGCGAAGCGACGTGCCGGTCCCTCGAGCCGCGCGCGGTGGCGAGGCGCTCGGATGGCCGTCACCTGATGTCATACCTCCTAGTCGGCACCCTCGATCGATTCCTTGAATCGGCCAACCCTTTCGGCGCATCGTCGAATGCCTCGACCGACGCCTGGTTTCGTCGACTCTGGAGGATTTGTTCCAGCGTGGCCTCCGGAACGAAGACGTCAGGTCGTGCCTTCGTACAACCCCAGATGGTTGCCCTCGGTGTCGGCGAACACTGCGTACCAGCTCGTTTCGCTGATCGGCGACTTGTCCATCACCACGGACCCGCCGGCCTCGATGACCTTCGCCAGGATGGCGTCGATCGAGTCGACCTCGATGTAGCTCCGCATGGTCTGGATGGACTCATCTCGGGCAACGAACCCTCCGCCACTGATCTGGTTCGGGGCCTGCCACATCGGATAACCCTCGAATCCCTCCATCTCGGCGATCTGCCACCCGAGCACATCGCCGTAGAACGTCGTCGCCCGCTTCATGTCGTCGACGGGGATGTCGATGTGAGTGATGTCACCGTGAGCCATGTCTTCTCCCTTCGCGGTCGACTCGATGCTATCGACACGAGTACCGGAACGGAGGGTGCTGGGCATCCGGACGGCGAGGAACGACGTCCGTCGGTCCTGATGCGCCCACTCCATCGACCCTTTGTGCAAGCGCAGCGATCCGGTGGGTGGTTGCACGGTAGATTGGCCCGTACGAGGTGGGGGAGGAGCGAGGCTGTGATGGCGACGAACACGAGCGACAAGAAGCACCGGATCTACACCATGAGCTTTGCGAGCGTGTATCCGCACTACGTGACGAAGGCGGAGAGGAAGGATCGCACGAAAGCCGAGGTCGACGAGATCGTGCGCTGGCTGACCGGGTACAGCCAGAAGCGGCTGGAGTCGCAGCTCGAAGAGGAGACCGACTTCGAGACGTTCTTTGCCGAGGCCCCAAAGATGAACCCGAATCGTTCGCTCATCACCGGCGTCATCTGCGGTGTCAGGGTCGAAGAGATCGAAGAGCCGACCATGCGCGAGATCCGCTACCTCGACAAGCTCGTGGATGAGCTGGCCAGAGGGAAGGCGATGACCAAGATCCTGCGGAGCTCGTAGCAGGTCGCAGCGCCGCGAAGCCGACGGTTGGTTGAGCGAACCCGAGGGCAACCGGGTTGACGTCCCACGACCGTCGCTGCGCACCAAGGAGCACGAAAGCATGACCGGGTCCCGATACACGATCAAGCCGCTCGACGAGTCGACCTGGGGCGCGTTCGCGGCTTTGGTGGAGGCCAACGGCGGGATCTTTGGCGGATGCTGGTGCATGGGTTTCCACCCCGAAGAGGACACTCACGCCGACGACCCCGATCCCAAACGGCTTCGCAAACGCGACCGAGTCCTCGCCGGAACCGCCCACGCTGCGCTCGTGTTCGACGGTGACGAATGCGTCGGCTGGTGCCAGTTCGGAACGTCTGATGAGGTACCTCGCATCAAGAGCCGGAGGGAATACGAGAAGGACCTGCTCGCCCTGCCGGACTGGCGGATCGCCTGCTGCTATGTCGGCAAAGGCCACCGCCGAAAGGGAGTTGCGACCGCTGGGCTCGCAGGGGCACTCGGCCTGATCGCAGAGTTGGGTGGGGGCCGGGTCGAGGGTTACCCGGAGCCCGCTGATGCGGTCCCCGCCGGGTTCCTCTTCAACGGAGCACTCTCCACCTACGAGCGCGCCGGGTTCACCAGGGAGCGGATGATCGGCAAACACCGCTGGGTCGTCACCAGGGACGTGGAACCCAGCTCGGGATCGTGAGCGTGTGTGGATGCCGAGTGGGGGTGTGGCGCCCAGGCGCCGAAGATCGCAGGAACGAACTTGGCCTCATATATGCCTCCGCGGCTTCGAGCGGGATCTGGAAGGTCTCGGTACTCGTCGTGAGGTCAAAGTACGAGAGCAGCCGCCGAGCGTGCATCGCCCGAATCCGCCATTCTGACGACGTGAACATGGTCGATTCTGACCACTCACTACGGCTCGATCAGTTGCTCCGAATACGCCGCGAGGTCCCTGACGACATAGTGGGCGGCGCCTGAATATCGCCCGTCGTGTTTGACGAGGCTCGCACACGCCCGCACTGCCGACCTCGACGCCGAATCCCAATCACCCCTCAACGCCGCGAGCTCGGGGCCGTACGAGACAAGCGGGACAGGGGGCCCTCAATGAACGGCCTGGACGCAGTCATACGAGTTCCGCCCAGCCGCCTCCCCATCGAGGCGAGCTTGTGCATCGTTGGTCTGTCGGACGCAGTGATCGCGGCCCATGCTCGTTCGCAGACCGGAGATGGATGACCCGAGAAGGCATCGACAGCGAATGCCACGGATCGCAGGGCGGCACGCTTTGGTACCGACGATGACAATCGGAGTCGACAAGTCGAACGGGCAACTCGTCCGACGCCTGGTGTGGTCGGGCTGGAGGCCAGCAGCCACCGCCGATTTGTGGCGCCAAACGGTCGGCAACCCGCCATCCCGCGTACGAAGTGTCACACGCTATCGTTCCCGCTTCCTGAGGAAAGGACCTGCGGTGGACCAAAGCCTTCGACTCGCTCGCCGTCCAAAGGTCGTTACCTCATCTCCCTCGCTGTTGCGCCCCGGTGCTGCGGGTGCTCGACGACAATCCCGAATCGAGGGCGTATTGCCAGCGAAGGTAGGCATCGGGCGAAACGCACTTCAACATCCGTGCCCAGGCCATGCGACCGCCAGCGTTGCGCACTTCCGGCAAACCGAAGAAGAATGACCGATCAGGACGACCCCCAACCAGAAGGCAGCGGACGCCGCCGATTGACACCGCTCAGCGCCCTGGCCCGTACGCCCTGGAACATTCGCCAGTGGGAGGAGACGGATCGGCTCGCCGTCCTGAACGAATTGTTCTTCGAAGACACCGAGCGTCGACCGTTCCTGGCGCGATTCTCGTCGCTGATCATTCTGTCGACTGCTATCGCGGGGCTGGGCTTGATCGCAGACTCGGCGGCTGTCGTGATCGGCGCCATGCTCGTGGCGCCCCTCATGACGCCGATCCTCGCAACAGCGGCGGCATTGGTACACGGTCAGATCGAACGTCTTCTCACATCGGTCGGTATTCTGGTGGGCGGGATCGTGCTCGCCATCGGCACCGGGTGGATCCTGTCGTGGATCGCACCCGGAACCATGACCGCCTCCGAACTCACGGCGGAACTCCTCGCCCGTACAACTCCCAGCCTGCTCGATCTCGGGATCGCCATAACGGCCGGCCTGGCCGGCGGATTCGTTCTCACGCACCCGCGCGCCAGTTCATCACTGCCCGGGGTTGCCATCGCCGTGGCGTTGGTGCCGCCTCTTGCGACGGTGGGGATCAGTCTGCAGCTCGGTGCACTCGATCGAGCGGAGGGTGCATTCCTGCTGTTCGGCACCAACCTGTTCGCCATCGTGGTGTCGGCCATGCTGATGATGCTTGCTTCGGGCTTCGTGCCACCGGACGTGCGGCAGCTCGCTCGTGGACGGGTCAGGTTGGGTTTCGTCGTATCCATCCTGGCATTGGGCGGCGTTGCGGTACCGCTGTCCATCCACACACGCGAGGTGATCGCCGACCAGAACTTCACACGCCAGGCGATCGCGGCCATCCAGGACTGGGACCCCGCCGGACGGATCGTCGAAGTGGGAGCAGACTCGGAAACAGCAAGAGGCAGTGTCGATGTGGTGATCGCGACTTCGGGCGAGCCCGCTGCCGCATGGCGGCTCGCCGAACAGCTGGCGCTGGAAGTCGGGTTCCCGGTAGACGTGACCGTGCAGTACCGCATCGAGCAACGTGACGAAGCGACGGCAGACACGGGATGACAGCACCAGGGAGGCTCATCGTTGCCCTCGCGTTTCTCGCGCTTGTCGCAGGCTGCACCGGACAGGGTGAGCAACCGGACTCGTTCGACGGGCGCGAGGTGAGGGTCTTCGGAAACTACCGCGGCTTGCAGGCGGAAGACTTCCGCCTTGTGCTCGATGAGTTCACCGCCCGAACCGGAATCAAGGCTTCGTACGTCGGAACTGCGAACTTCGCCGGACGGATCCAAGAGCGGGTCCGCGACGGCGACCCCCCTGATGTGGCGCTGTTTCCCCAACCCGCAATCCTCGCCGATCTCGCCGAGGATGGATTCATCCAGCCGCTGAGCAACGAGACCGAGGCTGCCGTGGAGGCAAACTACCCGGACGGTGTCCTCGAAGTCATGCGCTCAAACGGCACGCTGTATGGCGTGTGGTATCGAGCGAGCGTCAAGAGCCTCGTGTGGTATCCGCCAGAACGATTCGCCGAACTCGGGTACTCGGTGCCAACGTCGTGGGAGGGTCTCCTGGAGCTCACCGATCGAATGGCCGACGACGGGCACACGCCTTGGTGCCTCGGAATGGAGGCCTTCGGAGCGACGGGATGGGTCGGGACCGACTGGATCGAGGACATCGTGCTGCGGTTCTACGGCCCGGCGGTCTACGATCAGTGGGTCGCAGGCGATATCAGCTTCACCGATCCACGTATCCAAGAGGCGTTTCAACGATTCGGAGACATCGCGCTCCGTCCGGGCTGGGTGGTGGGAGGCACCCGGGGGGTTCTCACCATTCCGGCCATGCGTGCCATCGATCCGATGCTCGACGACCCTCCGGGCTGCCTGATGACCAGACAGGGCAGCTTCCAGATCTTCGATCTGCCTCCCGAGACGGCGACCGGCGGGGATCGAGACCTCGACTTCTTCGTGTTGCCCCCGCCCGAATCGGGGTTGGCTCCCATACTGGCGGCAGGCGAGATCGCCGCTACGTTCACCGGAACCACGGAGGCGCACGAGCTGCTTGCGTTCCTCGCCACCCCCGAGGCTGCCAAACCCTGGGCGGACGCAGGTGGCTTCACGTCACCGCAGAGCGGGCTCGCCGAGGATCTCTACGCCTCAGATTTCGATCGACGGGTCGCCAACCTGATCGTTGACGCCGAAGTGGTCCGATTCGACGGCTCGGATCTGATGCCTCCCGAGGTCGGCACAGGCACTTTCTGGGACGGGGTGGTGGACTACATGTCCGGCTCGCCCCTTCCAGATGTGCTCCTCAGGATCCAGGACGGATTCCAATGATCGTTTGCGCACGGCTCCGACGGTAGTCTCTTCCGCCGGAAGCGAGTATGCCAAAGCCGACCCCCCCTTCTTCAGCCTGTCCCAACCGAACCTCAGGGCTTCGGGTACCGCGCCGTCGAAGGTCCCCCTTCCCGAGGCGAAGCAACCGGAGCCCGATGGCCGCACCCATCGAGATCCCAACCGGGACCGACCGCCGATCGGCCAGCCCGAGTCGATCGATCAAGGCCAGCGCTTCGTCGGCCAGCGCCGAGCAGGTGAATCGATTCCGAGCACCGATGACGTGGGTCTCTCCGTGGGCGCGAGCATCGGGTAGCCCGCATCGGCCGCTCAGCCCGAGAGCACCTCCGACCACAACTTGAACGTTGCGTCGATCGCGGACCTTCGCCCGTCTACGCTTGGCGTCGTGCCCGTCGTCGTGTTGTTGCGAGGGATGAATCTGGGTAGCCGTCGGATCACCCACGACGAGCTGATCGCAGTCTTCTCCGGGGCGGGGTTTGGCGACGTCTCGGCGTATCAAGCGAGCGGCAACGTCATCTTCGGTGAGGCGAACACCGTCGATGAATCACAGATCTCGGCGACGTTGGCGACGGCCCTGGGTTACGACGTCGACGTCTTCGTGCGGACGGTCGACGATCTGAAGTCCATCGCGTCGAGTTCGCCGATCAAGGGTCGGACAGGATCCGCTGGGGGAAAGCCACAAATCGTTTTTCTGACGACGACCAGCGTGGTCGATCTCGGTTCGGTGTTTCCAAGCGACCACGAGGTTCATCACATCGGCGCCGAGCTCCATTGGCTCCCTCCAACGCCGTTCAACGAAACCGGGCAGATCCACAAGGCCATGGATAGGGCGTTCGGCCAGACGACCGTACGAACCCTGGGAACGATCGAGCGCCTTGCGGCGCGGCTGAGCTGAGCGGCCAGCACCAATGATGCGCACCCTCGCAGCCACGGGATTGAAGCGGGGGCTGCTCGCCTTCACTTTACATAACGACCATTATGGGCGCATGAACGCACCATCGTGCCCGGCTGGCCGGCCCGGCCCGGGGCGACCGTCGGGCATCGGATTGGTCGGAACCGATGAATCGCACCGCGTTTTGGACGACTGGGTGATCCGAGGCCGCTGATGCAGCCACGAGTACCCCCTTCCTCGTGTCTGCTCGGCGGCCTCTCGGTTCTGCGGTGCGACGGCGGCGGGCAGCCACGAGCATCGGAAGCTGATCGAAGCCTGGCGGCGTCGCCCCTCCACGCCCATCTCCGGGCAGGGTCTCTCCCCCACATTACGTCACTGTGACGTAACAAACGACGATCAAGAGCCCACGGCTCTTGGTTCGAACGAGAAGCTTCTGGTGTCGGCCGCAGCCTCGTACAGGTGCCAGAGTGCCCGGCGGTACTCGTCGGGGTTGGCGCCCGACGCCAGGTCGGTGTCGACGTCCTGCAATGCGGCCTCGATCCGGTAGATCAGGTCTCGAAGTTGCTCGAACGACGTGCGGGAGATCAGGACCTCATCGCTGCCGAGTTGGTGATCGGCAGCGAGCTTCCTCGATTCGTATGCGCGCTGGCGGTGTGACTGCCGGCAGTACACCTGAGGTCGTCCTGGACCATTCACAGCCTCGAACCGTCCCCCGCACCACTTGCAGCGCCGCGGTTCTGACTTGAGTGGTTGCGTCACAGTGACGAAAGGCTACCGCCCCCGTCGGCGTGAGAGGTGGATTTCGAAACCGAGCCGAAAGTCGCGTTCCGTACATTCGGCCGCGAAAGGAGGAACACATGTTCCGATCGAAAGTGATGCGAGTGGTGGTGGCTGTCGCCGTCTTGATGGCCGCTCCGGTGGCCGCGTATGCGATCGACAGGTTCACCGATGTGCCGACGTCCAACGTCTTCCACGACGACATCGGATGGCTGGCCGACGCCGGGGTGACGTTGGGGTGCAACCCACCGGACAACGATCAGTTCTGCCCCTCCGACAATGTGACCCGTGAGCAGATGGCTGCGTTCATGCGGCGCCTCGCCGAGAACCAGGTGGTCGACGCGGCCACCGTGGAGGGGCTGGGTTCAGGGGACATCGTGCGGACCGGGGCCACGTTCATGGACGGCGGGGAAACCGTGACGTCCGGTACTGCGATGACCGTGGTCGTCGAAGCACCGGCGCCTGGATTCCTGTTGATCAACTCGTCGATCCCGGTCTTTGGCAACGCCACCGACGACGTCTCGTTCAACTGTCGTGCGACCCTCGACGGTGCCGACCTCACCCGCGGGCAGGGTTTTGGACAGTATCCGGCACCTCAGATCCAGGACACGTGCACCGTCACCACCAACGCCGCCGTCGACGCCGGCAGTCACACGGTGACGATCGACGTGGGCGGGACGGACGCCTTCTTCCAGAGTGGGGCGCTCAACGTGTTGTACGTCGGCGTCGGCGCCGACGGCGAGCCGGTCGACCTCTCGGCCAACTGAACCCACACGTCTGGGTGGGGCGGGTGTCCGATTCGCTCCACCCAGGTTATTCGTTCGCCGACGGGCCGCTACGTCGTAGCGTTGCCGACATGAACGTCACGATCGGCACTGTCTCGACGGATCAGCTCGGAGCGGTGGCCACCGCCATCGCAGGCTGGCAACGTCAGCCCGTTACCCACGTCTGCTACCTGTCGATGGAGCCGGAGGCGATCGCCGGCGATCTCGAGCGTCTCGAGCCGGCCGCACTCGACGCTTCCCTTGCGGCTTGGAGAGGTGAGAAAGTCGTTGGATTCATGGCGGCCGAATGGGACACCGCTCCCCCACGCGTGTGGTGGCACGGGCCTTTCGCCGATTCCTCGCTCCCCTGCCATGAGGATCTCACCGACGTGCTGTACGAGCGTCTGAGGCTATCGATCCCGCGCGAGGTCGTGGAAGAAGAGCTGGCAGTCGACGACCGACACGCGTCGATCGCCGGTTTCGCCGACCGCCACGGGTTCAATCCGGTGGACGACCCATCGGCAGTTCTCGTGTTGGCCGAGGATGCCCGAGCGTCCTGCGAGACCGTCCCCGGAATCACCGTCGAGTCGATCACCGATCCCGTACGACCCGACGTCGTTCGCATCCACGATCAGTTGTTCCCTGGGACCCACACTCCCGGCGCCCGCCTTGCGTCTGCCGAACACCATGAAGTGGTCCTCGTTGCCCGTGACGGACTCCGAACGGTCGGTTACATCGGAGCCCAGCGCCAGGGTGACGGATCTGGCTACATCGATTTCCTCGGTGTCGACGACGGGTCTCGGGGCGCGGCATCGGGAGGCTGCTGGTTGTCTCGGCGGTCGACCGCCTGAGGGCGCAGGGGTCTGGTGAGATCTCCCTCACGGTGCGAGCCTCCAACCACACCGCACGACGGCTCTACACGACCGTGGGCTTCGAGGAGGAGCGCATCCTCCGGGCATGGCGGAAAGGCTTCTGATCAGAGTGCTGCCGGTGGCATGTTCAAGCTCGCACGTGCTCCTGCGCGCTCCGCTCCCCGCTATGGACGTGGAATGTCGACCGTGCTTCTGGATGCAAGCCTCTGCAAGCGGACGCATGAGCCGTTCGAGCGTGGCGGCATCGGGAATCGAGCCGTCAGCAGGGGTCCACGTCGCAAACAAGCTGTCCTGTTTCCGTCGGCGTCGGTAGCGCATGGCCAATGGTGACAACCAGTGCTCCCGACGATCGGAGCTTCGCCTTGCTCGATGGCAAGGTCGAAGGTGCCGGATCCGGCGCTCATTCCGATGGTCAAGAAGTTCTCGCCACTTCCCACGTCTTCAACGATGTTGCTGAGAAATCCGAACGTGTCGTATGCGAGTGCGTCGTAGGCGCCGCTGCCTTCCACGTTTGCACTGGTGGACGTCAGGATCCGGTAGCTGAAGAGGTCCTCGAGCGTGATTGCGCCGTCGAGCGGCTGCCCGCCGCTGCACAGGTCGGCGAGAATCACTCCGCCTCCGCTGCCGGCGCCACTCGGTTCGGATGCGTCCGTTGCGTCCGTCGCGTCCGTGGCGTCGGTTGTGTCCGGCATCTCGTTGGGCTCGGTCTCATTCGAAGATGCCGATTCACCGGCGGCGCTGCCGTCCAGGGATTCGACGACGGTGGTCGCACCACCTTCGCTGCCACCCCCGCAGGCCACGGCGCCGAACGCCAGCGCAATCAACCAGCCCACCACTTTGAGATCTCTGACCACGTTCGAGTCCGCCTCTCCGGTCGGTTGCCGGAATCTTCTCGTGGTCGAATGATCGGGCGGTTCAGACCTGAGGAAGCAGCTGATCGAACACGGCCGCCAGCCGATCCGAAGCCTCGGCGGCCGCCTCGATCACCTCATCCGATGAGAGGCGATTGCCGGAGATTCCGGCGGCCAGGTTCGTGACGAGCGACATGCCCAGCACGTCCGCCCCCATGTGACGGGCGGCGGTCGCCTCCGGCACCGTGGACATGCCGACCAGCGATGCCCCGAGGCGTCGAGCCATCTCCACCTCGGCCGGCGTCTCGAACATCGGCCCGCGCCACCAGAAATAGACCCCCTCCCCCAGTTCCTGGCCGGCCCGGGCAGCAGCTTCGTGGGCCTTGGAGCGCAACGCCGGCGTGTACACATCGGTCATGTCGGGGAACCTCGGGCCCAGGCGATCATCGTTCTCCCCCGCAAGTGGGCTGAGACCCGCCATGTTGATGTGGTCGGTGATCAGGACCAGGTCACCGGGCGCCATTCCCTCTCCGCAGCCACCTGCGGCGTTGGTCAACACCACGGTACGGCACCCGGCCAGGATCGCAGTTCGCACCGGAAACGTGACCACGTCCATCGGATGACCTTCATAGGCATGTACTCGGCCTGCCAGCAGCAGCACTCGGTTGTCACCCATCTGGACCGAATGGGCGGTGCCGGCGTGGCCGACGGCTCCCGGGATCGGGAAACCAGGCAGATCGCGGTACGGGATCGATGTCCTGTCGTCGAAGCGATCCGGATAGGCGCCGAGCCCCGACCCGAGCACCGCGACCACATCGTGAGATTGGACACCGGTTCGCTCTGCGATGAGACCGGCCGTGCCGGTGAGTCGCTGGAAGAGATCAGACATCACGGCGAGGATAGAGCCGCATGCCGCAGACGGTCACTCGCCCGACGAGAACTCCGGAACATCTCGGAGATCTCACGGCGTTGTGCCTCGATGATCTCGTCAGCCAGCGTTCGCGCTCGCACATCGGAGATCTGCGCTCGCTCACTGGTGAGAACGGCGATGGAGTGGTGAGGGATCATTGCGCTCATCCGCGACTCGTCCTGAACCGTCTCCTGGCTGCGAACGAGGACGAGCGCCGCGGCGAACACGACGGCGCTCACGGCGAAGATCGCGATGTTCACCTTCCGGTTGCGATCCATGCTGAGCATGAAGGCAAGCATGATCACCGTCATGGTCGATCCCATGAGGATGGTCATGTAGAACCTGGTTTCGCTCCAGCGCACATGCGACAGCTGGTAGGTGTTCAGGTACATGAGGGCGGACATCGCAACCAGGGATGTGGCGATCATGGCGGCGAATCGCCCGTAGCTCATGGACGTTCCGGACTGCCCATCCGTTGATTCCCGGTCGTGGGTCAGGTCCGTCCGGGTAGCTCCAGCTGTCACGTGGGGTCCTCCTGTTGGTGGGCTCGTGTCGGTCGCTACCCGACACCGGTGCCCGTCAAACAGAGACTCTTCGCCCCTCAGCCGTCGAGCACCGTCTCGCGGGTCGGGCGAGTGAGGATGTAGACGATCCCGACCGTTCCCAACGCCGCGACACCGACACGCGCGGGGCCCTCGAGAGCGAGGACTACAGAGCTCGTGACGACCACGACCACCGTGGTGACGGCCACTGCCTTGATCCGGCGCGGAATGCCAAGTCCGGCTCGATAGTCCGCCAGCATCGTGCCGAACCAGCGATTGGTCATCATCCAGCGGTAGAGGCGTTCGTTCGACATCGAGAACGCCCAGGCCGCCACCAACAGGAAGGGCACGCCGGGAAGCCCGGGTATCACGAACCCCGCCAGACCGAGCCCGAGCGTGACCAGACCCAGGGCCATCGCTGCGAGGCGCAACATGAGATTCTGATGGGACCGGACCGGGGGCGTCATCGAACGGCAACACTACGCGTGGGGTCGTTTCGACAGCGAGTCGACGCTGTTCAAAGGGGGGCCTTGACCACTATCGTGAAGGATCGGTACTTCGACGCCAGGCGGTTGCGATGCGGAAGAGGATCGAGAGCATGTTCGAGCGGTTGCGGGCCCGGTGGCGTGCCCACCGCACACCCGTGAGTCTCGAAGACAGGCGAGCCGTCGAACGAGCCATGCGGGACGGACGGCCCGTGAGCACAGATCACATCACCACGGTGATTCGCGGTTCCGGCATCCATTGACGTTGCCAAGAGTCATGGAACCCGGGCCAACCGGCCTGCTCTGAGCGTCCCTTCGGCTGCGACCGCCGACACATCCACGGAGGTGATGGTGCCGTCGACGACGACGTGCCGACCGTCGACCCAGACGTTGTTCACCAGTGCCGGCGAGCCGGACCACACAACCCGAGATGTGGCGTCGTACTCGTCTTCGATCACGGGACCGAAACGGGGGTCGGGGCCGAGTGACACCATGTCCGCCCGGGATCCGGTGGTCAGTCGGCCCAGATCCGGCCGGTCGATCGAATCGGCGGCGCCTGCAGTCGTCATCCAGAGGGCATCTGCCTCCGTCAGGGCCTGTGCGGTCCCGTTCGACACGCGAGCGAGACGGATGGCGGTACGCATCTCCTCGAAGAGATCGAGCCGGTGGTGGGAGGCCGGCCCGTCGGTGGCGATTGCCACCCGCATGCCTGCATCGAGCATTCTGCGAACTGGAGCGACGCCGGATGCGTGCTTCATGTTCGAGCATGGACAGTGTGCAACGGCGACGTGCTGTCGGGCGAGCATCTCGATTTCGGCATTGGAGAGCCACACAGCGTGGGCTGCCAGCACCCGTCCCTCCAGCATTCCCAGCGATTCCAGGTATTCGGGCGCCGACATGCCGGTCCGCTCCCGGATCGCGGCGTCTTCCCATTCCTGCTCCGCCACGTGGATGTGAACGAGCATGTCGGATGCGGCGGCGACGCCGACGATCGCTCTCATGCATTCGTCGGACACCGAATAGGCGGCGTGGGGGCCGACGCCGATCTCGACGAGCGGATGGTTCTCCCATCGCCGGTGCAGTTCGACCAGATCGTCGAGTTGCTCGCGCCACGTGCCGAAACCGGCGAGTTGGGAGTCTTCGAGGATCGGTGCGGTCACCACCGTTCGCAGACTCGCCTCGACCGCTGCCTCGGCCAGCGCCTGGCTGTGAAAGTACATCTCGGTGGTGGTGGTGATGCCGTTTCCGAGCATTTCGGAGGCGCCCCAGAGCATTCCCATGTGCACATCGGAGGGCGTCAGCTTCGCCTCGCGTGGCCACATCACCTCTTCGAGCCAGCGCCCGACGGGGAGCCCCTCGCCCGCACCCCTCAACAGGATCATCGGGGTGTGGCAATGCGCGTTCACCATCCCCGGCATCAGGATGCCCGGGATGCGGTTGGTGGTGACGCCCGGTCGGTCGGGGGCTGCGGACGCCGGCCCAGACCACACGACGGTTCCATCTGCGACATCTACGACCCCATCCGAGATCGCCGCAGCGGAGCGATCGCTCATCGTGATCAATGTCTCTGCTCGGTAGCGCTCCACGTTTCTCCTGACAGTTGGCGGACAAACCTACTCTCGCCGGCGCTGCTGTCTGTGAACCCCGGCACCGGATAGGCTGCACCAATGGACCTTCCTGTGATGCCACCGATCAAACCGATGCTCGCCAAGCCGGTTCCGACGTTGCCGGACGGAGCCATGTCGTACGAGCCGAAATGGGATGGTTTCCGGTGCATCGTCTTTCGTGACGGCGACGAGATCGTGATGGGGTCCCGCAACGAAAAGCCTCTCAACCGCTATTTCCCCGAGATGCTCGAACCGTTCAAGCAGAGCCTGCCCCAACGGTGCGTGGTCGACGGTGAGATCTTCGTGAGCATCGATGGAACGCTCGATTTCGACGCACTCGGACAACGGATCCACCCGGCCGACTCCCGGGTCACGATGTTGGCAGGGGCCACCCCCGCCGATTTCGTCGCCTTCGACCTCTTGGCCCTCGACGACCAGTCTTACCTCGACCGTCCGTTTTCAGAGCGACGGGCTGCCCTCGAGGGGATCGCAGGCGGGTTTCAGCCACCGGTGCACCTGGCGCCTGCCACGCGAGATCCCGAGGTTGCGATGCAATGGTTCGACGAGTTCGAGGGCGCCGGTCTCGACGGGCTCATCATCAAACCTCTCGGCGACCATTACATGTCCGACAAGCGGGTCCAGTTCAAGCTCAAGCACGTCCGCAGCGCCGACTGCGTGGTCGCCGGATACAGGATCCACAAGTCAGGCGACGGCGTCGGCTCTCTCATCTTGGGTTTGTACAGCCCCGAGGGCCAGCTCTGGCATGTGGGTGTGGCCGCCAGCTTCACGGCCAGACGACGCCAGGAGCTTCTGGAAGAGGTCGCCCCCCTCGTGCTCGAAGACATGGCCGATCATCCATGGTCGGAGTGGATGAACACCGAGGCGAACGCCGACGGATCCATGCCCGGCGCACCGAATCGATGGAGCGGCACCAATGGAAGGGACCATTCGTGGATCCCACTGCGCCCCGAGCGCGTTGTGGAGGTGCAATATACGTGGTCGACCGCCGGCCGGTTCCGTGGAACGACCAAGATGCTTCGCTGGCGACCGGACCGGGATCCTGAGTCGTGCAGCACCGAGCAGCTCTCGGAACCAGAGCCCTTGGCCGCCGATTCTGCGCTTCACGACATCGTGAGTCACGGCGGATAGCCGCTCGGGTCGGTCCAGTGTCAACGGACGTCCCGATGGTGGCGTTCCACCCGGATGACTACTCGGCGTTTTGATCTACTGTTTCCGATGTGGCTGGGAACATCGATATCGCATCATTCGAGTCGGCGCTCGAGGAGCTGAGGTTCGACGACGCTCAGGGGATGCTTTCGTCGGCTGAGGGCGCTGGCGAAATGCACGAACGCTTGGCGGCTGCTCGGCATGCGGCGCAGGACCGAGCGCAGTCGCTCTATCAGCGTTTGAGGGAGCTGGCCGAGACCGGGGATCACGCCCGGATTCTCCAGATTCGGGCGAATCCGGAGACCGCTCGCCTCATGCGCCTTCTCCCCGACACGCCACGTGACCGTATGGAGCTGTACTTCCGCAATGCCGACCGGTGGGAGGACTCTCAACGACAGACGGCGCGCCGGCGCCTGTCCGATGCCGGTAAGGCGCTCGGCGGTCTCGATCTCCAACTCGCTCGCGGCCTGTTGGCCCGCGTCGACAACCGGTTCTTGGACGAACAGGAGATCGCGGAGAAGGACCAGCTGCTCCTCGAGGTCTCGGCCCGCGCAATGGAGCTCGAGTCGCTCCAGGAGACCGGCAGCCGCCTCATCGAGGAGGCCGAACCGAAACGCCGCCGGTGGTGGCAGCGGGGCGACTGACCCCGCCTCGGCTCCATTGTCTGCATGCGCCGATCGATGGCGTGGTCAGCGCCCGTGGACGTCCCAACCGTCAGGACGACGTTTTCTCGGGAGTTTCGAGACCACGATGAGGTATGAATCGTCGATCGCCTCTAGGAGTTCGCTCTCGGGTATCTGTCCGCCGACCAGGAGCGTGTTCCACCCGGACCGGCCGATGTAGGCCATGACGGACGCATCGCCGGGGTATCGGAGGAGCCACTCGTCTGCCTCGGCTCGGTCCCCGCATTTGACCCCGACGCTCTCGGACCCGACGAACGCGAAGATCTTGGCGTCGACTTTGGCGACGACGGTGCCTTCCCACGGTTCGTCACGCCACGCACCCGGTTTGGTGAGGCAATGCTCGAGGATGCGGTCGAACGTCATCCTGGCCAACCTATCAGAGGCCGCTGGATGACGGGGCGAGCCTGATGATCGAACGTGTGTTCGATAACATGGTGTGGTCAGGTCATCTCTCCAGGCGACCGGCAACCCACCTCGCCACCAATCACCCCGGGCCGCCGACCTCTACCGGAACGCACGAGCCCGAGGCAGACGAAACCCCCTACAACCCCGACCACCACGGAGCGGAACTGAGAATCGCGAAACAGGACGTGGCCTGAAGGTCGACCCGGGAAACCGGTACACCCTCACGTCGTCATCCACCGCCACGGCCACAGAATCGACCCCGCATCCCAACCCGGCCGCATCCGGTTCCTCCCACCTGAACCCGGCACCGACCCACCCGGGTGACCAGTCGCTCCACCGCCTCCACCACAACGGGCCCGCCGCAACATCCCGCCCACCGGCAGGACATCGCCGGGCCCGCTCGCGCCGCTGATCGGTGAAGTTCCACGAAACAGAGATGGCGAACCGACGACATCGTTCCGGTTCGTCGATACGTTCGAGCCTTCCAAACCGGAGGACCATCCATGCGTCGCCGACGCGCAACCTCGACCCTGACCGCCCTGCTTGCCGTCACCGGCCTGTTGCTACCTGCGGGTGGCGCGGCTGCGTCCGACAGTGCCGACATCGTGGTGGCCAACCGCGGCTCCAGCAGCGTCTCGATCATCGACACCGGATCTCTCGACGTGTCGACGGTAGGGCTTCCTGGCTCCGAGCCGATGTACGTGAGCCATTCCAACCGGCACGACCGTGTGTTTGTCGGAGACCGCGCCAACGACCAGGTGATCGTGCTGGATGAAGACGACTACTCGGTCGAGGGAACGGTCACCGTCGGCGCCGGCGTCTTTCACCAGTGGGTCGACGGAGGCCGGTTGTGGGTCGTCGGCGACACCTCGGACACGGTCACCGTGGTCGACGCCGAGAGCCTCGAAGTGATCACCACCATCGGCATTCCCGCCGACATCATCGCCGATGGCGGATCTCCGCACGACGTGGTCGTGAGTGGGAGGCACGCCTTTGTCAGCATCGTCGGACTCCCGGAAGGTGGGATGGTGCTGCGGTACTCGACCCTCTCGTTCGAAGAAGCCGGGCGGATTGCCTCCGGTGGCGATCCCCATCTCTTCGCGCGCTCGGGGCGTCTCTACGTGGCGTCCCAGGACGGCTCGTCGGTGACCGCGTACAACCCTCTCAGCCTTCGAGAGCTGTCATCGATCGAGGTTCCCGCCGCCCACGGCATCTGGGTGACGAAACGAGGAGACGTCTTCGTCACGAACATCGCCGGCGGTGGGGAGAGTGCCGTGTTCTCGCTCGACCGCCGTCTGCGCGGGATCCACGAGACGGCCGACACCGAATTCGCAACCCCGCACAACCTCGCGGTCGACGAACGTGACCGCCGGCTGTTCGTGACGCACTCTGGTGCCACCGCCGACCGAGTGACCGTGGTGGATCTCCGTGGTGGCGACTTCGGAGCGGTGACCGACGTCAGGGTGGGCGTGAATCCATTCGGACTGGCCCTCGTCGACTGATCCGACTTGGTGGGGATGGCGGTCGGCCGTCCCCACCAGACCCATAGACTGCTTCGGTGGAGCGCAACGAGTACGGACAACCCGTCGGTCGCCGCCTTCCTGATCGAGGCGAATGGCGGTCACCGCCGCTGACTCCGATGAGGGGGGATCATGTCGTGGTCGAGCCCCTCGACCACGACCGACATCGCGAAGGGCTCTACGAGGCATACTCTCGCGATCCAGGATCGATGTGGACCTACCTGCCATATGGCCCGTTCGACGGG
Organism: uncultured bacterium; assembly: GCA_963785075.1. Classification (GTDB taxonomy): domain Bacteria; phylum Actinomycetota; class Acidimicrobiia; order Spongiisociales; family ZC4RG35; genus JAOUGY01. The sequence continues at coordinate 49,780 of CAWATW010000005.1, forward strand.
GACACGTTCGACGCGTGGCTGTCTGGATGGTCGGAATCGCGTGATCCGTTGTTCCATGCGATCGTCGACATCGAGACCAATCAGCCACTCGGTCTTGCCTCCTACCTCCGGATCGAGCCACGGCATGGTGTGATCGAAGTCGGTCACATCAGCTACTCGCCTCTCCTGACGCGTACGACGGGTGCCACCGAGGCGATGTGGCTGATGATGCGGCGCGTTTTCGACGAACTCGAATACCGGAGGTATGAGTGGAAGTGCGACGCTCTCAACGCGCCGTCGCGTGCAGCGGCGGCGCGGCTCGGCTTCACCTACGAGGGGACGTTTCGGAACCACATCGTCTCGAAGGGCCGCAACCGTGACACAGCGTGGTTCTCGATCACCGACGACGAGTGGTCCACGATCGACCACTCCTTCAGGGCATGGCTGCACGCTTCCAACTTCGACGCCGGCCGGCAGGTCCGCTCGTTGCGTCATATGCGAGCGGGTGTGACCAGAGGCGGATCACCGGGCTGACCGACCGAGCACTTCCGAGGAGCGACGAGGCACGTCGGCCGCGGAATTCGGACGCTAGGTTCCCGATGGTCGCAGGCAACGAGGAGGAGCGAAGGTATGAACAGGGTGCTGTGGGCCTTGCAGGTGGTGCTCGGGTTGTACTTCATCGCGGTGGGGATCATGCACTTCGTGGTGCCCGATGGGCTCCCCGCCCAGATGGAATGGATGTACGAGCTGTCGGACTCGCTCCACATGGTGAGCGGCGTCGCCGAGATCCTCGGTGGTCTCGGGTTGATCCTTCCCGGATTGACAGGGATCAGACCCGAGCTCACGGCGTGGGCGGCCACCGGGCTGGCCGTGGTGATGGTGGGCGCCCTGGTGTGGCACCTCACTCGAGGCGAGGTCGCAAACATCGCCTTCAACGTGGTGTTGGCAGCCCTCACCGGGTTCGTGGCCTACCGACGGTTCACAGCCGATCCACTGCGTGTGCGGGCCGCATGACCGACCCGCCGGTCTGTCTCGACGGAGCCATGCCGATTCGGTCGCCGGACTGAACGGTGGTCGGGCCTCGACGCTGCCAGGCGTCGTTGCTATGGCTTCGTGTAGAACGCCGATCGCCCGGGCGTCCATTGAGCCTGAGCGCGCCCTCTAGAGGTCCGGGGTAGGGCTCGTGCGATCGACGCTCTCATGGTGCCGGATCACTTCTTCGATCACGAAGCGGAGAAACTTCTCGCTGAACTCCGGGTCGAGATGGGCTGAGTCGGCCAGAGAGCGAAGCCGTGCGATCTGGACGTCTTCGCGGCCGGGGTCTGCCGGCGGGAGGCCCACCGCAGCCTTGTACTCTCCGACCTTCTTCGTGATCTTGAAACGCTCCGCGAGCATGAAGATCAGCGCAGCATCGATGTTGTCGATGCTCTCCCGGTAGGCGGCGAGTTGGTGGTCGGTCATGGGGTCTCCACGGTGCGGGGCGAGAGGGCACCTTACCGGTGCCCCCTGCCACCTCCGCTCACTCGATCGTCGAGTTGATGATCTGGATCGGGCCCGACCCGAGATAGAAGATGCCCGGCACGGTCTCGAACTGATCGCTTGGGTTTCGCCGCATCGTCGAGTCCTCGATCCGTAGCGTTCCAGTCCGGTCGTTGCTCACGAAGAAGATTCCCCCGCCGCCTTCGCGAGCGTGATTGTCCTCGATGATCGTGTCAACGACCTGCACATGGAATGTGTTGCCGTCGAACGCCATCGCTCCCCCATTGCCGCCACCGGGCGTGCCCGCCTGGGCCGGGTTGGCGCCGTAACCGGTGGCCGCGTTGTACGTGAAGAGACTGTTGATGATGGTCCACGACACGCCGATCGACGACAGCGCACCGCCATTCGAGCAGACGTTGCCGAATTCGGGACCACCTCCGAAGGTGCTGTTCACCACGTACACCGGCTGATCTTCATACTGGTCGAAGACCCGCACCGCGCCGCCGACGTCCGGCCCGGTTGCCGAACACGTGTTGGAGAAGAACCGGGAGTTCACGATCTTCAGTCGGCCTCCCCGGGACCAGATCGCCCCTCCCCCATCCTCGATCTCGATGCCGGCGTCGTATCCGTCGATGAATGTCAGGTTCTGCACGGTCAGGCGAGGATGGTCCTGGTCCTGGCAGTGGCTGGTGGTCCAGACCTGAGCGGGATCGCAGGTGTTCATGTAGAGGATTCGGGTGTCCCCTCCCCCGCTCAGCGTCACGAGTCCGCCCCCGTCGATCACGATGTCCGGGTCTTGATCGTTGAAGACCTTGGCGGTGGCCGTCATCTCGATGGTGACCGGGTCCGAACCACAGTCGAAGACGATCACCCCTCCCTGGGCCACGGCCGCCACCAGTGCCTGGGAGGTGCACGATGCGGGGGTCCCGGCGCCGATGACATGATCGGGGATCGAGACGTCTTCGGCCTTGGCCTCGGCAGGGACCGGAGCGTCACCGTTGGGGTTGCCGAATCGTGGAAGCTCGGGTGGTGGCGGGACCATGGGTGTCAGGCCCAGTGCGCGGCCGAGAAAGGTGGCCATCTCGGCTCGTGTCACGGCCGAGTCCGGGCAGTACCGGTCGTTGGTGGGCGGATTGCACCCACGGGTCACATCGGCGGTGGCGAGGCGGTCGATGTCGCTCTCGAAGATGGAGCCCTCGTCGTCGACGAAGAGATCGTCGCCGGCGCCCGCCGTGTAGCCGAACGCCCGAACGATGAACGCGGCCATCTGCCCGCGGGTGACGGTGTCCCCCGGGCAGAACTCCGTGGCGGTGCATCCCTTGGTGATGCCGCGGGTGGCGAGGCGGTCGATGTCGTTTTCGAAGACGGATGTGTCGTCGTCCGTGAACAGGTCCGATCCGGCGCCATCGGTGAGATCGAACGCCCTGACGAGGAACGCCGCCATCTGGCCTCGGGTCACCGGATCATCCGGACAGAATCGATCGTTGGCCGGTGGGTTGCATCCCACTGCGATGCCTTTGGCGGCAACCGCCTCGATGTAGCCCTCGTGGACCGACCCGTTGTCGTCGACGAAGGTGCCCCCGGGATCGGTGGCATCGGCCGAGGCCACGGACGCCAATGCGCCGGCGACCACCACGATGATCGCCGTGACCAGAAAGCGGACGCGTCGGTCCGCCGGCGTTGCAGTCATTGTCGTTCCCCCGAGTCTGCGTTGTCGAAGACGTTCCCCGCCCCGGCGGGCTCACCGGCCACACCAAAGCTACCAGGACATGGCTGTCGAGGACCGGGTGGATGCCGGGTCCCCGCCGATCACGTCCGTCCCGGCGGCATGGTTGCCGGGACGCCCAGCAGGGGTTGTGCAGGTGGCAGGAGAACATCGGGACCGCTGAACTGGGCGTTGTAGAGAGCCGCATACGCACCACCGGTCGAGACGAGCTGCTCGTGATTTCCCTGTTCCACGATGCGGCCCTCTTCCATCACGAGGATCAAATCGGCGTCGCGGATGGTGGACAACCTGTGCGCGACAACAAAGCTCGTGCGCTCGGTGCGGAGCGCGGCCATGGCGTGCTGGAGGAGCGCTTCCGTCCGAGTGTCCACGGAGCTCGTCGCCTCGTCGAGGATCAGAAGGGGCGGGTCGGCCAGGAAGGCACGCGCGATCGTGATGAGCTGCTTCTCGCCCGCGCTGATGTTGGAACCCTCGTCGTCGACCACGGTGTCGTATCCGTCTGGAAGACTGTGGACGAAGCGATCGACGAAGGTGGCCTCGGCGGCGGCGTGGATTTCCTCCTCGGTGGCGTCGAGCCGGCCGTAGGCGATGTTCTGCCGGATCGTGCCCTGGAAGAGCCAGGTGTCCTGGAGGACCATTCCGATCTTGGATCGAAGGTCGGCGCGTCGCATCTCGGCGATGTCGTGACCATCGAGCGTTATGCGCCCGCTGTCGAGCTCGTAGAAGCGCATGACCAGATTCACGAGCGTGGTCTTCCCGGCCCCGGTCGGGCCCACGATCGCCACGGTCTGTCCGGGCTCGACGCTCAGTGTCAGATCCTCGATGAGCGGGCGGTCCGGCTCATATCGGAATGAAACCCTTTCGAAAGACACTCTGCCCCGATTGACGCGTGGCCCGCGATCGTCCATCTCGACGAGCTCCTCGTCGGCGTCGAGCAGTTCGAAGACGCGCTCGGCCGATGCCACACCGGACTGGAGGAGGTTGACCATCGACGCCACCTGCGTCACCGGCTGAGTGAACTGTCTCGAGTATTGGATGAACGCCTGCACGTCCCCGAGGCTCATGGTGCCGCCGGCCACGCGTAGGCCACCCAGCACGGCGATCACCATGTAGTTGAGGTTCCCGATGAACATCATCAACGGCATGATCATGTGCGAGAGGAACTGCGCCCGATAGCTGGCGTCGTACAGCATCTCGTTCTCGATTCGGAAGGCTTCTTCCACCTCGTGCTGGCGGCCGAAGACCTTGACCAGTGCATGACCGGTGAAGGCTTCTTCGACCTGGGCGTTCACGGTGCCTGTGCGCCGCCACTGATCCACGAACTGGGTGCGGGATCTCTTCATGACGGCTCCGGCGACCATCATGCTGACCGGGATCGTGACGAGGGCGATGATCGAGAGCGTGGGCGAGATCCAGAACATCATCCCTACCACGAAGACGATCGTGAGCACCGACGTGAGCACCTGACTCATCGTCTGCTGCAGGGTCTGGGACACGTTGTCCATGTCGTTGGTGACGCGGCTCAGTAGCTCGCCCCGGGGTTGCCGATCGAAGTACCCGAGCGGGAGCCGGTTCAACTTGTCCTCGACCTCGGCTCGCATCCGTTTCACCGTGTTCTGCACCACGTCGTTGAGGAGAAACCCCTGGAGGAAGCCGAGCAGAGCCGAACCGACGTACACCGCCAGCACCACCATCAGCACCCTGCCGACCGCCTGGAAGTCGACGCCTTGCCCAGGCACGAGATCGATGCCGGACAAGAGATCGGCGATCTGGTTCTCGCCTGCGGCCCTGGCGGCGTCGATCGCCTGCTGTTTGGTCATGCCACCGGGCATCTGGCCGCCGATGGCGCCGGCGAAGATGAGGTCTGTCGCTCGACCCAGAATGCGCGGTCCCGCCGCAGACAGGGCGACACTGACGACGGCGGCAGCGATGACAGCGATGACCTTGGGCAGCTCTGGACGAAGCCGGCGCATGAGTCGTTTGGCGGACGGTCCGAACGTGAGCGACTTCTGGCCGATCATGCCTCCGCCATGCGGCCCCATCCGCGGGGCTTCGATGCGTTCGGTGGTGGCCATTGGTCTGGGTTTGCTCATGACGCCTCGGCCTTGAGCTGAGATTCGACGATCTCGACATAGGTGGGACAGGTTTCGAGAAGCCGGTCGTGGGTGCCAATCCCAACGATGGCGCCGTCCTCCAACACGATGATCTGATCGGCATCGGTGATGGTGAAAACCCGTTGGGACACGATGATCACCGTGGCGTCCGCCGTCACCGGGGTGAGAGCCTGTCGCAGTCGGGCGTCGGTCGCTACGTCGAGCGCCGAGAAAGAATCGTCGAACAAGAAGAGCTCAGGGCGACGGATCAGCGCCCTGGCGATGGCGATGCGCTGGCGCTGACCACCGGAGACGTTCGTGCCGCCCTGCGCGATCGGGGACTCGAGACCGTCGGGCATCTCTCGCACGAAGTCGGCCGCCTGGGCGATCTCGAGGGCCCGCCACATCTCGGCTCCGTCGGCATTCGGGTTTCCGTATCTCAGGTTCGATGCGATCGTTCCGCTGAAGAGGTACGCCTTCTGCGGGACGAGCCCGATCTTCGACCACAACGTCTGGGGGTCGTATCGGCGGACGTCGACCCCGTCGATGAACACGGCCCCCTCCGTGGCGTCGAAGAGTCTCGGGATCAGGTTGAGGATGGTGGATTTGCCCGCCCCGGTGGAACCGATGATCGCGGTGGTCGTGCCGGGGTTGGCCGTGAAGGCGACGTCGGCGAGCACCGGATGGCTCGCACCGGCATACGTGAACCCGACGTGTCGGAACTCGAGGTGTCCTCTCCCCGACCCCTCGGTGACCCCCTCGGACGGAGGCACCACCGAGGGCTCGGTGTCGAGGACCTCGCCGATGCGGTCTGCGGACACCGACGCCCTCGGGATCATCACGAGCACCATGGTCGACATCATCACGGCGATGAGGATCTGAATCAGATAGGCCAGAAACGCGGTCAACGACCCGATTTGCATGGCACCTGCGTCGACCCGGATCCCTCCGAACCACAGCACCGCCACGCTCGACAAGTTGAGTATCAACATCACCGACGGGAACATGGCGGCCATCCAACGTCCCACGCGGACCGTGACGTCGGTGAGTTCGGAGTTGGCGACCCCGAATCGCTCGGTCTCGAACGGTTCGCGTGTGAATGCCCTGATCACGCGAATCCCTGAGATCTGCTCGCGAAGGACCTGATTCACGTTGTCCAGGCGCTTCTGCATCAGCCGAAATCCGGGAACCATCCGACTGACGATCAGGCCGGCGACCGCCACCAGAACGGGGATGGCGGCTGCGACCAGCCACGAGAGTCCGAGATCCTCGCGCAGCGCCATGACGATCCCGCCGACCATCGTGATCGGTGCACTGATCATCATCGCCAGACCCAACATGACGAGCATCTGCACCTGCTGGACGTCGTTGGTGTTGCGGGTGATCAGCGATGGCGCACCGAACCGACCCAGCTCGCGGCTCGAGAACGCACCGACCTGATGGAACACGGCCGCCCGGATGTCGCGGCCGACGCCCATCGCCGTGCGGGCGCTGAAGTTCAGCGCGATGACCGTGCACACGATCTGGATCGCAGACACGACCAGCATCCAGGCACCGGTGGACAGGATGTATCCGGTGTCGCCCAGTACGACCCCGTTGTCGATGATGTCGGCGTTGAGGCTGGGGAGGTACAGAGAAGCGATGGTGCCGATGAGCTGGAGTACTGCCACCACACCGATCCAGCCCCGATACGGGATGGCGTGGCGCTTCAGGAGACGGATCAGCATTCGTCCGCCATTTCACTGGTCGCCACGACTCCTGAGAGCGTCACCTCTATCACTTCGTCGATCGTGAGCCGCTTGTCGGCGGCGACGACCGGATGAGCATTGGTGAAGACCAGGCTCTGGAATGCCATCGCCGCCCGTGCCGGTGGCAACGAGAGGTGACGGCGATGACGTTCGAAGAGTGCAGCGAGTGCATCGGAGATAGCACCGAGTGAGTTGCTTGCGATTCGATGTGCTTCGGTCGGCGAGAATTCCGATGTCAGGGGCAGCGATCTCAAGACCCCCATCAGGGAGGCGATTCTTCCCAGCCGGAAGCTCATGAGACCGGCGGCTGCTTCCAGTTGGGAGCGCATGGGGAGGTCCTCAGGGATGGCTTCGATGGCACCGACGATCTGGGCAGGGTCCATGACGGACCTGACGGCTTCGTGAACGAGGGCGGCCTTGTCGGGGAAGACGCGGAAGATCGTGCCCTCGGCGATACCGGCAGCTCCGGCGATTTCTGCGGTCGTGACGCTTGCGCCTCGCTCCATGAGCAGCGGTACTGCAGCATCGATGATGGTCTGCCGTCGGTCGGCGCGCGGAAGCGGTCTTGCTCTGCGGTTTTTCGTCTGCACGGCACGGGAGTATAACTGAGTGAGCGCTCACTCAGTCAGGTGAGGGCGGCTTGGTTGCCCCGGAACCGGGCCGGCCCGGTTAGCGTCGTGGTCGTATGACAGCGGCAGCATTCTTCGATCTCGATCGCACGTTGATCGCCGGCGTCTCGGTGTTCTCGTTCGCGACCGAGGCGTGGCGGCAAGGCCTCGCCAGCAACCGTCAAGTGGCCGGTTGGGGTCTCGACGCCCTGGTGTTTGCGCTGCTCGGCGAAAGCCCGGAACGAAAAGACGCCGCCCGTGCTGCCGTACTCGGCGGGATTGCAGGTGTGTCGGAGGAAACGCTCGACGGCGTCGCGTCGGCCGTCGTTCCCAAGCTCGTCGCCAAGGTGAGGCCCGAGAGCCGGCGCCTCGTCGAGATGCACCATCAGGCGGGTCGGGCCACGTGGATCGCGTCGGCCTCGCCACACCGTATCGTCGAGCGACTCGCCGAGGACCTCCACATGACCGGAGGCATCGGCACGAAGGGAACCGTGGTCGATGGACACCTCACCGATCAGATCGATGGGCCCTTCGTGCACGGACCAGGCAAGGCGGAGGCCGTCGCCGCCGTGATCGCCTCGTACGGCTACGACCCGGCCCGGTGCTACGCCTATTCGGACTCGATCTCGGACCTGCCGTTGCTCGAGTTGGTCGGTCACCCGGTGGCGGTCAATCCCGACTCCGGGCTCGAGAGCGTTGCTCGCGAGCGGGGCTGGCCCATCGTGGTCTTCGCCCGCAAGACCAAGCTCGCGATCGCATGGTCGGCCGGCGGGGCTTCGATGGCCGGCGTGGGAGTGGGTGCGTATCTGGTCGGCCGCCGGCATGGCCGATCGGCCGCTTCGCGGCCGGCTATTCACTGACCCGAGGCACATCGGTCGCGCCATACTGGCGGCGTGCGACCGCTCCGTCCCAAGCTCTCGGCCGGCTTGATGATCGCCGGATGGCTGGTGTTCCTGATCGACCGATGGCTGTTGCCGCAGGGATCGTTCGTGCTCGAACTGTGGCTCACGATGGTTGGCGCGGTCTATGTGTCGGTTGCCGCGCTTGCGCTCCGAGGATCCCGATGGGCTGTGGCTGCGATGCCCTGGATGGCCCTGTTGCTCTTGGTGTGGGGAATCCTCGCTCTGCTGGGACTGTCGGCAGACAACGTGTCGACCCGAAGCTGGATGTGGTCTTCTCTGTTCGCCGCCATACTCGGCACGGTCACGTTTCTCGTCGTGTCGCTCCCGATCGACCGCCGCCCGACCATCGGGTCTCTCGTGCTGCTCGCCTTTCTCGCATTTCTCGGTGTGGCGGCGTACCTCCAGATCTCCCGTTGTCGGCCCGACATTCATGCATCGTGGTGTGATCCCGGGTACGAGCAAGAAGACCGCATCGTGTCGACGGTTCAGTCGGACCGCCGCCCGAGCAGCCGGGGCCACATCGGCGGGGTGCTCGGCCCCGCTTTTGGCTCCTTCATCTTCCCCGAGCGGCCGGACCCCACGGCCGACGTCGTTCCGCTGTCGGCCACCATCGAACTCACGGACGACCCGAACCTGGTGCGTTGGCGATTCGGTGGGCGCGACTCCGAATGTCGAGCGCAGAGCCTGGTGCAGTCGGCGGTGGGCGGATACGAGATCCGATTCACCGTGGACTGCCGACCGTGAATCGCCGATGCCGGCTACGTCGACGAGGTCGGTACGATCGTTTCCATGTTCGGTCCTCTGAATGGCGTCCGCACCGCATTGGTGATCACGGCCACCATCGCCGCTCTGCTGGCGGCTGTGTTCGGCCAGTGGGTCATGACCGCGATGCTCCTGGCGGGCGTTGCCGTGCATGGAGCCGGTTGGTGGTACCTCTATCGTCGTGGCGCTCCGACCGTCGACCGGGGCGGCTCGTCCACGGTCTGACAAAGACGCAGGGCGATGGTCGCTCGCACTCCTAGCATCGCCAGTCCATGACCGTCCTCCCCCGACATCTCCTCCCCGACTCATCTCGCATCCAGGATGGGCGTTTGGAGGTTGGCGGATGCGATCTTGTCGAGCTCGCCGATCGACACGGAACCCCTCTGTTCGTATACGACGAGGAACACCTGCGCCGGCGATGTCGTGAAGCCGTGGGCGGAATGGGTGATGGCGCCATCTATGCCTCGAAGGCCTTCCTGTGCCGGGCCATGGCGCGCCTGGCCCATGAGGAGGGGATGCGCCTCGATGTCGCAACCGGCGGTGAGATGTACATCGCAATGTCGGCCGGCGTTCCCGCCGACCGGCTGGTGATGCACGGCAACAACAAGTCCGACGCCGAGCTCTTCATGGCGCTCGAGGCTGGAGTCGGACGGCTGGTGGTCGACAGCTTCGACGAGATCGAGCGCATCGAATCGATGGTGGCCGCGGGCATGCCGAGGCCGACGGTCATGGCGCGGATCACGCCCGGTGTGGAAGCACACACGCACGAGTACATCGCAACCGGTCAGGACGACTCGAAGTTCGGGTTCACCGTGTCCAACGGCACCGCCTCAGAGGCGGTGAGGCGGATGCAGGCGTCGACCTCGATGGACCTGGTGGGACTGCACACCCACATCGGTTCTCTGGTCTTCAGGGTCGAGTCTTTCTCGGAGGCGCTGCGTGTGGTCGCCGATTTCGCCGCTGCCTTCGACCTTCCCGAGCTCTGCATGGGCGGAGGCCTCGGCGTTCCGTACGTGGAGGGTGAAGTCGCTCCTTCGATCACCGACTGGTGTCGAGAGCTTCGAGGCGAAGCCGACCGCCTTGGAATCAAGGCAGAGCTGTCCGTGGAGCCGGGCCGGTCGATCGTGGCTGCGGCCGCCGTGACGCTGTATCGGATCGGCACGATCAAACACATCCCGGACGTGCGCACGTACGTCGCCGTGGATGGGGGCATGAGCGACAACCCGCGCCCGGTACTCTACGGATCGGGTTACGAGACGTTTCTCCCTGATCGGGTGGACGCCGATCGCACCGAGCCGATCCGGCTGGTCGGCAAACACTGTGAGTCGGGCGACATGCTGGTTCGCGGCGGCGCCCTTCCAGCCGGGTTCGAAGTCGGTGATGTCGTCGCGACCCCGGTCACCGGGGCATACGGTCATTCGATGGGGTCCAACTACAACAAGGTGCTGCGCCCCGCCGTGGCGTTCGTTTCGGAAGGGCGAGCGAGACTCGTCGTGCGGCGCGAGACGTTTGACGACCTCCTGATCGCCGATCTCGGGTGACCCCTGTTCGTCGTCAGCGAACGACCATCGTCACCGCGTCGGCGTTCGAGCGAATCACATCCACTTCGATCCACAGGTCGTCCGGGAGATCGGCCGTACGACGCCATTCGATGAATTGAAGATCGTTGATGAGCACTTCGGTCGGCGATCCCGAAGGCAGAGACAGGTAGACCATCACGGCGTTCGGCTCCACACCGTCGACCGGGTCGAAGGTGCCGGGAGGGACCAGCGTCTCGAGTTGCTGCCAGGCGTCGGAGTGCTCCATTGGCAGCGGTACCTCGACACGACGGATCAGTTGGGACTCGGGATCGGACAGCGGATCGGAGTCCTCGAAACGATAGATGTCCAGCCTGATCTCGGGTACGACCGGCCCGGAGCGCTTGATGGAAGCGCGAAGTGCGTACTCGGGCTCACCGTCCACCCAGCTCCCGGTCGAGTCGAATATCCGATGGCGCGGCACCGGGACCCTGGCCAGGGGACGCACCAGGGCGGCCTGTGTCCGGGTGGGAGCGAGGCGCAGTGCCAGATCGTGCCCTGCCGGGTCTACGGCAACCGTCTCGGTGCGGCGGGCGCCGTCCATCTTCCAGTTGTTGGCACCCACCTGGGCCTGGTCGGCGATCACGTCGTCGAAAGACCCCCATCGCAGCAGCTCACGCCCGACCGCAGATGCCTCCGGCATGCCACCGGTCCACACGACGACGTCACCCGGTACCTGACCGATCCCCTGCTCACTCATCTGGACCTCGATCTGACGCTCCTCGAGCGATTCCACGACCCGTCCGCTGTTGCCAACGACATCCAGGTCGGCGGAACCAGCGCGTGCGGCGTCGATGTTGCGTGCAACTACTCCGTCGATCTTTTCGGCGGGAGCGATGCCCGTCGAGTCTGCACGCAGCTCGCGAAGGATGGATCGAGCGGCGTCGCCTGCCGCGAACACCGGCACGTACTCGGCGATGACGACCGGGAACACCCTGGCTTCGAGCAGGCGGTCCTCTTCGTAGACCACGCGCAGCATCATCGAAGAAAACGTGGACAGGAAGTCCTGATCGAACACGAAGTTCCCCAGGCTGTGGGCGATGAGCTTGCCCTCGTACCACTCGAACCCCTGGAGGACGTGTGGATGGTGCCCGATCACGAGGTCCGCCCCGGCGTCGATCGCGGCATGGGCGCCATTCATGAAGAAGGTCGATCCCACCTCGGAGAACTGGTAGCCGCCGTGGAGTTGAACCACGATCAGGTCGGCGCCGGCCTCGCGGAGCGCCTGCACGTCCGACTGCACGGCGGACCGTCGGAACCACGCCGCTCCGCCGTGCCCGCGACGGGCCACCCAGTCCTGGAGTTCCGGGAACACACCTGACAACTCGGACCAGACAACTGCATCGTTCTTGGCTTCGAACCGCAGACCCTCGAACCACGCCCACAGATCGCCGGCGCGGTAGTCACCGGCGTCGAGCGGGGTGACGCCGGCGACGGTCAGACCGTCGATCGGCCGGAACTCGTATTGCCAGCGATTCTGAACCGCCAGGTTCGGAGGTTCTGGCACCTCGGCGGTGGGGAGGGCGTCGTTGGCTGCCGAACCGGTGACGGTCGTATACGAGAGGACGCCGATGTCGAAGCCGTGGCGGTTGACGATGGCGGGAACTCGAGCCTGCTCGTCATCGAGCCCCGCACCGGTTGCAGGGAGTCCTGCGTCGGCGAGTATTCGGAGCGTCGAGCGAACCCCCGCGTCGCCCCAGTCCGCCGAGTGGTTGTTGCCCAAGGCCACCACGTCCACTCCGAGCGCTTCGAGAGCCGCAGTCGCTTCCTGCGGCGACTGGAGGAGGAAGCGCTTCCCGGTCGCCGCCTCCGTCATGGGGGCGTCGCCCAGGACGGTCTCGAGGTTCACCATCGAGACGTCTGCCACGGCGAACACCGACGCGACGCCTGCGACCACGGCAGCAGCGCTGGCACCCCCATCGCCGGTCACGACGAGTGGAAGTTGGCCGTCTCGCGATGCCAGGTATCGGCGACCGAACATCGAGTCGCCGGCGAAGTGCATCGCAATGCGAGGCGTGCCGTCCGCTCCCTGCTCCGACCACAGAGCCACCTCGACCGTTCCCACGGTTGCGTCCACCACCACAGGCTCTGACAGGTACCCGGGCGCCTCGATCAGCCCCGCTCGCGGGTCGGTGACGGACAGCTCGATGACTCCCGCCTCCGCCGGGTGTGTGGTGCGATCCACATCTGTGAAGACAGCGTCGTCGACCGGGGACCCGGACTCGTCGACCACGTCGATCGTCACCCGTATGGGGGTGAGATCGAGCGTCGACGGCTCGAAGCCCCCGATCGAACAGGCGGCGGTCACGCACGCGAGAGCAACGATGGCTAGTTGGCGCATCGTTGACAGCATCGGCACCCCGCCGAGTGGGCTGGACCCTTTCGGCGCGGCCCGCCAGAATCCCGGCGTGCACCCGATCGATCGCCTGGCAACGATTCTCATGAGGCTGGACCGGCGCCGACTCGGCATCTTCCCGGAAGGCTGGGGCGATCCCTCGACTCTCGAGATGATCGGTTCCTCGCCACGGCCCGAAGATCCGATACCCGAGCTCGACGTGGTGTGGGGCCGCAAGGAGGAGCATCGCGGCCTCCGAGTTCGGCGCGGCACGTTCGCAAGCCCCGTCTCTGATCGGCTCCCGCTCGAGTGCCGGCCAGTTCCGATCGAACTCGTGGAGCCGGCGGCGGGTACCGACCGCATGGTGCTGCTCATGGCCGCATGGAACGATCACGGCTTCACGACACGGCGAAAGCTGGCGACTCTGCTCGCCGAGCGTGGAATCGGAGCCGCCATGGTCGACATCCCGTTCTACGGCGGTCGACGGCTGACTGCCCATCCAGCACAGGCGATCCGCACGGTTGCCGACTTCATGGTGATGGGTCATGGGGCGCTGCACGAGGCGCGAGCCCTGTTGGCGATGTTCAACTCGAACCATGCCCCCGGCGTGTCCGGATACTCGATGGGCGGCAACATGGCGGCATTGGTCTCCGCATCGATGCCCTTCCCGGTGGCAACCGCACCGCACGCAGCTTCACACTCCCCCGGACCGGTGTACCTCGATGGCGTCTTGTCGACTGCCGTCGACTGGGCGGCTCTGGGAGGCGCAGACGCTCGCGACCGCTTGCGGACCATGCTGTCGGAGGTGTCGGTGCTCGCAACAGACCCCCTCCCGCATCACGCCGCCGCCGTCCTGGTGGCCGCACGGAGGGACGGATTCGTCCCGGTGTCTGCGACAGAGGCACTCCATCACCATTGGACCGGCAGCGAGCTCATCTGGGTCGATGCCGGGCACGCGTCGTTGCTCGGCCGTCACCGTCCGGAACTCGCCGACTCGGTCGTCCGCGCCTTCGACCGGCTCGCCCGGTCCTAGACTTTCCGGTGGTGAAACGCGCGCTTCAATGGATTCTCACGATCCCGTTCTGGGTGGCGTTCGGGCTGTGCCTGGTGTTGTTCGACGTCGCCGGGCGGATCACTCGGCCGTTCAGCCTGCGGGCCTTCGAGACGGTGATGGGCGCGCTGCAACGATCCTTGATGGCCACCTTTTCGATCCTCGGAACGAAGGTCATCGTCGAGCGGGATCCCGCCATCCAGCCCAACACCGGCTACGTCATCATCTCCAACCACCAGAGCCTCATCGACATCGTCATGATCGGCGGGTTGTTGTTCACGAACTATCCCAAGTACGTGGCCAAGGCCGAACTCGGCAGGTGGATTCCATCGGTTTCGCTCAACTTGAAGCACGGCGGAAATGCCCTGATCGACCGGGGTGATCGCTCACAGTCGATCCGAGCGATCATCGCCATGGCCAAACGGGCTCAGGAACGCAACGTGAGCGTGGTGATCTTCCCGGAAGGGACCCGATCTCGGACCGGCGAATTGGGACCGTTCCGCCCCGCAGGGAGTGCGGCCCTTCTCAAGGCCGCCGATCGGCTTCCCGTGATCCCGACCGCAATCGGAGGGTCGTGGCGCCTCCACAAGTTGTGGCCGGCTCCGGTCGGTGAGACCGTGCACATTCGCTTCGGTGCCCCGATCGCACGATCGCGCGGAGACCACGAAGCGCTCCTGGAGGCATCACACGCCTTCATCCAGCAGGCGCTCGACTCGTGGGCATAGTCATCATCCGACCCCGGCTGTCACGATGGGAGCATGCCTCGAGCGGCCGGCTCAATCGTCGAGTCGAAGGGCGTATTGCTGCCAGCGCCAGCTGTCCGCGCACATGTCATCGAGAGTCCTCTCGGCCTTCCACCCCAACTCTCGCCACGCTTTCGTGACCTCGGCCCAGGTCGCGGCCACATCGCCCGGCCTCCGTCCCGTGATCTCGTAGGGAATCCGAACGTGTGTCGCTCGCTCGAAGGCCGAGACGAGTTCCAGAACGCTCGTCCCGTGTCCGGTTCCCAGATTCCAGATGTGCAGACCTGGATCTGACGCGAGCCTATCCAAAGCCGCCAGGTGGCCCTTGGCGAGATCGACGACATGGATGTAGTCGCGGACTCCGGTGCCATCGGGAGTCGGGTAGTCGTTGCCGAATACGCTCAGCTTGGGCAACGCTTCGGCGGCGACCTGCGAGATGTATGGCATGAGGTTGTTGGGGACGTCGCTGGGGTCCTCTCCGATGATCCCGCTCGGGTGAGCCCCGACCGGATTGAAGTAACGCAGCAATGCGACGTTCCATGCGCCATCGGAGTCGTGTAGGTGCCTGAGAATCTGCTCGATCATGAGCTTGGTCCAGCCGTACGGATTCGTAGGCGGCTTCGTCGGTGTGGCTTCGGTGACGGGTACGTCGTCCGGGTCGCCGTACACCGTCGCCGACGAGCTGAAGACGAACGTCCGTACCGCATGGCGGTCCAGCACGCGCAGCAGTGTCACCGACCCCGCGACGTTGGCGTCGTAGTAGTCGAGCGGGTGGGCGACGCTCTCCCCCACCGCCTTCAAGCCGGCGAAGTGCACGCACGCCTCGAACCCGGCGCCGGCAACCACGGCTTCGAGCGCTGCCTCGTCCCGGATGTCCGCCTGGACGAAGTCGGGGGTCAACCCGGTGATCTCGCCGATGCGTTCCACCACGGAGCGCTTCGAATTGTCGAGGCTGTCGATGATCGCCACATCGTGTCCGGCAAGGACGAGCTCGACGACGGTGTGACTTCCGATGTACCCGGTGCCCCCGGTGACCAAGACGCGCATTCACAAAGCTTACGGCGTGGCATGATGGCGGGGTTCACGCCCTCGATGGGCACGCTGAACGGGGGGTTTTCATGAAGGTACGACGTTCGGGTCATGTCGCGGTGTGGATTGCCTTGTTGCTCGCGCTCGTGCCGGCTCTCCCGGCGCTCGGCGACCATGACATCAGGATTCCCTTCGAAGACATCTACGAGCTGCCGGAGGATGCCGAGGAGGATGCCGAACCGCCCGGCGCCTGGGCCGACTTCGTGGACGCTCGCGACGATGACAATCGCACGATTGCGATCGACGGCTTCCGAGGCGACGGGGTGCGTGTCACGATACCTGCGTACACCAATCGGGGTATCGGCGGCATCCTCAGGCTCGACCCGACACCCGACGAAGCATGGTTCCGGTACTACCTCCGGCTCGACACTTGGAGAGCGTCGTCGTCGGGCAAGCTTCCCGGGTTGGCCGGGCTCTACTCGTCGTCCGCTCGCGGGTGCATCCCGTCGACGGAGTCGAGCCCTGGATGGTCGGCTCGGACGATGTTCGAGGCAACCGGCACCGAAGGCGCGGGCCCCGGCCAGGTCCGCCTCGGAACCTATCTGTACCACCTCGACCAGGAAGGCACGTGCGGCGACCAGATCCTCTGGCAACCGGGCGTCATTCAACAGGACAGATGGTATTGCATCGAGGGCCACGTCGAAATGAACACACCGGGTCAGAACGATGGCCGGGTCGACGCGTGGGTCGACGGTACAGCCGCGCTCCGGTGGCCCGACGTTGCGTTGCGGAGGGCGGACGAGGCCGACATCGGCGCCCGTCACTTCTGGGCGAACATCTACTTCGGGGGATCGGTCGTGAACGCCAGCAACCTCACCTCTAGCGTCGATGAGTTGGTGTTCTCACACACGGGTCGTGTCGGATGCCTCGACCCGTTCTCCGATGACAACGACAGCGAACACGAAGCCGACCTCGACGAGTTGTATGCCCGCAGCGTCTTCCTCGGGTGCGGAGAGCGGCTGTCGTGCGCCGGTGACTCGATCACCCGGGGCGAGATGGCAGCACTCCTCGATCGAGCGCTTCGCCTCCCGGACGGACTGGACGCCTTTGCAGATGACGAAGACCACTTCGCCGAGGCCTCCATCAACGCGCTGGCGGCGGCCGGTGTCGCTCGGGGTTGTACGGCCACGAGCTTCTGTCCGGAGGACCCTGTGACGCGTGGGCAGATGGCGGCCTTCCTGGTGAGGGCTTTCCACTATGCCGATGGAGTAGGAGCCGACATGTTCTCGGACGACTCGAATTCGGTCTTCGAAACCGACATCGACCGACTCGCCACTGCCGGGGTGACCCGTGGTTGCAACCCGCCCGACAACACCGCGTTCTGCCCCGACGCAGAGGTGACCCGCGG
Source organism: uncultured bacterium (assembly GCA_963785075.1). GTDB lineage: Bacteria > Actinomycetota > Acidimicrobiia > Spongiisociales > ZC4RG35 > JAOUGY01. The sequence goes on from CAWATW010000005.1 coordinate 67,220, forward strand.
CCAGATGGCGACCTTCCTTCGTCGGGCGTTGGGCTTCCCATTGGCGGCCGCCAACGTCGGCCTGGCCGATGAGCGCCTGGGAGTGGCCGTTCCCAACCGTTTCGAAGGCGATGACGAGGAACCGGCGCCGATTCTCGATTGAGCCCTCCGACCCATTCCTGAGGTCGGAACCTCCACTCGGGAACCGAGTTTGACGACGATGTCGTTGTGACTCCCGTGAGCGACCCGAGACCCTGGACTGTGGCATTGGCGCTGGTTGTCCTGCTGTGGGCATCCGTGCCTGCGTCTGCCGCGGTGGTGCTGGAACACTTCGATGGATCCGATACGGGGCCCACGGATTCGGGATACCGCGGTGGCGCCCTCGCCGTCAGCGTTTCCGAAGGATCACATTGGGGTCTCGGCCAGTTCGAAGCGGTGCCCGGGAGCCCCGATGAGGCGTGGTTCCGATACATGCTGTCGCTCGATCGGTGGGAGCCGAGTCAGTCGGGCAAGCTTCCGGGATTTGCCAGCCTCAGAAGCGGAACCGCTCGAGGTTGCGTTCCAGCCACCGAACGGTTCCCCGGCTGGTCGGCTCGGATGATGTACCGGCCGGTGGGATCCGCGGGAGCAGGGGCCGGGCAGAGCCGGGTCGGGTATTACGTCTACCACCTCGATCAGGCCAAGGACTGCGGCGAGATATTGGAGTGGAACGACAACGCCGTCCTCACTCCCGGGCAGTGGTACTGCATCGAAGGCCACATCCGTCTCAACGATCCCGAGGGCTCCGATGGGCGGATCGAAGGCTGGGTCGATGGAGAGAGTGCATTCGTCCGCGACGATCTCAGGTTCCGAGTGGATGCCGGTGTGGGTGTCGATGACCTGTGGATGAACGTCTACTCGGGCGGGAAGCAGCCGTCGCCCGAGTCCCTGCGTCTCCGCCTGGACGAAGTGGCGATCTCGACCTCGAGCAGGCTGGGTTGTCCCGACGCCTTCGACGACGACGAGACCGATCCCAACGAGCAGGCCATGAACCGTCTGGCCGATCTCGGGGTCTTCCAAGGATGCGGCACGTTTCTCGCATGCCCCGATCGATTGATCACGCGGGGAGATCTGTTTGGCATGATCGCCGGCGCAGTCGATTTCGCCCCGGGGCCGGACGCATTCACAGACGACGACGGTCATCCTTCCGAGGATGGCATCGATGCCCTGGCGGCCGCAGGAGTGGTGCTCGGATGCGCTCGCGACATCGTCTGTCCCGATGACCCGATCAGTCGCGCCGACGCCGCACGAATCATCGCCGATGCCTTCGACCTGCCGCCTGGCGAGAACGTCAGGTTCAGCGACGTCCACGATCCTGTGATGTTGGCGGCCACCGCTGCCCTGGCGTCCGCAGGTGTGAGCGACGGCGGCTGCGGTCCCGGCAGGTTCTGCCCCGACGCAGCCCTCACGCGATCACAGGCTGCTGCGTTGATCGCAAACGCCGTCGCTCAGGACCGGGTGCAGTCTCCGGTCTCCGGGCGGCTCAGACGCCCGACCCTCGACGAAGCGCTCACGCGGCAGTTCTCGTTCCGCCGATTCGTGGAGTGACAGACGTAGGATCGGGCGCATGACCGATCCCCTCGGCGAGGTGGAGATCGTCGACGTCTCTCCTCGCGACGGCCTGCAGAACGAGAAGACCCTCCTGGGCACCGTCACCAAGGTGGATTTGATCTCGCGGCTGATCGACGCGGGCGTGCGCAGGCTGGAGGCGACATCATTCGTTCACCCGTCGCGCGTACCTGCCATGGCCGACGCCGAAGCGGTCATGCAGGCGGTGCCGCGCAACCGTGGCGTCTCGTACATCGGACTCGTGCTCAATGAGCGTGGACTCGAGAGAGCGATCGCGGCCGGATGCGACGAAGTTGCCTATGCCGTCGTGGTGACGGATACCTTTTCACATCGCAACCAAGGCACCACCCGGGACCAGGGCGTCGAAGTCTGGCACCGGGTCGCCACCCGGGCCAAGGAGCATGGAGTCGCGCCTTCGTTGGTGGTTTCCGTTGCCTTTGGCTGTCCCTACGAGGGTGAGGTACCGGTCGAGAGGGTGGTCGAGACCGTGGAAGCCTGCATGGAGGTCGAACCGTCTCGGCTCAGTCTGGCCGACACGATCGGAGTGGCAACACCTCGAGACGTGACCGAGCGGATCGGTGCCATCGCTCCTGTGGTGCCCGATGGGGTGCAGTTGGGAACGCACTTCCACAACACCCGCAACACGGGTATGGCCAATGCCTACTCGGCATTGGAGGCGGGCGTTCGCAGCTTCGATGCCAGCCTCGGCGGTGTCGGGGGTTGTCCGTTCGCTCCGAACGCAACCGGCAACATCTGCACAGAGGACCTGGTGTTCATGCTGCACCGAATGGGCATCTCCACCGGCCTCGATCTGGACGCCCTGGCCGCCACCGCCAACTGGCTTCGATCGCACCTCGGTGACTCGGTTGTCGGCCTGTACTCGAAGGCAGGGCCGTTCCCGATGTCGGTTCAGGACCCGGCCGGACCCTGATCGCTCACACCCGCCGCACCTGCCTCCCGCAGGGCGGCCCGGATGCGATGTGCAGCCTCGTCGAGCTCCTCACGACTGGCAGAACCGGCGTTCGCAAAATCGAGATCGCTCACGCCCCAGATCGGGACGACGTGGAGATGCATGTGTGGGACTTCGAGTCCGGCCAGCATCAGGCCCACCTTCTCCGGATTCCACGAAGCATCGATCGCTCGACCAATCTGTTGGGCGACGTCGAATAGATGATCCCGGAGGTCGCTCGGACAATCGAGCCAGTGATCGATCTCGTCGCGTGGCACAACCAGCGTGTGTCCCGGTTGGAGCGGATTGATCGACAGGAAGGCGACACAGTGGTCGTCCTTCCACACGAAGGTCCCTGGAAGAGCGCCATCGATGATGCGTGTGAAGATCGTCGGCATCCGTCGAGGTTACTCAGCTGACGGAAGCGACACCGGTCCGTGGAGTTCCCTGTCGCCAAGGCGGCCGGGAACTCCACGATGAGCTCACACGCCTGAGGTTGTCGCGGCGCCGGCGTGTTCGGGGTCGCGGCTTGGCCCCGGTGTCGCCGGAGGCTCAGATCCGCCTTGATCGAGCCGGAACGGCGGGTACTGGTCGGTCATGAGCCCGACATAGGCAACGACGCGATACACCCAGCGGTTCAGTCCCATCAACAGATCGAACAACGCTTGCGGGTATCTCCCGGTGAACAGCAGCGCGATGCCCGCCACCAACACCAGAAGCCCTATGAGCCCGGTTCCGTATTGTCCCGAGGCGCTCGAGTCGCCGAGCTCCTGGGTCCACCAGATCAACCCATTGGTGAACAGGCTGACGATGATCAGGTGCGGAATGGCAAGGAGCCACTTCACGAGTACCAGCCCTCTGGACAACGACTCCGGGTAGGCGACGTCCAGGGTGGCCGGATAGTGATCCTGATCGAGCGTGAACGGGGGGTACCGGTCGGTGCCGATGGCACTCGTCGCGTAGTACGAGACACGCCAGCTCCATCTCAGGACACCGACGTTGAAGTCGAAGATCCCCCGTGGATAGCGTCCCGTGAAGAGGATCGCGAATCCTGCGGCGACCGTCAGGAGAGCCGCGGCCGTCCAGAGGAAGGCCAGCACGACGAAGTGTGGGATCGCCAGGAACCACTTCACGAGCCACAGCCCGCGACTGAGATGGGCGTCGAGCTCGCCTTCGACGCGCACGGGGTGGGCGCCTGCCGGCGCCGTCATCGCCTCCGTGGATGCGCTGTCGGAGACCGTGACTCCGGCAATGAGCAACGCGATCGCCACTGCGCCGAGCACTGCCCCCACCAGCACCAGTCCGGCGGCCACGATCGGCACGATGGCAACGTTGGCGGCGGCGGTTGCGTCGGTTGCGAACCCCGCGGACGCGTCGGCGTTCATGATCACCAGCGTCCACTCGCCTCGTGTGAGCTCCCACTCCAACGAGCCGGCGGTGCCCTCGGCGTTGGTGGCCACCCAGAAATCCTGGTCTACCGGCGGCGCCGGTGTGGCGTCGCCCTCGATGGAGCGATACCGGACGGTGCTGTCGACGACGTTCGTCACCTCGGTGATCCCCACTCCGTCGAAGTATGCGTCGACCTCTTCCGAGGGGCCGATTCCCATGAACAGGGCTCCGGCTTCAGGCTGCTCGACGACGATCCGGACTTCGGCCAGGCGACCACTGGGGAACCAATCGCCGGGTCGCGACCCGAGGTCGATGTCCGGGCTCACGATGGCGAAGAGCTCTGTCTCGAGTTGGACCTCCGGTGCCTCGAAATATCCGTCAGCTGTCCGGTCCGCCGACCAGGTGTATGCGAGGCCGGCGCCCGCAACCACCAGACCGAGCGCAAGCGAACCGATCAACGCGCCCAACAGGATCAGCGCGACCTTTGCGGCCCTCATCTGGGCCCCCTTTCCTCTTTTCAACCGAGTTTGCGGGACCAGGTCAAGAGGGGCTAGAGGTCTTTGTCCCGATTGCCGGACATGCGGACCTCGCTGGTGTCCTGAGCGAGTCCGGTCGATCGACAGGCATCGAGATATCGATCCACCGGCTCGTCGGAGATGCCGTGGAGAGCCAACGCCCGATGAACCAGATCGAGGTAGTCGAGGGCGTTGCCGAGCGGGCCGCCTCCGGCGGCGACGTTGCGAAGTGCAGCCTCCGCCAGACGAGATGCCGGGAGGTGTGCCCAATGGTCCGACATGAGCCACGTTTGAGCCGGTACCCGACCGTGTCCGATCCGTGGGGTCACCTCCAAAGGATCGGACGCTTCGCGAGCCACGACCTGTCGGATGACATCGTCGGCGACCAGGTGGGCGATCCCGCTGACCGACCCTCCCGAAACCAGGGCCGAGGTGGGTGCCGGGGCATCGGTGTTGCCCCAATTCCGGACACTGGGGTGCCCGAACGATCGACGCCATCCTTCGACCACGGCGGGCTCGGATCGAACCACCGGGAAGGGCGGTTCGATCATCAGGCTGCCGTGGGTGAACACCCATGTGACCATGGTCTACGACCCTAGGTGGACCGCGGCCGGAGCGGCGGTAGCCTCTTCGATCGATGGTCGTCGTCACCAATCCGGTCGGTCGTGTCATACCAGACAACTCCCGGGCCCTGGCCCCAGCGGTCTCGGCTGTCCGGGCAAGCCGTTCGCTGTGGGCCTCCGCTTGGCCGGAGACGCACGACGGCACATGACGGCGGCGGTCACGTGGCACAGTGGGCTGGTGGACGCGGACGTGATGCTCTCGCGATGGGGCGAGATCGGAACTCCGGTGCTCGTGTTTCCCACGGCGGGCGGCGATGCGAATCAGATCGAGCGCGAGGGTCTCGTCCAGGCCCTGAGCCTGCTGATGGCCGATGGCCGCATCAAGGTCTATTCGGTGGACTGCGTCGCCGGGCGCGGCTGGCTCGCCGGAGGTGATCCGCTACAGGCGGCCTGGCTCCAGAATCGGTTCGACGCGTGCGTTCGATCCGAGGTGGTGCCCCGGATTTGGGCCGATTGCAGGTCCGACGAACTCGAGATCGTGAGTGCAGGCGCAGGATTCGGTGCCTTCAATGCCCTCGAGGTGCTGTGCCGGCATCCGGACGTGTTCTCTTCGGCCATCGGGATGAGCGGTCGATACGATCTCACGCCCTGGTTGGATGGCGCCTGGTCCGACGACTTCTACTTCTCTTCGCCATTGCACTATCTGCCCGGCCTCGAACCCGGTGCCCAACTGGATCGGCTCCGGGACCGTTTCGTGCTCATGGCAACCGGGACCGGAGCCTCCGAGATGCCGGGGGAATCCTGGTGGATGGCCGATGTGCTGGGTGCCAAGCGTATCCCGAACCGGGTCGACAACTGGCCGGGCTGGAACCACGAATGGTCCACATGGCTAGCCATGCTTCCGGGCTATCTACACGAGCTCCTGGCGGCTGGCTAGTCCTATCGCGCGAGAGCGCGAAACCCCACTCTTGGTGTCAAGAGTGTCACGTTGAGTGACGATATTGGAGATGTACGTCCGCGATACCGCTCACCAACGACGAAAGCGCCAGGCACGGATGCCATTGTTCCTTCTTGCAGGTTCGACTATCGCCCTCTCCCTCCTCATCTGGTGGGCACGAGAGGCGGTGAGCCATCGCGCCCGCATGAACGGTCTCGAACACCGGATCCACGTGAATGGGATTCGCGGCAAGTCGACAGTCACCCGCATCATCGCCGGCATGCTCCGCGAGGCCGGCATCGTGACCATCGCCAAGTCGACCGGCACCGCAGCTGCCGTGATCAACACGGAGGGCGTCGACGAGCCGATACACAGGAAAGGACCGGCGACGATCCTCGAGCAGATCGAGATCGCCAAGCGTTACGTGACCGACGGCGTCGATGCGCTCGTGATCGAGTGCATGGCTCTCAAGCCGGCCTATCAGGACGTCAGTGAGCGCATGATCGTGCGGTCCAGCATCGGCGTGCTGACGAACGTTCGCGAGGACCATCAGGACGTCATGGGCGAGACGCTCAAAGAGATCGCGGTTTCCCTGATGTCGACCTGCCCCACGAACGGGGTCCTGATCACCGCCGAACAAGACCCTGTGATTCAACGAGTGATCTATCGGGAGGCGGCGAAGCGGAACACCGAAGTGGTGGTGGCCGATCCGGAGGCCGTCACAGACGAGGACATCGCACGCTTCGACTACATCGCCTTCAAGGAGAACGTTGCGATCGGGCTCACCCTGGCTCGACTGCTGGGGATCTCACGTGAGGTGGCGATGAAGGGAATGGTGGAGGCGGCACCGGACCCTGGTGTGCTGCGGATGAAGGATCTCGAGGTCGGCGCCAAACGCGTCACCTGGGCGAACCTCTTCGCAGTGAACGACCGTGAGTCCATGGTTGCTGCTTTCGAGAAACTCGAGCCGTACATCACCGCCGACACGACTGTGGTCGGCATTCTCAACAACCGGTCGGACCGGGAGCGACGTGCGATTCAGTTCGCCGACGTTGCGGTCTTCGATCTGGCGTTCGACAGGTTGGTCACGTTCGGCGCATACGAGCCACTCGTGACCGACCGCCTGGTCGAGAACGGCTACCCCCTGGACGCCATCATCAACCTCGGAGACAACCGGAATCCATCGGTGGACGAGATCATCGAGAAGATGATCGGCCGCCAGCCGACCTCGCACGTGCTGGTGATCGGCTTCGTGAACATCCACACCCACCAGGCGGAAATGATGCTTCACCACTTCGAAAACGTTGCCGATCCATGGATACCGGACATCTCCTTCGCCGGCGACCCCCCCGATGCATGACTACCTGTTCTCGACCGAGGTCGTTCGCTTCGCCTTCGTGACAGGCGTGGTCGTGTCGATGCTCCTCTACGAGCGTCGTCATCTGACCACCGGCTCCATCGTCGTACCCGGCTACATCGCGATCTTCTTCATTCAGCCCGGGATCGTGGCGGCGACCTTCGCCAATGCCTTGTTCTCGTATTGGTTCGTGAACAAGCTCCTCCCCAAGTGGTTCCTGTTGTATGGGCGCGGGAAGTTCACGATTCTCGTGATGACGTCCACGATCGTGCAGGCCCTCCTGCTGCAACTCTCCCCTACCGGCGCCGTGCTGTGGGAGTCCGATGTCCCGCTGCTCGTCGGGGCCGGCTACGTCGTCCCGGCCTTGATCGCACACGACATGGCGCGGCAAGGAATCAAGAAGACGCTGGGCGCAGTGATGCTCGCAGGAGCGCTGGTGGCGCTCCCGATCATCGCCGGGCTCCTCCTCGGGCTCTCAGCGGTCAACGAACTCCAGCCCCTTGTCGGATTCGGGGTGTCGGCGGTCTCCCCATCGTGGGTGCCGTTCGCCGTGATCCTCTCGATCGCCACCGCCTGGGGCCTGCAGAACAACCTCGGGCTCAGAAGCGGTGGATTCGTCGGTGCTGCCTATGTCGGCATGTTGACCGCAGCGCCCTCACAGGTGATCTACATGCTGGCAGTCGCGCTCATCACGTACTTCGTGGTGACCAAGTTGCTCATGTCGTGGATGATCCTGTTCGGCCGTCGGAAGTTCTCCACGATGCTGCTCTTTTCGTCGGTCATCTCCTGGACCGGGATGATCTTGGGGCAGCAGCTCTTCGATCTGGAGCTCACGTATTACATGACACTCTCGTCGGTCGCACTGATGCCGTTGTTCGTTCCGGGGCTCATCGCCAATGACATGGAGCGAACGGGACCATTGAAGGTCCTGGCCGGGCTCACCCTGGGGGCGGCGTTTGTGGTCCCCGCGACGTGGGTGGCGCAAGACGCCGTGGAGTTCGGGGTAATCCACCCGGCATGGGTGGCGTTGACGGTGGTGACCGGGTCGATGGTCTACCACCGCCAGGTTCGCAGCATCGGAGGCTTCGTCTGCGACAAGCTCGGGATCGCCACGGCCGGACGGGTGGAGACCTCGAGTGAGATTCAGACCCCCCAGCGGGCCCGGGTGCCCATGAAGCGCCAGGTGCCGGTGAAGGCCGACATCGGGGCGCACGCTCCGGACGCCGAACGCGAGCTCGCGGTGGCGGATCGGGTCGCATAGATCCCCGCTCTTCTCCTCCGCGGGTGCGGCTAGCGTGCGCAGCGTGAGGGACTGGATCACCACCGAAACGGAACGGAGCCTGAGCATGGTGATGGCGGAGCTCTCTCCGCTGTTTGGCGACGATCACGCCATGCGAGACACTTTCGCCCATCGGCTCGAGGGCGAGTACGAGAGGATATTCCGCATCGCCCACGAACTCTATGGCTGGCGATGGGACTTCTCCTGGCATCTGATGCGCCTCCTGAGAGAAGCAGCCGAGGCGTCGGTGCGGCGGAAGAAGTGGTTGCGTCGAAGAGATGCACTCGACGCCGGCGCAAGCTGGCTCACCGATCCGGCATCGGTGTGGGCGATGGGCTACCTCGACCGGTTCGTCGGCGATGTGGCCGGCCTGGAGCGCGCTCTGCCGCATCTGCGCGACCTGGGAGTGACCGGACTACATCTGATGCCGCCGTATGCCGTACCGGACGGGCCCAACGATGGCGGATACGCGGTGTCGGACTATCGAAGCCTCCGACCGGACCTGGGGACGATCGAAGGTCTGTCGAAGGCAGCCAAGAAGCTCGATGGCTCGGGCATCGGACTGGTGCTCGACTTCGTGGCCAATCACACGGCGCACGACCACTCGTGGGCGCAGTCGGCCCGAGAGGGAGTGATCCCATTCGACCGCTTCTACCTGATGTTCGATGATCGAGAGTCCGTCGACGAGTGGCTGCCGCACCTACGTGAGATCTTTCCCGATCGAGGAGGAGACGCCTTCTCGTGGCGGCCGGACGTACGGGGACCCAACGGGGGGAAGTGGGTGTGGACGACGTTCTACCCATATCAGTGGGATCTCGACTATCGCCAACCCGAGGTCCTGGTGGCGATGGCCGCCGAGTTGCTTTCGGTCGCGAACATCGGCCCGGCGGTGATCCGCATGGACGCCACGCCTTTTCTGTGGAAGCAGCAGGGCACGTCGTGCGAGAACCTCCCCGAGGCGCACCTGATCCTCCAGTTGCTCAACGCCATCGTCGTTGTGGTGGCGCCATCGATCCGGTTCCTCTCGGAAGCGATCGTCCACCCCGACGATGTCTTGAGGTTCATTCGGGCCGACGAGTGCGCGCTCGGATACAACCCGATACTCATGTCTGTGATCTGGGAGGCGGTTGCGACCGGCGACACCGCCCTGTTGGCGGAAGTCCTCGCCAGACGATCGACATTGCCGGACGGGTGTCAGTGGATTTCATATCTCCGGAGTCACGACGACATCGGCTGGGGCTTCGCCGACGAGGACGCGTGGGCCCATGGGATCGATCCGAACGGGCACCGTGCTTTCCTCAACGCGTTCTACTGCGGCGAGTTCCCCGGGAGCTTCGCCACCGGTGCTCGGTTCCAGGAGAACCCACGCACGGGTGATGCCCGCATCTCGGGAACCATGGCCTCGCTCGCAGGGCTGGAGCGGGCACTCGCCACGGCCAGCCCCATTGAGATCGACCTGGCAGTCGACCGGATCATCGCCATGGAGACGGTGGTGTTCACCACCGTCGGCATCCCCATGATCTTCATGGGTGACCAGATCGCCACCTGCAACGATCATCGGTACGCCGAAGATCCCGAGCACGCCGATGACAACCGATGGATGCATCGCCCGCATTTCGACTGGGCGGCGCTCGATCGAGCCCGGAGTGACCCCACGTCGCCCGCCGGTCGCGTGCTCGCTGCAATCAGGCGTCTCGTCGAAGTGCGCTCACGCATCCCGGGGTTCGGCAACGCACCGGGAGTTGTCGCGGCGGGAGACCCTGGGCTGATCGCATATCGCCACCGGGCCGGCGCCCGCGTGGCACAGATCGTGGTCAACCTGACCGACCGAACCATCGCTGCCGCGTTCGACCACGAAGGACTGGACTGGTCCGATGCCTACACCGGCCAACCAGTCGAACTCTCACGCCCGCTCGGTCCGTACGAAGTGGTCATCTCTCTTGCCGATGCCGACGATCGTCACAGTGGAGCGATGGCCGGCTGACCGTCACCACTCCAGAGGCAGCGTTTGTTGATCCTCACGGAGCACCCGCTCCAACCCCGACCACATCAGCGAGTCCATGAAGGCCCAGCTCTTGCGATGCGCCGTCGACGGCCCCCATGCCTGCAGTGCCGCCTTGTGCACGGGACAGGGGTATCCCTTGTTGGCATCGAAGTTGTACGCAGGATGGTGTTCGGCGACCTGGCGCATGATCCGGTCGCGCGTGACCTTGGCGAGGATAGACGCTGCAGCAATCGACAACGATGTTCGATCGCCGCGCACGATCTTGGTCGTGTTGCCTCCGCCCACGAAGTCCCAATTGCCATCGATCAACACGTGGTCGTGCTCCAGTCGGAGCGCCGACAAGGCGCGTTCGGCCGCGAGCCGTTGTGCGTCCGACATCCCCAGTTCGTCGCATTCGGCGGCCGAGGCATGACCGACCGACCAAGCGACGCACCAATCGGCGATTCGATCGTACATCGCCTCTCGCTCGGGTTCGGTGAGCTGCTTCGAGTCCCGGATCTTGTAGACCCGACGGTCGAGAGGCACGATGGCGGCTCCGACCGTCAGTGGGCCTGCCCACGAGCCGCGACCCACCTCGTCCACGCCCACGACCCGGCGGGATCCCGCTTCGACCAGTGAGCGCTCCACCGAGAGGCCGGGAGCGCGTCGTCTCAAGGACGGCCGGAGACGAGGAACCGTGTCGCTGCTCATGGAGCCAGGATACGGGTCATCCCGAGGTGATCAGTTGAGCGAGACATCGGGTGGATACGTGGCGACCCACGACAGCGGCGCCGGCTGGCGTCGGAGAACCTTCGACCAGAGTGACTCCGGGTCGTCATCGAATATGTCCCCCACCTTCGCATCGACCACGTACCACGCATGCTCCGCTATCTCTGCCTCCAGCTGGCCGGCGCCCCATCCTGCGTATCCCGAGAACACCCGGCACGGACCCGGATCGGGTGTGGTGGTGACGTCGATCAACCCCACGCCGGGCAGGGATGTGGGGACGGTGGGATCCGGTCGGGCCTCCAGGGCGATGGCGACGGCGGGTTCAACCGGACCTCCGACGAAGACGACCGCCGGCTCCTGTGCCGACCCGGCGAGCGCGGGGAGGTGTTCGCCGACCGGCGACTCCGAGGGTCGAGTCAGCACCACGCCGACCGCTCCTTCCTGATCGTGTTGGATGAGGAACACGACAGTGCGATAGAAGTTCGGATCGATCAACTCCGGGGCGGCGACCACGAGCCTTCCAGCGAACGCGCTCATCTCAGCGCAACGCTACTGGCGTGTGGTCGACGGAGAAGGTTCTGGCGCCGAGATTCATCTGCTCGGCGCCCCGTTCACTCGGTCCCTGGAGAGGTGACCATCGATCCAGGCGATGATGTCCGCAACCACCTCGGGCCCCTCCGGCTCGTTCATGCACTCGTGCCTGAGTTTCGGATACAGCTTGCGAGTGACGCCATCGATCGTCTCGAGCGGGGCACTCGACGAGGCGGGGACGATCGTGTCGGCGCCGCCGTGGATCACGAATGTCGGGATGTCGAGCTCCGACTGATGCGAGCGGGCTCTCTTGGCGGCGTCGAACAACTGTGCCCCCAACCTGTTCGTCGACTTGGTCAGCACCAGAGGGTCGGCGAAGTAGGCCTCCCCCACCGCTGGGTCGCGGCTGAGTTGAGCCCCATCCAAGCCGTTGGGCATGGTTACCCGGGGTGCGATCGTTGCTGCCACCGGTGCCAGGGCCCGTTGCCATGCCTGACCCCCACCCAGGAACGGGGAGCTCAGAACCAGGAGATCGGGTCGTGGGCGTTCCGACAGGGCGTACTCGAGTGCGATCACGCCACCCATCGAATGGCCCATGAGGATCACAGGGCGTCCCGAACGACTGGCCTCGACGTGATCTTGCACCTGGTCGAGGAACATCGTCCACGACTCGATGTCGCCCCGCCTTCCACCGGACGCACCGAAGCCGACGAGATCGAACGCCGTGACCCGGTATCCGGAGTCGGAGAGCTGATCCCCGACACGCTCGTAGCGGCCCGAGTGCTCGGCCAGGCCGTGCACCAACACCAGGTCGGCCCGCGGCGCAGATGGTTCCCAGGTGCGGACGAGTTCGGGGATGTCGTGTCGTGTCGAGTCGGGCCTTGCAACGCTGCTGACCAAGGTTCACCTCGTTGAGTCGTAGCGGCATGATACGACGGCGCACCGACGCCCCGGTCAGCCGAGGAAGCGGTCCACCACTCGGGCCCGGTGCCAGTCTCCCCGTATCTCGACCTCGATCTCAGTGATGTCGTCCGACGGAGGGCCATCGAGATATGCCATTCCGATCCCGTGTTCCAGTGTGGGGCTGAAGTTGCCCGACGACACGGTTCCTTCACGCCCGTGGTGTCGGATCGCGTGGCCGTGACGCGGGATCGTCCGGCCATGGGTGGCGAACAGGAGCCGATGGCGCGGCACGCCGTTGTCACGCTCGTGCTCGAGTGCGGCCTTGCCCGTGAATTCGTGGTCGAACGAAACGGCAAAACCAAGACGGGCCTGGAGCGGACTGATCGTCTCGTCGAGGTCCTGACCCCAGAGCGGGAGAGCGGCCTCCAGACGGAGCGTGTCGCGTGCGCCGAGCCCGCACGGGACAGCACCGTGATGAAGCAACTCCGTCCAGATGGTGGTGGCCGCCTCGTTCTCCACGATCACCTCTCCCCCACGTTCACCGGTGTAGCCGGTCCCGGCGACTCTCACGACGTGACCCTTGAACTCGGCTTGCTCGAGTCGTGAACGCCTCGGGGCCACCCCGAACAGGTGCTCGAGCAGTGCGGGTGCTTCGGGGCCCTGGACTGCCAGTGACACGGTGGACGGCCTCAGATCGGTCGCTCTCCCGCCGGGAGCAGCGGCCTGCACAGAGGCGATGATCCGATCGGAGTTGGCGGCGTTGGGCAGCACCCAGAACCCCTCGTCGGGCCAGCGCCAGATGATGATGTCATCGATGACGCCGCCCGCCGGGTTCAGTGCCATCGTGTATTGCGTCCGCCCGTCGTTGAGTCCCGAAGCCAGATTGCAGAAGGTGTGATCGAGGGCTTCGACCGATCCGTTGCCGCTCCAGGCGAACCGGCCCAGATGTGAGACGTCGAACACACCGACCGATTCCCGTACGGCCCGATGCTCGGCCAGCACCGAGGTGTATTGCACCGGCATGTCCCAGCCGCCGAAGTCGACGAATCGGGCGCCGAGCCCGGCGTGCGCATCGTGGAGGGCAGATCGGACGGTCACGCCTCCGCCGCTCCTCGCTCGTCGAGGCGAAGTACTTGTGGCGGGCCCGGCATCCGTGTGGGAGCGGTAGCCCCCATCAGGTTCTCCGGCTGCTCCAGCCCATATTTGACGACCAGGTGGAGATAATCACGCTGGTAGAGCACCTTGCAGGAGATCTCCGGATACAACTCCCGGAGCCTTCTCACCTTGGCGTTCTTCTTCGTGACGAGTTTCTGGTTCATCGTGGTGATCTCGATGAACAGGTCCTCGTCGGGGAGGTGGAAATCGGGGGTGAAGAACTGCGAAGGATCGCCCCCCTTGGTCCAAGCGATGGGAAACGAACGAGGTTCGTACTCCCAGGGGACTCCGTAGAACTCGAGCAGCAGCGCGAACTGTCGCTCGCTGTTGTGGGCGAATCGAGTTTCGATCACCTGGTCGGCTGCGAACGCGGACTCGAGAGTCAGTTCGCCTCCGCCTGGAGGACCGCCGCGGTCGTGTCCGGAAGCAGCGCATGGAGGGCGCCTGCGACCTCTTCCTCGACCGGCCCGACCGCGATGCCGAAGACACCCTGACCCCGCCGGAAGACGTCTACGACTTCGTCGGCGGAATGGGCCGCATAGATGGTCTGTCCGTCCGAGAGCAGGGTCACGTCGGCCAATGGCCGGTCGCTCTCCAGTTGTTCCCGAAGGATCTCAACCGCAAAACGAATCTTCTTCAGGCTCATCCCGGCGTCGAGCAGACGCTTGACCACTTTGAGCTGAACGATGTCGATGAACGTATAGAGACGCTGGGAGCCCGAACCGTGGGCCTCCTGAAGCGACGGCTTCAGAAGTCCGGTCCGCGCCCAATAGTCCAACTGTCGATACGTGATACCGACGAGCCGGCACACCTGGGGTGCCCGATAGCCGTCACTCGAACCAATCGTCACTTGCCACCTCCGGAGGCTTACACCATCGTAATTCCGCCCGGCGTGGAAGGTAGCCTTTCTTTCCGCGCGTTGTCAACAACCTCTGTGGAAAACCCGGTGGAGAAGTAACTCGGTTCAGCGTTCGGCGGGGCGGAGCATCAGAGCCGCCTTCTCGACCTGGTCGGGGGTCCCCACCAGGATCACAGTCGCTCCGCTCTCGATGACGTGGTCGGGTGTCGGGGTCGTCAACATCTTCCGTGATCGGTCCTCGACGGCGAGGACCATCGCTCCACTCGTTTCTCTGAGCGCCGTGTCGCGAATGGTGGTTCCTGCAAGTCCGCTCTGTGGGGACACCAGGACTTCTTCCACCACGAACTCGAGCGTGCGACCACCGATGACCACGTCGAAAACGTCGGCGAGGTTCCGTTCCACGGCCATTGCTGCCAAGCGCTCACTTCCGACCACCTGGGGTGCCACCACCCGGTCGGCACCCGCAAGCCTGAGCTTCTCCTCCCATTCCACCTCCGATGCTCGCGAAACGATGTGGAGGCTCGGAGCGAGTGATCGTGCCGAGAGCACGATCACCAGGTTGTCGGCGTCGTCGGTGACGCATGCCACGAGCGCCCTGGCTCGATCGATCCCGGCTGCCTGCAGTGCGTCGTTGTGGGTGGCGTCGCCCTCGATCACGGTGATCCCATCGTCACGGGCGGACGTGGCGCTCTCGGCGTCGCTCTCGATGGCCACGACGTCGACCCCGCGGTACTCGAGGGCGCGCAGAGTCCCGATGCCGACCCGGCCGAGCCCGCAGAGTATGACGTGGTCCGACATGTGTGAGACTGTCTTGATCATTCTCATGCCACGCCGTTCACTGCGCAGCAAGAAGAGCTGCTCGATGACGGCACCGGCAGTGTAGAAGAGCAAGCCGACCCCGAGCACCATCACGAAGATCGTGAACCCCTCGCCCGCGGTAGAGAGGGGGAACGGCAGGCTGTATCCGACCGTGGTGATCGTGAGCATCACCATCCAGAACGCCTCGAAGGCCGGTGCACCTTCGATGACGACATATCCGGCGGTACCCACCAGGATGAGCAGAACCAGCCCGGCCAAACCCGCCGCCACCCGGGACGGAGTGTTCACGAGGAGTTGGGGTCTGTTTCGCCCGGGTCGATGAAGTCGTCGATCGTGACGTCCTGGAGCATCTCACGAAACTGCTCGAGGGTCTCCGTGAGGTCCTCGTTCTCTTCGTCGTCCTCCTGGAACTCGATCGCGGCCTCGTCCAGGACTCCTGTGCTCGCAAAGACCGGGGCGCCGGTACGCACCGACAAGGCGATTGCGTCCGAAGGCCGGGACGACACGGTTACCTCCTGGCCGCCGATGGTGAGAACGAGATTTGCGTAGTACACGTTGTTGCGTAGTTCGGTGACGACGATTCGCTCGATCTGGGCTTCGAGCGAATCGATCACGGTGACGAGCAGATCGTGGGTCAGGGGGCGCGGCGGCGTGACCCCCTCGAGGGCCGACGTGATGGCCATCGCTTCGACCGCCCCCACCCAGATCGGCAGGAACCGAGTTCCCGTCTGCTCGCGCAACAGGACGATCGGAGTGTTGGAAGGGAGCTCTACTCGAACCCCCGTCACCGTCATCTGCACTGCACCTTCCATCAAACGCGAGGTTATCAGGTGATGCCGAGTGCGAGTCGAGTGAGAACGGAAGGTTCCCGCTGAAAGGCGTCGAGATCCAGCACCGCCCACATAGACGGGAGGTTCCTGAACTTTCCCTCGTGGTCCAGTCCATACCCGACGAGGTACTCGTCACCCACCTCGAAACCCCGATACTCGAGCGTCACGTCGACGAGGCGACGCGGAACCTTGTCGATGAGAGTGACGGTGCTCAGCGACGCCGGCTCACGGTCTTCGATCATGCGTCGCAGGACCGTGAGCGACAGGCCCGTGTCCACGATGTCCTCGACCAATATGACGTCGCGGCCAGTGAGCGGTATGGCGGTGTCGGTGGCGATTCGGATCCTTCCTCCTTCGCCGAAACGGTTCAGCAGCAGGAAATCGACCTGGTTGGGAACCTCGACGTTGCGCACCAGATCGGCCATGAACCACAGCGCACCGGTCATGACGGCGACGAACACCGGAGCCCGGCCTGCGTAGTCGTCGGTGATCGCTCGCCCGAGCTCGGCCACGCGTGAGGCTATGGCCTCCCGGGGCAACACCTCGGCCACGACGTCGAGATCACTCATGATTCATCGCCGAACCATCGGCTGAACCACCCCAGGGCGTCGGTGAGGTCGGGCAGGTGTTCCGACGATGATGCCACGGGGACCTCCAGTTGCTCTTCGCCGACCACGAGCACGGGCTCGCCGTCCGCCAGTTCGAGCTGAGGACTGAACAGCCCTGCACCGGCGATGTGTACGAAGGCTTCCACCGTTCCAGCGGCCAGCAACGGATCGACACCGGACGCGGTGCGCTGGAATCCATAGGTGTCGCCCTCGATGATGAGTGGCACCACACCGAAGGAGTCGAATCCGTAGTCGAGGAGCGCCGTGGCATCGGCGAAATGGGCGCCGTCACCTTCGGATCCCATCACCACGGCGTAGATCGTCCGACCGTCACGCTCGGCGGCGGCTGCGAGCACGAGGCCCGCTTGGAAGGTGTATCCGGTCTTCACTCCGATGGTGCCGGGGTATTCCCACAGCATGAGATTCGTATTCTCCACGACTCGGAACTCACCTTCGGGGTCTGGCGGGAAGCGGTAGACGTGAGCCCGTACTGCATGAGCGAACTCCGGAATCTGCATGGCAGCTCGCGCCATGGTGAGCAGGTCGGCTGCCGACGTGTGATGGCCGGGCTCGTCGAGTCCATGAGGGTTCGTGAAGCGGGTGTGAGCGAGTCCGAGCTCATCGGCCTTTGCGTTCATCATGTCCACGAACGCGTCCACCGAGCCTGCCACCCCTTCGGCCACGGCGATTGCCGCATCGTTGGCCGACCTCACGAGCAGCCCGGTGGTGAGAGCGCCGATCCGGAGCTGCTCCCCCGCCACCAACGGCACTTCCGCCTCACCGACATCGGCGGCGGTTTGGGAGACGACCACCGTCTGGTCTGGGGTGGAGTTCTCGAAGGCGACGATGCCGGTCATGATCTTGGTGGTCGAAGCCATGGGCCGCTCTTCGTCGGCACCATTCGACGCCAGCACCAGATCGTATGTTGCGTCGTAGAGGATCCAGGTGGCTGCAGTGACCGGCGGTGGCGGATCAACGGCCAGCCCCTCCAGTGGGTGGAGTGGTCGGACTGGCGCCGCGGCAGCCGGCCCCGGTGCCCCGAAGGCCACCATGAGGGCGACGAGGATCACCGGCAGTCGGGTCCGGCGACGACTCATCGCTCGATCAAGCGACGGAGCTCCTCGGACAAGAGTGCTCGATGGATGGCCACCATGGCGTCACCGGCGCCGGCGAGGATGTTCTTTGCCTGCTCCCGGGCTTCGGCGTTGCGAACTCGCAGCAGTGCAGCGGTGAGCTGGGCGAGAACATCGGCTTCGCGTTCTGCAGCGTGCCGGATGGCACGTAGGTGACGACTCTCGAGGCCGTGAGCGAAGAGGTGTCGGGCCTCGGTGGCCACCGTCACGGCCGCCGGCGGGTACAGGTCTGCTTCACCGGCGAGCGGCGTGATCAAACCATGTTCTCTGAGGGATGCGATCTGCGATCTGTTGAGCCCGCTGAGCTTGACAAGCGCCGCCTCCGTGGCCGGCTCACCCTCGTCTTCGTGCATCAGAGGGCTGCCACCGGCACGAGCCGGGGCAACGGCGCGTTCCTCCCCGCGCTCCCACAACGTCAACTTGGACTTGATCACCTTCAATGGAAGGAAGTGATCGCGCTGTTGGCGCAGGATGAATCGGATGCGAGAGATGTCCTCGTCGTCGAAGAGCCGATAACCACCCTCGCTGCGTCCCGGCGACAGGAGACCCTGGGATTCGAGGAATCGAACCTTCGATACGGAGACATCGGGGAACTCCTCCCGGAGGAGGTTGATGACCTCGCCGATCGTCAGTGGGGTTTCCTCAGCCATCGCCACTGGCGACGATGAGGTGGAATCGTCCGATCAACACTTCGTCCCCGGGCTGCAAGGCGGCACGGTCGACACGGTCGCCGTTGACGTAGGTTCCGTTCGTCGATCCAGAGTCTTCGACCTGGAGGTCGGCCGCGTCGACGACGAAGCGGCAATGATGTCGGGACACGGTGATGTCGTCGAGGAAGATGTCACTCTGAGGATGTCGCCCCACGGTGGTGGTGCCCGGGTTCAGGATGAAGGTCATGCCCGCTCGCGGTCCGCGTTCGACAACCAGGGCGAAGCCCGTCACGCCTTCGACGTCGGCAGCCTGGTCGGCGGTCAGCCCAGGGTGATCTGTGACCGGCACATAGATGACAGTGGGATCCGTTTCGATGTGGAACCCACACGTCGGGCAGGTCGACGTACCCGAGGACAGCTCGGTGTTGCATGACGGACATTGCATCAGTTCGGCGATGATATACGCCCTCCCCGAGCGGGGAGAGTCACTCCACCAATGAGCGGTACGCGGCGGCGTCGAGGAACTCGACACCGGTGTCGTCGACGTCGGTGAGTTCGACGAGCCACCCTGCGTCGTACGGCTGCTGATTGACCAACTCGGGCTGATCGGTTGCGGTGTCGTTGACAGCCGCGACGGTCCCGTCAAAGGGGGCGTAGACCTCACCCACCGACTTGGTCGACTCGACCTCGACCATGACCTCGCCTTTCGAGACGGCGGCTCCAACCTCTGGTAGGTCCACGAAGACGATGTCACCGAGCTGGTCCTGGGCATAGTCCGTTATCCCGACGCGGAAGCCGGTATCGGTCGATCGCACCCACTCGTGCTCGGCGGTGTACTTCACGTCTTCGGGGAACTCCACAGTGTCTCCTAGTCGATGTCGTGTGGTGACGATACCGAACCTGACCGGCCGCCGCGAAGCGCACGGCGGATGTCCCCGAGATACTTCCATCCCACCACGTAGTACAGGATGAGCCCGAGCACTCCCGCGCTCCACGCAGGGGGCGCCATCAGATCGCGGGCCACGTCCGCCGCCGACAGATAGAAGGCAGGAATCGCTCCGTACAGCAGGAACGTCGCGTACTTGCCCAGATAACGCACCGCCAGCTTCCCACCACCTCGAGACGCCAGGAACAACGTTCCGACACCGACCAGCGCTTCCCGGACGAGGAGCGGCACGCCGATGATCAGCGGTACGACCCCTGCGATGAGACCGGCGAGCAGCGCCGAGCCGATCATGAGCCGATCGGCCAGGGGATCCAAGAACTTCCCCAGTTCGCTCACCTGGTTGAGACGTCGTGCGAGGTAGCCGTCCACCCAGTCTGTGGTACCGATGACAAAGATGAGGACTGCCGCCCGTGGGATGTCGTCGTTGACCAGGGTCACCCACCAGAAGTACGGGATCGCCGCCAGCCGGGCGAACGACACCAGGTTGGGGATCGTGAACACTCCGGTCATGGCGCTTGGCGTACCAGCGCCGGCATGCCGTTGAGGAACTGAAGGCCGCTCAGGGTGTCCGTGAACGGAAAGACCACCGTGTCGGTGCGGAAGGCCTCGGCTATCGGCTGGTCGTACAGGACGATGTACGGCTTCTCGTCGAAGACGATCTGTTCCATCTCCCACAGGATGTCGAATGCCTCGATGGGATCGCTGACCCGGTTGTACTCGTCGACGAACGCATCGAGCCGGAAGTCGGAGAACCCGGGTGCGTTGTTCCCGTCGTTGAGCAGGGTGTCGTTGCGGCTGGCGAAGAAGGACTCGTGGTAGACGGGCATCGCAGGACTCGGCAGCCGCCAACCGAGGATGTACAGGTCGAAGTCGAGTGTCCCGGCAGGCGTCGGCGTGAAAACGCGGTTGACGAGGGTCGTGAAGTTGCTGAGCGTGACCTGAGTCTCGAACCCCAGTTGTGAGACCCATTCCTCGATCCACAGCGCATAGGTCGCCCTGAGGGGATCGGATTCCGGTCCTGGTGCAAGGATTCGAACCGGGGGCACCGGCCCGCCATCGAGGGTCGCCCCGCTGCCGGGCACCACCGCATTGTCGATGTATGCCGGCTTCTGTTCCCAGGTGAACCCGGCCTGCTCGAGGGCCGTGACCGCCGCCGTCAGACGCTGTTCCGTCGTCGCTCCGCGGTATTGGTCGGCGAACCCGTCGACGATCTCTGCGTCGTACCAGAGGGGGTTTCCGGTGGGAACGGTTGCGTACAGTGCTGTCGGCGCACCCTCGAGAACCTGATCGGCCATGAACTCCTTGTCGATCATGAGCGCGACCGCATCCCGGAACTCCGGCGTCGCCATCGGCTGGCTCCGCAGGTTGAAGCCGAGATATCGGAACCCGTTCGTGCCGTTCGAGATGGTGTGGACGTCGGCATTGGACGCAAGGAAGTCCGCGTGGTCTTTGTCGATCCCGGATGGCGACAGAATGATGTCGATCTCCCCGTCGTCGAGCGCGACCGCAGCGTCCTCCTTGCTCTCGTAGACGGTGAACGTCATCTGATCGAAGAACGGACCGATCTCATAGAGCGCGCCTCCCGACTCGACCCGTTCACCGGTGCGTTGGTAGTTCGGGTTCGGAGTTGTCGCGATCTCCGCACTGCCGAACGCGTCGATCTGGATCGGTCCTCCCGACGGCTCACCGGCGGCATCGGCAGTGAGCAACGCCGTCGGCGGATCGGCGCTGTCCAGCGCCGTTTCCAGTACCGGGGCCCAGAAGTGCTCGGGCATGATCGGCGCGGTCCCGGGGCCGTTGGGCCAGAAAGGAAGACCTGGCCGACCGTTGAATCGGAACACCACGGTGTCGGCGTCGGTCGCTTCCACGGCCGTCAGACCAAGGCGATCGGAGTCACCCAACGGGTAGGCGGCGGTCCATCCTCGGGCGAGCTCCAATGAGCGCACGGTTTCGAAGGTGAACACGACATCGTCGGCCGTGATGGGCTCGCCGTCACTCCAGCGGGCATCCGGCCTCATGTCGACCGTCACCATCCACCCTTCCTCGTCCTGGATCGGCTCCGGCGGATCGGCCGATGCGGCCAGGTCGGCAGCCAGATCCAGGCCTGGGTGGTCGTAGGTGTAGAGCGAAGGCTTCGTTGGATCGAGGATGTATTGATCCACCAGCGAGCTCTGCGGGTCGTAGTACGCCCAGAAGTTGTCGGTGGTCGGTGCCTCCGCCAGGCCGACGCGATAGATGAACGGCGGCGGCTCCGTCGTGGTGGTCGTTGCTCGTGTGGTGGTGGTGGTCGACGGAGCCGACGTCGTGGTCGTCTCCTCGCTCGACTCTGTGCACGCGGCGGCGAGCAGGAGCAATGCCATGACCACGACGAATCGAACAGATCGGATGTGATGGTGCCCCACGATGGAGCTACGCTACCTCTCTCACCACGGGCTGTGGCGCAGCTTGGTAGCGCGCTTGACTGGGGGTCAAGAGGTCGAGAGTTCAAGTCTCTCCAGCCCGACAACCCGAAGCCCCGGCACACGCTGGGGTTTCGCCGCGTCAGCGGGAGATGTCGACGACGCCGCCAGAGCCAAGAGTCCGCGAGGAGTCCGCGAGAGTCCGCGGAAAGGTGGCGTCGAGTCGGTCCGCTGCGGCCTCGTCGAGACCCTCGAACAGGTGCCCGTACGTGTCGAGCGTCACTTGGATCGAGGAGTGACCAAGGCGAAGTTGGATCACCTTGGGGTGCTCGCCCTGGGGGATCAGCATGGCGGCGTGGGTATGTCGCAAGTCGTGAAACCGGAGCGGCTCGCCGACCGAGGCCCGTAGCGCTGGAAGCCAATCTCGTCGTCGGAAGTTGGTGCGGCGGAGCGGTCCGCCTTCGGGAGCGGTGCACACGTACCCGTCCGCGGTCGTTGGCCAGCGGCCGAGGTGAGTCGTCAGCTCGTCGGCGAGGAATCTCGGCAGCGCCACCTGACGCCGTGCTGCGGCCGTCTTCGCTGGCGACAGTCTCACCTTGCCCTTGCACATCGGAGAGCGCCTCAGCGATCGTCAGCGTCCGTCTGAGGAGATCCAGCCGATGCACACGCATTCCGGCGAACTCTCCGAACCGGCAGCCCGTGTAGGCGGCGGTCAGCACCAGTGCCCGGTAGGGCTCGGCGATAGCGTCGGCGACCTCGAGCACCTCGTCACCGGTGAGGAAGCGCATCTCGCTGCGAGTCTTCGGTGGGAGGTTGCTCCGCGACACGGCGACCGGGCGATCAGGTCCGAGTCGACGGCAGACGAGAACAGGCCGGCGACGAGGAGGCACGCCTGGCGAATCGTGGACGGCGCCAGACCCTTGTGCTCGAGGTGGGCGACGAAGGCCTGAACGTCGGTCGGCGTCACCGACCCGAGCTGGCGGCGACCGAAGTAAGCGAGGGCGTGGTTGCGCAGCAGCGAATCGGCGCCGGCCCGGGTCGACCCGCGGAGGTGGACGCGGCTCGCCTGGCAGGTCGGCAGCCACTCCTCGACGGTCGTGCGCGCCAGGCGGGGGTCGGTCCACGATCCCCGCACCTTGTCGGCCTCGACGGTGACCAGGAAACGCTCGGCGTCGATCCTGCGGCGGAAGTTGCGAGCCCGCTCCATGCCCGTCGGATCCCGATACCGGACCTGCCACCGCCTCGGACCCTTCTTGCGGATGTGTGCCATGTCAGACTCCCTCCACCTCGCGGACCCTCCCCAAAGCAATAGCAGCCTGCAAGGACAGGACTCGGGCGGCCGCCAAGAGAATCGTGGCTGGCGACCCTGTCAACGGAGTGTCAGGTCGCAAGTTGGCGGGTTCTGACACTCTGGTGACAGGGTTCTCGACCAGCCTCTCGATGAGTTGGAGGGTTTCTGACACTCGCTCGAAAGGGTTCACACCTTTGGTGGCGGCATCCAATGTCGTGAGACATTCGACGGATTCCGGACGGGACCGAACACGAGGGCAGTCGCGAGCGCTGCCGGAAGGGTCATGGCACAGGAGGACAATTTGGAGCGCCTCAGAGGGCCCGGACTTCTCCTGCAACGAGAACCCGGGCAGCGAATCTCTCGATTGGCAGATCGATTGGCGGCCGACCACGAAACCCCGGGTGGAGATCTGGAGCGAAGACCAATCACACGGCCATGATGCATTCAACCCAGACAAGGATTCACGATGACGTGATGTAGTGGCCGTCCGATCCGAAACCATCTTGCCGAACAAGTACCGACCGTGAAGAAGGCGCGCCCCGCGCCAGGAACCCTGTCAACACCACACGCACGTGCAACAAGTTGCCGCAGGTATACCGGTCTACCCGGGAGGTGAAGTGATGACGCTCGATCGGGGGACGCTCGCCAAGATCGACCGCCAGGTCCTCTCGGCGTTGGATCACGGTCAAGGCATGCAGTTGGTCAAGGTTCCGCTCTCGATGGGAGCGGGCCCGCCGGGTTGATCGCTGACGAACTCGGCACCCTTGTGAACCAGGACGAGCATCAGGGGGCGGTATTCGCTCCAGAGATGCAGCGCCAGCTCGTGGCCAGAGCCGCGGCCCTCGATGTCCGAGAACGTCGGTTCGACGAGCGAGAGCAATCGCTGCAGGCGTCAGAGCGTCTTCTGCGGGCACGAACGAGGCCGCTGGAGCCGCCGGGGAGACCGAGTGTCGGTCGCAATGATCCCTGCCCGTGCGGATCCGGCTTCAAGTACAAGCAATGCCACGGCAGCTTCCTTTCCGCTACTGAGAGTGAGCTACGGATGTGCCCGGGATAATGCCGGATCCCGGACGCTGGAGGGTGCGCCGTATTGCGGTTCAGCGCGAGTGTTATGTGGTGCTCCCCGGTGGGCAATGAGGGGACGATCGATTGAGATCGGATTGTCACCCGTTTCGGCGTGTCGTGCGTGCTACCCGACGACAACGGAATTCGATAGAAGGTTGTTGACCGACGTGGATGTCGATGCAGAGGAGCTGGAGGCTCCTTGCGGGTCGCCGTCCGACGTGATCTACGGTGGCGTTCCGCGAGAGCTTCGAGGCCTTCTCAGTCTGGGAGCTGAGGTCGGTGGATCGGGCTGGCCTGGTGCTCCTGCTGGAGCGTCGGACCTGATGCCAAGTCAGGCCTGCGCGATGGAGAGGGCTCGGGGGGCTGGGGCTGTCACGCAGGGCGATGGCGTTCGAGTCCGTCGAGGATGAGGTCGAGGCCGAACTCGAATTCGCCGTCGAAGCTGTATCTGTGTGTGACGGCGTGCTCGTACATCGCAACAAGGTGTGGATAGTCGTTCATCGCGCTCTGATCGAGGATCGCTCTTGCTATCTCGGTGGTTTCTTCTGAGGTTCCGAAAGGGAGGCTGATCTCCTGGATGACATGGCCGTACACGTAAGAGTCGAGCAGCGAGAAGGCGTGGGCGGCATGTTCCATTGGGAACCCTGCGGATCGCAGGTTCCCGAGTATGGCGTTCAGGTAGCGCATGGCGGTGGGGCTCGTGGCGGTACCGGCCTCCAGCAGCCCGATAGCCCATGAGTGGCGGGTGAGCACCTCCCGCGCCGAGACCGCCCGGCGTCTCATGGCGTCTTTCCAGTCGGCGCCCCCTTCCGGGATCTCGATCCGGCCTATGACCAGCTCGAGCATGCCTTCGAGTATCTCCTCTTTGTTGGCGACGTGCTTGTAGATCGCCATCGCCTCGAAGCCGAGGTCCTTGCCGAGTCGACGCATGGTGAGGGCGCCGAGTCCGTCTTGATCGGCGACATCGACCGCGGCTTGGAGGATCCGTTCCTTGGTCAGTGGTTGGCGGGGGGTGTTGGCTTTCGGCGTCACGATTTGCCAAGTTTACTATGTAATCGTAGAGTGTACAAAGTAATCCGATTCATAGGAGGAAAGAAAATGCGAAACGCGACGAGATCAGACAAGGAGCATCGACGAGAATTGGAGGACGCTCCGGTAGCCTGGAGCCGGGCCCTCGGAGACCGGGTCGTCGGCGCCGCGGCGATCGCGTTCGTAGCGTCGGTGGCGATCGAGAACGCGGTGCTGGCCGGGGCGGGGGCCCCTACCTTCGGGGACCCGATCGAGGAGGTGCTCGCCCACTACCAGAACCGCGGCGCGGTCGCGATAGCGGTCGGACTGGTGGCGTTGTACCTACCGCTGCTGCTCGTGTTCGTCACCGGTCTCCACGGGCTCGTCGGGCGTCGAGGGGGTGCAGGCGCGGACTGGTCGCGCGTCGCGGTCGCCGCCGGTGCGACCTTCTCTGCGATCTTCGCACTTGTCAACGTTCTGCAGATCGGGCTCGTGCTCTCCGCCGGCGGCCTCACTGAGCCGAGCCCTGCGTTCGAGCTCGCCTGGCAGGTGCACGCAGCAGCGTTCGCGCTGGCGCTGCCGTTGCTCGCGACGACGTTCATCGGCGCTGCGCTGGCGGCGCATGCGAGCCGGTTGACGCCTCCGTGGCAAGGCCTGCTCGGCGTGGCCGGCGGAGCCCTGCTGCTCACCGCCGGAGTGGGCAGCCTCGCGATCGCGGACGGCTCGGCGCTCTTGTTCGTGGGGATGCTTGGCTTCGCGGCGTGGCTCGTGTGGCTCCTGGCGACCGGCGTGCGGCTGGTACGCGCTCGGAGCAGCTGACCGTCCTGGCAACGGATTCACCTACGGCCGAGGCTGAATGATGGGAACCGAGATCAAGGCAACCCTGCAAACGGTGGCGTAGGCGAGGACGGTGATTCCGATCATCAGCACGACGGGCAGGCCAGCCAGTCACGGGTCCGATAACGGGCCCGGTCCGACGAGGGCAGCGACTCCGGCGACGGCGAGGCTGTTGAATAGGTTGCTGCCCATCAGGGTGCCGGCGATCAGGGCGTGGGGCGGGTCAAGAACGGGAGCGGAGCCGGCTATGACGCCTCAGCGAAGTCTCCTCCACCGTGCCACGCATGCGGCGGATCTCGGCCACGACGATCACCAGATCGTACGCACGAGCGCACACTTCCGCTAGTGCGCGGGATCGGCACCTCCAGCGCTACCTCGTGAGGCCCGCCGGTTGGCTTCTCGCCACGCTTCGTGGTGAGTTGAGGGTGTTCGTGCAGATCGGTTCTTCCCGCCGGATGGGAGAACCACATGACAACTACACAACCAGCCTTTGTTCCTGCGGTGGTGGCGCCGGACTTCGATTCGTTCGCGGTGCGCCAAGCGATCGCCGGGTTCCTGGCCGGCTACGGGGATACGACCCGTGACGCCTACAGCCTGGACCTGCGGCAATGGCTCAGATGGTGCACCAGCCACGAGCTGCGGGTCCTCGAGGTGAGGCGCGCTCACATTCAGTTGTTTGCTCGCAGTCTCGAACAAGACGGCAAGGCCCGGGCGACCGTGGCACGGCGGCTGTCGACGATGGCGGGGTTCTACCGATACTGCGTCGAAGAACAGCTGATCCCGGTGTCGCCGGCGGTGCACCTACGCCGCCCGAAACTGAACTACGAGTCGAACGCAACCGGGCTGGACCGCAACGAACTTGGCATGTTCTTGGTCCAGGCCGGACTCGCAGGGGGCCGCGACCATGGATTGGCGTGCCTCTTGGCGTTAAACGGGCTCAGGATCAGTGAAGCCCTCAACGCCGACATCCCAGTGGCGGCGATTCTCGGCCACGTGGTCGGGCAGGGTGTGAGCAGGGTCGGCGGCGCTCATGGCCCCCAAACCTAGTGATTGATCGGGCGAGTCGACCGTCGTCGACGACCCCATGTCTGCAACTGAGTCGGACCTGGCTCACCAGATTCTCTGGTTTGCTTCGACGGTGAGAAGCTCTCGGAGGTCGAGTGGCGGTGTGTCCGGTAGGCGGAGGATCATGATTCCCGTTTGGTCGGGGGTCGGTATGAGGCCTGTATCCGTACGACCTGCAAGAAGACCCCTCCATTCCTCCCAGCCGAGTCGTTCGTAGAAGGACTGTCTGTCTGTCTCCAGGCAGGCGATCTCCCATCCGATGGCCAGTGTGGCGAGGTGTCTCATGACGGTGGTGCCTATTCCCTGACCTTGATGTTGTGGTGACGTGGCGACTGCATCTACGTATGCCGTTCGGAGCATTGGTTGGGTCCCTGCCTGGAGCCACCTGGTCGTCACAACGGCGTGCCCTACGAGAGTTCGATCATCGATGGTGGCGAGCACGTGGAGGCCGTCGTCGGGCAGGTATGAGAACAGGTTCTCGAAGTCGGGTTCACGGTGGGCTTCCACGCACAGACGAATCACCTCTGAACGCATGCGATCGTCCAGCTCGTTGGTGTGCATCGAATTGATCTGTACGCGGTCACTCACGACCTGGACGCTATCCGATCTCGCCACTCCGTCGATGGTGACGCCCGGATCGACCGAGGAACATCGGGAGCACACATCGGCGCTGCTGCGCTCACCGGAGGTCACGCAGGCGATATCAGCTGTTCGCCAGCCGGAGGGCTGATCGAGCTGCCAGGTCGAACAGGGCGGTGTGAATGTCGTGGGCGGTGCGCCAGTTGCGATCTTCCCACACGTCGCCGCTGACATCGTCGCCGGCGAAGAGGTACTGCCCGATCGGGACGTTCCGGAACTGGCCCACTGCGAGCAAAGCGGCCGCCTCTGCCTCGACGACGATGCAACCCTCGTTGCGTCGTCGCTGGATTCTCCCGGGTGTCTCGCGGAAGAAGCCGTCGGTAGTCCAGGTTTTGCCAACTGTGTAAGCCAACTCGGAGTCTTCCGCAACGTCTCGCAGGACGGCGACAACGTTGTCTGGGGCCGAGACCTCCCGTGCTGGAAGGATGTAGTGATAGGACGTGCCCTCGTCGCGGACAGCGGAGTCGACGACGATCACATGACCGAGCGCCAGATCCCCCGCGACGGCACCGGCGCCTCCACAGGCGACGATTGCCTCGATGCCGGCTGCAAGAACCCGCTCAACACTGACAGTCGCGAGCGGTGCGCCCTGGCCGGGATAGAACACGGCCAGCGGCTCTCCCTCGAATTCCACACTCCAGAGCCCTCCCATGCTCGGCAGCTCACAGAGCACCTGCCCAGTCGCGGACAGCTCGTCGACCAGCGAAGGGAAGAAACACGCAACAGCCGCACGAGGCGCCCCAGGAATCGGGGGTTCAGATCGAGGGTCGATCAGCGCTGTTCGATCCGGGTCGAACTCGAGAATCGGAGCACGTCAGTCATCGACGGCCATAGCCGCCATGCCACTGCGACTCTCCATGCCGTTTCTACATGATTCCATAGTGGCCTCTGCGCTCTGGAGTTTGTGCCCGAGCTCGCCTTCACTGAGCTCGCTTGGCGCGAGCCGATCACCAAATATGGGACACGAATGCGCGTCCCGCTGACCACACTAGATCGGCACGTACGAGTACACGTTGGTCAGCGTGTCGGGTAGATGTCGCGGCGGTGCCCGACACGGAGCACGATGACTTCTCGCCGGTTGTCGTCGATGCGGTCGAGGATGCGGTAGGTGCCGCGTCGAGCGCTCCAGACGCCCTCCAGCTCGTTGCGGAGCGGGGCGCCCACTCGCTGCGGGTTGTCGAGCAGCGGTCCTGTGATGAAGTCGATGACAGCGAACGCCACTGCCTCAGGCAGCGTCTCGCGGATCGCTCGCGCGGCGGGCGCAGTAACGACGATCTCGTACCGGGGTTCGGTCACCGGGGCCGGAGAGCCCTGACGGCGTCGACCCCGCGCACCACGTCGCCTTCGAGATAGGCGCGGTGGGCCTCGACGAGTTCAGCCACCGCATCAGCGTCACCCAGCACCGCAAGGGTCTCTTCCAGTGATTCGAGGTCTTCGGGGCTGATGAGGACGGCGGCCGGCGTCCCGTGCTTGGTTACTACGACACGCTCGTGGTGTGCTTGGACGCGTTCGATGAACTCCGAGAAGCGGTCCCGTACAGTTCGCAACGATTCACTTGACATGACCACAATTGTGCCACACCCAATCGCCCTTGGGAAGACCCGCACCGATCGCCACGTCCGGCGCAGAAACGAGCACATCGCCGAACCACGCATAGCGATGCCTCTTTGTGTCAAGTCGATGTTTGGCCGGGGTTGGGACGCGACCGGTTGGCCCTGGTGCCTGGAAGGCCGATGGATTCCCGACCAGGCAGGCGTGTCGAGTGGCGGGGGTGTCCCGCCAAGCCTTCTACGAGTGGAAGACCCGGGTGGCGGCCGGGCCGACCACCACCGAACTGGCGGAGGTTCGGTTGGTCGAGACGATGCGGGAGATCCATCGGGAAGACGACACGGTGGGGTCGCCCAGGATGATCGTGGAACTGGGGAACCAAGGCTGGGACGTGAACCACAAGCGGGTGGAACGGCTCATGCGGGAACATGGCATCGTGGGGATCCCGAAGAAGCGGTTCGTGCGGACCACGGTCTCGACAGAGGAGCGTCCCAAGGTCCCCGACCTGGTGGCCCGCCGGTTCACCCCGGGCGCCCCGGATTGGGCGTGGTGTTCGGACATCACCTACATCCCGACCTGGGAAGGCTGGCTGTATCTGGCCTCCGTCGTGGACATCGGCTCGAGACGCGTGCTCGGCTACTCAATGGCCGACCACATGCGAGCCAGTCTGGTCACGTCGGCGATAGACATGGCCGTCGGGATCCGAGCCGGCGACGTGGAAGGGATCATCTTGCATTCGGATCGTGGATCCCAATACCTGGCAGGAGAGACAGCCGCCGTCTTGGACCAGGCCGGGATGGTCCAGTCGGTGGGACGGACCGGGGTGTGCTGGGATAACGCCGTGGCCGAAGCCTGGTTCGGGACCCTCAAACGAGAACTCGTCTCGCGCATCAGCTTCACGACACGAGCCGAGGCCCGTCGGGCGATCTTCGCCTGGATCAACCGATACAACACCCGACGGCTCCACTCCAGCCTCGGCTACCAGACCCCGATCGGATGGGAGGACCAGTACCGTCAAACCAAGACACACGACCAAGCCGCGTAAGAACGGTGTCAGGCAACCGGGGGGAAGGCCAACGCTCCAAGACGATGAAAGTCAACCATCGGCATAAGCCCAGGTCAGGGGCCACACAACGCTGAATCGCCAGGTCTCCAAGACCCCTGATCCCGTCTGGGGGTCAAGAGGTCGAGAGTTCAAGTCTCTCCAGCCCGACCGATGATTCCGCCGGGTGAGGCCCGCGCCCGGCCTACTCGACCACCGTGTGCGTCACCGTCGCATGGGTCGCGACCCGGATCAGCTTCTCGAGGGACTCGTCCGCCCTCTGCGGACGCCGACGGCGACTACCACCACCACGATCGCGCCGACGACCGATGCGATCGTCCTGATGACGAAGTCACCCGTCGGCACGTTCGGCGGTACCGGCAACGGTGACCCGTTCGACGTCTCCCCTGCGATGAAACCGAGACCGAACGCCGCAACCAACGAGGTGAGCGCGATCGCCCGTTGCACGGCCGAAAGCCGACTGACGATTCCCATCGTGATCCTCTCTTCCTGGTTGGAGATCGTGATACACGAGGATTGCCGGCCGGGCAAGGCTCAACTCGGTCGAGAGTGCGCGAGATCAAGTCGTCCCAGGCCGCGTCCGGTTCTTCGTGTGTTGACCACCGCCAGCCAGTGGCGCCCGCATGATTGCGTTCGGGGGGTCTGGACATCGGAGGCTCCTTCATCGGCACGCGTTCAACGTGCCCACCTGTCCCCTCGAGGCTTTTGTCCAGTGAGGTGCGAGCCCGTCCCGGGCCTTCTGTGGCGCTCGGACCTGACCCGGCCCTGGGCAGGCGGAACCCCAGCCACCCTTCGGTCGACGCCCCCGACTCTATCCACGGCACCGGCAAGCCGGGCGGACCCTGCGGAGCGTGACGTCGCGATAGAGTCGCCCGACCCGCCGAGAGGATCGCACGTGGACGAACAGAGCTGGACCGACATCCGCGACGGGATGCGGATCGATTGGCAGGTGCCGATCGAGATGGACGACGGCATCGTGCTGCGGGCGGACATGTTCCGACCGATCGACGACGGGCGCTACCCCGTCATCCTCAC
Source organism: uncultured bacterium (assembly GCA_963785075.1). Taxonomy (GTDB): domain Bacteria; phylum Actinomycetota; class Acidimicrobiia; order Spongiisociales; family ZC4RG35; genus JAOUGY01. The sequence continues at coordinate 98,893 of CAWATW010000005.1, forward strand.
CTACGGGATCTATGCCAAGGGGTTGTCGTATCAAGATGGCTACCCGCACCAGTGGGGGAAGATGGTTGCCGACTACCCCGAGATCCTCGAGGGCTCGACCAACAAATACCAGAACTGGGAGGTGACCGACCCCGAACGGTGGGTGCCCGACGGGTACATCGTGATCCGCATCGATTCGAGAGGGGCAGGGTGGTCCCCCGGTTTCATGAGCCCCGATTCTCCGCGCGAGATCGAGGATCTGTACCAGTGCATCGAGTGGGCCGCGACCCAGGATTGGTCATCGGGCAAGGTGGGCATGCTCGGCATCTCGTACTACGCCCGCAACCAATGGCGGGTGGCGGGCATGAAGCCGCCTCACCTGGCGGCGATCCTGCCGTGGGAGGGCGGCAACGACAACTACCGGGACTCGAGCTATCACGGCGGGATCATGAGCGAGTTCCGCAAGCGATGGTCCGAGGCGCAAGTGGTCAACGTCCAGTACGGGCGAGGCGAGCTGGCGAAGACGAACCCCAACACGGGGCAGTCCGTCGCAGGCCCCGTCACCCTGAGCGACGAGGAGCTGGCTCGCAATCGCCACAACGTCCACGAGGAACAGAAGAAGCATCCGCTCTGCGACGAATGGCACGGGGAGCGGACGGCCGACCTGTCGCTGGTCGACCTCCCGCTGCTGACCTGCGCCAACTGGGGTGGCCAGGGCATCCACCCGCGAGGCAACTTCAACGGGTTCGTCGAATCGCCATCCGAACAGAAATGGCTGGAAGTGCACGGCGACTCCCACTGGTCGCTGTTCTCGAGCGGCTATGGCCTCGACCTCCAGAGGAGATTCTTCGACCACTTCTTGAAGGACGTCGACAACGGATGGCAGGAGACGCCACGGGTGATGCTCAACATCCGCCATCCGGGAGAGCGCTTCGAGCTGCGCTACGAGGACGAATGGCCGCTCGCCAGGACCGAATGGACGCCGCTTCATCTCGACGCCGCCGGCAACGGGCTGAGCCCCGAGCCGACGCCGCCTTCGTCCGTCACCTACGACACCATGGGCGACGGGGTGATGTTCTGGCTCCCCACTCGCGACGAGCCGCTCGAGATCACAGGTCCGTTGGCGGCCAAGTTGTTCGTGTCCTCGGAAACGACGGACGCCGACCTGTTCCTGGTGCTGCGACTGTTCGACCCCGACGGGAGCGAGGTCACGTTCATGGGGTCGACCGACCCCAACACCCCCATCGCCAACGGTTGGCTACGAGCTTCGCATCGTGCTCTCGTGCCAGAGAAGACACTCCCCTATCGCCCTTTTCATCCCCACGACCGGGTCGAGCCCCTGACGCCTGGCGAGGTCTACGAGTGTGACGTCGAGTTCGTCCCGACGTGCATCGTCGTCCCCCCGGGGTACCGGCTCGCGCTCAACGTGCGTGGCAGGGACTACGAGTACACGGGGCCGTTGTCGGACTTCGGGCAGGAGTTCCACTACGCGACGCGGGGCACGGGGGGTATGACCCACACCGACCCAGACAACCGGCCGCCCGAAGTGTTCGACACCAGGGTCACGCTCCACTCTGGCGGTGACCACCCTGCTCATCTCTTGCTGCCGGTCATCCCGCAGGAGCCCTGAGCGGCGTCAGCGCCGCAGGTGCTGATCGAAGAACGCCACGATCCGCCGCCGAGCGTCGATCGCCGACGGCTCGTGGAAGGCCGTGTGGACGAACCTGCCGGAGATGGCCGCCCATGCCGGAGTCTCTCCGGGTGCGTGGTCGTTGAGGAACCCGTGTCCGGCATCGGGATACTCGAGAACGTCGTGGGCGACACCGTTCGTCTCGAGGATCTCCTCCAGACGCGTCGCCGCTCCGCGGAGGGATGCATCCTTCGCTCCGTAGCTAGCCACGATGGGGCAGGCGTCGGCGAGTCGCGTGGGCGCATCCTTCGGCACCATCCCGTAGTTGACACTCGAGGCGCCATAGGCTCCGTTCGCGGCGAGCAGAAGTGCGAAGCCGCCGCCCATGCAGAACCCGATGACTCCCACGGCGCCATTGCAGTCGTCGCGGTCGAGGAGATGGTGCCTCACCCTCTCGATGTCGGCGAACACGTCGCCGTGGCCCGCGGCGGCTTGTCGCACCGTGGCGAACATGCAGCGGAGACGGCCTCCCCAGTAGTAGAGGTCGGGTGCGGCGGCGATGAAGCCTGCCTCTGCGAGCCAGTCGGTCTGGTGGCCCAGGTCCGTCGTCATGCCGAGGGCGTCGGAGATCACCACCACCCCGGGATGCGACCCCTCGCCCGACGGCGTGCGGACGATCACCGGCATGTCGCCCTTGGTCCCGTTCAGAATGATCTGGGTCACCGTGGCCTCTCCAGGTTCTCGTGTGGTGAGGGGCTCGGACGCCCCGCTACTTCTGTAGCTTCTCCATGGCGTAGGCCGGCATTCTCTCGCCGGCGATGAGCGCCGGATCGAAGGCCTCCGACAGCGTCCGGAGCTCATCGTCGGAGAGCCGGAGCTGGAGAGCGGCGACGTTGTCCTCGAGGTGTTTCGCATTGGTGGTGCCGGCAATCGGGAGCAGGTAGTCGCGCTGAGCCAGAACCCACGCAAGAGCAACCTGCGCGTTCGATACGCCATGGGACACGGCGACGTCGGTGATCGCCTGGAGCAGCGCGGCGTTCCGATCGATGTTCTCCTGGCGGAACCGGGGGTGCTTCAGCCGTAGGTCGCCTTCCCCGATGTCGCCCTCGCCCTTGATCTCCCCGGAGAGGAACCCCCGCCCGATCGGGGCGAACGCCACGTATCCGATCCCGAGTTCCTCGCAGACTCCAAAGATCTCGTCTTCGGCGAATCGCGTCCACAGCGAGTATTCGGCCTGGACGACGGCGAGCGGATGGGTGGCGTGCGCCCGTCTGATCGATTCGGGAGCGGCTTCGCAGACTCCGAGATACCTGACCTTCCCCGCCTCGATCAACTCGGCCATGGCTCCCACGGTCTCCTCGACCGGAATCGCCGGGTCGATCCGGTGGGCGTAGTACAGGTCGACGTGCTCGACCCCGAGGCGCTCGAGACTGCGATCCACGCACGTTCTCACATACGGAGCGTCGCCCCGCACGATTCTGGTGGTGCCGTCATCGGCCATCGTCTGGCCGAATTTCGTGGCCACGAAGACTTCGTCGCGGCGACCGCTGATCCCCTCACCGACGATCTGCTCACCGACGCCCCACCCGTACAGGTCGGACGTGTCGATGTGGGTGACCCCGAGATCGAGGGCATGTCTGAGCAGATCGACGGCATCGCTCTGGTCGATCGTGCGGTAGCTGCTCGCCAGCGCGGCCCCGCCCAATCCGAGCGCCGACACCGTTTCTCCAGTCGCTCCGAGCGGGCGTTGCTTGATCTGGTTGGTCATGCTGCGATTCAAGCGCAACCGTGCCCGGTACACCCGCTCAGCATGGCGGTCGCGCGGAGCCCCGATCTGGTTTTGGTGCACAGAGTGCGTGAATAGCGCACCTTTTGTGCACCAAAACGCCTCCAGCATTGGGGGCTCGGCCCCAGGCGGGCCCGCTCGACTCAGGTCGGGCCGTTCGACCCTGGTCCGTGGGGCCTATCCTGCGAGCGTATTCGGAACCACGAATCCATGAGTCTCGGGGAGTGAGCATGAGGATCGGGCAGAGTGTGGTGCGGCGGATTGCGGCGTTGACGGTGATGGGGCTTCTCGCCGCCGGATTGGCCTCACCGGTGATGGCCGCCGGCGGGCTGTTCGACGACGACGACGACAGTGTCCACGAGGCGGACATCGAGTACATCGCCGAGCTCGGCGTCACCACAGGATGTGGTGACCGGTTGTTCTGCCCCGAAGACCCGGTGACTCGAGGGCAGATGGCTGCCTTCCTGAACCGAACCCTCGGGCTGGCGGCGACCACCGTCGATTTCTTCTCAGACGACGCAACGAGCGTGTTCCAGACCGACATCAACGAGCTGGCGGCCTCGGGGATCACCACGGGGTGCGACGACACGCTGTACTGCCCGGAAGACAACGTGACACGTGGTCAGATGGCCGCGTTCCTGGTGCGTGGATATGGGCTCACGGACACGGGCACCGCCGAGTTCATCGACGACGACGCCTCGGTGTTCGAAAACGACATCCGCAAGCTCGCCACAGCCGGCATCACGGTGGGGTGCAACCCTCCGACGAATGATCGATTCTGCCCCGATGACCCCGTGACCCGGGGTCAGATGGCGTCGTTCTTGGCCCGTGCCATCCGCAACCTCGGCGGAGGGGACGTCGGCGGTGGAGGCGGTGGAGGCGGAGGTGGCGGTGGCGGCGGCGGCGATGGCGACGTGACCACCACGACGCTCACGGACACCGGGTGGAACCTCGTCACCGTTGACAGCCGGTCGGCCGCCGGACGGTGGTCGTGGGTCGTGAACCTCGGTGGCGTTCCGGCGGTCTCGTATTGGCTGCCGACACTCAGTGATCTCGGATACGCCAGGTGCGATGACGCCGCTTGCTCATCCAACACCAAGGTCCGATTCGAGACCGACGAGCAGGACGGACGTTCCACCTCGATGGCGGTCATCGGTGGAGATCCGGTGATCGCCTCCATCAACACGGGTGGAACGACGCTCCGCATCGTGCACTGCGAGGATGTGGCCTGTTCCACCCACGAGACGGCAGACCCGATCGTGGGTGCGGTCACCGACCCGTCGATCGTCAACTTCCAGGGTCGACCGGCGGTCGGGTACATCCAAGGGGGAATGCTTCGGGTTGCCGTGTGCACGGACGTCTCGTGCACCTCGCTCGAGGACCCGACCCCCAATGTCCTCGCAACCGGACTCACCGGGGAGATCTCGATCGGCGTTGCAGGCGGCTCGGTGGTGGTGGCCTACTACGTGGCGGGTGATCTCAAGCTGGCGACCTGCGCCGACGATGCCTGCACGAGCGCCTCGATCGTCGACAACGTCGACGGCTCGGCCGATGATGCAGGTATCGACCAGGCGCTCACGGTCATCGGGGGCAATCCGACGATCGCGTTCCGGAATTCGACCGACCAGACGCTCGAGGTGGTTCGGTGCACGACGTCGAGCTGTGCCTCCATTTCCGGGCCAATCCAGGTCGACACCGGCAACGTGGGTCTGAATCCGTCGATCACCGCGGGTGACGACGGCTTCCCCTGGGTCGCCTACGAGGATGTCGACGACCTCGACCTCAAGTTCGTCAACTGCAACTCGGCCAACTGCTCTTCGCGGGACACGCCGGTGATCGTGGACACGAAGGGCGAGGCCGACTTCCACACGTCGATCGCAAATGTCGGCGGCGTGGCGGTCATCACGTACCTCGAGAACATCGCCGACGAGCTTCGGATGGCCCGGGACACCACCCCGGAGGGTTGACTCCCGGCGGATCGCGGCGGTCATCCCCGCCGCTCACGAGGAATGTGGCGGGGATCAGCACCTGTGTCTCTCGACCCCTGGCGTTGATCGGTCAGACTTTCCGCGTTTCCGCCATGCTCGAAACGTCGTGCCGACCGTCCTCGGCCGCCGATACCGGTGGCACATGGCTTTCGATGGCGTATCGGCGGCACGCACACGGCATCGGTGGGTAGGCTCCGCAATCGATTGTGGAACAATCGATACGGGAACAATCGATTGTGGACGCCGACGCTGTACCGCAGTCCAGGTCGTAGAGAGGACCCACGAATGCCCGTTGGTCGCGAACATGCGGGGAACGTCCTCGTCGACCTGCTGTGTGCCCACGGCGTCGAAGTCGTGTTCGGATTGCCCGGCGGCCAGACCAATGCGCTGTACGACGCAATCGCTCACGACCCTCGCATCACCCACGTAGACGTACTCGACGAGCGCACTGCCGCCTACGCAGCCGACTCCTATGCGCGATTGACAAGACGGGTCGGCGTGTGCGACGCCACCGTCGGTCCTGGGGCCGCCAAACTGCCGTCCGGTTTGGGTGAGGCGTTCAACTCGTCGATTCCGGTCCTCGCCATCGTGAGCGACCTCCCTCGGACGACCGAAACCCGTCGCCACCGGGGCGCCACCTCGCAGGCTCTGGACCAGGAGGCTCTGCTGAGTCCGGTGTGCAAGTGGGTGGGAACGGTTCGAGCCCCTGACGACCTGGCGTCGGTGGTCCGTCGGGCGTTCCGGGAAGCAACCAGCGGTCGACCCGGTCCGGTGGCAGTGATCATCCCACAGGACATCCTCGACGGCCCTCCCCCGGGCTCGATTCCGGCGGATCCGCACAGCTCCCGCTTTGGAAGGTTCCCCTCGACGCCTTCGCCCCCGGAGCCGCGCGACGTGGAGGTCATCTCAGAGCTGCTGGTCGAGGCAGATCGGCCCGTGGTCGTGGCAGGCGGTGGGGCGAACCGGTCTGGCATCGCAGAGGCCCTCGAACGTCTCATGGGGGCCGGGGTCGCCGTGGTCACGACCATCTCGGGCAAGGGCAGCGTCGAAGAACGTCACCCGATGGCTGTGGGCGTCCTCGGTTCGCTCGGAAACCCGGCCGCCCGCGCGGTCGCCGAGGAGGCCGACGTTTTGATCCTGGCGGGAACGAAGTGGGGAAGCGGGACGACCTCAGGCTGGGCGCTCCCCCGTCCCGGTCAACGGGTCGCCCAGATCGACATCGACCCTGTGGAGCTCGGTCGTGACCAGCCGGTGGAGGCGATCGCATGTGCGGACGCTCTGACGACGATCGAGAGGCTCGCATCCGGTGATCGAGACCGGGAGGGCTGGCGGCGCCGCGTAGCCGAACTGAAACGTGATTGGACAGACCGAATGACCGAGCTCGGCGCGTCTTCGTCGGTCCCCATCGACCCCCAGCGTGTGATGGCGGCGCTCAACGCAGCCCTGAAACCCGAAGACGTCGTATGTTCCGATGCGAGCCTGTCCAGCGGGTGGGTCGCCGGATTCTTGGAAAGCGGACCGGCCGGCCCGAAGACGCTCTTTCCGCGCGGCCTCGCCGGTCTCGGTTGGGCCATCCCGGCAGCGATCGGCGCCGTCGAATGCAGCTCGGGCCGTGTCGTGGCGGTCATGGGCGATGGGGCTGCGCCGTATGCGATCGGCGAGTTGTCGACCCTCGTGCAGCGGAGAGCGCCTGTGCTTCTCGTTGTGCTCAACAATTCCTCGTACGGATGGATCCGCTGGTACCGACGCGTGGCCTTCGGCCGTGGATTCGAGGAACCGGATCTGCCCGAGACCCGTTTCGCCGACGTCGCGAATGCCTACGGGCTGCGGGCCACTCGAGTGCAACGCCCTGACGACCTCGAAGATGCCTTCTCCCAGGAAGCGGACGGGCCGTCCATGGTCGAAATCGTGACGTCCGTCTGGGAGACACCCATCGATGCTCACCGGCGAGCACTCGAACAGGGCGAAGATGCCGACTACTGACGAGAGGACAGAACATGCAGGGTGATCACCCATTGCTGTTGCCCAACATGACACAGCCCGACGCCGCAGCGGCCCTGGCCCGAGGCACGGCGATTGTCGTCACCGGGAGTGTGGAGCAACACGGCGGCCACCTTCCCCTCGGGACGGACCACTTTGCTGCGCTGACCATCGGGTTGCGTGTCGCTGATCGTCTTCAGGCGCCCGTACTGCCCCTGTCACCGGTGGGGGTGGCTCCGTACCACCTACCGTGGAAGGGTTCGCTGACGCTTCGCCCCCGGACGATGATCGATCTCATGGTCGACGTGGCGGGTGGGCTCGCCGCCGCCGGTGCCACTGCGATCCTGGTGGTCAACTGGCACGAGGGAAACACGCCGACGGTGCGGCTCGCCGCCGACGAGATCCAGAGATCGGCCCCTGTGAGGGTCGTTGTCGCCGAGACCCACATCATCACGAACTCCCTCTTCCCCGATGAGATGGAGTTCACGCACGCCGGGTCGATGGAAACCGCCGCGGTACTGGCCCACGACCGGTCGTTGGTCCGGCTCGAAGAGATGCTCGACGGCGATCCGGTGGAACTCGGAACCGACGGACACGCCCTGTTCCGACGCCGCGACGTGTTCCCGATCATGCGTGACTTTCGCGAGGTGGCAGGTTCGGGATGGTACGGGACCCCGGGATCCGTCAGTGCCGAACGAGCAGAGGAGATCATGGAGGCTGTGGCGGATCATGTCACCACGGGTTTCGAGGATGTGATGGCCGCACTCCAGGAACGTGTTGCGATCATCGGGGAGGCACGATGACGACCATGAAGGCAGTCGTTCTCACGGACTGGAACCGGCTCGAGGTGACGGAGACCGACAAGCCGTCGGCCGGTCCTGGGGAGATTCTGGTGAAGGTCACGGCCTGCGGTCTCTGCGGCACCGACCTGAAGATGGTCCACGGCAGTTTCCAGGAACGCGGCTGGCCGCCGGCACTCCCATTCGTCCTGGGTCACGAGTGGACCGGGACCGTCGTGGAGATCGGTCCCGGCGTCGCCAGAACCGACATCCAGGTCGGCGATCAGGTAGCCGCCGAGAACCACATCGGGTGTCGAGAATGCAGCAACTGTCGCGCCGGGCGGTACAACCTGTGCATCAGCTCGGCGCGCAGCGAGTTCAAGCTCTACGGACACACCGCTCCTGGCGCACTCGCGGAGTATGCGGCGCGCCCTGCGGTGATGTTCCACAAGATCTCCAGCTCGATCGGTCCGCTGGCGGGTGCGCTCGTGAATCAGGGAGCGTTGACGGTCCACGCGACGAGAAGGGTGGGCCTGGCCGCCGGCACCACGGCCGCCGTCTTCGGCCCCGGATTGCTGGGTCTGATGTCGACCGCCAATGCGAAGGCACTGGGCGCAACAAGGGTCATCATGGTCGGCCGTGGCGCCCGTCTCGCTCTGGCGGAGAAGATGGGTGCCGACGACATCGTCGACTACGAGCAGCATGATCCGGTCGAGGCGATCAAAGAGTTGACCGGTGGAATCGGTGTCGACTACGTGTTCGAATGCGCAGGCAATCCGGCAGTGATCCCGCAGGCGATCGGGTCGGTGCGCCGGGGCGGCAAGATCGCCCTGCTCGGTTTGACGGGCGGGAAGACGGTGGCCATCTCGCCAGATGCCCTCACGCTCGACGAGATCGATGTGCTCGGGGTCCGATCGAGCCCCAACGCATATCCGGCCATGATCCGTCTGATGGAGACCGGGGCGGTCGACGTATCCCCCTTGCTCGACCACGTGTACCCGTTGGACCGTGTGACGGACGCCCTCGCCGCCCTCGAGTCGCGCCAGGCGATCCGCCCCATCATCGAAATCTAGCGAGCGGGGATGGATCGGCGCTCGGATCCTGAATCGGATCGCTGATGCGTCGGCCGTGATCGGGCATGCTTGCACCGGGATGTCGGTGACGTCCCACGCATGCCATGCGCATCGGGGTGAGGCGGACTCAGAACACCTTGTCGAGCAACCATCCGATCCCCTGGATGAGACGCCACAGCAGATAGAGGGCTGCGAGCACGAGCATGATCCGGAACCCCCAAGGTGCTCGCTCGTCGGGCGGACTGTCCTCCTCGGGAAGGTACGGATCGGTCACGGGCGGGAGCGTCGCGAACGGGCGTGCATGTGGATGGGGGTACCTGTGAAGTCCTCCACACCGCGAATCCGGTTCTCGAGGAAGCGCAGGTAGTCCGGTCCGAGCTCCCCTCCCGAGATGAAGAGGATGAACGTCGGTGGTGCCACCCCGGCCTGGACGGCATAGCGGATGGTGGGGCGCCTTCCCTTGCGAGTTGGCGGCGGGTGGCCGTTCATCCACTCGGAGAGGAGCCGATTGAGCGTTCCCGTCGGGATCCGGCGAAGACGATTGTGCAAGGCGACCTCGATCGCAGCCGGGATCCGCTTCGTCCGGGCGCCGGTGAGCGCGGAAATGCGGAGAACGGGTGCCCAGCCGACGAACCCGAAGCGGTCTTCGATGTCGGATTCGACCCGCGCCCGGGCCTCATCGTCGATGATGTCCCACTTGTTGAGCACGACCACCAGGCCGGTGCCGGCCTCCACCACCTCGTCGGCGATTCGTTGATCCTGGTGGGTGATGCCGTCGACGGCGTCGATCACCATCAGCGCCACGTCGGCCCTTGCCAGAACCTCTTTGGCCCGGAGTACGGCGTAGAAGTCAGCGTCCTCTGTGATCTGGGGTTTGCGCCGGATGCCGGCTGTGTCGATCAGTCGGTATTCGATTCCGTCCAGCTCGACCATGACGTCGATCGGGTCACGGGTGGTACCTGGACGGTCGGACACAATCACCCTCTGTTCGCCCAACAAGAGGTTGAGGAGCGTCGACTTGCCCACGTTGGGTCGGCCTATGATCGCCAGATTCGGGACGTCGCCGTCTGCGTGTTCTGTGGGCGCCTCCGGGAGCACAGCGACCACCGCATCGAGCAGGTCACCGATTCCCAAGCCGTGGAAGGCCGACACACCGTGAGGCTCTCCCAGGCCGAGCTTCCAGAAGTCGTCGGCGAGATGGAGCCGGGTCCGGTCGTCCACCTTGTTGGTGGCGAGGAGAACGGGTATCTCGGCGTTGCGGAGGATCTTGACGACGCCCTGGTCGTCATCGGTGAGCCCGGTGGTGGCGTCGGCGACGAAGATGACGACGTCGGCCGCGGCGACCGCTGCCTCAGCCTGCTCGCGGATCTCGTCGACGAACGGCGCTCCGGGCCGGAGCTCCCATCCTCCGGTGTCGATGACGAGGAATGCTCGACCGGCCCAGTCGGCGTTGAACTCGCGACGGTCGCGCGTGACGCCTGGCATCTCTTCGACCACGGCCTGGCGACCGCCCACGATACGATTGACCAACGTCGACTTGCCCACGTTGGGGCGTCCGACCACGGCGACAACAGGGAGACGGGACATCGGACGTCAGGTTAGGGCCCATCCCGTGGGCTCCAGTCCGCCAATGTCGGAGCGGAACGCCGGGGCTCCCGGTTCGAACCATACGGCGTTCCGTGGGCGGTAGCCCGCCAAAATGGCGGTCCATAACCCTGGGTTCGTATCTTCGGATACGGGGGGTGGATCCCTAGGCTCAAGGTCATGGAGACAGTCGAGCGACCGGAACGTCTGATCCTCGCCGAGCCGCGGGGGTTCTGCGCCGGTGTGGAGATGGCGATCAAAGCCCTCACGTGGATGGTGAGGATCTTCGAGCCGCCGGTGTACTGCTACCACGAGATCGTCCACAACGAATGGGTGGTCCGGGCGTTCGAGAAGGCAGGGGTGGTGTTCGTCGACGGTATCGAGGAGGTACCCGAAGGGGCTCCGGTGATGCTGTCGGCCCACGGTTCGGCGCCCGAGGTTGTGGCGGGTGCCAAGGAGCGGGGCGCCGTCGTCATCGATGCGGTCTGTCCCCTGGTGACGAAGGTCCATCACGAGGTCAAGCAGATGGCGAAGAAGGGTTTCGACATCATCTACATCGGCCACACCGGACACGACGAGGCGATCGGGACGATGGCGGAGGCACCCGATGCCATCACGCTCGTCGAGCCGGAACAAGGCCTCGACGACTTCACACCCGCCGACCCCGAAAGGGTGGCCCTGCTCGCCCAGACGACGCTCGGAACCTACGAATGGCAGTCGGTTCTCGAGGAGGCACAGTCCCGCTTTCCGGCTCTCGCCACCTCCCGTAAGAGCGACCTCTGCTACGCCACGACCAACCGCCAGTCTGCGGTTCGCAGCCTCGCCGAGCAGTGCGACCTGATCCTCGTGGTCGGGTCGGAGAACTCGTCGAACACCCAGGCACTCGTGCGGGTGGCCCGCGAGCTCGGACGCTCCGCCCATCGAATCGACTCCGCAGATGAGATCGAGGACTCCTGGCTGACCGGCGCCAAGGTGGTGGGGCTCACCGCAGGTGCCTCGGCCCCCGATCACCTCGTCGAAGAGGTCATCGAGAGGGTCGACGCCCAAACCGGATTCGAGCTGTTGTCGGTGACCGAAGAAGGCGAGTACTTCCCACTGCCACCTCAGCTGCGCGCATTGGTCGGAACACTCTCTGCGCTCGTGGAGGCATCGCTGACCGCCAAGCCGGCCGCACAGCCCGGGTGGCTCGACCGCGACAGAACCTGGACTGCGGCGGACGCCCTCGAGCTCCTTCGCAGCTGACCCGCAGTTCACGCAGGCCCGAGGCCACGCGGCGAGCGGTCGGGACACATCGTTCGAGCCCTCGACGGGATGTGGGCTCGTGGCACCTCTCCGAAACCCCTACGGCGCGTCGTGTGTGTCGCCGTGAGTCGCGGGGCCAGGCACACGCTCGAGGATGGCGGCCACCACCTCGTCTATCCCGAGGTCGGTCGTGTCGATCACGATCGCGTCGTTGGCGGGGCGCATCGGCGAAGCAGCACGTCCGGCGTCGTAGCGGTCCCGTCGCTCCAGTGCCTTCTCGACGGAACCGGTGTCGGCGCCGGACTCACCTGCCCGGCGACGGGCACGCTCGGCCGGGTCGGCGGTCAGGAAGACCTTGACGAGCGCGTCTGGAAAAACGACGGTGCCGATGTCGCGACCCTCGACGACCGAAGCGGGGTGGCGTTCCGCCCAGGTGCGCTGCATGGCGACCATCACCTTCCGGACCTGGGGATGGGCCGACACCGCGCTCACGGCACCGGTGACATCTTCGCCGCGAATGGGACCGGAGACGTCGCGACCGTCGACCGTCATGACTCCGTCTTCCTGACCGAAGCGGCGGAAGGCCAGGACCTCCAGGATCGCTTTCTCGTCGTCGATGTCCGCTCCTGCTTCCAGGGCGAGCAGGGTTGCTGCTCGATAGAAGGCGCCGGTGTCGAGATGGGTCCACCCGAGATGTTCGGCCAACCTGCGGCTCACCGTGGACTTGCCGGAGCCGCCGGGTCCATCGACGGCGATCACGCGCCTCGTCACAGTCTCTCCAGCATCTGGAAGAAGCGAGGCCAGGTCTTGGCGACACAGGCGGGATCGATGATCTCGATGCCCCGCACCCGCAGACCGACCAGTGCAAACGACATCGCCATCCTGTGGTCGTCGTAGGTTTCGATCGCCGCCGAGTGCAGCGGTCCGGGATCGACGACGAGGTCGTCTCCCACGATCTCGGCGCCGGCCCCCACCCGCCGCAGCTCGGTCTCCAGCGCCGAGAGCCGGTCGGTCTCCTTCAGCCTGAGGTTGCCGACGTTCCTGATGCGGCTCGTGCCGTCGGCGAAGAGACATGCCACCGCCAGTGCGAGAACCGCATCCGGGGCCGCGTTCATGTCCACGTCGATTGCCCGAAGGGCCGGCGGCCCGGAGAGCGTGATGCTGCGCTCGCGACGCTCGATCAGGCAACCCATCTGTTCGAGCACGCCGAGCAGGGCCAGATCCGCCTGCGTCGATCCTTCGGGAATTCCCTCGATGGTGACGGTGCCACCGGTGATGGCGGCAGCAACCAGCGGGTAGGCCGCTGCGGATGCGTCGGCCTCGATGGGGTAGTGCGCATTTCGGTAGCCGGTCGGGGCGACGACGAAGTGGTCCCCTCGATCCTCGACCTCGGCGCCGAAGGCCCCCATCACCTCGAGGGTCGAGATCACATACGGTCGGGAGACCAGATCTCCACCGGCCAGCCTCACGACGACTTCCTCGCCGACCATCGGGGCCACCATCAGGACCGCCGAGACGAATTGACTCGATGCGGTGCCGTCGACGACCACTTCACCGCCGACGAGATTCGACGGCCGGATCGTCACGGGTGGATATCCGTCGCGTGACTCGACGTCTGCGCCCATCGATCGCAGAGCCTCGGTCAAGTGTCCGATCGGTCGTTGTCGCATGCGTTCGGTGCCGTCGACGGTCACGGGTCCGTTGGCCAGGGGCGCGATCGCGGTGACGAACCGGGCGGTGGTACCCGAGGCCCGCGCATTCAACGGCGACTCGGGACCGACGAGCTGTCCGCCGGTGCCGAGCACCAGCCAGGGCTCGTCGCTGTCGTCGATCAGAACTCCCAGGCCCCTCAGACAGTCCCGCATCGCTTCGGTGTCGTCTGCTTCGAGGGGGTCTTCGAGCCGGCTCGCACCGCCTGAAGCGAGTGCGGCGACCACCAGCGCCCGGTTCGTGAAGCTCTTCGATCCCGGCGGACGGACTACTGCCTCCACGGCATGGTCGATCGGAGTCACGAGCCGGTTCACGGCGGCGATCCTAGTTGTAAGTCCGACGGCCGGATCCGCCGGCTCGCATGTCTTCGTCATCGCAATAGCATCGACACGATGCGACGGTTGCTCCTGGTCACAGGAATCTTCGTCGTGGCCGCCGCTGCGGTGATCGTCGCATGGTTTGCGATCGACGAGGCGACGACCACCGACGAGGTTGCCCCCAATGTCACCTATGACGGGATGGCTTTGCGGCGCGCTGCGCTCGACCGGGTCTCGGAGATCGTCGACCAACGGGCCGAGGAGATCCTGAACGCTCCGGTGACGATCCGTACGCCCGGCAGCACCATCGTGACGGCTGCCGGAGAGCTGGGACTCGAAGTGGACCGGAGTGCAACCACCGGTGCGATCGCTGATGCCGGGAGGACGGGATCGTTCGGGCGACGGCTCTGGTCGTGGCTGAGAGCGCCGTGGGAGCCGCGCACGGTGGCCACCGTCTGGAGATGGGCTCCCGAACAACTCGCCACTCGTGTCGCCGGACTCGACGGCATAGTGGTCGTGCCCCTGGCCGAACCCCGAGTCGAGGTGCGGGCCGAGGCGATCGAGGTCGTCCCCGGCGTCGACGGCGTCTCCGTCGATGCCGGGCCGACCGCCGAAGTCATCGCAGACAGGTTCGAACCCGGCGAGCCGTTGGAGATCGATGCGGTGCTCCTCACCTCCCGGCCCGAGAGCTCGGACGAGACGGCTCAGGCCCTTGCCGATCGGCTCGAGGAGATCACGGGCGGGGGGCTGACCGTGCGGGTCCTGGGTGCCGTGGGTCGGCTCTCGGAGGCCACCGTGCGAGACGCGATGGAGGTCGGCGGGTCGCTCACCGACCCACAGATCTCGTTCAGGACCGACGTGCTCCAGGAGGCCCTCTTCGAACTGTTCTCGACGTTGAGCCGTCCCGGATCCGATCCGGTGTTCGACGTCGTCGACGGGGTTCCCGAGCTGGTGGAGCCGGGAACGGCCCCGCAAGGATGCTGTGCTCCGGACGCCGGTCAGGTGATCATCGACGCCCTGATGAGCGAGCGCGACGGGCCGGTCGATCTGCCTGCGGCGGCGGTCGGCGATCCGACGTTGGAGGCCTGGGCGAAGGGCGAAGGTGTGGTCGAAGTGGTCGGCGAATTCACCACGCAACACGACTGTTGCGAGGCGCGTGTGACCAACATCCACCGTATCGCAGACCTGATTCGCGGCCAGTACCTCCTCCCTGGAGAGTCGTTCTCGGTCAACGGATTCGTCGGGGAGCGCACGGTCGACAAGGGGTTCGTGGGAGCCGGTGTGATCGAGCAGGGACGGTTCACCCAAGACGTGGGCGGAGGGATCTCACAGTTCGCCACGACCTTCTTCAACGCGGCATTCTTCTCCGGGCTCGACATCGACGAATACCAGAGCCACTCGATCTACATCAGCCGGTACCCGTATGGGCGGGAGGCAACGTTGTCGTTTCCGAAGCCCGATCTCGTGGTCACGAATGCGACGGAGTTCCCGGTGCTCATCTGGCCCACGTACTCCGATACGACCATCACCGTGACCATCTATTCGACCGAGCATCTCGTGGTCGAGGAGACCGGCCAGGAGGAAGGTCCCGCTCGCCGGTGCACCCAGGTCGAGACGTTCCGGTCCCGTACCTATCCGGACGGTTCCGTGGTCGAGGACTCCTTCATCGCGTTGTACCGGCCCGCAGAGGGTCTCGACTGCAACGGGAACCCGACGCCGGAACCTTGACCGGTGAGCGGCATCATGTGGCGGCGGCGTACAGCGAGGCGAGCTCGGTGGGTTCGAGCAGACGCCAGTCTCCCGGCTTCACGGTGCGATCCTTGATCGGCCCGATCGCCGTGCGCACGAGACGACGCACATCGTGGTCGAGGGCCTCACACATGCGGCGTATCTCACGATTCCGACCTTCCACCAACACCATTTCGACGAGCGTCGAGTTTCGATGCGTGTCGATCACACGGGCTGAGACGGCCCGTGCGGGCCCATCGTCGAGTTCGACGCCCGCAACCAGGGATCTGGTGAAGCCATGGCCCACGTGGCCGTAGACGACCACGCTGTAGGTCTTGGTGATCCCGTGGGAGGGGTGGGTGACGATGTTCGTGAGGTCGCCGTCGTTGGTCACGAGGATCAGGCCTTCGCTCTCCGCGTCGAGGCGGCCGACGGGCCACACCCGCGGAGTCGACGGCACCAGATCGACCACGGTCCGCCGTCCTTGGGGATCGGACGCCGTCGAGATCACACCGATCGGCTTGTTGAGCAGATAGGTCACACGGTCGGGAGCGACGGGGATCTGCTTGCCGTCGACTTCGATCTTCGCTGTCTCAGGATCGACCCGCTGTCCGAGTGTCACCGCGTCACCATCGACCGTGACACGGCCCTGTTTGATGAGGTCCTCCGCAGCCCGGCGGGACATGAGTCCTGCTGCCGAGATGGCCTTGTGGACCTTGACGGGGTCGCTCATGCCTCTGGGCGGTCGGGACGGAACGTGTCCTCGAGGGCCTCCACCACCGAAGTCGGTGGCACGTGGTCGGCGAGAGGTGGCAGCTCATCGAGGGAGACGAGGCCGAGTTTCTCGAGGAACAGATCGGTGGTGCGATACACGGCCGGGTGTCCCGGCGTGTCGAGGCGTGCGGCTTCCTCGATGAGACCCATACGTTCCAGTGACCTGACCGCGGAGTCGGAGTCGACGCCTCGTATCTCTCCGATCTGCCCTCGCGAAACGGGTTGCCGGTAGGCGACCACCGAGAGCACCTCGAGGGCGGCACCCGAGAGTTTGCGAGCCGTCGCCGATGTGGAGAACCGTTCGAGGTATGGATACGCGTCGGGATGCGAGTACAGGCGCCAGCCCTGGGCAACCCTCCGTACCACCAGCCCACTCCCCCGCGCTTCGAGCGATCGCGACAGCTCTTCGAGCATCCCCTCGACCGCCTCCGCCGGAATCTCGAGAACCTCCGACAGCTCCTGGGTCGGGATGGGGGACTCGGTGACGAACAGGATGGCTTCGAGTGCAGCTTCGGGGGTCACGACGCCCACTCGGATCGGCCGATGGCATTGCTGCCCTCGGCGCGGTGCCGGACCTCGATCGCGGACAGCCAGTCATCTTGGGCCAACTCGACCATACCCCACCGTGCCAGCTCCAGGAGCGCCAGAAAATAGGCGGCCACCTCTACCTTCCGGGTGCAGTGCGATACGAGATCCTCGAACGTCGTGTCCACTGCCTCGTTCACCCGGACACGCAGTTCGTCGATCGCCGACTGCACCGATGGAAGCTCCAGATCGAGATGGTCGAGATCCGGCTCGGCATCGTGTCCGGCAAAGACCCGATTCGCGATCTGGGCCAACTCGTCGGCGTCGACCGGGATCACGATTTCGGCGATTGGGGGCGGGATCTTCTGATCGAGCCCTGAGACTCGTGGAACAAGTCGATTGGAGGCTTGCATCCGAGCCGACAGCACCGCAGCCACGTCCTTGAACGTGACGCACATGAGGAGGCGGCTCAGGAGCCGATCGCGCTCCTCCATCAGCGCGAGTTCTTCGTCGAGATCCACCTCGCCGTCGCTGGGCAACAGATGCCGCACCTTGAGTTGGATGAGGGTGGCTGCGATGAGAAGGAACTCGCTGGTGACGTCGAGGTCGAGCTGGCGCATGTCGTCGAGGTAGGTGAGGTACTCCGTGACGAGATCACCCAGGCTGACCGCGGTCACGTCGACCTGCTGTCGAGTGATCAGCTGAAGAAGGAGGTCGAGAGGGCCCTCGAACACTGCTGTTTTGACGTGGTAGCTCATGATGTTCCGTCGCGAGAGCCGTCAGGGTATCCGCTCTTGGGGCGGGTGTTCGGTAGCCGGGCGCGATCGGCGTCCATCAGCACCTGCCAGTCACCCTCCGGGATACTCGCCGGCCGTTCCCCGTGATGAGCGCGTACGAAGTCGATCACGAAGGCCTCGGCGCCGAGCCTCTCGAGTTCTTCGGCTCCCAGCGCCCCGTGGCGGGCGTACAGGGCGAATCGACCGCGGAGCGGAAGGTGCAACCTGGCGGCGACCGACGCAAAGACCCGGCCGATCGTCCCGAGCCCGGCGTGTCGCTTGCCGACATCGTGGAGAATGGCCGCTCTGATGAGATCGCGGCGATCCGGGTGCAGCGTGGCGACATCGAGGCCACATTCCAGCCCGTGGCGCTGATCGGCGTCGGCCTGGGTGGTGAAGATGGCGACCTCCCGATCTCGCAGCCACGTACCCAGCAGATCACGCTCCGCCGGCGACAGCGGTCGAGCCGTGAGCACATCGAAGAACCGCGCCGCCAGGTGGGACCAGTTGCCTGGCATCGGGTCAGCGGCGAACCTTGCAGTCGACGCAGTAGATCGATGCCGGGCGAGCCTCGAGCCGATCCGCAGGGATATCCGAGCCACATGATGCACAGACGCCGTACGTCCCGTGCTCGATGCGCTCGAGTGCGCTGTCGATCTCTTCTATCTGCCCGGCGAGCGACTCGGCAAGACCGAGGCGCTCGGTCCGCTCGGCCGTCGCAGCTCCGGCATCGGCGAATCCATCGCCGTAGTCGACGTCGCTGCGGAGATCACCGCTTTCGGTAGCGCCGAGCTCGTCGAGCTGGTGAACCAGCTTCGTGCGTTCCTCGTTGAGGGCTTCGCGTGCATGTGCGGTATCGATCGGCATCTTTCCTCGCCAGCTTCATCGGCTCCGCGGGTGCGCCTGGACGAACACCTCCATGAGATGCCGTGGGCTGACCCGCGTGTAGACCTGGGTAGTGGTGACATTAGCGTGACCGAGCATTTCTTGAACCGATCGGAGATCGGCGCCCCCCTCGATCATGTGGGTAGCGGCCGAATGCCGAAGTACATGGGGTGAGATTCGATCGGGATCGATGCCGGTTCTGGTCGCCGCCTTCTTGACGATCAGGAACGCGCCCTGGCGGCTCAACCGCCCCCCACGAAGATTGATGAAGACGGCGTCGTGTGGACCACGCGCCAACTCCATGCGGTCCGGCAGCCACCGTTCCACCGCGACAACGGCCTTGGATCCGAGCGGCACGAGACGCTCCTTCGACCCCTTGCCGGTGAGCTGAACGATCCGATCCACGAGATCGACGTGGGCGAGGTCCACATCGATCGCCTCCGACACCCGGGCCCCAGTGGCGTAGAGCATCTCCAGGAGCGCAGAGTCACGACGGCCTGCAACGGTCCCGGCATCGGGACTCTCCACGAGGGCGATGGCCTCTTCGACGGAGAGCGCCTTGGGCAGGGCGTCGGGAATCCGGGAGAGGTCCACGAGCGTGGTGGGGTCGTCGACGCGGTCGCCCTCGGCGACCTGGTACCGGTGCAGACCTCTCACCACCGCCATCTTCCGGTTCACGGATGACGGTGCGAGCCCGCGCTCGCGGAGATGAGAGACGAACGCCGACACGATTTCGGCATCCGGCGTTTCGGGACCGACGAATTCGAGGTACTGGTCGAGATCCCGCCGATAGGCCGCCAGGGTGTTCCGGCTGAGGCCGCGCTCCACCCTCAGCGTGAGCAAGTAGTCGGCGGCGGATCGGGCCAGCGGAGTCATGCCGTCAGGATCGCAGATCCGGCCGTTCAGGCTTGTGAGTGCCGGATCCAGCCGAGCACCGCAAGCTGGGTCTTGGCGTCGGGGATTTCACCTCGGTCGACCATTGCCACGAGCTCTGTGAGCGGGATCGACACGATTTCTGCGAAGCGCTCCTCGATCCCGTCCGGCGCCCGGGTGGCCTCTCCAACGCCTTCCGCCACGAAGAGGTGGATCCGCTCATCGGTGTATCCGGGTGAGGGCAGGAATGAACCGAGGGGGATCAGCCGGCTTGGAGCCAGCCCCATCTCTTCGATCATCTCGCGTTCGGCGGCCTTCGCCGGCTCACCATCGTCGGGGTCGATCTTCCCTGCCGGTATCTCGAAGATCTCCGATCCGACCGCAACCCGGTATTGGCGCAGCAACAGGCCGTTGCCGTCGACGATCGGCAGGACGGCAACGCCACCGGGATGTCTCACAACGTCTCGGTGCGCGGTCTCACCGTCAGGAGCCTTGACCACGACGTCGCACAGCTCCACGATGCGGCCGGTGCCGAGGACGGTGGATCCGAGGATCTCGAAGCTCACGCCCGTTCGACTGCCGGATCCGAAGCGGATACATCGAAGCTCGCCGACCTGCGCCGCTCCCCTGCCGCCACCGCAAGCCCGCGGAACAGTGGGTGGGGTCGATCCGGGCGTGACTTGAACTCCGGATGGGCCTGGGTCGCCACGAAGTACGGATGATTCGGCAGCTCGATGAACTCGACGAGGGAATCGTCGGGAGCCAACCCCGACAACCGCAAGCCGGCCGCTTCGAGGTCTTTCCGGTATCGGTTGTTGACCTCCCAGCGGTGCCGGTGCCGTTCGTAGATCAGTTCCTCGTGATAGAGCGTGCGGACGAGCGATCCGGGCGCCAGCTTGGCCGGGTAGAGGCCGAGTCGCATCGTCCCGCCCTTCTCCTCGACATCCGACTGGCTCGCCATCAAGTCGATCACAGGATGGACGGAGGTCGGGTCGAACTCTGTCGAGTTGGCGCCCTCGAGACCGACGACGCTGCGGGCGAATTCGATGACCGCACACTGGAGACCGAGGCACAGACCCAGGAAGGGGACGTCGTTCTCACGGGCATATCTGATGGCTGCGATCTTTCCCTCGACTCCGCGAGGGCCGAAACCGCCGGGAATCACGATTCCGTCGAGATCCTCCAGATAGCTCGACGCCAGCATGCCGGTCAGCTCGTCGCTCGGTACCCAGCGAAGATCGAGGTCGAGGCCGGCGGCGGCCGCCCCGTGGCGAAGCGCCTCGGCCACCGAGAGATAGGCGTCCGGCAGATCGACGTACTTCCCGACGATGGCGATGGTGACCGGGTCCGAGGCAGTCTGCATCCGCTCGACCATCGCCTCCCAGTTCGACATGTCGGGCGGTCCGGTTGTGATTCCCAGCCGGTCGCAGACAACGGTGTCCAGGCCGCCTTCTTGCAGAAGCAGGGGCACCTCGTAGATGCTCGACGCGTCGATGGCGTTGATGACGCCCTTGGTCGGGACGTCGCAGAACAGGGAGATCTTGCGCCGCACCGCCTCGTCTATCGGCCGGTCCGAGCGCAGAACGATCACATCCGGGTGGATTCCCTTGGACCGGAGTTCGGCGACCGAGTGCTGGGTGGGCTTGGTCTTGAGCTCCTCTGCGGACCCGATGTACGGGACGAGTGTCACATGGAGAAACAGGGCGTTCTCGTGACCCACGTCGTTCCCGAACTGGCGGATCGCCTCCAAGAAGGGCAGGCTCTCGATGTCACCGACGGTGCCACCGACCTCGGTGATCACAACGTCGGCCTCGCTCTCTTCACCCACCTTGGCGATCCGCGCCTTGATCTCGTTGGTGATGTGCGGGATCACCTGAACCGTGTCGCCCAGATAGTCCCCGCGGCGCTCCTTCTTGATCACAGAGAGATAGACGGAGCCTGCGGTCACGTTGGACATCCTCCGCAGGTTCGTGCCGACGAAACGCTCGTAGTGGCCGAGGTCGAGGTCGGTTTCGCCCCCGTCGTCGGTCACGAAGACCTCGCCGTGCTGGAAGGGATTCATCGTCCCCGGGTCGACGTTGATGTACGGGTCGAGCTTCTGGATCACCACTTCGAGGCCCCGAGCCTTCAACAGGCGACCAAGCGAAGCGGCGGTGATTCCTTTGCCGAGACTGGAGACGACGCCCCCGGTCACGAACACGTACTTGGTGCTGGAGGGCCCAGTGGGGACGTCGGGCAGTTGCGACCCCGACATCTGACCGGTGGAACCGTGGGTGAAGAGTGCGTCCGCCACGGGAGGCCACGCTAGCACCTCTGACCCCCGGATCGTTGTTCCAGATCCTGGTCGAGGCGGAGCGTCGGGGCCGCCGGTTCAGTTGATGTGCTTTCCGCCTTCCCACAGCTTGTCTCTGAGAACGAACTTCTGGATCTTGCCTGTCGACGTCTTTGGAAGTGCATCCACGAACTCGACTTCGTCAGGCGCCTTGAAACGGGCGATGGAGCTGCGAACGTGTTCGATGATGTCGTCGGCCGTCGCAGTGGCACCTGGCTTGAGAGTCACGAATGCCTTGGGGCGCTCCCCCCACTTCTCGTGGGGCATCGACACGACGGCACACTCCAACACGGCCGGATGGCTCACGATCGTCTGCTCGACCTCGATCGTCGAGATGTTCTCGCCTCCCGAGATGATGATGTCCTTGGCGCGATCTCGAAGCTCGATGTACCCGTCGGGATGCCAGACACCGAGATCTCCGGAGTGGAACCAGCCTCCCTCGAACGCCTTCACGGTGGCTGCCTCATCTGCGTAGTAGCCCGCCATCACATTGTTGCCACGCATGACCACCTCGCCCATCGTCGCTCCATCTCTGGGAACGTCGTTCATCTCGTCGTCCACGACCCGAATGGGGTCTGCGCCGATGTAGGCGACACCCTGCCTCGCCTGGAGTCTCACCCGCACATCCTCGGGCTCACCGGCCCAGCCGGTCTGAGGCTGGCAGACCGTATAAGGGCCGTACGTCTCGGTGAGGCCGTACACATGGACGATCTCGGCACCGAGAGCGTTCATCTGGGCGATGATCGTGGGGGAAGGTGGCGCACCCGCAGTGGTGGCGACGAACGGGCGTTCGAACGGCGCCGCATCCGGATCGTTGACCATCGAGATCATCACGGTCGGCGCCGCGTTCAGATGTGTGACACCTTCATCGGCGATGAGTCTCCAGATCTCGCCGGGATCGACAGCCCGCAGACACACACTGGTGCCTCCGATCGCCGGAAGCGCCCAGGTCGTGCACCATCCATTGCAGTGGAACATCGGCAGCGTCCAGAGGTAGACCGAGTCCGGCGAGTGCTTGCTGTGGAGCAGCTCGGCCAGTGCATTGAGGTGTGCGCCGCGGTGCGTGTACATGACGCCCTTGGGACGCCCGGTGGTGCCCGACGTGTAGTTGATCGAGATGGCGCGCTCTTCGTCGTCGACGCGAAACGGAAGGGGTTCATCCGACCCACGGCCGATGAGCTCGTGGTACCCGAAGTGACCTTCGACGGGGTCGGCCTCAGAGTGTGGATCGTGGAGCGTGACCACCTCCCGGAGATCCGGGCAGTTCTGGACATGACCGGCCACCGTGGGGTACAGGCCCGTGTCGACCACGAGGATCGACGCACCCGAATGCTGAAGGATGTATTCGATCTCCGGACCCGAGAGCCTGGTGTTGATGGCGACCAGAACGCCGCGGGCCAACGGCACACCGAAATGGGCGATCAGCATCTCGGGGAGGTTGGGCATCAGATATGCCACACGATCGCCGGGCTCGATTCCCGACGCCTGCAGCGCCCGCGCCAGCCGAACCGCGGCTGCCTTCAGCTCGAGGTAGTTGATCGACCGATCTCGATATCGGATCGCCGTCTTGTCAGGGAAGACGTCCGCCGATCGTTCGAGGAAGAGCAGCGGCGTGAGCTCGGTGATGGAAACTCGATCTCTCATGCCTCGGAGCGTAGATCTTCGTTGCCGGAGCGGCCGTCGGATGGCCAGTTGGGCCGGCGTTTCTCGAGGAAGGCCCCGATGCCCTCCGTGGCCTCGGGAAGGCGCGCATTCGAGGCCATCACCGCCTTGGTGAGGTCGTAGGCCCGGTGTTCGTCGAGCTCCACCTGGCTGTAGAAAGCCTCCTTGCCGATTCCGATCACTGTCGGGCTGAACCGCACGATCTGTGCGACGAGACGCTCGACCTCTGCGTCGAGGTCGGCCGGCGCCACCACCCGATTGACCAGACCCCAGTCTCGAGCGGTGGCGGCGTCGATCGGCTCACCCGTGAGCAGCATCTCCATCGCACGCTTTCTCCCCACGGCCCTGCTGATGGGAACCATCGGAGTGGAGCAGAACAATCCGATCTTGACTCCTGGAGTCGCAAACGTCGCCGATTCGGAGGCGACGACGAGATCACAGGCGGCCACGAGCTGACAACCTGCCGCCGTAGCCACTCCGTGCACCCGGGCCATCACCGGCTGCGGGACGCGATGGATCGTCTCCATCAGCACCGTGCATCGGTCGAACAGGGCGGTGTAGAACCCCGGATCACGCTGGACCATCTCACCAAGGTCATGCCCGGCGGAGAACACAGGGCCATCGGCGGCGACGACGATCACCTGGCTGTCGGCGGGGACAGCTTCGAGCGCATCGATCAGTTCGCCCATGAGCGCCATCGAGAGAGCGTTGCGACGTTCAGGTCGAGCGAGGGTGATCGTGGACACCGGCCCGGCGTGTTCGGTGCGGATGTGTTCCATGCCCCGAGTATGGCCCGCTCAGTCGGCGTATGTGGGGTTCACGATGTTCGTCCTGCTCGCGCCAGATCGACGAGCTCTTCGGCAGCTTCCCGCCCGCGTTCGGAGTCGGGCAGTCCGGCCAGCATCCGACTGAGCTCCTCGATCCTTTTGTCCGCGTCCACTACCGCCACGCTCGCTCCATCGTCGGTTCGGGTCACGACGTAGTGCAGATCTGCGAACGCCGCCACCTGCGGGAGGTGCGTGACACACAGGACCTGGCGATGCTCGGCCAGCGCTGCGAGTTTGCGCCCGACCTCCAAGGCGGTGACACCACCCACGCCCGC
The DNA here is from genome assembly GCA_963785075.1 of uncultured bacterium. Lineage (GTDB taxonomy): Bacteria > Actinomycetota > Acidimicrobiia > Spongiisociales > ZC4RG35 > JAOUGY01. The sequence goes on from CAWATW010000005.1 coordinate 123,618, forward strand.
ATCGATCTCGTCGAAGACGAGCGTTTCGGTGTCGCCGGCCCCTCCGGCGAGCCGCAATGCCAGGACCAGGCGACTCAATTCGCCGCCTGAGGCCACCTTCGCTATCTCACCCGGCTTGAGACGTCGGTCGGAGGCAAACCGCAGCTCGACGATGTCCGTGCCGGAGGCCGACGGCTCGCCGGGCGCAACGACAGGGGCAACGATGGGGTCCTTGAACCCGAGTTCACGCAGATGGTGCTCGGCGGTGACCGCCAAGGTCTCGGCTGCCCGCACGCGGGCCCCCATCAAGGCGGTGCCCACGATGTCCAGCCGGCTTCGTACCTCGTCGAGCTGTTCGTCGAGTGTGTCGGCCCGGGTGAGCAGGTCGTCGAGGTCGTCGAGACGCTCCTTCGCAGCTGTTGCGAACGCAAGCACATCGTCGAGTTGGGGCCCGTACTTTCGCCGGAGGTCGTTGAGGGCACGAAGACGCTCCTCCGAGACCTCAAGGCCCCCTTCTTCGCTCTGGAGATCGTCGAGTGAAGCACCGAGCCGAATGGCGATGCCACCCATGCCGTCCTCGATGGCCTCGAGTTCGCCGAGCGCGGGCTCGAGGCCGGGATCGTAGGCGGCGGCTTTGCGGATCTCGGCGACCGAGGCTCCGAGATCGTCCCGCCCGCGATCGAGGGCTTCACTTGCGGCAGTGACATGCAGACGCAGCGTCTCCGCATTTCGCAGCCGCGACAGCCGGGTCTCGAGCTCCACGTCCTCACCGGGCTCGAATCCTGCACGTTCGATCTCCGAGATCTGATGGCGGAGGAGATCTCGCTCGCGCTCGAGGGAGGGTCGATCGCCGCCGATGGTCTTCTGGTCGGCGAGCAGACGGCGGTATTCCGCCCAGGCCTCGGCGTAGTCGTCGAGGCTCGCCCTTCCTGGAGCATCGAGTGTCTGATCGATTGCGGCCCTCACCTCGGATGGACGAGTGATCGACAGCTGGTCGTGCTGGGCGACGATCTCGACAACACCGGTGGTGGCCGCGTCGAGGGCCGCAGCCGAGGCGACGGATCCGTCGAGATACGCACGACTTCTGCCGGTCGCCGTGAGACGCCTGCCGGCGGCGACTTCCCTGCCGTCTGCGGTCACGAACCGTCCCTCGACGGTTGCTTCCTCCGCAAACGGGCCGATGAGGTCGGATCGGGCGGAAGCGCCCAGCAACAAACGGAGCGCACCGAGGAGCAACGTCTTCCCCGTTCCGGTCTCCCCGGTGATGACGGTGAGTCCTGCGCCCGGCTCGAGGCGCGCCTCTTCGATGATGCCGAGATTGCGGACGATCAGCTCGTCGAGCACCTCACTCCAATCCGAACTTCCGGGTGACCCGAGCCGGAAATCCCTCGATGTCGTAGCGAACGAAACCGATCGACCGCTCACCGCGGGTGACGGTCACGCTCTCTCCTTCGTGCGCCTCACCGATCTCGAAACCGTCCACGCTGATCCGGACCGAGCGGTCGCCCGCCACACGGATGATGATCGTGACGTCGGGCGGCAGCACCAGGGTCCGGTTGAAGAGCGAATGCGGCGCAACCGGTGTGAAGAGCAACGTGTCGAGTGCAGGGTCGACGAGCGGTCCACCGGCCGAGAAGGCGTAGGCGGTCGACCCGGTCGACGTGGCGAGCACGACCCCGTCTGCGCGATGGGTCAGGAAGGCTTCGCCGTTCACCTGAACGTCCAGCACCACCAGCCGCTGCGACTCGATCTTCTCGACCACCACATCATTCAGTCCTACGGCCTCCGCACCATTCTCGAGCCGCGCCTTGAGGGTCAGCCGCTGCTCCACTCGGTACTCGCCCGCCACCAATCGATCGAGAGAGGTCTCGAGTTCGTCGGGCTCGGCTTCAGCGAGGAATCCGATGGTTCCCATGTTGAATCCGAGGACGGGCACATCGATTCGGAAGGCGGTCCTCGCAGCATCCAAGACGGTGCCATCACCACCCACGGCGACGACGAGATCGATGTCGGCGGCGTCATCTCCTGGCCCGAGCATCCGGCATCCCAAGCCTCGGTCGGCGGCGGCAGCGGCCAGTTGCTCGGCGAACGCCGCGGCGGCGGTTCTCCCGTGATTGACGATGAGACCGAGTTTCATACGGGTATCTCCAGATGCGCGGCCGGGGCGTTGGATCGTACGCACCAAACGAAGAACTCACGATTTCCCTTGGCGCCCTCTATGGGTGATCGGCACACCGATCGAGCACCCAGGTCGTTGGCGGCCAAACACTCGACGACCTTGGTGATGGCGGCTCGGTGGAGCTCCGGATCCGAAACCACGCCCCCTCTGCCCACCTCTCCCTTGCCGACCTCGAACTGCGGCTTGACCAAGAGGACCAGATCTGCGCCGGGAGCGGCGAGCGCCGACAGCGCCGGAGCAACCGTGCACAGCGAGATGAACGACAGGTCACCGACGATCAGATCGAAGGTGCCCCCGAGGTCTTGTGGTGTCACCGCACGGATGTTGGTGCGGTCCACCACGGTGACCCTGGCATCGGCCGATATCCGGTCGTCGAGCTGCCCGTAGCCGACGTCCACGGCTGTCACCGATTCGACACCGTGCTGGAGCAGGAAGTCGGTGAACCCGCCGGTCGAGGCGCCCGCGTCGAGCGCTCTCCGACCGGCGACATTCAGACCGAATTCGGCGATGGCTCCGGCCAGCTTCACGCCGCCCCTGCCGACGTATGGCGGAGGTTCGGCGACGAAGTCGATCGAAGAGGCGGCGTCGACGAGGCTGGCGGGTTTGGGATTCAACAGACCTTGGACCCGAACCATCCCGGCATCGATGAGCTCCGAAGCGTGCGACCGGCTTCGGGCGAGCCCGCGGCGAACCATCTCGCGGTCGAGTCGATGTCGTGCGCTCAGTGGTCTTCCTCTTCGAGCAGCCGGGCAAGTGCGTCGACCACGGTCACGGCGCCGTCGGCGGCGGCAGCCGGATCGAGGGGGACGAGCGCTTCGACATCGTCTGCGATCGGTGCCACCCGTTCGGCGTGCGCTCCTACGACGATCAGGCCTTGGCCGTGATCGATTGCCCCACCTGCGTGCGAAGACTCGGGCGCAGACTCGAGGTCAGGGGTTTGTGTGGTGTCGGTCATGTGGGCATTATCGCCTCTCACAGTGACAGGAAACGGTCTTGCTGCCGATCAGGGATGACAATCCGACGCATCTCACGCCTGTCGTCAACTGGCTGATCATCGCGGTGGCGGCCGCCGCCTTCTTCCTGGTTCAGCCGAGATCCGATGTCGCTCTTGGCAGCTTCCTCTACGAAGAGGCCGCGATCCCATGTGAGATCGTCACCCAGGAGCCGCTTTCTCTCACCGAGATCCAGACGGGTCGGTGCGACAACGGTGGTGTGGCGCAGTTCCCCGACAAGAGCGTCGCGACGTCGATCGTGGCGTCGATCTTCCTTCATGGGAGCCTGGGACATCTGTTCGGGAACCTGTGGATCCTGTGGATCTTCGGGAACAACATCGAGGACGAGCTCGGCCACTTCCGATATGCGATGTTCTATGTCGTCAGCGGCATCCTCGCCACATTCGCCCACGTGATCGGCAACCTGACCTCCACGATCCCCGTGGTGGGCGCTTCCGGCGCCATCGCTGCGGTCATGGGTGCCTATCTCGTCCTGCATCCCTCCGCCCGTGTGACCTCGATCGTCCCTCCCTTCTTCTTCCTGCCGTTCCGGGTTCCGGCGGCTGTGTTTCTCGTGCTTTGGCTCATCGGGCAATTTGCGTTCGCCGGTGCCGACAGCAACATCGCCTGGCAGGCACACGTCGGAGGCTTTCTGGTCGGAGTGATCTATGCGTGGCGCATCAGGCGTCGACGCGCCGCAGAGGTTCGTGCGGCGGAACCGCGCTGGGACGTTCGGTAGCCGACACCGGTCCCGCCGGGCTACAGGCCCAAATGGGGCGGCAGATCGCTGACGGAGTCAAGAACCAGGTCCGGCCGCGGCTCCACCCCCTCTGCCGTGGAGGTGACTCCGGTCAGGACCAGGATCGACGTCCATCCTTCGATCTGTGCCATGGCGAGGTCGGTGTCGGGTCGATCACCGACCATCCACCTCGGGCCTTCCCCGGACAGCTCGTTGAGGATGGCTCGCATCGGTTCGAATGGTTTGCCGGCGACCTCCGGCTCGGTCTCGGCCGCTGTTCTCAGGGCGGCGATCATCGACCCCGCACCCGGCATGAGACCATGCGGAGTCGGGAACGTGGCATCGAGATTGGTGGCGATGAACCTGGCCCCTCGACGGACAGCCGAAGCAGCGCGGGCAAGATTGTCGTAGTTGAGATTCCGGTCGAGACCGGCCACCACCACCCCGGCGACGGCCGGGTCTTCGGTGCGCTCCAGCCCCGCAAGACCGATCGCCTCCTCGATGCCCGGTCCACCCATGATGAGCGCCGGGCCGTCGGTCGGTGCGAGCAGGGACGCCGCCGCAATCGACGACGAGATGAACTGGCCGGGCTCGGCCTCGTAGCCGGTGACCCGCCGGATCTTGGAAGCGCCGTCGAGCTGCGTGCGCCACGAGTTGTTGGTCGAGAACAGGATCTTCATCCCCGCGGCCTCGATGCGGGCCAGGACGCCGCCGGCGCCGGGCACCACCTCTTCTCCCAGATACAGGACACCGTCGAGGTCGAAGATGACGGTGCCCCTCACGAAGCCTGTGTCCTGATGCGCCAATCGTCCAACAGGGTCGCCAGCAGCGCCGTGGTGAGTTCAACCGATTCGACGGTCACCCGCTCGTCGTGGCCGTGGAACATCGCGAGGAAGTCGGCGAACCCGACTCGTTCGTCGAACAGGCCCACCCCGTAGGCGGCGACACCACGGTCGCGGAAGAAGCGGGCGTCGGTGGAAGCAGGCATCACGGTGGGCACCACCCTGCGACTGCCCGTATGGGCCTCGATCGAGTCGACGATCGATGCCCAGAGAGGATTGTCGAGTCCAGACGCATTCGCAGCGTGGTCGGCCATCGGGATGAGCTCTATCCGATCGCCCGCCACCCCCATGGCCTTTCTCACATGCTGGTGAACATCCGACCGAGTCTGTCCTGGGAGAGCCCTCAGGTCGACCTGGGCATCGGCCCCCTCTGCCACCATGTTGGCCTTCACACCTCCCTGGATCACGTTGGGGCTGACCGTCAGATGTGTGCAGGCGTGTACGTAGGCCGCAAACCGTGGATCTTCCGCTGCCAGGCGATCGATCTCTGCGTCCACCTGGTCGGGATCGGTCAAAGCCGTCGCCTGACTCGCCTCCAGTGAAAGGGCGGCGACGAAGGCGCGCCACTCGTCTGTGATCACCACCGGCGGCGGTGTCGAGAACAAGCCGTGGAGCGCCTCGACCATCGGAGCGAGGGCGTTGTCGGATCCGTATGGCACGGAACCATGGCCCGGCGTTCCGGTCGAGCGCAGCCGGAGCCAGCTCGGGCCCTTCTCCCCCACCGCCACCGGATACCCCGGGCCCTCCGAGGTGTCGATCGGCGGGTAGGCGATCTCGGTCAGCAGGTAGTCACACCGCACGAGATCCCATCTGTTCTCGACGAGGGGTCGGGCGCCGAGGCCACCCGCGTTCTCTTCGTCGGCGACGGCCAGGTACACCAGGTCACCGGGCAGCGGATCGGCGGCCCCGGTGAGAACCGGTTCGAACACCACGGCCATCGCCGCAGTGAGGTTGAGCATGTCGATCGCACCCCGTCCCCACACGAATCCGTCGGATATCTCCCCGCCGAAGGGGTCCACCGACCAGCCTGCCGGATTCACCGGCACCACGTCCGTGTGGCCCATCAACATCAGGGCCGGGGCCGCCGGGTCGGTTCCCGGGACGCGATACACGACCGACTGACGACCGGGAGCAGGCTCGAAGACCGTGCCTTCCCTCCCGAAGTACTCGGCCAGCGTTGCGACCGAGCGATGCTCGTGACCCGACTCGGGTGTGCCGTCGTTCACGCACTGGTTACGGATCAGGGTTGTGAGCAGATCGACCGTGGGGCTCGTCATGAGGTCGGTCCGTCATCATGCAACAGCGATTCCTTCCAACTTCGAAAGCGAGTATGGGTGGTGCCGTCGGGTCCGGGGCCGGTGCCGGTTCGGCCGTGCAGCCGGAACCGGTAGACCCGCGACCGGTCGACGGCGTCCACTGCGAGATACCACGCCTCACCGACCGGTGGACCGGCTCGCCACAGCAGGTATCGGCCGATCCGTCGCTTGTACTCGACCGGCTCGTCGAGGTCGTCACCCAGACGCAACAGCTCGTCGGGTGCTTCCAACCAACCCGAGGCAGGGATCCGAAATGACCTCGTGGGCGTTGATGGAAGCTCGGCTGTGGAGAACTTCTCGTCGGTGAACGGTCGCTCGCCGACCGGCAGGGCACCATCACTCATGAGCGCCTCGACAGCGCTTCGAGCAGGGAGGGCATGGTCGGGACGAGCGGGAGCGATCTGGCGTCGTCGATGGCCACCCAGCGGGCTTCGTCGGCATCGTCGGCGGCCATCAGCTCACCGCCGACCACCCGGCCGACGAAGTCCACGAGGGCGTAATGCCATGCCGGCGGGTCTCCCGCTCCGATCGAATCACCGACCCACACCACGGGCCCGACTTCGATCTCGAGCCCCGTTTCCTCCATGACCTCTCGCCGGGCCGCTTCGCGGAGCGTTTCTCCGTACATGACCTTTCCGCCAGGGACCGCCCACAGTCCACGCCCGGGCTGCCGGCCACGCCTGACCAGCAGGATCTCGGTGCCTTCGAGCACGGCGACGCCAACACCCGGCGTCGGCACCCGATCAGTCATCGGCGTCGTTGTGGTGCATCACGATGTGTCGAGCCGAGAATCCGCCCTGTTCGAAGAAGTTCTTGGCAAAACGGTGTCCAGGAAGAACATGGGCGTCGAATCGCGATATCCCGCGCTCGCGCAGAGTCGCCAGCACCAGATCCCGCATCGATTCACCGACACCCACGCCTCGAGCCTCCTGGTCCACGAACACCAGGCGTATCGCCCCCAGCTCCAGGCCGGCGCCCTGAGGCAGCACCGGTTCGACTCGTGCCATCAGAAAGCCGAACGGATGCTCATCGAAGCTGCCGATCACCGTCGTGTGGTCCGGATCCGTGAGGACCCGATCCCACGACTCTTCGATTGGCTCTGCCAAGCCATCGGTGATGCCCCACAGGTCGGAGTAGCCCGCCATCTCGTCGGCGAGCTTCCCGTACAGGAAGGTGAGCAGGTCACGGTCTTCGATGGTGGCGAGTCGGGCTTCGGCGGTCATCGGCTACGGAAGGGTAGCGACGAGGCCAAACGACGCACACCCCACTGCGTGATGAGGGCCATGGCCTCGATCACGATTCGGCCGCTCATCTTGGATGTCCCGTGCTCTCTGTCACGAAACACCACAGGAACCTCGGTGATCGCCAGTCCTGAGCGTTCGGCCCTCCATGCCATCTCCACCTGGAACGCGTACCCGGACGCCTGCGCCTCGGCATATCCCAGACGTTCCAGCGCCTCCACTCGAAACGCCCGGAATCCGGCTGTGGCATCGTGCACCCGCATGCCGAGCATGATCCGGGCGTAGAGGTTCCCGCCGCGAGAGAGCAGGCGGCGGTGGATCGGCCAGTCGGGGGTGCTTCCACCGGGCACGTATCGTGATCCGATCACCAGATCGGCACCGTCGTCGATGGCGGCGATCAGGCGCGGCAGATCGTTCGGGTTGTGCGAGAAGTCCGCATCCATCTCCACGACCACCTCGGCACGGTTGGCGATCGCGTGCGCAAACCCGGCGGCGTACGCAGGGCCGAGACCCTGCTTCGAAGTGCGGTGGAGCACGGCGACCTGGTCGTCCGCGGCCGCGATCTCGTCGGCCACCTCGCCGGTTCCATCCGGCGACGCGTCGTCGACCACCAACACGCGATAGCCGGCGAGCCGGACCGCTGCGATCATGTGGGCGATGTTCGAGCGCTCGTTGTAGGTGGGGACGACGACGGTTACGTGCTCAGGCAGCACAGTCGGCGCAGATCATCTTCTTTCGATTCGCAAGCTGGCTCGTCCGCTTCACGAGGAAACACGACTGACAAACGAACTCGCCGGTTCGTATCGCCTGTGCTTCGACGTTCAACGTGAGCTCTTCGCGACGGATCGCACGCAGTTCGGCGACCTCGTCGACCAGCAACGATTCGGAGACCTCGTCGTCCACGAGTTCGAGCTCTTCGGCTTCGAGCTCGTCGAGTGCCTCGTCTCCATCTTCGTCGGCGTCGTCGTCGGCGTCGTCGTCGGCGTCGTCACCGTCGACAGCAGCGACCACATCGACGTCGTCTTCGAGCTCGTCGTCGGCATCGATCACGTCGATGTCATCGTCGATTTCGTCCTCGAAGGCGTCTTCGTCTTCGTCGGGGTCGGGCTCGTCGCCGTCTTCGGCTTCGAAGTCTGTTTCTTCGTCATCGGCCATGGTGAAACCTCATAGGGCGGGCGGGAGTATACGCAGGCTGCAAGTCATTCGTCGGCGCGTGAATCTACAACATCCCAGTAGTCGGCCGGAGCGTCTCAGATCTTGATCGAGACGGCCGCCGGAAGGACCTCCACCTCGACCGGTGTGGAGCCGACGTGATCGCCGTCGACCTCGACCGGCCATGGGACCTCCGTTCGGAGGGTGAAGGAGGCGAGACTGCGCCGGGTCACCGCCCGGTGTTTGAGATGGACGCCGGCGATGATCCTCGGGACGAGATTGGGCGCCTCCCACTTCTTGGCGTCGATGACCTGGACGTCGAGCTCACCGTCGACGAGCAGCGCCTTCGGTGCCACATTCCAGCCCCCTGCGAAGAACTGTCCGTTCGCCATGATCACCGCCAGCGCTTTCGACCGCAGGCTACGTGAGTATTCGATCTCGATCTCGCAGGCCTTGAAGCCTGGGAAGCGAGCCGCAAAGGCGAGGGGGTAGCGAGCCGGACCGAGTCCGCGGCCCAGTCGCCGCGCCGTTTCGGCGGCCGCGGCTCCGACACCCGCCTGAGCGATATTCACGAACACCTGCTGCCCCCACTCCCCCTGGATCTGTCCGAGGTCGATGCGATACTCCCCGGGTCGGGCGAGATGGGCGGCGGCTTCGACGAGATCCTGGGGGATGCCGAAGGTGCGGAGCAGATCGCATCCGGTGCCCGCCGGGAGTATTCCGATCGGATGGGCGGATGCCGCCAGTTCCGCCTTCACCAGTGCTCCCATCGCCAAGCCCACCGTGCCGTCACCGCCGGCAATGACCAGATGGCGGCCGCCGGAGACAACGTCTACGACCGCTTCTTGCATCTCGACGCGCCCTGCCACGACCTCGACCACATGGCGGATGCCGAAACGACCGAGCGCGTCCGTGACGGCCGCCGCCTGGATCGCCTTGCGACCGGCCTGAGGATTGATGAGGACGACAGATTCGGGCGTCATCCCACACCCTGGGCCGCTACCACGCCCCGATCGACCAGCTTCAGCGCGGTTCGCGCATCTTCGGCGAGAGGCGGGAAGACGTCACGCAGCTGTTTCACGAGGTCGACGAGCTGCCTCGAGACCCGTACGAAGTCGCCCGCCGCGAGCCGGTCGGCTCCCGGTAGATCGTCGAGGTCGCGGCCCTCGGCCCAGGCATGGGCGGACGGGGCGAACCCTGGGTCGGGGCGCCGTCCCACCGGAAGCCGATGGTCCCTTTCGGCGGCGGACAGCTCGTCCCACAACTCGAGCAGCCGTTCGTAGCGGGCCGCAAGATCAGGTGACGGCCACACCGGTTGTGAAGGCTGATCGGTCCTCGGTTCGAACACGAAACAGGAGGCGAATGCAGCCAGCTCGATCGGGTCCAGGCCCCAGAACAGACCACGCTCGATTGCTTCGACCAACAACAGGTCGAGCTCGTTGTACAGGAAACGGAGACGTTCGCCGCGCTCGGTGAGCGCCCAGCCGTCGAGGTATCCCCAGTCGCTGAGCAACGCTTCGATCGAGCGGAACTCGTCGGTGAGCCCAACGCCTTCGCGCCGAAGGTCGGTCCTCAACTGCTCCATCCTCCGCTCGGTCCTTCTCGCCTTTCGGAGCCAATGGACATGCGAGGTCGCATCTGGGCACGCTGCCACCGGGTGATCGATGGTCACGGACGGGCGGGCATCCACCCGATGCTCCGAAGATGGTATCGACCTGAGCTTGCGGAGGACCACCTGGGTGAACTTTCGGTCGTTGCCGCGGTACGGGCGAGGAAACTCGACGATACCCGTCTTGACCGTACCGGATACGATCTCGTTCTCTCCGATCGTGGACGTTCGCCCCGAGGTGCTCAACACGAGATGGCGACTGCCGTTCTTGCCGCGCGCAACCCTCCGCAGGACCACGTATCGTCCTGCTCGTGGCCCGGAGGGGATGTCGATCACCTCGCCCGGGTGGAGATCCCCCGCCAAGGAGCGTGCGCGACCTCGGTCAGAGGACTCGATCATGCTCAGGTACTCGTCCACCGAGCCGAGCTCACATCCTGCCCTCGCGTATTCGTCTTGCGAACGCTGTTCCAGGTCCCGAAGCGTCTTCTGGGCCGCCTGATGCGATCCTTGACGCTGAAACTGGGCAAAGGACGCCTCGAGCAACTCGGTGGCCCGCTCCTCGTCGTAGTTGGCCACCAGATTGGCCGCCATGTTGTAGGTGGGCCGAAACGACGATCGCAAGGGGTGGCTGCCCACCGAAGCGATCCTGAACACCTGGTCGAGGCGTACGAACCGGGAGTGGAGGACGACGCCGAATCCGACGGTGTCGATCCCCCGCCGACCGGCGCGCCCTGTGAGTTGTGTGTAGTCGCCCGGCTCGAGCAGCGAATGACCCTCGCCGTCGTATTTGGACAGGCTCTCGAGCACCACGGTTCGAGCCGGCATGTTGATCCCGAGAGCCAGGGTCTCGGTGGCGAAGACCACCTTGAGGAAGCCGCCGGCGAACAGTTCCTCCACCGTCTCCTTGAAGGCGGGGACCATCCCTGCATGGTGGGCGGCTACGCCGGCTTCGAGCGCGCTGACCCATCGGCCATAGTCGAGGGCGACGAGGTCGGTATCCGAAAGGTGCGCCGTGCGCTCCTCGGCGATCGCCCTGATCTGGAGTCTCTGTTCGTGGTCGATCAGCTTCATCCCGTGTTCGAGCACCGACAGGGCCGCCGCGTCGCACCCGGCCCGCGAGAAGATGAAGTAGATGGCCGGGAGCATTGCCTCCTCGGCCAGGTATTCGATGATCTCTGTTCGGCGCGGCGTGGTGAACCGGTTGCGTCGGCCCCGTTCCAGTCCGAGGAGGTGTTCGAGCTTCGGATTCTGACGACGCTTGCCGCCCTTCTCCACGAAGGTGGGCAACATCACCAGCCGTTGGCCACCGACCCGGTCGGCCAGCAAGTACCGACCTTCGAGCGGGACCGGACGCTCGTCGGTGTAGATCAGGGCAGTGTCACCGCGTCTCTCTTCGATCCAATCGGAGAACTCGTCGGCGTTGGCGATCGTCGCCGACAGGGCGACCATGCGGACATGCCGGGGGGCATGGATGAGAACCTCCTCCCAGACTGCACCGCGGAACCGGTCCTGCAGGTAGTGAACCTCGTCGAGAATCACGAACTCGACGTCCGCCACGGCAGCCGGGTCGGCGTAGATCATGTTTCGGAGGACCTCGGTGGTCATCACGACGATGGGTGCGCCGCCGTTGATGACGTTGTCGCCTGTCAGCAAGCCCACTCGTTCTCGTCCGTAGTCGGACACGAGATCCCCGAACTTCTGATTGGAGAGCGCCTTGATAGGCGTCGTGTAGAACACCCGCCGCCCAGAATTGACTGCCAGGTGAATGGCCATCTCCGCCACCAGGGTCTTGCCTGCGCCGGTCGGGGCCGTCACCACGACGCTCGAGCCGGCGAGCAGAGCCGCGGCAGCCTCTTTCTGAAACTCGTCGGGTTCGTACGGAAGCCTCGAGAAGAACCCGGAGAGCGGGCCGGATCCGATCACTTTCTCAAGAGCAATCGCACGAGCCAATACGTGATCTCGTAGAAGAGGTAGAGCGGAGCCGATAGGAGCGTGAGCGTGAGAACGTCACCGGTCGGGGTGATGGCAGCGGCCACGATCACGATGATCAGCACAGCCCACCGCCGGCCCCTGCCCAACTGCTGCGACGAGATCAGTCCTGCCGCGGAAGCTCCGAAGAGGAACACCGGGTACATGAAGGAGACTCCGAATGCGAGGAGGAAGCGGATCACGAAGGAGAAGTAGTCGCCGAGCCGATACTGGGACGGCACTTCACCGAATATGCCGAGGAAGAACCGGAACGCTCTCGGGAGACTCCAATAGCCAAAGCCGACGCCGAGGATGAATAGCACGACGGTCGCAAGGATGACCGGAACCGCCCAACGGCGCTCTCGCTGGTGGAGGGCAGGGCTCACGAACGCCCAGAGCTGATAGAGCACCACGGGGCTTCCGAGGATGAGGCCACCGAAGATCGCGACCCGCATGAGGACCGAGAACGATTCGGTGGGGGCGATGATCAGGAAGCACTCCTCCTCGGTCCCGCAGATGTTCAGGTATGGGGTGGCGAGGATGTCTTTGATCGATTCCGCGAACAGGAGGCACAAGAGCGACGCACCGATGACTGCTGCCGCGATCTTGACGATCCGCCATCTGAGCTCATTGAGATGGGCGAGCAGCGACTGCGGTTGATCTTTGTCTTCCGCTTCCACGGTCACGCCGCGCCATCCTCACCGTCACGGTGCTCGGCGTCGATGAGCTGTGTGCCGACGGGCTCGGGGTCCGTGGGCTCGGGGTCCGTCGGCTCGGGGGCCGTCGTCTCAGCCTGCTCCGGCTCGGCGGCGGCACCCGGTTCGTCGATGGGACCGCCGGTCTCGTTGATGCGTTCCAGATCACGCATGGCATCTTCCGGGGTCGGTCCGGAGAGCGGCTTGGGCCCGACCCACGGCGCCGGCTTGACCTCATCGTTGAGGACCTTCTTCGTGTCACGCACCGTGTCCTGGACCTCACGCAAGGGTTCACGGATGTCACGGGCGATCTCACGTACGTCGCCAACCTCGCTCTCCAGACCCTCGCGCAGCTCGCGGGCGGCCTTCCGCAGCTCTGCGGTCCAGCCACCAACCTTGCGCGCCATCTCCGGAAGACGTTGCGGTCCCAGCACCACGAGCGCCACCAAGAAGATGACGAAGAACTCAGCGCCTTCGATCACGTCACCATGGTAGGAGCCTCACAAGTACACGTTGTGTCTCGCCGGACGCGCCCACCTGCGACGTCGCGTGTCCCCGTGATGGCGTGGGTAGCGGCTTGGTGGGCCGTTGGCTGTGGGCTGTCGGCATCGCTACCCGCGTGTCGGGTGTGCCCGTGCTGGCGGGGGTCGCCGGTGCGGGACTGGCAGGCGGCCGACGGCAGACGGCCGACGACGGACGCGCCCACGGTGGACCGGTTGGCATCGCTACCTGCGACGTCGGGTGTCCCCGTGATGGTGGGGGTCGCGGCTTGGTGGGCCGTTGGCTGTGGGCTGTCGGCACAGCAACCCGCGTGTCGGGTGTGCCCGTGATGGCCTGGGTGGCGGGGTTGCGGCTGGCGGTGCGGGACTGGCCGACGGCAGACGGCGGACGGCAGACGCGGTGGGTGGGCTGTTGGCTGTTGGCTGTTGGCCCGCCCCTCCGCGCCCCGAGGTGACCCCATGAGGGCGTGAGTGGTGGGGCCTGGGCTGGCGGTCCGCGCCTTCAGCTGAGAGACGGCGTGAGGCATACCTGTACCCACGCGATGCGACCCCGGCGGATTGTCACCCGATGCACCCTCCCGGTGGGCGGATCGAGCGACGGCCCGGCGGGGCCGCTTGCGAAGCGGTTCAGTTGGGGTAGTGGCTCAGTTGGCGAGAAGTCGGAAGGGATCGATCTCCGAGTTCAGGGCTGTCACGAACTGATCGATTTCCCCCTCGGTGATCGGGTCGGGACGTACCACTTCGTAGGCGACGCCTGTCGCCAGCAGCACACTGACGACTCTTGCGTTGGCAGGACGACGTTCGATCTGACCGCACGCCGGGCACGAGAACCTGTAGACGCCCGTCTCTTCGGACGGCTCCAACTCGAGTGCGACATCATCGGGCGTGAGCTCGACGTCTCCGCACTGACTGCATGTGGTCTTGATCGTTGTCACTGGGGTCTCCGCTGGTCCGCTTCTGAATGCGATATCGGCGAAGCGTCCCTGCAACTGAAGAACCTTTCTCACGTTGGGTCGGAAGACCCCCGGTTGCACGAGATCGGGCGGTCACGGCCGTCGTGGATCGGCCCCATACCGGGCCAAGACCTCCGATTTCAGGTCGGAGAGCGAAGCTCTGACCTCATCGCCCTCGACCAGTCGTGCGGTGCCACCGAGCCGGAGGAGGAGGCCCGCGGCGACGGCCGGATCCGAAGCCGAGAAGCGGATCGTTGTGACGTCGGGGGTCTGCGACTCGATCGCCACCGGGTAGTACTCGGTGACCCAGCGGGCAGGCCCCGAGAGCTCGATGACACATTCCACATCGTCGTCGTCCGGGACGTAACTCACCTCCGGAGCGGGCGGTTCGGCGGGTGGCTGGAAGCGGTCACCCGTCCGCCGCGCCGCTCGGATCCGGTCGATTCGGAACACCCTGTCGTCGTTCGCTCGACGGCAGAATCCCGACACGTACCAGTTGCCGAGCGAGGTGAAGACGGTCCACGGCTCGATCGCTCGGATGGTGGTGTCGTTGCGAGAGAGGGAGGTGTAGGTGATCTCCACCACCGCCCCTTCGGATGCGGCCTCCCTCAACATCTGCGTGAACTGTGGTCCGGCGTCCGCCAGATCCACGGTGAAGGCATCCGGATCATCGGGTAGGAGTGAGCGGCTGAGCTTCTCCACCGCCCGATTCAGCGCCTCCGTGCCGCCTCCCGAACCCAGAACGGCGAGGCCGGAGGCCAGCAGGGCAACCGACTCGGCGGCGCTCAAACGTGGAGCGCCGGCAAAGTAGTCGGCGGTGTCGACGATCACCTCGTCGTCTTCGACATACGCGACCATCAGATCTCCGGGCCCGTAGCCCGGCAGGCCGCACACGAACACGAGATCGAGGTCTTCGAGGAGTTGTTTGCGGGTGTATCCGAAGCGATCGCACACCTCGTCGACGGTGACGCCAGGGTGTGCGATCACCCAGGGCAGCATCGCAAGGATCCTGGTGAGCCGGGTGACCGTGCGTGCACTCATACCTGCACCGCCTCGACCACTTCGACGAGAGCCGTCCGCACCGCTTCGGGAGCCAACACTTCCGCTTGGGATCCGAACGAGAGGATCCACCCGAGGAACGCATCGAGGTGGTTCACGGTGAGCGTCACTTCGATCGCCCCGTCGTCGGATCTGTGCCCACGGGCCGCGCTGTGCGCAAGTCGGCGTTCCGCCCACCATGCCGCAGACTCGTCGAACCGGACCGTCACTTCCAGCGCCTCTCCCGCACCGGCTTCCCACGGGTTGTTGGCCATGGCCGCGCTGACCGTGAGGCCCGGTGTCCGTTGGAACGCGTCTTCGTCGGCACCGATCGCCAGGTCTTCGATGCGATCGATGCGGAACACACGCTCCTGTCCGGCGGCATCCACCCCGACGACATACCAATGGCCGTTGCGATGTCCGATTCCGTGTGGAGCGAGCACCCGGGACTTGTCGCGGTAGTCGAATGTGATCATCCGCCGCTCGGTGACCGCGACGTAGAGGTTGGCGAGCATGTCGGCGTCCGCCCCGAGATCGGCACCGAGTGGATCCACTCCTCCGGTCGTCCTGGCACCGCCGAGCTTGAGGATGGCGTCGGGACCCGAGGGCTGGCCGCCGATCCGGACCACTTGCGCCGCCAGCCACAGCGCCGCTCGCTCCTCGTCGTCGAGATCGGGGTCGGGGAGCCGGTATTCGTCGGGCGGGATCACGTACCCGTGCTCGATGTCCCATTGATCCGTGGCCGAGATGCGGATCGGAATGCCGAGCCGGCGGAGCAGGTCCTTGTCGCGTTCGAACATGCGACGGAATGCCTCGTCGGTCTGGCCGCCGTAGCCGGCGACGGTTTGCCGGATCTCATCGGCGGTGACCGGTCGGCTCGTGGTCAGCAGGAACGCCAGGAGGTTGAGGATCCGTTCGATGACGTTGCGCATTGGACCCTTGGTACTCGGTGGGCAGACCGGTTACAAGGATGTCGAGTCAGGAGTATCGAGTACTCGGCACTTGGCACAGGCGGGGCGGCGCCCGGCCTACAACGACTCGATCAGCTTCTCCACGCGTTCGTCGAACGCCTTGAACGGGTCCTTGCAGAGCACGGTGCGCTGGGCCTGGTCGTTGAGCTTCAAGTGCACCCAGTCCACGGTGAAGTCCCGCTTCTTGGCTTTGGCGGCCTTGATGAACGAACCTCTGAGCCGGGCGCGAGTTGTCTGGGGCGGCTCGATGACGGCTCGGGCGATCTTCTCGTCGGTGGTCACCCGGTCCACGAGCCCACGTTTGGCCATCAGGTAGTAGATCCCTCGTGACCTGTTGACGTCGTGATACGACAGGTCGAGCATGGCCAGGCGGGGATCCGACATCGGTATCTGGCGCTTCTCACGGTACTGCTCGAGCATCTTGTACTTCATGACCCAGTCGACTTCGCGGTCGAGGTTCATCGGATCCTTCTCGAGGTTCGTGAGCAGGTGCTCCCAACGTTCGATTGCGATCTGGATCTCCGGTGGGAACCCGGGACTGCGGGCGAACCGCATCGCCCGGTCGAGGTACTCCCATTGGATGTCGAGAGCCGACAGCTCACGCCCGTTGGCAAGTCGCACCTTCTTGCGACAGGTGAGGTCGTGTGCGATCTCGCGGATGGCGCGGATCGGGTTCTCCAGCGACAAGTCCCGGAACACGACGTCGCGCTCGATCATCTGCAAGAGGGCCACCACGGTGCCCACCTTCACGAACGTGGCGTACTCGCTCATGTTCGAGTCGCCGGCGATCACGTGAAGACGGCGATACCGCTCTGCGTCGGCGTGGGGCTCGTCGCGGGTGTTGATGATCGGACGACTCCGTGTGGTGGCCGAGGAGACACCCTCCCAGATGTGCTCGGCGCGTTGGGCGAGCGAGTAGACGGTGCCCCGGGGAGTCTGGAGCAGCTTGCCCGACCCGAGGAAGATCTGGCGGGTCACCAGAAACGGGATCAGCACGTCGACCGTGCGATGGAAATCCTTGTGACGGGACACGAGGTAGTTCTCGTGGCATCCGTAGCTGTTGCCCGCCGAGTCGGTGTTGTTCTTGAAGAGGTAGATGTCGCCACGAATCCCCTCTTCCTCGAGTCTCTGTTCTGCCGACGCAACCAGGCTCTCGAGGATCCGCTCCCCCGCCTTGTCGTGGGTGACGACCTCTTCGACCTTGTCGCATTCCGGCGTGGCGTACTCGGGGTGACTACCGACATCGAGGTAGAGCCGTGCGCCGTTCTCCAGGAAGACGTTGGAGGAACGACCCCAGCTCACCACCCGCCTGAAGAGGTAGCGGGCGACTTCATCCGGGCTCAGCCGACGTTGCCCACGCAGAGTGCAGGTGACACCGTATTCGTTCTCGAGTCCGAATATCCGACGATCCACCCGAGACAGAGTATCGGTTCCCTGGGATTGGTGGAGACCTTTGCGATCGGGGCTCCACCAGGCCTCCGTCACCCGGCGATCTCCCGACCGGCGCCCGGTGCACGCAGCGCAGGTGTGCCTGTCAGCCGCCGATTTGGTCGGGCGACAGCCGACGGAAGGCGCGGCGGCCGTTGCTGCGGTCGAGGACGGCTGCCTCCCAACCCTCGGATTCTCGGCCTTCGGTGGCCCGAAAGGCCTCGATCCCGGCTTCGATGGCCGCCTCGAGAGTCATGTCGTCCGAATAGCGCTCACGCAGGGCCTGTTCCAGCGACTCGCCCTTCCCGCCGATCGCAGCTACGTCACGCTGGTCGTACAACGTCCCGTCATACGTCACCTTGTACAGCCGGTTGCCCTGGCCGTCGTCGCCGACCTCACAAATCAGCACTTCTACTTCGAAAGGCTTGGGCTCGTGGCTGAAGATCTGACCGAGAGTCTGGGAGAAACCCGTGGCGAGCGCCATGGCGGTGACATCGCTGCGTGAATACAGATAGCCCATCAGGTCGGCTTGACGGATCCCGGCCTTGCGGAGCGTCTCGAACTCGTTGTACCTGCCGACACCGGCGAACGCAATGCGGTCGTACACCTCCGAGATCTTCTGCAGCGCCCTCGAGATGTTCTCGGCGAGCAGCAGGATCCCGGAATCGAACTCGATCGCCACGATCGAACGGCCACGGGCGATGCCTTTGCGGGCGAACTCGGCTTTGTCCCGCACGAGCTGTTCGGGAGCCACGTAGAACGGCACACTCATCGGTACTGACTCCCGATGGCCAGTTCGGCGGCGGTTCTGATCGCATCTTGCGTGATCTCCTGGATGCCATCGGAGTCGATGGAATACACGTTCGGGAAGATCCCACGGATGAGATCTGGGCCCCCGGTGGCGATGTCTTCGTCGGCGGCGGCGACCAGAGACGTCACTGCGAGCCCGACGGCGTCGTCGCGGCTCAGGTCGGGCCGGAACGCCGTGCGCATGTAGGACTTTGCGAGGCGCGACCCGGAGCCGGTGGCCGCATAGTCGAGCTCTTCGTAGCGCCCGCCGACGACGTCGTACGAGAACAGGCGTCCGGACTCTGCGAGCTCGTCGTATCCGGCGAAGAGTGGAACCACCACCAGGCCCTGGAAAGCCATCGGCAGTTGGTTGCGAACGAGCCGCGCCAGGAAGTTTGCCTTCCCTTCGAGGCTGAGGCGCGTGCTCTCGATCTTTTCGTAGTGCTCCAGCTCCACCTGGAAGAGGCGTACCATTTCGATGGCGATCCCAGCTGTCCCTGCGATGGCCACGGCCGAGTAGTGGTCGGCTGGGAACACTTTTTGAATCTCACGATGCGCCACAAGGTTTCCTTCGGTGGCACGACGGTCTCCGGCGATCACCACACCGTCCCCGTAGCGGAGGGCCAGGACCGTGGTCCCTTCGGGTATCTCCAACGGATGGCCACCCTTCTGAGCTCCTTCCCAACGAGGCTCAGCACCTATCGACTTCAGGAGATCGACGAAGCTCGAACCGGGTAGGGGCGCGCCCATCGGCAGCGTGCGTTCGAACGGTTCTGTCACTCGCCGCCCTTCTGGACGTAGTTCCGGACGAACTCCTCGGCGTTCTCCTCGAGGACCGAGTCGATCTCGTCGAGCAGGTCGTCTATGCCTTCGACGGCCGAACTGTCGACTTCCTCGGTCGTCTCGACGTCGAGTTCGTCCTCGGTCTCCTTTTCCTGGGGCCGTGGGCGTTCGCGATCAGTCATGTCAGCCTCCTAGAGCATCGATGAGGGCAGATGCATCATCGACCTCATCCAACAGCGGTCCTACCAGCGTCTGTGTGCCTCGTAGCGGTTCCATCATAGGAATGCGTTTGAGATGCGCTTCGCCGGTGTCGAAGACGAGGGAGTCCCAGTTTGCGGCAACGAGCGCGTCGGAGAAGTCCGAGACACACCGCCCGCGGAAATACGCACGGGTCTTGGTGGGCGGGTCGTTGACGGCGTTGTCCACCTGGTCGTCTGTGAAGAGGCGTTTGACCGCACCCCGGTTCACGAGACGGTGATACAGGCCTGATGCCGGGTCGACGTCGTGGTATTGCAGATCAAATGCTCGAAGTTTGGGGTCGGTCCACTCGAGGCCGTCACGATTCACATAGGCGTCGAGCAATCGCTTCTTGGCCATCCAATCGAGGCGGTCGGCGCAGCGGGTCGGGTCGGTCTCGAGGTCGGCGAGCACCGTCGTCCATTCGTCGATCAGCTGAGTCCACACGCCGTCGTCGAACTCCCGCTCGGCGTATTTGGCCAGCCATTCGAGGTAGCGGCCCTGGATCTCGAGGGCGGTGGCGGTGCCACCGTCTTCCAGGCGGAGAGGCTTGCGGAGGTCGACGTCGTGGCTCACCTCCCAACACGCCTCCACCGGTGTCTCCAACTCGATGGGATCGGGAA
Source organism: uncultured bacterium (assembly GCA_963785075.1). Taxonomy (GTDB): domain Bacteria; phylum Actinomycetota; class Acidimicrobiia; order Spongiisociales; family ZC4RG35; genus JAOUGY01. Next base: position 143,652 of record CAWATW010000005.1, read on the forward strand.
GGGCGCCGTCTTCGAGCGCTGCCAGGAACAACGCAGTGACCCCTAGTTTCAGGAACGTCTGATACTCCGAGAGGTTGGCGTCACCGATGATCACGTGCAATCGGCGGTAGCGGCTCGGGTCGCCGTGTGGCTCGTCCCGCGTGTTGATTATCGGTCGTTTGAGCGTCGTTTCGAGCCCGACCTCTTCCTCGAAGAAGTCGGCCCGCTGGGTGATCTGGAACGGGATGTCGGGTCGACCGTTCTCACTCCCGACCTTACCCGCACCGGTGAAGATCTGACGGGTGACCATGAACGTGGTGGCGTACCGGATCACGCGACCGAACGGCGTCTCCCGACCGAGCAGGTAGTTCTCGTGCGCCCCGTAGGAGTTGCCCTTCCCGTCGGAGTTGTTCTTGTACAGCTTGACGACCTGTCCGGGTGGAACGGCGGACTGAGCTACCTGCCGGGCCAGATCCATGACACGCTCGCCGGCCTTGTCGGCCAGAGCCGCCTCGAGGGGATCGTGGCATTCCGGTCCCGAGTACTCCGGATGCGCGTGGTCGACGTACAGCCGGGCGCCATTGGAGAGCACCGCGTTGACCAGCGCCGAGTCCGGGTCTGAAACCCCGTAGCCATCGTGGCCGAAGCCGCGAGCGTCGCGCCCCGGTGACTCCTCCTCGTACGACCACTGCACGCGTACGCGCACTCGCGGATAGGAGTTGATGATGAGCGCCGAGGCGAGTGCCGGATTGAAGTCCGGCTGGTTCCGGATCAGGACCCCGTACTCGGTTTCCGTTCCGAGAACCTTGTGGACCGCCATGTCAGAGGTACTGCCCCGTCGACACGCCTTCGACCATCTTCGACTCGTCGCTCCCGCTGATCAGGGTCCGAACGTAGACGATGCGTTCGCCCTTCTTGCCCGAGATCTTCGCCCAGTCGTCCGGGTTGGTGGTGTTGGGCAGATCCTCGTGCTCCTTGAACTCCTGCTTGATGGCAGCCAGCAGGTCCACCGTCTGGATTCCTGGGATCCCGCCTTCGATCTGGCGTTTGATGGCGTCCTTCTTGGCCCGCCGGACGATGTTCTCGATCATCGCCCCGCTCGAGAAGTCCTTGAAGAACAGAACCTCCCGGTCACCGTTCGCATAGGTGACCTCGAGGAACCGGTTGATGTCGTCCTCCGAGTACATCGCGTCGACGGTCGAATCGATCATGTGCTGGAGCAGGTGCCCGCGATCGCCACCATGCCGCTCGAGCTCGGCGGCGTCGAACGGAATATCGCCTTCGAGATAGATCCGGAAGATCTGCCTGGCGGCATCCGGGTCGGGCCGCGAGATCTTGATCTTCACGTCGAGGCGACCGGGTCGGAGGATGGCGGGGTCGATGAGGTCCTCGCGGTTGGACGCACCGATGACGATGACATTCTTCAATGACTCGACACCGTCGAGCTCGGAGAGGAGCTGTGGAACGATCGTCGACTCGACATCGGAGGAGATCCCCGTGCCCCGGGTCCTGAACAACGAGTCCATCTCGTCGAAGAACACGATCACCGGCACACCTTCTTCTGACTTCTCCTTCGCCCGCTGGAAGATCAGGCGGATCTGGCGTTCCGTCTCGCCGACCCACTTGTTCAACAGCTCCGGGCCTTTGATGTTCAGGAAGTACGACCGGGCGTCGGGCCGGCCGGTCCGCTCGGCGACAGCCTTGGCGAGGCTGTTGGCGACCGCTTTTGCGATGAGGGTCTTTCCACAGCCGGGAGGACCGTACAGCAGGATCCCCTTCGGTGGCACGAGCCCGTAGTCCGCAAAGAGGTCCTTGTGGACGTACGGCAGCTCGACCGCATCGCGGATCTCTTCGATCTGGTGCCGGAGACCACCCACGTTCTCGTACGTGACGTCGGGCACCTCTTCGAGGACCAGCTCTTCGACCTCGGGTCGAGCCATCTTTTCGAATGCGAGGGAGCTCCGGCTGTCCAGCCGGACGTGATCACCCACCCGGATCGGAACATCCGCCAGCGAGTCGGCCAAGGCGACAACCAGCTCGTCATCGGCACGCGCCAGCACCACGAGCCGGCCGTCGGGGAGCTTGTCACGGACCTGCACGACCTCGCCGCGGTCGTCGAAGCCTCGGGAGTCCACGATCGTGAAGCTCTCGTTGAGCAGGACCTCCTGGCCGCGCATCAGCTCCTTCACCTCGATGGTGGGTTGAGCCGCAACACGCAGCTTTCGGTTTCCCGTCATCACGTCGACGGATCCATCGGCGTTGACCGAGAGCACCGTGCCGAAGTTGTTCGGGGGCGACGTCAGCTTCTCGACCTCGGAGCGGAGAACGCTCAGCTGCTCTCGGGCCTCTTCCAGCACGGAGCTGAGCTTCTCGTTCTGCTCGAGCGCTCGCTGGAGCCTCTGGGTCGTCTCGCCGAGCCTGGCCTCGAGATCGTCGACCCTCCTGGGGGCGTCCTGGAGCCGGCGGCGGAGAACATCCACCTCGGCCTCGAGGGCGGAGATCGTGCGTCGCAGCGCGTGGGGATCGTCGGGTCTCATCGAGCGGTCGCTCATGTCGATCCTCCTTTTCGCGTGGTCAAAGCTACCTGGCTCTCGCGCAGTATACGGATGGGTCGCGTTTGCGCATCGAACTGTTCGCGGCCCGGCAACGGCGGCCATCGAATGGCCGGTGTGATTGGAATCAGCGCCATCCGGTCTATCATCGAAGTGTTCTGTTCCAGGAGTTATCACATGAAAGTTTGGATCGACCAGGACCTCTGCACGGGTGACGGTCTCTGCGAGGAGATCGCTCCGGACGTGTTCGTGCTGCTCGACGACGGGCTCGCCTACGTACGTGAAGGCGACACCATCTACGCCGAGGAGAAGGGCAACCCGCAGGGAGCCGCCGGTCTGGCCACGGTGCCGGCCGGTCAGGAAGACATCACCATTGAGTCGGCCGAGGAATGCCCCGGCGAGTGCATCTTCATCGAGCCGTGATCTGATCACGCTCGCTTTGAGCGCTTTGAAGAAAGGGACGACCCGACGGGTCGTCCCTTTCGCTTGTGAATGCGTGCGGCCTCACCCCTGGGTGGCCACCACTTTGCGGGCGATCACGAGGAATCCCGTGTGCCCGACCATGTGGTGATCGGGCCTCACCGACCGTCCTGCCACGTTCCACGTTCGGAACAGGTGCTCCTGCACCTCGATGTCGATCCAACACGACGCCTCGCGCATGGTCTCGACGAGCGTCTGCACCTGCGGAATGGTTGGCAGGTAGGCGCACAGGATTCCTCCCGGCGGCATCGTCTGTGAAGCAAGTGTCGCGGCATGCCATGGCTCCGGAAGGTCCAACACCAGGCGATCCGGTTCGACCTCGGCCACGTGGTCTTCCACTTCCCCGAGGCGCATGTCGATGTAGCCGGGGATCTCGCCGAACCAGCGGGTTATCGACTTCACCGCCGTCTTGGAGTGGTCTTCCCTCCGCTCGATGGTGACCACCCGCCCCTCGGGACCGACCGCCCTTGCGAGTGCGATCGTCAGCGCACCCGACCCGGTGCCGGCTTCCAGCACTGTCATGCCAGGTCCAATGTCCGCCCACACGAGGATGGGACCGATGTCCTTTGGGTAGACGACCTGGGCGCCGCGCGGCATCTTCAACACGAAGTCGGCAAGACGCGGCCTGATGACGGTCAGGACCCCACCACCGGTCGAGGAGACCGAGGACCCTTCGGGCAGTCCCATGAGCTTGTTGTGCTCGAGCATCCCCCGGTGATACTCGAATCGCTGGTTCTGCGTGAGCTTGACCAGGAACCGCTTGCCTTTGTCGTCGATGAGGAGAACGGTTTCGCCCTCGTTGATCGGATCACCCATCGGTGCGGCGTCCGATGTCGACCAGCGTCAGATGCCGGAGCCTGCAGAAGGCGCAGGTCTCGCCCGTGGTCGGGCTGCCACATGACACACATGCCGACAGCTCGGGTGCGCCACCCGCCTCGAACGCACCCGCCGCCCGGTCGAAGAAGCCGAAGAGGAACTGAGATTTCATCCCCGGAGACTGATCTTCCAGGATGTTCAGCCACTGCTTGTAACGGTTCACCGTGTTCCCGGCGGCCATGGGACACTCCTCCACCTCGTACTCGATGCCTTTCAGAACGGCATACGCTGCCGTTTCGCGCTCGGCCACTCGAACCAGGGGTTTCACCTTCCTGGAGAGTCCGCCGTCGGTGGCGGGGAGCACCGGACGCTGCCGGGCCAGATACTCCGTGTTCCACTGGATGACATTCCCAAATAGTGTCGCTGCTTCGTCGTCGAGGTTGTGACCCATCACGAGAACGTCGTAGTTCCCGTCGTCGGCGTACTTGTTCAGGATGTATCGCTTCGAGAGGCCGCATGCGGAGCAGGGAACGCGGCGGCCGGCAGACGCTGCCTCAGGAACCGAGAAGCCAAAGTCAGACGGAAGGTCGACCACCTCGAGGCGGAGACTTCGCTCGCTTGCGAACCTCCGTGAGAGGTCCAGGCTCTCCGAGCTGTAGTCGCCGATACCGAGATGGAGGTAGACGCCGTCGACCGAGTATCCGAGTTCGGTGAGAATGTCCCAGAGCGCCAGGCTGTCCTTGCCGCCTGAGACACCGAGCACCAGGCGCTCGTCGGTGCGGAACATCTTGTGGTCGTGGATCGTGCGTTCCACTTGCCGCAGGATGTGCTCGAGGTAGTGGTCTCGGCAGAAGTTGGCGTTGTGTCTGCGGACCTGCATCACCGCTTTTTGGCGGCACACGCGGCATTTCACGCTCAGCCTCCAGAAATCACGGGACGGAGCTCGATCACGTCGTCCGGCTCGAGCGTGTCCTCGGTGGTCAACAACTCGTTGCCCCGGATCACGAGCACCGATTCGGACACCACATCGAGGTGCTTCAGGAGCTGTGACACCCGGGTGGGTCCTTCCAACTCGATTTCACGTCGTGGTTGACGAAGGATGACCTTCACAGGAGGGCGCCCACGAGCGACGCTCCGATGGTCAACACCATTCCGATGACCACCACCCACACCACGATTCTCACGAGACGTTGATTCCGCATTTCGTCCTCTACAGTTGGCCGTCCAACGTGCAGGAGTAAACCGTAGTGCCATCGTTGTCGCAGCTCATCCGAGCAAAGGTCTTTGGAGGACTGGTGGGAGTGTCCCCGGTATCGGCCGGTGCAACCCGTGTGCTGCGCGGGCTGCGTGAGGGCGATCAACGGACCCTGCTGACGGGGGCTGCGCTCGCTGCCTACGGGCTGCTGAAGAAGTCCGGTCCCCAACGCGAGCTGATCGCTCGACGCGAGGTACCGCGTGGATCGACCGTTGTGATTCGTCACGGGAATAAGGGCGAGATGCCCGAAATCCAGTTCTACGAGGTCGACGAGGGATGACGTCGACGATTCCCGGTCACTTGACGCGGTAGACCTCGACGACAGCCTTGCCGGCCTTGCCCTTCCTGCGGCCGAAGAAGAACGCCAGCAGAACGATGACGATCACGGCCACACCCGCGAGGACTGCGGTGTTCTGCGCCGACTCTTTGGTTTCGATCAACGCAGATTCGATCTGCTTCGCTTTCGCTTCGATGTCGGAACGCTCGATCATGCCTTGCTCATCCTCCATCCCAACAGCCCAGCCCCGGCCACGGAGACCAGCACGGTGAGCCCTCGGGACAGCACGATCCACCACTCCCCTTCCGGCAGCACCGTCTTGAACAGGGCGTACGCGCCGAGCACGAAGAACAGGGTGGCGAAGGCGAATACGAATCCGGCGCCGATCCCCATTCCAGCCATCCGCCCCAGCCGCTTTGCCGGTTCGATGGTCTCCTGACGGAGATACGTCTTCGACATGTCGACGAGTTCGGTTACCAGCTGAGGGATTTCGCTTGGTGCTGCGGCCATGCCCCAGAGGCTACACACTTCGCGAGCCGGTACTGAACCCGGAGATGGCTCTTACGACCGCCCCGTGCCGTGAACCAGTGCAGCGTCAAAAAACGTTTGCCGCGTTCAAGCCGGCCAGAATAACCCCTGGCAGCGTCCTCCTCCTCGCCGAACGGGCCAGTGCGACTGCGTCGGAAGTCCTTGCCAGGGACCATTCTGCCTCGCCCTGATCATCACCAACGTTCCCTGACGCGGCACTAGAGTCCCCGCCATGTGCGCCGGGGGAATGTCGCCATGACGCAGTTGCGCGCGTCGACCCATGCCGGAGGGTCGATGACCGATCGCCGATTCAACCTGCTCTGGGCGGGTCAAGCCGTGTCGCAACTCGGGGACTACCTCCCGTACGTCAGCCTGCCGCTCTTCGTCAAGTACCTCACCGACGGCACCCTCGAGGTTGCCCTGGCGTACGCGCTGGACGCCAGTCCTGCGGTGCTGGTCGGCTTCCTCGGCGGCGCCCTCATCGACCGTTGGCGGCTTCGCAGCGTCATGCTCGTCACCGACGTGCTGCGGGCGGCAGCGTTCGGGTATCTCGCCTGGATCTCGGCGATGGGACCTACCGAGGGCAGCGGAGAAGGCCTGGTTTCGGTTCTCGCAGTGGCGTTCGTGGCCGGGACGCTGGCCGCCTTCTTCAACGGTGCCCTCTTTGCCGCGGTACCACGTCTGATCGCCCGTGATCAGCTTGCAACGGCGAACTCGAAACTCGCAGCAAGCCTCAACCTGGCCACCATCCTGGGACCGGCCCTGGCCGGGTTGCTCATCTCGAATATCGGCTTCTGGCCGACGTTTGCGTTGAATGCGGTGACGTTCCTCGTTTCGGCCGTCACGATCCTGGCGGTCGGTGAGATCAACACCGGGCCGCCGGTTCAACAGAAGCGCGGCTACCTGGAAGAGTCGTTGCAGGGGCTGTCCCACCTCTGGGGCAATCAGCGATTGAGGGTGGCAACGCTCGGGGTGGCCGCCGTCAACTTCGTCACCGGGTTCGTGGAGGGAACCCTTGTGCTGACGTTCGATCTGGTCGGCGCCACAGAAGAGTGGCAGCAGGGTCTGCTGTTCACCTTCATGGGAGCGGGTGCCCTCATGGGGTCCATCACCGCACCCCGCACGATCGGACGCCTCGGCAACGGCAAGACGCTGGTGCTCGGCACCCTGGCGTTCGGGACCTTGTTCTCGGTTTTCACCAGCACGTCGTATGGACTGACGGCGTTCGCCACGATCTTCTTCGCCTTTGTGGGTTTCCAACTCGTGGCGGTGCCGTACGCGACGATCCGGCAGAAGTACACGCCGGACCATCTGCTAGGTCGCGTCGCCACCGTCAGCCGAGCGATCGCCTGGACAACGTTGCCGGTGGGCGCCTTGATCGGGGCCGCGGCCAGCGATCTCACCGACTTCGGTGCCGTGGTGCGCGCCGCCCCGATGCTCATCGTTGCGGTGGCGCTGGCTCTCATGCTCACGGTCGTCTGGAGTGACACCCCGTGATCGGTGAGTCCGTCCGGGCGGAGTCGTACACTCCTGGGGAGAGACCGATGCCCTCGAGGATCGCCCAGATCTCCGACTTCCATTGTGGTTCTCCGTTCCACGACCGGCAGCTCCTCCAACTCGCGGTAGAGGAGATCCTCGACTTGGCCCCCGACGTCACCGGCCAAACACCTGTCGCCGGCAACGCACGCTCCGTCGGCGCATCGCTGGCCCCTCCCGACTGGTGAGCAACTACCCTCCCAATTCACCATACGACTGACTCCTGCCATACGGATTGAAGCGGAGACGGAGCAAAGCTGAGATCGTGGACGACGAGACGACGAATGCCAAGCGAGATCGCGAAATGCTCGAGGCCGAGCGTGCGCGGCGCGAGGCAGACCGAAAGGCCGAGCATGCTCGGCACGAGGCGGATCGAAAGGCCGAGCATGTCCGACACGAGGCCCGCCGCCGCGAGGATGAACGACGGCGAGACGCCGGCAGCACTGACGAACAACGCCGAGAAGAGCGCATCCAGCGGGAGAAGGCCGAGGCGGAACGCCGAGAAACGCGCGAAGCCGCGGAGCGAGAACGTCGGAGTGAGCGCGAGGTTGCCGAGCGGGAGCGGCGTGAGCAGCGCGAGTCGGACGGTCGTGACGACGAGTACTGACGCCTGAGGTTTGTGTTCCGCCCGCACACGAGGCGACTCCTCTCAAAACCTGGAGGTCGGCATCTCGGTCAGCCGTTCGTGAACCGGCGGATCGAGAGCCCACTGTCCGAGCCATCGCGAGATTCAGGGTCTCGAACCTGGGAGCGACGCCGACGGCCATGCCGAGGCCATGTGGAACCAGGGTCGCCTGCCCTTCGGGTCGAGGCGCCTTCTGCAGGTTGGTGAATCCTCTGGGACTCCTCGGACCTGACCAGCGATACCGAACGTATCCGGGATCGCCTGATCTTCGAGTCCGCACGGGCTGATGTGGACGCGCTTCTCTCCAGAACCACGGCGATACATCAACGTAGGCTCGCCAGAATCGATTCGACCACCCCAGAGGACAAAGTGGCGTACGTTTCAGACATGGAGACGGTGAACCTCGTCCCGGTCGACGCGGTGGAGGTGACGGTGCTCGTCGACAACTACGTCGACATCCTGGCCGCGTCCGACGCCGTCGTCCATCGGGCACCTCTGCCCCCGATCCTCGTAGCCCCCGAAGTCGAGCATCTCAGATCCGAGCACGGGTATTCGCTGCTCGTGACCGTGGTGAAGAACGGCAGCCGATCCTCCATCCTGTACGACGCCGGCCTTGGCGCAGACACGGCGCTGCACAATCTCGATGTTCTCGAGCTGAGGCCATCTGAGATCCGCGCCATCGTCCTGTCGCACGGGCACGCCGATCATCACGGCGGCCTCGAAGGGATCGTATGGCGGGTCGGCCGCGGCGGCCTTCCGTTCGTCCTTCACCCGGACGCGTGGTTGCGACGGCGAGTGGTGTTCCCCACCGGGGTCGAGATCGCCATGCCGCCACCGTCGAGGACCGCTCTGGAGGCTGAGGGAGTCGACGCCATGCCGGACGCCTTCCGTCAGACGAGCGTGGGCACGACGTTCGTGATCGCCTGAGCCGCCCCTCGACCCGTCGTGCTTGGCCACCTCCGACGGACCTTGTCTCCGGTGTGGCGAGTACGGAGGCAGCTGCAAAGAGCACAGGCCGAACGAGAACCCCTTGCGGGGCGGACACGCAGTCAGCCGCAAGAGGGGGCCCGACCACTCCAAGCCGATCGATCAACCGCCGCTCAGAGACAGATCTCACATGTTCACACTTGGCGTAGCCCAGATGATCGAGACCTGACTACCCGGGCTCGATCTCGATGTGGGAGGGCAGTTCACGTCGAGCGGACGTGACCGGAACGACAACCATCACGCCGGCCGGCCCCTCGTTGAGAGCATCGGTCGATACCACCACGGCGGGACGGCTTTCCGCCTGCTCCCGACCGACTGGTTGTCCGAAGTCGATCAGCCAGCTCTCACCTCGGCGTGGCGTCACTCGGAGCGATCATCCGGCGCGCCCTCTTCGACTCGCCGCTCCTGTTTGATCTCAGACCAAGCAGTCGCGTCATCCCGCAGTCCCTGGTGCCGGTGATTGAAGGGCGTCGGAGAACACCTTCCGCTCCAGGCTTCGACAGCGTCGTCGATGACCCTCGTCATCGGCCGCCCAGTCGCGTTCCCCAAGGATGCGAGCCGATCTCGTGTGTGTTCACTCACCCTGATCGTCGTACTCTCGTGAGTTCACACCGCCGACGAGACGCCAAGCACCTCGTCCCGACGTCCGGCGGCGGTGGGACGTCAACTCACGACCAGGTGATCAACAGTCCCACTGAGGTGGGCGACGTCTGTGCGGTTCCAAACCGATCAGCCCCGGGGAGCGCCGTCCCCGGGGCTGACTCGGCTCGACGGTCGGCTACTCCACGGCCACCTTGAGGAGACCGGACTGGCCGTCGACGCCGCCGATCTGGAGGTAGTACGTCTCGCCCTCCGTGGTTTCGAGCTCCACGGCAGCCAGGTTGGTGTAGTAGTCCTCGTCGGCCACATCGTCGACGCACGCCTGCTGGAAGAACTCACCGTCGACGACGGTGTAGACACCGATGACCGTGTCGAAGCCTGACCCGTCGGTGTCCACCGTGATCGTGTCGCCGGTCCCGACGACCGTGTACCAGAGCGTCTTGCCCAGTGGGAACTCATCCTCGCCGATCACGCACGCCACCTCGGGCTCGGGCGAGGCCATCCTCGTGTGGTCGTTGCTGACCCTCTCCAGCGTGAAGGCCCCTTCCGGGAGGTCGTTCGCCGGTACCTTGCCCTTCCCTTGCGACGGACTGGGGTGTTCGACTGCGTCGAAACTCACCAATCCCCCTTCACAAGAGTCGAGGTCGAACACGATGTCCTCGATGGTGAGGCTGCCCTCGACGATCAAGGTCGTGAACTGCCAACCCACTCGAGTGCCCTCGAAGAAGAGCTCGTACTCGAACACGGCGCCGGTGGTGAAGGTCGCCTCGATGACCGCCGTCCCGTCGGGTGCGTCGGATCTGGTGTCCCAGAGATCGACCGCTGCGGAGAGGCCCGAAGGCGTCGTCTTGACGTCTTGGCCAAAGCCCACCAGCGCCGGTTCTTCGTCGTCCGGGATCATTCCCGGTGCCCATGCGTAGACCTCGACGTTGGGTGGAACTCGACCGTCCTGCTGGACCTTGTCGACAAATGCCGCAGCCGTCCACCCATCGGCCGACGTCACCTCGCAGGTCAAGCCCACCGACGACCAGTGGCTCGTGAAGCCGGCGGGATTGGTCTGGAAGATGGTTCCGACCATTCGCTCCCCTCCGCACCCGGAGAGATCGAACGTGTCGGAGTACCCGTCGATGTCGACTTCGAGCGATCCGGCCACAGCGACCGGTGCCGCCGACTGATACTCGCGGACCAGGTTGTTGCCCTCCTTGCGCTGCTCGTCGAACCGGAACTCCAGGTCACCGACCTGCTCCAGCGTCCCGAGAACGGTGGCCGATCCGACGATGTCGCCGGTGGCTTCCGAGTAGAGCGACAGTTCGGCTTCGAAGCCGTCACCGACGAACGTCACATCGGTTGGATTGGCGGTCTGGATCCAAAGGTCTTCCTCTGCCTGATAGACCTCGATGTAGATTGCCGGGACCTCGGAGTACTCGTCGACGAGGTTGGGGCGATACAGTTGCAGCCCCACCCACCCGATGTCGACGTCGAATCCACAGTCGGCGTACGTCAGGTCGTACTCGTGGGAACTCGGTGGTGCGGCCAGCGCCGACCCGGCCGGGCCGACCATCATGGCCATCATCGCGAGCACAGCGACGAGAGTGATCGAACGTTTCATGGTCACCTCCTCGACCAGAGGCGTCACCTCGTAGATACGGGGCGGCACCCGAACGATGCCGGCCTACCTACGCCGGTCGAGCGGCGCAGCGCCCCAGCCGACAGCCACAACATCCCAGGAACTGCGCTCAGCCGCTAGAGGCAAACGACGGCAGATTCGCCGCTGGATCGGATCTCGGGGTTGAGCCGTCGCCTTGCACCGTCCGATCGCAACAGGAGCGGGACGAGTGGGGTTCGTTGATTTCACCGGAGAGCCGTTTCCCGGGTTACCGGGGGTGGGCGAGCCGACACCGCAGCGCTCCCCGGCCGGCGTACACGCCCCGCTGAGCGGCCTGCAGTTCGTCGACGAAGTCCCGAGCGAACCCGTCCAGCACCTCCTACGGGTACCCGCACCGTCCCGGTACTTGGCCGTGTTGACGAACCTGTCCCGTTCCGGCTCGGTGGCGTTGAACTGGCGTTCGACCCGCTTCACCGCTTTCAGGCGCACGCTCCCGCCGCTCCTCGGCGGTGAGGATTCCGGGCCGGACGGCAGCTCGGGCGATTGCCGTCGGTCTAGCCAGGATTGCTCCTCCCACGAACGGCACAGCTAGCGACGAGATGGCGATCACACCGCTTGCCCGGCCTCGCAGCTCATCGAGCGCCGAGTCCTGGCGCTTCAATCGGTCCGCTAGCGCGTCAAAGACCAGCGTCGCCGAACCCTCTTCAGTGATGTTCGGCGGTGCGAGCGATGCTCCGACAGCGACAAGCAGTCCGGCGATCAGGGGCCGCATGAGTCATCTGAGACCATATGCCGATGCCAGGCGCAGCCAATCGCAGATTCGAGTGTCGGAGAAGCGTTCCGGTCGCGGACTACATGGGTGGCGCTGTTGACTCTTCTCGAGGTTTGAGAGCTGCATCGACCGTGCCTACGCCGGTGACCGGCGGATTGCGAATCTCAGGGTACGAGTTCCAACGCGTCGGTGTGGGCGGGGCGAACGACGGAGAAGTGCCGGCGGTCGAATGTGGCGACCTTGGTGATTCGGAGGCGTTCGGCCGTTGCCACGACCGATCCGTCGACGGTCCCCAGCGGCAGGTCCCGATACCGCCTCACGAGTTCGGCAATGCGGAGCCAGTCACTTGCAGTGACTGCCTCGATGGTGAACTCACCCGCAGCGAGGTCGCCCAGGAAGCGGACCTCGGCGTCGGCGCCGAGCCGAGTTCCGATGAGGTGGGCCACCTCGGTGATCACGAGCACGGGAACGATCAACGGACCGGGATACCGCAGTAGCAGCTCAAGCGATTCGGTGTGGTGCCGGTCGTCGGCGTCGACGTAGGCATACAGCGGGCCCGCGTCGACGAGGAGAGCTATCGCGTCACCTCGCCTGCGAGGATTTCCTCGATGCGCTCGGAGATGTCGTCACGTCCGCTGCGGCCCGCGCCCGCAGCGCCAAGACGCCGGTCGTGAGCGCCGAGGTGATCCTCGATTGCTTCGCGAGTCAACTCGGAGATGGTGATTCCACGCCGTTCAGCCTCGTGGCGCAGCTTGGCGTCGAGCTCATCGGGCAACTTGACGGTGGTTCGCCTCATGGTATGTCAGCATACCCCACGAGGTGAGTTGAGGGAATTGACAGCAGCCGACCCGGCGGACGAAGCGAGGTCTACGCCGCGATGGGGATCGACATCACCTACCACCAAGACGGCCGGGTCGTTGTCGAATCCCGGCCGCCGTGTCGGAGATGCGTTCGGGCTGCGGACTACACGACCGCCGACGTTGGTGTCGTCGTTCTCAGTGAGGTGACTCCCGAGCGATCACAGCTCAAACAGATATCGAAGCACCCGTCCGATGTCGAAGAGAGCCTCGGGCCCAACGACCCCGAGCCGATCGATGAGCCTCCGCTCCGAGACAGACTTCACATCCTCACACTTGGCGTAGCTCGGATGATCGAGGCCCGACTCCCCAGGCTCGATCTCGATGTGCGAGGGCAGGTCACGCCGGGTCGAGGTGACCGGAACAACGAGGACGACCCCGGCCGGCCCCTCGTTGAGGGCATCGGTCGACGCGACCACGGCGGGACGAATTCCTGCTCGCTCCCGACCTACCGGCATGCCGAAGTCGACCAGCCAGATCTCGCCCCGACGAGGTGTCACTCGGAGCGATCTCCCAGCGCACCTTCTTCAACTCCCCGCTCGTGTTCGATCTCAGACCAAGTAGCGGAGTCGTCGCGCAGTTCTTGGTAGCGGCGGTTGAACCTGTCGAAGAACACCTTCCGCTCCAACGCCTCGACCGCGTCATCGAGGACTCGCGTCATCGGCCGCCCGGTGGTGGATGCCAGCGATGCGAGCCGATCCCGAGTCTCCTCGCTCACACGTATCGTCGTGCTCATAGCAGCAGTCTACAGGAGCGTAGTCATTCTTGTCTACATGACCTCTTGCATCGGGCCGCCTGCCGATCGCTTCACGTCCGGATGCGTGTATTCGGCGTTGTCTCGGTGTCGGACACGCGTTGCGCTCGCGGACTACACGAGAGCCGTCGATAGTGACATCTTTTGTCGTCGGATTGTAAGAGCAACGCCCTAGGGCTGCCGGGTACCCCGGGCCAATCAATTTGAAGCGGCCCGACGGTCGCGCAGGGTCTCCAGGAGGAAGCGACAGTACGTTTGAGCAGAGCCCACGGCGAGGTGGGCGTGGCGGGGCCCGAGGCCGCCACTGGACCGAGTGCGACCATGGTCCGGTCCGTATTCGTTGCGGAGCTCCGCGAGACCAGTGACGAGCTGGGAGAGGTTGGACAGCGTTCGGACGATGGTCTCGCGGCCCTTGGCCGTTGGAGCGATCACCTCTGGATGCACCTCGAGCGCCTTCTGCACCGCCCTCACCAGCGCCGGCACGTCATCCTTCTCGCCAATAGGCCTCATCGAGCTCCTCGAGCACGTGTTTGCATGCCGCCTCGACCGCGCTTTGGCAGAGCTGATAGCCAACGGCGGATCGGAGGCCCCGGTCACTTCGAGCCGGCGAAGGTGCTCCTCAATCGCGGAAGAATCCCGCAGCTCCTCGAGCGGCAGCTCGGTGAGCGGCTTCGTCACTTGTTGACGGATGCGCCCGTCTCGCTGAGGGTGTAGCCATCGCGCTCGAGGAGTCGGCGAACCCGATCGACCGCCTTCTGTCTGTATTCGGCGCCGACGTCGGAACCCCACGACAAGATCTCATCGAAAACGTGGATCGCTCGGGCGACCTGTTCAGGGTCGCTCCAGTCAATGCCCTCCGCGTACTCGTCGAACGTGCCGCGCCGCTGCCCATCCCCGTAGAACCGCTGCTCCTCCTGCACCGGATCAAAGCCCTCGACCTCGAAGGCCGTCTGGATGACACGAATGGTTCCCCATCCCGAGCACAACTCGCGGAATTCGTTGCGGGCACGACGGTGAATCAAGTCACGGCGCACAACGCCAAACACGGTACCGGTCTGGTTCAGGATTCCCTTGCCCTGGACTGAGGAGACCCTCGACATATCCTGGCTGCGAGTCATCGAGTTTCTATCGATCAGGTTGGGATCGACCGACTGTCGCAGACCACGGCGACTGTCCAGGAGGACATTTCACCGCGAGCTACTACATTGACCCCCAGTATCGGGGGATTCGCAGAGTCGTCCAGTGATAGGTACTGCATTACCCCCCATTAGTGGGGTAGAATGTAGATATGGTTCGCTCCAGCACCGTCGGACGTCTGTCGGAACTCGCCGTTGATCAATGGGGTCTTCTCACGCGCCAACAGGCTGAACAAGCGGGAGTGCCGCAATCCACGTTCGACCGCCTAGTGGCCGATGGGTCAGTCATCGAGCGCGTCGCACATGGCGTCTACCACCTGACCGGGGCTCCCCTGCCGGATCATCTCGAACTCCGGGCTGCCTGGCTCCAACTCGCCCCCGACACACCAGCTTGGGAACGCACCCCGGACCAGGGGGTGGTGTCACATCGGTCCGCGGCCGCGCTGTACGGACTCGGTCACCTGCCTGCCGACACCCATGAGTTCACCCTGCCGACAAGACGCCAGACACGCCGCCCCGACGTCCGTATCCACCGACGACCACTGGTCAGCGACGAGTGCGTCCAGCTCAGGGGCCTTCCGGTTACCAGACCCTCCCGCATTGCGTCCGATCTTCTCGCAGACCTTGAGGACCCTGAGGCCGTGGCCAGCGTCGTGGCCGACGCCATCCGCGACGCCTTCGACTACCCCGCCACGTTCGCCGAGACGCTCGCTCCTCTGGCTGCTCGGTTTGGTCTGCGGCGGGGCGACGGGCTCGCAATGCTCCGCTGGCTGCTCGGACTGGTCGGGGATCCAGACGCGGGCGACTGGATCGAGGAGGCTCGTCAGTCACTCGGCGAGGGCAGCCAGGGGGCAAGGCCACCCGGACGGATGAACGCGTGACGGCGACGGATCGGCACTACGGCAGTCCGGTGGCATTTCGGCGTGCGCTCACGGACAAGCTCCGCGACCTTGCCGAGGACAGTCGCTGGTCGCTGCCCCAGCTCCAGCGTCAGATCGCCTACGACCGGCTGCTCGAACGGCTCTACCTCCTGGACGATGGGTGGATCGTCAAGGGCGCGGCGGCACTGCTGGCGCGAGATCTCGCGGTACGGGAGACGGTCGATGTCGACGTCTATCGGCCTGCGACGCTTCAAGAAGCGGAGACCGACCTACGAGCGGCCGCAAACCGGGACATCGGAGACTGGTTTCGCTTCGAGATCGGCCGCAGCCGTCCCGTATCCGCCGGTGGTGCTGGACTCCGACTGCCGGTGACGGTGTTCATCGGCGCGACTGAATGGTGCACGTTCCGCGTCGATCTGGTCGGATCAGAAATCCGGATCACCGGTCAGCCGGACCAAGTACCACCAATCGCCCGCATTGCGATTCCCGACATCGAGCAGCACGGATATCGGGCCTATCCGCTCGTCGACCATATCGCCGACAAGGTGGCCGCCACTCTGCAGACCTACGGACCAGGTCGGGTACCGTCCACCCGATACAAGGACCTCGTCGATCTCGTCGCCCGGTCGCAAGCCACGCTTGAGGCCGAGACCCAACGAGCCGCACTTGACTCGGAGGCCGACCGGCGTGGAATCACCCTTCCAACGAAGTTCTCGGTCCCAGACCGGGAGCTATGGGAGAAGGGCTACGCAGCGGAGGCGAGACGCTCACTCCTGGACACGGCGCTGACGCTCAACGAAGCGCTCGCTGTCGTGGCACCGTTTCTCAACCCACTTCTCGACGGTTCCGCAGCCGGCATCTGGAAGTCCGAGGAACGTCGTTGGACGAGCTGAGAGCCGTCCCAAGCCCGTCGTAGAGGTCCTTTGGCCGAGCTGTTCACCGATGAGCACCTCGACGACACTTGCGCCAAGCTTGCCGATGCCGCCCAACCCGACTCCGACCAGGAAGCACAGGAACGGCAGATCAGGGAGCGAATCCGGAAGCTCGACGAGGAACTCGACAGCTACCGCACCATCGTGCGCACCGAACCCGAAGCCGCTTCGACCGTTGGCAAGTGGATCGCCGAGACCAGCCAGGAACGTCGCCGACTCGAGGCGGTCCTCGGGCGAACTCCCTCAACCAGGCTTACTGCCGCAGACGTCAAGGCCCTCGTTGCCAGCCCGCAGGACATCACCGCCACCCTCGCCGCAGCCGACCCAGGGGACAAGGCCAAGGTCTACGCCGAGATGGGGATCGACATCACCTACCACCACGACGGCCGGGTCGTCGTCGAGTCCCAACCGCGTGTAGTTGAGTCTGGTGTCGGAGAGAGGACTCGAACCTCCACGAGCTATTCGCTCACTAGGCCCTCAACCTAGCGCGTCTACCAATTCCGCCACTCCGACGTGGGCGCCGTGATCTTAGCCCTTGGCCTGCCGGCTACGAACCGAGAAGCCAGGTGAGGGCGATGGTGGTGATGCCGAACACCACTCCGGTGATCACCGTGAGTCTGTTGAGGTTTCGCTCGGCGAGCGTGGAGCCGCCGAGGTTCGACTGCATCATTCCCCCGCCGAAGACGTCGGAGAGACCGCCGCCCCGTCCGGCGTGCAGGAGGATGAGCACGACCATCACGACCGACACGATTACGTGCAGACCGCCGATGATCCATGTGAGTACTTGCATGACCGATCCAATGAGTTCGCTAACGGGCGAGCCGTGTCCAGGGGTCGAGCGCGCAAAAACGCTCGACCCACAGCATAGCCGTCACGCGGGCCAGGTCGATTTCAACCCGCTTGGGCGGCGACGGCGGCGGCTGCCTTGGCGGCGGCATCCGGATCTCCGAGGTATCTCGAAGGCTCGGTGGGTCGTAGATCATCACCGAGCGTGTAGACCAGCGGCAAGCCGGTCGGGATGTTGAGACCAGGAATCTCGTCGTCATCGATGTCGTCGAGATGCTTGACGAGAGCCCGAAGGCTGTTGCCGTGGGCGACGACGAGCAACCGCTTCCCCGCCCGGATCTGGGGGACCATCCGGTCGTACCAGTAGGGCAGCATCCGATCGACCACATCCTCGAGACATTCGGTCGCCGGCACCAGCTCGGGAGCGAGATCGGCGTATCGCGGGTCGAACCTCGGGTGACGTTCGTCGTCGTCGTCGAGCGGGGGCGGCGGGATGTTGTAGCTCCGACGCCAGACGTGAACCTGTTCCGAACCGTGACGTTCCGCGGTCTGCTTCTTGTCGAGGCCCTGGAGGGCGCCGTAATGGCGTTCGTTGAGACGCCAGTGCCGCTCGACCGGCAGCCAGTGCAAGCCCATCTCCTCGAGCGAGAGCTGAGCGGTCTTGATCGCACGCAGCAGGAGCGAGGTGTGCACCACGTCGAAGACGAAGCCTTCTTCCTTCATGAGGCGGCCGCCTTCGACCGCCTCTTCGCGCCCCTTGTCCGTCAAGTCGACGTCGGTCCACCCGGTGAACAGGTTCTCGAGGTTCCACACGCTCTCGCCGTGGCGCAGGAGTACCAGTGTCGATGTCATGGCGATCCCTCTCTCAGATCCAGTAGCGAACGATGGAGGCGAAGCTGTCCGGGTCGAGCGATGCACCGCCGACGAGGGCGCCATCGATGTGCCGCTTCGCCATGAAGTCCTTGATGTTTCCGGCGTTGACCGAACCCCCGTACAGGATCCGAACACCCTCTGCGGCGCCGTCGCCGTGAGTCTCCTGGATCGTGGTCCGGATCAGCTCGGCCACTCCCCCGGCGTCGTCGACATCCGGTGTCCGGCCCGTGCCGATCGCCCACACAGGCTCGTATGCAACAGAGGACCGGGCGAGAGCATCGGCCTCGATCCCCGCCAATCCGCCACGCACCTGGGTCACGACGACCTCCTCGGTGCGTTCGCCGTCACGCTCTTCGAGTGTTTCGCCCACGCACACGATGGGCGTCATGCCGGCAGACAGCGTGGCCTTGGCACGCTTGTTCACCGTCTCGTCGGTTTCACCGAACATCGCACGACGCTCGGAGTGTCCCACGATCACATGAGCCACCGAGAGCTTCGCCAGCATCGTCGGCGAGATCTCGCCGGTATAGGCGCCGCTCTCTGCCCAATGCACGTTCTGAGCCGCCAGGCGAATTGCCATGTGGTCGGCTTCGATCACGGTCTGAACCGAGCGAAGTGCCGTGAAGGGCGGTCCCACCACGACCTCAACCCGTTCGTAGTCGGCCGGCTCCAGCCGGTACGACAGCTTCTGCACCATCTGGATCGCGTCCAGATGCGTGGCGTTCATCTTCCAGTTCCCGACGATCAGGTCGGTTCGGTCGGCCATCGGTTCGGCTCCTCTTTGTGGATGCTGTTCAGTTGACCCAGCGGCTCAGGACGGCGACGCCGGGAAGTTCTTTGCCTTCGAGCAACTCGAGGCCCGCTCCACCGCCTGTCGAGAGGTGGGAGATCTTGTCCTCCATTCCCAACATTCGGAGCGCCGCCGCCGAGTCGCCGCCTCCCACCGCCGTGTAGCCGTCGCATTCGGCCATGGCGGCGGCGACCGCTTCGGTTCCTGCGCGGAACGCCTCCCACTCGAACACTCCCATGGGACCATTCCAGAACACGGTTTGCGCCGATCGAACGATGTCGGCGAACCGTTCGGCGGTTTCGGGGCCGATGTCGAGACCCATCCAGCCTGCCGGGATGTCGTCGACGGAGACGACGCGATATTCGGAGTCTTCGGCGAACGCCTCGGCGGCCACCAGATCGGCGGGGAGCTCGATCTTGTTGCCTGCATCGGAGTCCAACAGGCGCCGCACGGTGTCGATCATGTCGTCTTCGACCATGCTGGCCTTGACGTCGACGCCGGAGGCGCGCAGCAGCGTGAAGCACATGCCGCCGCCGATGATCATCCGGTCGACCCTCGGCAGCAGGTTTTCGACGACGGCGAGCTTGTCGGAGATCTTGGCGCCGCCGAGCACCACCACGTACGGACGGTGGGGTTCGCCCAGGAAGCGTTCGAGCGACGTCACTTCACGCTCGAGCAGCGGGCCCGCCACTGCGTGCACTCGCTCGGCGACACCGACCGTGGAGGCGTGAGCCCGGTGAACGGAGCCGAAGGCATCCTGGACGAAAAGGTCGAAAGGGGCCGCCAATCGGTCGGCCAGCTCAGGATCGTTCTTGGTCTCGCCGGGTTCGAAGCGGGTGTTCTCGAGTACCAGCACCGAGCCTGGGTTTGCGGTGGCGACCGCATCGTCGACCGAAGCTCCGACCACGGCGTCGAGGGCTCTGGCGTCGAACCCGCCCAACTCCGACAGGCGTCGCGCCACCGGCGCCATCGAGAACGCGGGATCGGCTCCTTTGGGGCGGCCAAGGTGGCTGCAGACCGCCACCACGGCCCCGGCGCTGCGGAGGCGCTCGATCGTGGGCAGCGCCGAGCGGATACGAAAGTCGTCGGTGATGGTCCCCTCGTCGAGCGGGACGTTGAGATCGGATCGTACGAGGACCCGACTTCCGGACGGGTCGATGTCGTCGAGCGTGGAGAAACTGGCCATGTCCTTCTTCAATCGATGGAAGCGAATTGCATCTCAGACGAGGGTGGCGAGCACCGTCCGCAGCTTGCCTGGATCGTGCATTGCACGGCTGGCTCCTTCGTCGAGCAGGTCGGCCGAGATCACCGACCAACCCCGCCGGGCAGCCCATTCCCGGTCGACGTCGACCACTTCGAGCGGTGCTGACACCGGGACCGGCCCCTCGTGGAGGACGATACCACCGGGTCGTCGCAGCCCACCTACCGCCTCGAGCGCTTCGACATGGTCCATTCCGGTCATCCCCAGCGTTTCTGCGTCCTCGGTCACCATGTTCAGGACCACGCTCACCGACCCGACCGACTCGTTCACCGCATCGGCGATGCCCGGGACGGCGAGGGCGGCGATCACCGACGTGTAGAGGCTGCCAGGTCCCAACACGATCTGCTCGGCCCTGTGAATGGCGTCGATTGCGTGGGGATGTGCCGCCACGCCCTCCGGTCCCACCATCACTCGCTCGACTCGACCGGCCGCTGCGCCGATCCTCGCCTGACCGTCGACGACGCTGCCGTCCACGATCGCCGACAGGTGCGCGACCCGGTCGGCAGCCGGAATCACCTCACCCATCGCACCGAGCAGGGCACCCGCCCACTCGACCGCATCGGCGAAGTCGCCGGCGAGGTCGGTGAGCGCGGCGATGATGAGGTTCCCGAGGGAGTGACCCCCTACGTCTGCCGCCTCGTCGTCGCCGACCTCGAATCGATATGCGAACAGGTCGGACCACACCGATTGGTCCGGCGTCAGAGCCAGAAGACACCGCCGGATGTCACCGGGAGCGGGGATCCCAAGACGGTCGATCAGGCGACCCGACGAGCCACCGTCGTCGGCGACGGACACGATGGCGCTCGTGGTGGAGGCGTACTCCCGGATAGCCGTGAGCGCGGATGCAAGACCGTGGCCGCCGCCGATCGCCACCACACGGGGGCCGTCGAGCTCATGTTCCAGCTGGGCGAGCTCGAGCTCCAATACGGTGGGCGTGGTGACGTTCACCGGCCCGAGTCCCGATGGCGCACGACGGCGTCGATCCCTTCAGATTCGAGCCACTCGCCCAGACGCTCGGCCAACGCCACCGACCGGTGATGCCCGCCCGTGCATCCGATTGCGATCGAGAGATACGACTTGCCCTCCGCCATGTAGCGGGGAATCAGGAACGAAACCAGGTCCTGTGCCTTTTCGATGAAGACGACGGCGTCCTCGTGCGACATCACGTAGTCGGCGACCGGTTTGTCGGTTCCACGGTAGGGACGCAGCTCGGGGACCCAATGAGGGTTGGGGAGAAAGCGGACGTCGAACATCAGGTCGGAGTCCCGAGGGATACCGTGTTTGAACCCGAACGAGGTGACCGACACCCGCATCGGGCGGTGCGGGCCGCCACCGGCGAATTGATCGGTGATCCGATCCCGCAGTTGATGGACGTTGAGGTCGGTGGTGTCGATCACGACGTCCGCCAGGTCCTTCAGCTCGCCCAACAGGTGGCGCTCGGTGTCGATGGCGTCGGCGAGGTTCCCTTTTCGAAGCGGGTGGGGCCGGCGATTCTCCTCGTATCTGCGGATCAGCGAGGCGTCTTCGGCGTCCAGGAAGAGCACGAGACTGGTCAGGCCCTGGCGGTCGAGCTCGTCGAGCCCTTGCCGGATCG
Source organism: uncultured bacterium (assembly GCA_963785075.1). Taxonomy (GTDB): domain Bacteria; phylum Actinomycetota; class Acidimicrobiia; order Spongiisociales; family ZC4RG35; genus JAOUGY01. The sequence goes on from CAWATW010000005.1 coordinate 165,529, forward strand.
CATCGATGGGCAGCCCGCCACGTGAGTCGATCACCACTGCGAGACGCTTTCGGCCTTCCGCCACCCCGTGATGGTCGACCACCGCCGCCATCAGCTGGGGAGGCAGGTTGTCGATCACCGTGTACTCGAGGTCTTCGAGCACGTTGGCGGCCGTCGACCGGCCGGCGCCCGACATCCCCGTCACGACGAGGACCTGAGGGCGTGCGGTGGGTGTGGCGTCAACGTTCATGCAGAGCAGCGTAGAGGTCGGCCGCCACCGTTTCCGGCACCACCTCCGTCAATTCCTCGCGGGTGGCCTGGCGCATCTGCTTCAGTGACCCGAACCGTCGCAGCAGGGCTCGCTTCCTGGCAGGGCCGATTCCCCGGACGTCGTCGAGCACCGAGTCCACCATGCCCTTCGAACGCAACTGGCGGTGATAGGTGATCGCAAAGCGGTGGGCTTCGTCGCGGATCTGCTGCAGCAGGTACAGGGCTTCGGCATCCCGGGGGATTCTGACGGGGTCGATCTGACCGGGCAGATACACCTCTTCGAAACGTTTGGCCAGTCCGATCACCGGGATGTCGATCATCAACTCGTCCAACACCTTGATTGCTCGACCCAGCTGACCCGGGCCCCCGTCGATCACCACGAGCGACGGCGGGTAGCTGAACTTCCCCTGCTCGGAGGGCGGCTTCCGGGACTCGCGCAGGTAGGCCTCGAAACGCCGGCGGATGGTTTCCTCCATCGAAGCGAAGTCGTCCTGACCGTCGACCGTCCTGATCTTGAATCGGCGGTACTCGTTTCGTTTCGGCACGCCGTCTTCCATCACCACCATCGATGCCACCGTGTTGGTGCCCTGCAGCGTCGAGATGTCGTATGCCTCGATCCGCAAGGGCGCATCTGGCAGCTCGAGCGCGTCCTGGAGGCTCCGAAGGGAGCGGGCACGGGCGTTGTGGTCGGACTGGCGGCGGAGTCGGTGGCGTGCGAAGGCCTCGCGGGCGTTGGTCTCGGTGGTCTCGATGAGGCGGCGCTTCGATCCACGTTGCGGCTTGGTCACCTGCACGTTCGATCCTCGTCGCTCGCGTAGCCACTCGCCCATCAGGTCGATCTCGGCAGGCTCGATCGACGCGTACACCTTTCGCGGCGGGGTGCGCTCGTCGTACAGATCACGGATGACCCGCTCCATCAACTCAGCCTCGTCCACGTCTTCCACTCGATCGAGGATCGACCCGAGACGTCCCACGATCCGGCCACGACGTACGAACAGCACCTGCACGGACGCTTCGAGGTCGTCGGCGTGCATGCCGACCAGGTCGAAGTCCTCGGGCTTGTCGGTGACCACCTCTTGACGGGCGACCGCACGGCGCAGGTCTTCGATCCGATCGCGATAACGCGCCGCCTGCTCGTACTGCTGGTCTTCGGCGGCGGCCCACATCTGCTTGTGCAGCATGTCGACCACGCCTTCCGTGTCGCCTCTCAGGAACTCGGACAGCGAGTCGACGATCTGGTCGTAGCGTTCCCGCTCGACCTCGCCGACGCACGGCCCGGCGCACTTCTCGATGTGGAAGAGGAGGCATGGGCGCCCTTGTGCCGCCTGGCGTTTGAAGACGCCGTCGGAGCAGGTGCGGACGGGGAAGGTCCGCAGCAGCATGTCGAGCGTCTTGCGAATGGCATACGTGTGGGCGTACGGGCCGAAGTACTCGTCTCCCTTGCGTTTCTTGCCCCGCACGACCCGGGCCCGGGGCCACTCGTCACTGCGGGTGATGGCGAGGTAGGGGTAGCTCTTGTCGTCGCGCATCTTGATGTTGAAGCGCGGACGGTGCTGCTTGATCAGCGAGTACTCGAGCATCAGCGCCGCTACCTCGGAGTCGGCGATGATCCATTCCACCGACTCGGCGTTGTCGACCATGGTCTCGGTTCGCGGGTGCAGGTCTTTCGTGAAGTAGCTCGTGACCCGCTTGCGGAGCGACATGGCCTTCCCGACGTAGATCACCCGACCGTGACGGTCACGGAAGAGGTAGGCCCCGGGGGCGTCGGGGATCTCGGAGGTGGGTGGTCGCTGCTGCACGACCTGAGGGTATCGGCGTCTGCGGGCAGTGTGGGAGACCGGGGCCGAAATCCGAGGCGGTCAGTACGCAGGCAGCCAGAGCGCCTGACAGCGAGGCGGGTCCTGGGAGTCTATCGAGCGGAACAGCCCGAATTTCTCGACCAGCAGCGGCATCGGCCGTCCCAATGTGGCACCGTCTCCGGTGATCGTCTCATCACCGACCCGGTAGGTGACCGTCGCACCCGGATGATCCGCCAGATAGTCGAGGAGGTTGCGTTCCGGCACCAGGTATCCGCTGTCGACGTAGTACGACAGGCCGCGATCATCGGTGTCCAAGATCTCCACGTAGTCGATGTCGACGGCTTCGGCCGTGTCGCGTATCACCCAGTGATTGGACTCCCCCTCGGTGGTGCGGAGGTTGGCGTACATGTTGAAGGAGGTGCTGGTCTTGATGCCGAGATAGGGGGTGAGCCCGTTGAACAGGATCAGGGCGATGAGCACGAAGCCCACGGGACCGGCCGAGAGCACCACCAGTGGCCCACGCTCCTGTGCTGCGTGCCGGATCACTGCCAACACCAGCAGGGCACCGACGGGGATCCAGACGATGAACGATGCCCGCTGGACGATCCATACGGTCGCGGGCCGGGGCGGGAGCACCGAGGCGACGGTGAGGACCACCGACGATGCGGCCACGGCCACCACGACGGCTCGATACCGCCGTGCCATGCCTTCGAATCGTTCAAGCACCTCGTCGGCCAGGAAGAGGCTGAAGAGAGCGAAGAGGACTGCGGTGAAGTCGTAGAAGTGCTGTCCGAGATCCAGTGAGATCAGATAGTGGAAGGCAAATCCGAGCATCACGCCATATGGGCGGGTCCGCTTGATCACCAACAGGATCGGCACTGCCAACTCGATCAGTGTGGTTCCGGCGGCCACCACGATCGGTAGTGCGCCGCCGGCGCCCACCTGCGGCAGGCCCCAGGATGAGAGCGACTGGTTGGTGTAGAACAGGCCGCACGAGACCACCGGGTCGAAAAACCCGGCGTTCAGCTTGGCGAACGCCGCGAACGAGTAGAAGACCAGGAGGATGCCCTGGGCCGCCGGTCGGAAGGTGAGCCACCAGAAGCCTCGAAGCTCGCTCACCAACATGGCAAGGGAGACGAATCCGACCACGAGCCAGTGGTTCCCGATGAACGGTGCTTCCAGCCAGACGGTGGCGAGCACGAGGACGTTCATGGCGATGCGGAGTGTCCGTTGGGCCGGCTCCAGCAGCACCACGGCGGCCGTCAGGCCGAGCAGGAGCGTGGCGATTCCCCGTGCGTCGAGTTCGAATGGCCGGTTGCCGGCGATGTGGGCGAGCACCGCCCCGGCGAACAGCCGGGTGAACCAGAGCGAGGACAGGCGAACGGAGTCCATGGCTGTGTTTTCGGTGCTCCTCAGCCCTCACCTGAGGCTTTGCGCCACCTCAGTCCCAAGAGCCTCGGAATGTGGCGCTGGTCGGCGAGCGACGGGACCCGCTCGATCTGGGCGTCGGATGGTCCGAGCTCCACCATGTGTTCGAGGCAAAGGCCGAGGTGTGCCGCCGAGTTGAGGATCTCCGCCATGCTCCGGTGATGGAACCGGATCCGTCCGTCTCCAGCGGGCTCTTCGGTGTACCCCTGGTCGAAATACCGGCCGGGTCGCCAGAGCATCTCGCCGTCGTCATCGACGATCGGAGCGCTGTCTGGGGCCGTGAACATCGGGTGGTTGAGAACCGCAACGAGCCGCCCCCCGGGTCTCAGGACCCTCACGACGCTCGCCAGGGTGGACCGATGATCTTCGAGGTGCTCGAGGACCAGGGAGACATAGGCGCCATCGAACGAGGAATCGGCCACTGGCAGCCGGGGAAGTTCGCTCCGCACCACCGGCCCGCTCGCCACGGCAAGTGCCAGCAGCCCCGCGTCTATGTCCACTCCCACCGGCACCGAGCCTCGCGATGCGACGGCGTGCATCAAGCGCCCTTCGCCGCAGCCGACATCGAGGATGCGCTCGCCGCTCACGGGTTCGAGCAGCTCCATCACGAGCGGCGTGACGAGTTCCTCGTACGCCGGATCCGACCCGACCTCCCCTATCCACCACGTGGTGAGGCCGTCCCAGCTCATCGCTTGGCCCTTGTCGAAGCTCGCATCGCTTCAGGATACGGTCCTCCGATTTGGCTCCGTCGGGCCGAAGTGGCTCTCAAGGCGTCCGGGATCGGGGTCGATAGCCACATCGTGAAATTGATGTACCTCGATGCGGGAACCGGAAGTCTGTTGCTCCAAGCCTTGCTCGGCGGAGTGGGCGGTGCCATGGTGTTTCTGAGGTCCCGCATGCATAGATGGAAGAAGACCAAGTCGCCCGAGCCTCGCCTCGAAGAGTCGTGACCCAATCGCCGGCGGGTCCCGACCGGGACGCACGGCAGAGATTGCCTCGATTGGATCGGTTTGCGGTCCCGACGGCCCTGGTTGCGCTTGGGATCAGCTGGCCCATCCTGCAGCTCGTCGGGGAGGCACCGCCCTTTTTCATCGCCCGCCACTCCCCGGTGCTCGACATCGTTTTCTACTCCGTCGCCATAGGAGTGCTTCTTCCGGTGGCGGCCGGGCTGAGCGCGGTTGTGCCCGGGAGGTTGGGTCGCCTGGCATGGCTTCTCTTCAGTGCGCTTGGACTCATCGGGTTGTCGGTTCCGATTTCTCGTGCTCTGAGCGGGTCGGATGTTGCCTGGGTCGTCTTCGCCGCCATATTCGCCGTCGGTGGAACGCTCTTTGCCGAACGTAGCGCAACCTTTCGTTCTCTCTGCAGGCTTCTTTCGATCTCGCCGCTGATCATCGTTGCGGTCTTCCTCGTCGGAACGCCGTCGGGCAGATTGGCCTTCGAGCAACCTGCTGCGTGGAGGGATGCAGATGGGACGACGGTACCGGCGGCGGATGGGCCTTTCGTGCTCGTCGTGTTCGACGAGTTCTCGACGGCGTCGATCGTGCACACCGACGGAACCCTCCGAACGGACCGCTACCCGGCGCTGGCACGACTGGCAAGCCTCGGAGCATGGTTCCCCAGAGCCACCTCGATGGCCGAGTACACCGAGCAGGCTGTTCCGGGCATCTTGTCCGGGACCGCTCCTGACGCAAGGCTGGACCCGGTACTGAACGACTTCCCGGCCAATCTCTTCACGCTGGCGCCGAGCGACATCAGGATCTTCTCACACGAAACGGTGACTCAACTGTGCCCTCCGCAGCGCTGTATCGACACGACACCCGTCGCTGGACCGGCGCGTCGCTGGGCTCTTCTCGGGGCAGACAGCGCAGCGGCCTTGGCGCAGCTCGTCCTACCTCCGTTCGCCACCACCAATCTCCCCGACCTGACCACCAACTGGACGAACTTCGGACTCCTTGCAATCAACGGTGCGGCTGACTCGCCGAGCATCGTGGTCGGCGACTTCATCGACGCGGTGTCGGCCGACGCGTCGCACGACACGCTCTTCTTCGTTCATGTGCTCATGCCGCACCGCCCGTGGATATTCCTCCCCGATGGGACTCGCTACGACGAAGAGTTGTCGTCATCGGGGCGGGCGGTCGATCTGGCTCCCGAGCAGCGAGACCTGGCGCTGCAGCGTTACTTGCTTCAGACCCAGTACGCCGACCGGATGATCGGAGAGATTCTCGATGGGCTGGAGGCAGACGGCCTGCTTGATAGCGCGACAATCCTCGTGACGGCGGACCACGGCGTGTCGTTCGACACCACCGACGGCAGTAGATCTCCGTCCGAGGACACGGTCGCGGAAGTCGGGTTGGTCCCGTTCTTCTTGAAGTCACCTGGATTGCGGTCAGGTTTCGTCGACACCTATCCAGCCACTGGGCGTGATGTCACTCCATCTCTCCTCGATGCCATGGGTGTCCCGGTCGACGAGTTGCCTTCGGGAGGAGCGTCCTTGATCTCGGGGAACAGGCCAACGCGAGACACAATGACGATGTCCGGTCGGCGAGGCCTGTTCGAATGGACGCCGGACATTCGAGCGGCCGCATCCCACGCTGCCCGTTTGGACGCCTTGTTCCCGACCGGGAACCTGTTCGAGTTGGGAACGATTCAGGCGCCGGCCACACCAGGCCAGCAAGTGGCCGATCTCGGCCGAGGGTGGGTGTTGGAAACTGCTTGGAATGTGACGAGAGGCGACCTCGACGGAGGCCTCAGCCCTGCCCTCGTGATCGCCGTCGGCCCGGTGGACGGTGCGGGCGATTGGATCGCACTGGCGGCCGACGATCGTGTCGTGGCAGTCGGTCGGAGCTTTGAACGAGATGGCGTCGCGCTGTTCGAGGCAGTGATCGATCCAGCCGTGGTGGAGCAGGGCATCCCGCTCACCGTCAGCCGGTACACCGAGCCCTGATCTTCACGTGAGGATCTCTCGGCGGAGCTTACGTCGAAGCTTCACTACGTTTGCCATCCTCGAGGGGCGCGGAGGCCCCGATGGGAGCAGCTGGATCGTGCAGAACGGGACCCGGCGTTGAGCTTTGGCGCAGCGCGCGAAACAATCAGCAGATGCCATGGGCTGGCGATCGAAAAGAGGAGCCACCAACGGTCGAAGGTCGCTCACCATGGCTGAGAGAATCGAGTCCCGCCGCGAGCTAGCGGTGCCATCTCGAACGGTGATCATCGAAGCCCCACGCGAGGGCCGTGGAGGGCATCGGTTGGTACCAACCTAACTCTGTAGCATGCATGAATCGGCACGAGTCCGAGGAGCATTGCGAGCTAGGCACTCAACCGCTACTCCGTGCTGAGGCGCGCAAGGGCTCCACCATCGACCGGCAATGCAGCGCCAGTCACGAAGCTCGCTGCGTCACTGAGCAAATACGCGATCGCCTGAGCGATTTCGTCGGGAACGCCGACTCGACCCAGCGGGTGCCTCCGACCAAGCGAAGCGATGGTTGACCCGCTCCGGAACAACCCATCCTCGAGCATCGGGGTGTGCACTGCACCAGGTAAGACACAATTGACCCGGATCGAGTCTTCGGCCCATTCGAGCGCCATCGCCCTCGTCAACGCCTGCAGACCACCCTTGGACGCCGCATAGCTTCCAATTCCTGCCGAAGTGGCGACTGCGTGTACCGACGCGACGTTGACAATCGCGCCTCGCGCCGCTCTCAGCTGCGGTAGTAGAGCTCGACTGACCAGGAAGGGGGCTCGGAGATTTGTGTTGACGACATCGTCCCAGACATCCAGATTCGTGTCCTCGAGTGAGCTGTATGCGGCAACGCCTGCGTTGTTCACAAGCCCGTGGACAGGTCGAGCGGCGAGTGCAGCCGCGATCATGGAACCCGAATCTGGGTGCGATACATCCACCTCTAGATGTTCGTCAGCCGGCGAGTCGCTGCGACGGTCGACCCCGATCACGAAACCTCCCTGCGCTTGAAGGACTCGGACCGTTGCCTGACCTACTCCTCCGCAAGCCCCGGTCACGACGAACGTCCGCTGATCATCCACCATTGCGGTCCAAACTGAGTCCCTCGAGGAGGTTCGCAATGGCGCGGTCCGTAGTGCGGAGCACTGCCTCATGAGTGTTCGACCCGTTATGGGCTCCGAAGACAACCTGATCGAAGTCGCGCAGCCGCGCAGATGCTGGCAATGGTTCCGATTCGAAGACATCGAGCGCCGCTGCGCCTACCTTTCCCGACGTAAGTGCGTCGCAGAGGGCGCTTTCGTCGATCAAGGCACCCCGAGCCGTGTTGATCAGCCACACGCCATCCCGCATTGCTGCCAGTGCAGCCCTGTCGACGATGTGCCGGCTCTCCTGCGTGGACGGAAGGTGTAGCGAGATCACTTGTGATCGCGATAGAAGGGTCTCGAATGAAACGAACTCGGCGCCGACCGCAGAGAGGGTCGCCTCAGTCGGGGTGATCAGGTCAGTAACCAGGATTGTCAAGCCCATGCTGAAGAGCCTTCGAGCGAATGCCTTGCCTGAGCTGCCAAAGCCCACCAGCCCGGCAGTCACACCTTGGAGCGATCGGCCGCGGACCTGTTGCCACTCGCCGCGTCGGGTGGCCGCGTCCACCTGATGCTGGCGGCGTGCCAACAACAACAGATAGCCCAGGGCATAGTCTGCCAGTTCCTCACCGAAAACGCCGGGGGTGTTGTACACGGGGATATTGCGCCGCTTGGCAGCGTCAGTGTCTATGGAGTCGATACCGATACCCCACTTCGATATGACCCGGAGCCTCGGTGCCGCCTCAATGACCCTGGCGGTGAAGTGATCGTCGCCAAGCAGCACTCCGTCGTACTGGTTGACCATGCCGAGCAGTTCAGTCTCATCGAGTTGCTGACCGCGAAAATGAGGAAAGTCGACCTCGATTCCTTCGAACCGATCAGCGAAGAGGTCGTACACCTGGTGCACGTGCCGACAAGAAATCATGACCCGGTCAGCCATGGCGCTCGGACAACATGCGTTGGGCTATCTCGAAGTCTGTCTCGGTGTCGATGTCGATCGCCTCTCCGGGATCCATCTCGAACAGTAGAGGGTGGCGGCCGATCCGCTGTCCGGTGCGCTCGATGACCTCGCGCGATGCGACATAGAGGTTCGAGTTCTCCTCCAGGAGAGGAGGGACATCCTGGGTTCGGAGCAGAACAGCAGGGTCGTGGTTCACCGGATCTCCGTTCTCGAAGTAGAAACGCGACTGCAAACGAGTGACAGACATCAGTGAGTCGTGGGAGCGATCCTCGCCGAGCGTCTTGAGCGCCGAGTCGATCGTTTGCGGAGTTAGAAGTGGATTCGTTGCGTGCGTTTGGAGGAATATCCGACCTGGCGTCACGGCGACGACGTGAGCGACTACATCGTGCATCGCGACAAGGTCGCCGTGCAGGTGCTGAGGCCGCCGATGGACCCGGACGATAGGGAAGGCGGTTCGTACGGCCTCCTCGATCGCATCGCTGTCGGTATCCACGACCACGGTGTCGACCAGGTCGGCTCGAAGCAGCGACTCTGTGACCCAATGGAACAGGGGCCGCCCAGCGCACTCCCGCAGATTCTTTCCGGGGACACGTTCCGAATGACCCTTCATCGGTAGGATTGCCGTCACGCCGGTCACTGGCCCTCCTCGGGATAGTAGAAGCGGCGCTTCAGCTCACTCGACCCCGGCCAACGTGTCCGGAAGCCCTGATATGTCCCAATGAATTGCGCGGTGCGGAAACGGAGAATCTGCCACCAATCGGCGCGCAGAGTGTGCTCGGAGGCAGCAACTCGCCAGTCTCGTCCAACGTTCACCGCAATCAATCGGACCACGTCCAGCGCATTGAAATGCTCGTGGGGGAAGATGCGCTGGAAGGTGATAGCTTCTCGCTGGTACCTTCGCCGCGTCTGGGTCGTGGTCTCATCGTGCACGTGCAGGACTCCAGCGTCGGCTCGATATGACAGCCACCAGCCATGTCGCATGACCTCCTTGGCCCACGCCGTGTCTTCGAGACCCGGGAGGTCCTCGTCGTACCGAAAGTCCTCCCACAACGATCGGCGGATGGCGCAATTGGCATTGTTCGAGAACGGATGCTCCTGCCGTTCGACCGAGAGTTCCGGAAACCACCTTCTGAAGATCTGACGTTCGCTGAAGTGGGACTTTTCGACTCCGCGTTGTTTGCCGTAGACACAGGCAACCCTCTCGTCCTTGAAACCATCGAGCAGATTCTCCAGCCACGAATCCTCCATCGGGTAGCAGTGCGCGCTGATGAAGACGAGGAATTCGCCCCGTGCGACGCCGCACCCCATGTTGAGCGATCGGCCGAAGCTGAACTCTTCCTTGGAGATGTGTAGCAGCGTGATATCCGGTCGGTCCACGATGTCTAGGGTCCCGTCCGTCGACCCCGAGTCGACGACGATGAGTTCGAAGTCGCGCCGAGTTTGATTCTCCAACCTCGCCAGCAGCATCGGCAGGTGATCCGCCTCGTTCAGACAGCGGACCACGATCGATGCGTCAATCGGAAGGTTGGAATCTGGCGGGATCATATGTCTCCATCGATCGAGCTGCCGGACGATTACCTGGTTCCGACCACCAAGTCGACGGTGGCAGTCTGAGCCAGGTCGTTTCAGCTCGCAACAAGCTTTCGGCGAGTTACCCCGGTCGCTCTAGTAGCGGTCACGGTTCGACGGGCCAACACAGAGGAGGAAACAATCCTCGGTCATCGTAGCCCTTCCAGTCTCATCGGTCTCCGCCACCATCGTCTTGAGGATCCATGCGGCACATGGCACTGGTTCGCATGTGCGGTTGAATCGACCGCCCGGCTCACGCTAAGCACGCTTCCAGCGGAGCCCGAGCAACCGAGACGTGTGAAGCTGGTGCCTTAGACCGGGCATGCGCTGCATCTGACCCTCGCTTGGTCCAGCTCGACCTTCGACTCAATGAGGAGGCCGGCGTGGCCGAGTTGGTCGGCAGGGCGCTCGTGGTGCGATGGTGAAACCGAACTGTGCCGGATCCCGCCGGTTCTTCTGTGAAGCCGCTGTCGAAGTAGTGACCACCGGCGAAGCACCTCGCGGTCTTGGCAGCCACGATGGCGCCGCTGTCGGGCGCAGTGACCATTGGGTGGTTGAGGCTGGCGACGAGGTGACGCCGGGTATCAGCATTCGAGCTGCCTCTTAGAGCATTGTTCTGTGATCGGATAGGTGCTCCAATGTGAGGACGAGAGTGACCCATCGAACACACCTTCAGCGAACGGGAGGTAGGGGACCCGAACGCGCACTACCTGCCCGCTGGGCGCGGGTAGCCGGAGGAGCTCTTGGTCAAAGTCGATAACTCGGGGCTGCCAGCCCAGATCACCGACGGTTCGCTGCCACCGGTCCCAATATCGAGAAGCCTTCAAACGAGTGGCGTGACGAGTTCTTCATAGGCAGGGTCCGAGTCGACCTCGTCCACCAGTCGGAGAGACCATCCCAGCTCATCGCTCAGGTGAGGATCTCTCGCAGGAACTTCCCGGTGTAGCTCTCGCCGACCTCGGCCACCTCTTCGGGTGTTCCTACGGCCACTATGGCACCGCCCCCTGACCCGCCTTCGGGACCGAGGTCGATGACATGGTCGACCGACTTGATCACGTCGAGGTTGTGTTCGATGACGAGCACCGTGTTGCCGGCGTCGACGAGTCGTTGCAGAACCTGGAGCAACTTGCGGATGTCTTCGAAGTGAAGGCCAGTGGTGGGCTCGTCGAGGATGTAGAAGGTCCGGCCGGTCGATCGTTTTCCGAGCTCCGAGGCGAGTTTGATCCGCTGCGCTTCGCCGCCCGACAGGGTGGTGGCCGGCTGGCCAAGACGCACATAGGTCAGCCCGACGTCGTAAAGGGTCTGGAGAATGCGGGCGATCTTGGGCTGGTTCTCGAAGAAGTGCAATGCCTCTTCCACCGACATCTGGAGGATGTCGGAGATGTTGTGCCCCTTCCAGAGGATCTCGAGGGTCTCGCGGTTGTAACGCTTGCCCCCGCAGATCTCGCAGGGGACGTACACGTCGGGCAGGAAGTGCATTTCGATCTTGATCGTGCCGTCACCCGAGCATGCGTCGCATCTGCCGCCCGAGACGTTGAACGAGAACCGTCCGGGCTTGTAGCCACGTGCGCGGGCCTCGTTGGTGGATGCAAACAGCGTCCGGATGTGGTCGAACAACCCGGTGTAGGTGGCTGGGTTCGAACGGGGGGTCCGACCGATCGGCGACTGGTCGATGTTGATGACCTTGTCGATGTGTTCGATTCCTTCGATCTTGCGATGCCGCCCCGGATTCGACCGTGATCGATAGATCGCCTGGTGAAGGGCCTTGGAGAGGATGTCCTCGATCAGGGTCGACTTGCCGCTGCCCGACACGCCGGTGACCGCGATGAACGAACCGAGGGGAAACGACACGTCGATCTTCCGGAGGTTGTTCGCGGAGGCACCTTTGATCGACAGATGAGCCCCGTTCCCGATCCGGCGGGTACCGGGAGTCTCGATCGTCCGACGACCCGACAGGTAGTCGCCGGTGAGCGACGCCTCGCTGGCGGCGATGTCGGCCATGGTGCCCTGGGCCACGATGTAGCCGCCGTGCTCTCCCGCCCCGGGGCCGATGTCGACGACGTGGTCCGCCACCCGGATGGTGTCTTCGTCGTGTTCGACCACGATGAGGGTGTTGCCGAGATCACGCAGTCGTACCAGGGTCTCGATGAGACGCTGGTTGTCGCGCTGATGGAGGCCGATCGATGGTTCGTCGAGGATGTAGAGCACGCCGACGAGCCCCGAACCGATCTGGGTGGCGAGTCTGATGCGCTGTGCCTCTCCGCCGGCCAGGGTCGCCGCCGAGCGTGCCAGCGTGAGGTATTCCAGGCCCACGTCGAGGAGGAACTGGAGGCGCGCCCGGATCTCCTTGAGGACTCGTTCGGCGATGGCGGTTTCTCGCTCGTTCAGCTTCAGATCGGCGACGAATGTGTGGGCGTCAGCGAGCGACATCGCCGACAGCTCGTGGATGCTTGCGCCTCCGATCGTGACCGCGAGCGCGACCGGGTTGAGCCGACCGCCCTGACAGGTGTCACACGGCACTTCCCGCATGTACTCCTCGTAGTACTCCCGGGCGGAATCGGATTCGGCGTTCTCGTGTCGACGGCTGAGGAACGGAAGCACGCCTTCGTAGGTGGCCGAGTACTCACGCTTACGGTTGAAGCGGTTGGTGTACGACACCCGGATCTTGCGGTCACCGGTTCCGTGCAGCACCGCTTTGCGTACCTTGGCGGGCAGGTCGCTCCACGGGGTGTGGATGTCGAAGCCCATCTCGTCGGCCAGCCCGTCGAGCATGCGCTGGAAGTAGCGCATCTTGTTGCCCGACCACGGTGCGACGGCGCCGCCGGCGATGGATCGATCCGGGTCGGGAACCACGAGGTCGGCGTCGACCTGAAAGCGGGTTCCGATTCCGGAGCAAACCGAACAGGCACCGTACGGGCTGTTGAACGAGAAGTTGCGGGGTTGGAGCTCTTCGAAGCTGAACCCGTCGACCGGACAGGCCAGGTGCTGGCTGAACGTGAGGGTCGGACCGTCGATGACGTCGATGTCGACGACCCCTTCGGTCAGCTTCAGGGCCGTTTCCAACGATTGTGTGAGGCGTTGGTCGATCCCCGGTTTGCTGACGAGTCGGTCGACCACGATCTCGATCGTGTGCTGGAAGTATCGGTCGAGCTTGATGTCTTCGGTGAGGTCCCGGACGTCGCCGTCGATGCGGGCGCGGGCGAATCCTTCGGAGGCGAGCTCCTTGAGCATCGCCTCGTACTCGCCCTTGCGCCCCCGCACTACCGGCGCGAGCACCTGGAACCGCGTGCCTTCTTCGAGCTCGAGGATCTGGTCGACGATCTGCTGCGGGGTCTGCTTGACGAGCGGCGTGCCGTCGTTCGGGCAGTGTGGAATCCCGATGCGGGCGTACAGCAGGCGGAGGTAGTCCCAGATCTCGGTGACGGTGCCGACGGTCGACCGTGGATTGCGGCTCGCCGTCTTCTGGTCGATCGAGATGGCCGGAGACAGGCCTTCGATGAAGTCGACGTCGGGTTTGTCCATCTGACCCAGGAATTGGCGGGCGTACGCCGACAGCGACTCGACGTACCGCCGCTGCCCTTCGGCGTAGATGGTGTCGAACGCCAGCGACGACTTGCCCGAGCCGGACAGGCCGGTGAACACGATGAGCTTGTCTCGCGGCAGCTCGAGCGACAGGTTCTTGAGGTTGTGCTCACGTGCGCCGCGAATGAGGATGGTGTCGGTCGACATGGACCCCTGATGCCTCCACCGAAAACAGAACGACGGAAGTGTAGTTCAGGATCAAACCGAACGCATGTT
>CAWATW010000006.1:0-806324 GCA_963785075.1 uncultured bacterium
CTGAGTCTGGCGGTGTTCGCACTTATTCTCGTGCAAGGTACGAGATCCATGGAAGCGAAGATCGCCCCATGGCGTCAGGTCACCAAGACCTGACATGCTTGGGAGGAAGGAACCCCAATGACCCAGAGAACCCACGATCCCTACGGCTTGTCGAGGCGCCGGTTTCTCAAGATGTCCGGTATGGCCGCAGGCGGCCTCCTCCTCGCCGCGTGCGGCGACGATGCCGGCACCGCCACCACCGCCGCTGGCGCGTCCGCCACGACGGCGGGCGGGTCCACCGGCACGACTGCGGCGGCCGGGTCGATTCCACAATCGGACCTAGAGGTGGTCCGTATGGACTTCAACACCCCCAACCCGAACCTCCAGGCTCCCTACTGGGTCGGCATCTCCAAAGGCTGGTTCGAGGAGGTCGGAATCGACCTGCGGCCCGAAAACATCACGGAGCTGGACGATTACCTACCCCCCATGTTCGCCGGCGACATCGACGTGGCCCTGATGGACTCGACGGTCCTCTTCCCGGCCGAGCACCAGGCTGTGCTCGACGGCAATCCGAACGGATTGGTCTATACGAGCTGCGTCTTCGGTGCACAGCCCGTCATCATCATTGCCGCCGAGGGCGTCACACTCGAAAACCTCCCGGGCCGCACCGTCGGGTGCGCACGGGCAGGCACGACCAACGAAGCCCTGACGAAGTTCGCACTCGGCGAATTGGGAATCGACTGGGAGACCGACGTCAACTGTGTCAACCTCACCGGCGGTTCCAACGATTGGGTGACGGCAATGCTCTCGGGGCAGGTCGACGCCACCTTGGCGTTCCCTCGCCACATCGCTCTGGCCGAACAGGCCGGTGGGAGCGTCCTGTACAACCAGCCGAGCATCGAGCCCCAGAACGGTTGGGGGATCCTGCGTTCGACGCTCGATGAGTACCCGAACTTCGCCACGGCGTGGCTATACGCATACATCAAGGCGCAGCAGTGGTGCAAGGACGAGGCGAACTGGGAGGAGATGCGGGAGATCGTCGGAGGCGAGTTCGGCGTCGACTACCCGGACGAGACGTTCGCAGCCATGAATGTCGACGACGGGCTGATGACGACCGACCACGGCTGGGATCCGAATGAGATGGACGAGCTCATAGCGTTCCAGCAGCCGATCCTTCAGTATGCCGAGGATCTCCCGTGGCGCGACTACGTCGACCTGACGTATCTCCACGCGGCTCAAGAAGCGCACGGCCTTCCGCTCAACCCGGTGGACTTGAACACCGGCGTCACCAACCTCTGACCCCCAGAGGACACGGACAGAAAGAAAGGGGCCTGCCGCATGGGCAGGCCCCTTTCTCGTGTGCAGTCGCCCACCAGAGTCAGCGGGCGAGCGTCTCTTCGAGGCTCGAGCCGAGGTCCGACAACAGCACCATCGCCGCATTCCGTCCCGGCCCCGCAGAGACGGAACCGCCAGGGTGTGTGGTCGATCCGGTCTGATACAGCCCTTCGATCGGCGTTCGGTGCGATGCCCATCCCGCCACCGGGCGCAAGGCTCCCGACTGTGAGAGGTCCTGGTCGCCGCCGTGACACGACCCATGCCAGTTGTGTGGGTTGCGGCGTTCGAGATCGAGCGGACTCTTGAGCGTCGTCTCGAGGATCACGTCGTCGGTGATGTTTGGCGCATACCTCCGAAGCTCGGCGAGGTTGGCCGCAGCGATCTCGGCGAACAACTCATCCCACTGCTCCGGACCGCCTTCGAGCTCATACGGTTGCACGCCGACGATCTTCAACGTGTGGTGGCCCTCAGGCGCCCGCGACGGGTCGGCCACCGTCGGGCAGAGGACGAGCAACACCGGGTTGTCGTGCGTGACCCGTCGCGCTGCGAAGTCTTCTCCGATTCTCAGGAGCCGCTCCACCGAGGTCGCCGTACCGGAGGCCAGCGGCTCTATGGGCCCGTCTGGGGTCTCGAAACGCGGTGCGGCGGTGGTGGCGTAGTGAGCGGCGCACATCGCCACCCCGGGACGCCACGACGAGACACCGTCGACGAAAGCCTCACCCCACGACGCCGCCGGTGCCATGTCGACGAGGTGCTTGATGTGGATCGTCGACAGCACTGCCTTCGAGGCCCGGTGCTCCTCGCCGTCGGCGGTGACGACGCCAACGCACCGACCGCCTTCGAGCATCAGCTGGACCACGGGGCGACTGCCCTGCACGCTGCCGCCGTGGGCTTCGATGAGCCTCACAAGTGCGGCCGGGAGAGCGCCCGAGCCGCCTTTGGGGACGATCCATGAGTGGCGTTGGCGTCCGAAGAGCAGGGAATAGGCGAGGCGTCCCGTGCCAGGACGCTGCGGAGGCTGCATGGTCATGAATGCCATCCAGAGCATGAAGGTGCGGGTGTGCCAGTCCTCGAACGAGTCGAGGATCACATCTGCCGCCGACCGCATTCTGATCCTCGCCCATCGACTCCCGTCCGCATGTTCGGCCAGGCGTTCGTCGAGATTCGGACCCCACCCGATCGGGGTGTAGTCGAAGGCCGAGAACACAGGAGCGACCCGTTCGTAGTCGTCCAGCATCGCCGAAAGCGTCGCGGCGTCGGCCGTGTTGAACCGGGCGAACTCCGCGATCGTGCGTTCGCGATCCTGCCATTGGGTGATCGAGGTGCCATCGGGGAACGGGATGTGGACCACCGGGTCGGGCTTGATGTATTCGAGCCCGTACTCCCCCAGTCCCAACTCGTCGTCACGGAGCGTGGGACTCGACTGGATGAGGTTGTGGGCGGTCGAACAGCTGTCGTGGAGAAACCCCGGCAGCGTGAGCTCCTCGGTGGCGGTGTCGCCTCCGATGATCGGCGAACCTTCCAGGACCAGGACGCTGTGCCCAGCCTTCGCCAGGTACGCGGCCGCAACCAAGCTGTTGTGGCCGGCTCCTGCGACCACGATGTCGTGTCCGGTCATGGTGGACTCCTCCTCATCCGGTTCCGGCCCACACCACGACCAACGAACCGGCGAGCATGGCCGCGGTTCCCGTCAGGAGTAGGGCATTGATTCGTTCTGCGGCCACTCCGAACACGAGTGGCGCCAGTGCAACCACCACGAGTGTGGCGAGTTGCTGCACGGTGAAGGAAACGGCCACCGGGATCAACCCGAACGAGATCCACTGGGCGCTGATACCCACCGCGCCGGTCACCCCACCGGCGGCCGCCCACACGACGGCCGTTCGATCCCACGTCCCACGGCGGAAGCCGCCCATGGTCCCGAGGACCAGACCATGTGCCAGCAAGGCGCCGCCGAGCCCCATGGTGAGCCCGAGTACCGGCGCATCCAAGCCCAGGAGACCCTTTCGGATCAGGATCGGCGACGATCCCCAACAGAGCGCCACGGCCAGCGCAAACCACGGGACCTGCCATCGCCCCTGCGCCTGCGGTGCGCGGCTCATCGACACCATCGTCACACCGATGACCGACAGCACCACACCGACGACGACGACGACGGTGAGCGCCTCCGCCAGGAACAGCGCGGCCAGAAGCGTGCCCACCAGCGGCGCCACCGATGTGACAGCCCCTGTTCGGGCGACACCGATGTGTCCCTGACTCTTTGCGAGCAGTGTCCATCCTGCGACGTAATGAATCGTGGCGCTCCCGGTGAAGAAGGCCAGAGCCGACCAGGGCGCCCCGGCCAGCAGCGCGAACTCCCCTGTTGCAAGCCCACGGAGGATCAACAGGAGCTCCACCGTCAGCAGGAGCCCGAAGGCGGTCCGATAGGCACCGATGATGAGATTGGCCTTGCGGTTGAGTATCTGTGTGAAGCCAAAGCCGAGTGCGGCCAGGAGGGCCCAGGCAACGCCGGCGTTCATGCGAGGTGGAAAGAAGAGAGGTGCGGCACGCAATCGATTGTAGGATCGAAGGCATGGCAGCCGCCGATCTCCCTCGTTTCTCTCCCGCGGAGCACGTTCGTCGCAGGTCGCTGTTGACGGACGCCATTGAACGCAACCGCACCGATGCCGTGCTCGTCTACGGACGTGACCGGTCCGGGTCTGCCGTCCAATGGTTCACCGAATGGCCCGTGACACGGGAAGCGGCCTTGATCATCGCTCCGAACCGCGCGGACACTCTGTTCGTCCAGTTCTACAACCACCTCCCGCAGGCTCGGCGGGTGCTCGACGGGTCGGACGTGCGCTGGGGTGGGGTCGATACCACGGACTCGATCATCGATGAACTGACCCGCACAGGGGTGCGGCGGTTGGGTGTGCTGGGTCCGCTCGGATGGCAATCCCATGGCCGGCTCGCCGAGCGGTTCGACGTGGTGGGCATGGACGGCGAATACCGGGTCATGCGGCTGACCAAGTCGGCCGAGGAGCTCGAGGTGATGCGACACGCGGCCCGGCTCTCGGACACCGCCGTCGAAGCCATCCGCCAACGTGCGTCGGCGGGAGCGACCGACATCGAACTCGGGGCTGCGTGCGAGGCCGCGTATCTCGAACAAGGCGGAACCAACCACATCCACTACTTCGCCATCACGTCGATGACGGAGCCGGATCGATGTGTCCCCTCGCAATGGCCCACCGGTCGAACCGTCGAACGAGGGTCGGTGATCACCTGTGAGATCTCGGCTGCGTGGCGGGGCTACGCCGGCCAGGTGCTCCGGACCATGGTCGTGGGGGCGGAACCGACGGAGCTGTATCGCCGACTCCACCAGGTCGCCGAGACCACCTACGAGCGCATCCTCGAGGTGCTTCGACCCGGCGCCACACCGGGCGAGGTCGTCGCCGCGTCCTCCGTCATCGAAGAAGCGGGATTCACGATCTATGACGATCTGGTCCACGGCTACGGTGGCGGGTACTGGCCGCCGATCCTGGGCTCGGCATCCCGCACGCACGGGCCCCTCCCCAACCTCGTGTTCGAGGAGGGCATGACCGTCGTGATCCAGCCCAACGTCATCACTCCGGACGAACGGGCCGGTGTCCAGACCGGCGGCCTGGTCGCCATCACCTCCGACGGCGTCGAGGAACTCCAGCACGCCGCAAAGGGTCTCTGGGTCATGTGAACGCCGAACACACCGTGGACGGTGGTGCTGGTGAACGAGGGTCGCTACAACCCCCTGGCCGACGACAGACTGCCGACGGAAGCGCACCATGATGGGACGCTTCACTACGGAATCCCCCCTGGCTGCCTTCGGCAGCCTGTCCCCCCTTCTGGGGGACACAAATCACGGTTGACCGGTAGAGCACCCACTCAGCTTCCCACTGGTCGTGTCCCCCCGCAGGGGGGACAGATTCGGCAACGGCGTAGCCGTGGACGAATCAGGGGGGATTACCCAACGATCACGACAGTGGAGAGAAGGCACGCGTGTCACGCGGAATCCCATGGCCGTTGGCTGTCGGCCCGGTGGGCGAACCCACTTCCAGCGTTCGCTCCATGTCAGTAGGTCTTCTGAGACGTGGAACTCACGTCTTCTCGCTCCACGTTCAGCGGTCGTGCTCGACGGCCCAGATCGTCTCGGCTGGAACCGGCACCCACAGTTCGTAGAACGAGAATTCCTCGTCGGTGTCGTTCTCGAACCAGTGGACTTCGCCGTCGTCGGCGAAGGCAACGTCGCCCTTGCCGAGTCGGTAGGTCCGATCGTCGAGGTGGAGGACGCCCGATCCGGCGTCCACGAAGAAGAAATGCTTGGCGCCCACGTGGTGGTGGGCGGCGGCCGTGTCTCCAGGCTTGTAGGTGATGTGATCGGCTTTGAGATCGGTGATCCCGAACATCTCCTCCGTGACCAGGTCGATGCGTTGCCGGCTATCACGGGTGGAGTGGCTTCGGGGAAGCTCGGAGAAAGGAATGACTGACGGCATGGGCTGACGCTACCTGGCTCCGCAATCGATTGCTACGCAGGGCTCCATTCTCCTACTCTGCGCACATGATCTTCGACGTCCACGCACATTGCATCCCCTCGGGGCTCATCGACGACATGGAGCGCCACGGCGCCGACGTCGGAGTTTCGCTCGACAGAACCGACGGCAAGGCCGTCGTGTCGTTCGCGGACACCTACCGCACCGCGCCGCTCCGATCCGATCTCACCGACCCGGAGCACCGGATCGAGACGATGGATCGCACCGGCATCGACGTTCAGGTTCTCGCGAGCTGGATCGACCTCACGGGATACCAGTTGGAAACCGGCGCCGGCCTCCGCTGGTCACGCATCGTGAACGAACGTCTGGCCGAGGAGGCGGCAACCGCCCCCGACCGATTCCTGGCGCTCGGCACTGTCCCCTTGCAGGATCCGGCCGGCGCCGCCGAGGAGCTCGGCCGCGCGGTCGACGAGCTCGGCATGGTCGGTGTCGAGATCGCCACGAGCGTCGACCAGACACCGTTCCACCAGACGGACCTCGACGAGTTCTGGTCGGCAGCCGAGGAACTGAACGCCTTCATCCTCCTCCACCCGATGAACCCCCTTCCGGGCGTGGACCTGAAACCGTATTTCATGGACAACATGGTGGGCCGACCTGCCGAGAGCTCGCTTGCGTTTGCTTCGCTCCTGTTCTCCGGTGTGTTCGAGCGTCATCCTGGTCTGACGATGTGCGTGGTCCACGGAGGCGGATTCGTCCCGTTCCAGATCGGTCGTTTCGACCAGGGATACCACCAGAAGCCCGGACTCGCCGGTGCCAATCTGAGCATGCCGCCGCTGGAGTATCTCAAGCGCAACATCTACGTGGACACCGTGTTGAACAATGCGGCAGCGTTGAGATTCCTCGTAGATCTGCTGGGCGCCGACAGAATCATGGTCGGTACCGACTTCCCCTTCGAGATGGGTGACCTGGACCCGGTCACCTTCGTCCGAAACGCCGGGCTCGACCCGGAATCCACGGAGGCGATCCTCTCGGGGAATGCGTCGCAGCTGTTCGGAGCCCACCGCAGCTGATCAGTCGTGCGAGCCGACGTTCCACTCCGCGGGGAAGAAGAACGATCCGGACGGCGGTGGCGCCGGCGCCTGCACTTCGATCCAACGGACTGGTTCCGCGCTCGTCATCGTGTACCCGTGGAGTTCGTTGGTGGCGGCGTACACGACGTCACCGGCCTCGACCTCCACGTTCCCACCGTCGAGATGTGCGATCGCCGATCCGGTGAGGAAGTAGTAGGCCTCCTCGAACGGGTGATAGTGGTTGGCGGCGTTCTGGGAACCGGGGATCGGCACGAACTCGACGATGAACATCGTGTGATGGACTGCGGCAACCATGTCGTCGATCAGCATCCACAACCGGATGTTGGAGACGTTGGGGCCGCGGTGGCCCCGAATGGCGATGGGACCAGGCGGCGGAAGATGCTCGTCCCGGAAGCGACCCACGGGCAGATGTGGCCGCGGCGTCACCGGAGGCTCGATCCCATCGGTCGGGACATGAACGTCATCGGTCCAGTAGACCGAGCGCACGTCGCCCTGCGGTCTGGGCAATGGTGACCGGACCCTGAAGAACCGAAGAGGCTCGCTCCCAGGGTTCGACCATGCGTGGGGAATCCCCAGAGGCGCCATCCCGTAATCACCCGGTTCCACCCGGAAGGAACGGCCGCCGATCGAAACCAGGCCACTGCCGCCGAATATGTAGAACGACTCCTCGTAAGGGTGATAGTGCCCCGATGCCGCACCGCCCGGCGCAATCTCGACGACTCCCACATCCAGGTGGACAAGGCCCTGCCGAGGGCCCACGACCAGCCCTGTCGTGACGCCCGGAGAACGGGCGTCGACCGGCTCGAGGACGACGTCGCCGACCCTGCTCACTCCCGCCATCGGTGCCTCGTCTCCGATCGAATGCAAACGCTTGAAGTGCGGACGCGCATTGGGCTGTACTGTACCGATCAGCCGCGAGCAGGAGCAGAACATGACCCGAGTGGGCTTCATCGGCCTGGGACGCATGGGAACGCCGATGGCCGCCAACATCGTGGACGCCGGCTTTCCGGTCACGGTGTGGAACCGCACGGCTGAGAAGGCCCAAGCCTTCGCCGAACAGACCGGAGCGGCGGTTGCGAGTGACCCTGCACAACTGGCTTCGATGAGCGACGTCGTCGTGACCATGGTGGCAGACGGCTCAGTGCTGGAGTCGATCTACGGTGGCGACCGCGGTGTGCTCGCCGGACTGACATCGGGAGCGACGGCTGTCGACATGAGCACTGTTGGGCCGGCGGTGGTGGCACGGCTGGCGCCACAGGTGTCCGCTCTCGGGGCCGAACTGATCGACGCCCCCGTCTCGGGCAGTACGGCCGCCGCACAGGGTCGCACCCTCATGATCATGGCCGGCGGATCCGAAGCCGGTTTCGCCCGCGCCCGCCCGGTGCTCGAGGCGATCGGCTCGCCCGTGCTCCACGTTGGTGACTCGGGCGCCGGCGCCACGCTCAAACTCGCCATCAACTCGATGATCTATGGGATCAACGAAGCGGTTTCCGAGGCATTGGTGCTCGCAGAGCGTTCAGGCGTCGATCGCTCCATCGCCTATGAGGCATTTGCCAACAGCGCAGCCGCCGCACCCGTGGTCAAGTACCGACGCCCCGTGTTCGAGGCCCCGGGCACCACCCCGGTGAGCTTCACCGTCGATCTGGCGCTGAAGGATCTGGACCTGATCCTCGAGTTGGCCGAGCGCACCGGCGCTCCGATGCCGGCGGCCGAGGTGAACCGGCAGGTGATGCGGGCCACATCTGATGCAGGCAACGGCGACGGGGACATGGGTCTGACCGCGGTCTATCTGCGCGCCTCGACGTGATGCTGTCGTCGACCTGGAACCCTCCGGCCGCTCTGGCACAATCTCTGCGTCATGGTTGACGTTGTGAGGGCCGGTTCGGTGACGCTCATCGACGTGGCGCGAGAAGTTGGCGTGCATCCCTCGACCGTCTCGCGGGCTCTCGACCCGGTACGGAGCGAGATGGTGCGGGAGTCCACGCGTCGGGAGATCCTCGAGACTGCGTCACGGCTCGGATACCGACCTCACATGGGAGCACGAAGCCTGCAGAGTGGGCGCACCGCAACCATTGGGGTGGTTGCGGCCGACCTCGGCAACACGTTCGTGACACCGATCATCCACGGCATAGCCGCCTCGATCGAACCATCGGGTTTCCTTCCGATGATCGCCGAGACCGAGGACGACTCCGAACGCCTGGTACGCATCATCGACCACATGCTCAGCAGGCGTGTCGATGGGATCGTCGTTGTTGCCGCACGCGACGGCGACCAGGACATGCTCGAACAGGCGGCGACGCTGGTTCCGATCGTGATCGCCGGCCGTCCGCTCGAAGGGTCCCAACTCCCGCATGTGATCCATGACGACGTGGGAGGAGGTGCGATGGCGGCACAGCACCTCGCCGATCTCGGTCACGACAACGTGGCACAGCTCCAAGGCCCGATCGATGTCGCCAACTTCCCTCGACGCGCCAGAGGATTCAGCGCCGAGGCACGGCGAAGGCAGATCTCAGAGTCCACCATGGAAATGGCGGCGACCTCGCCCAGCATCGAAGAGGGTGGCCGGCTCATGGCTGCGCTGCTCGAGCACGATGTACGGCCGACCGGGCTGTTCGCCCACAACGACCTCATGGCCCTGGGAGCGATGGCCGCAATCAGGGCCGCCGGCCTGACCGTGCCCGGTGACATCTCGCTCGTTGGATACAACGACCTGCCGACGGTGGGTCACCTCGAGCCGGCGTTGACCACCGTCCGCTACCCGAGTCGCGAGGTGGGTGAGCGCGCGGGCAGCATGGTTCTGGCCCTCTTGGCCGGAGATCAACCGGCCGACATCACCCTCGAACCCGAACTGATGATCCGCGCCTCCACCGCCGCACGTAATACGTAATACGTAATACGTGGGCCTACGTGTGCAGCCAACCTCCGTCGACGCGGAGGTCTACCCCGTTGACGGCTGAGTTCTCGAGGAGGAACACGGTGGCGTTCACGACCTCTTCGGTGGTCACGAGGCGACCAAGTGGGGTCCGGGCGACGAGGCCATCCAGAACACCTGGGGGCTTGGCCAGCCAGTAGGGATGATCCCCCACCACGGCAGGATGGATGGCGTTGAAACGGCGAGGTTTCAGCTCGACGACCATCGTCCGGACCAGTGTGCTGATACCCCCGTTGACGGTCGTCACCGTCGTCGATCCCGGGTAGGGCCGGTCTTTTGCCATGCCGCCGAACAACACCGTCGAGGAGTCCGGGCCCATGCGATCGAGCAGGGCACTGACCACTGCGGTGTATCCCACCAGTTTGGTGGTGACGAGGCCGATGGCCCGGTCTACGTCGTAGTCGGCGACGCTGTTCTCGTCACGGTCGATGGCCGAGATGACGAGCCGATCGACCGCTCCGACGTGGGCGAGGCCCGCCTTGACGTCATGGGGCTTGGACAGGTCCACGGTCGCAACCCCGACGTCGGCACCGATCTCGGCGGCGACGGTCCGATTCCTCTCGTCGTTGCGGCCGGCGATCACCACCGACCTGCCCTCTGCCACGTAGTGCTCTGCCACCCCGCGGCCCAACCCGGCCGTTCCCCCGATCACCACGACGGCTCCAGACATCGACTCCTCCTCGTCAGCGCTCTGGTATGTTCGCCGCATCATGGCATTCAAACGCTTGCAGTGCCCGTGTCGGCGGCACTGAACGCTGGAAGGACTCCCGTGTCGAAACGCCACATCGTGCTCACCGCCGATCAGATGGATGCAACCGTGCCGGAGGCATTCGCATCGAACAGCGCCGGGTACACCCGATGGTCGATGGTCGATCACACGGGCCCCGCCGTTCACACAGGCTTCGGGATCAACGTCCTGGAGCCGGGTGGCAGCATCGACCTGCATCTCCATTCGTTCGAAGAGTCCTTCTACGTGCTGGACGGCGAGGCGATCTGCGAGACACCGGAGGCCGCGGTCGAACTGGTTCCCGGCGACTACGGCGTTGTGCCGTTGGGCGCTCCCCATCGATGGAGGAACGTCGGCGATGCGCCGGTCCGGTGGGCCGACATGATGGCGCCGCAGCCGCAGCCGGGCTTCGACGGAGACACCTTCTTCGTGGCCGAGGGCGTGCACATCTCGAAGACGATCCGGGTGGATCCTCGCGACCCGCGCACCCGCTCCTTCGGGCACATCGACGGCGCCAACATGGATCCCTCCATGCAGACCCAGGACATGCTTGCGGTCTCGGCGAGCATGCGCACCGCCCTGCTGGTCTACAGCGGGATCACGGTGAAGATGATGGTGGACTCGGACCTGGGAGCCCAGCTCCAGACGATGTTCATGGTGCAATACGAGCCGCGGGGACTCGCCGGAGCCCACGACCACCCTCTGGAGGAGACCTACCTGATCCTGGACGGGGAGGTCGACGCCTGGTTCGACGGGGAGCATTTCCGGATGAAGCCGGGCGATGTCGCATTCGCCGGAGTGGGATGTGTCCACGAGTTCAAGAACCCGACCGACTCGATCGTCCGCTGGCTCGAGACCCAGGCTCCCCAACCGCCCGCCCGCCACAGCTATCGATTCGCACGCGACTGGAGCTATCTGCGCGAGACGCTCGAAGGTTGACGCCGGCGTCACATCACGACTGGTCTCGAACCACCGACGATTCCTTCCCAGACATCGAATAGACCGACAACGAAAGCCAGGAGAAACGCATGATCGATGACAGGACCCGTGAACTCGCAAGCGGCGCCAACTACGCCGTCTTCTCGAGCGTGCTTCCGAACGGACATCCCCAGACGCACATGATGTGGGTCGACGCCGACGACGAGCACATCCTCGTGAACACCGAAGTACACCGCCAGAAGTTCAAGAACATCGAGCGGAACCCGAAGGTGACGGTGCTCATCATGGAGACCGGCAATCCGTGGGGGTGGAGCGAGATTCGAGGCTCCGTGGCCGACACCGTCACCGGGCCGGAGGCGCGAGCCCACATCGACAGCCTCGCAAAGAAGTATCTCGGCAAGGACGAATACCCCAATCCCATCCAGTCCGAGCGGGTGATCATCAAGATCCGACCAGAGAAGATCATCACGCGTTGATGCCGTGACCCGATGCCATCCCTGCACGGGAGCGTGGTCTTGACAGCGCTTCCACCGTGGTAGTTCAATCGATTGCAGAACCTCGAACGAGCACCGGTCACCGAGGAGGACCCGATCATGAGTGAGTTTCCCGTAGCGACGACCCCGTCGCCAGGCCTTATGGCCGTCGATTGGGAGGAACGGGTCAATTTCGATCGTCTTCGCGAGTACAGGACCGCCCGCGTACGCGAGCAACTCGACGCGTTCGGTCTCGGCGCACTCCTGCTGTTCGAGACCTCCAACATTCGTTACGCCACGTCGACCACGATCGGGTACTGGGCCTTCAACAAGGGTGAGCGGTGGGCGTTGATCACACGCAACGATCGTCCCAAGCTGTGGGATTTCGGGTCGGCGGCAAAGGCCCATCGCCTTCAACTCCCCAACCTGTTCGACGAGAAGAACTCGGTGGGCGGAAACACTGGCCTCCAGGGCGCCATCGGTCCAGAGGCCGGGTTGCACGACCGGGCCGCCCAGGAGATCGCAGCAGCCCTCCGGGACGCGGGCGTGGCAAATGAGCCGATCGGCGTGGACATGTCCGAGACCTCTGTCTTCCTCGCGCTTCAGAAGGAAGGCATCAAGGTCGTCGACGGCCAGCAACCGATGATGCACGCACGGGAGATCAAGAATCAGGACGAGATCATGCTCCTGACCCAGGCATCGGCCATGGTCGACGGCGTCTACCAGGACATCTTCGAGGCGCTCAAGCCGGGCATCCGGGAATCCGACATCGTCGCTCTCGCCCATGCCCGGCTGTTCGAGATGGGCTCCGAGTTCGTCGAGGCGATCAACTCGATCGCGGGTGAACGGTGCTCACCTCACCCCCACGTGTTCAGCGACCGGATGATCCGCCCCGGCGACCAGGCCTACTTCGACATCATCCACGCCTACAACGGCTACCGCACCTGCTACTACCGGACCTTCGTGGTGGGGCGTGCGACGCAAGCCCATCGTGACGCGTTCAAGCAGGCACGCGAGTGGATGGACATGGCCATCGACAGGGTTCGACCCGGCAACACCACCGACCAGATCGCCCAGGTCTGGCCCAAGGCACCGGAGTTCGGATTCGAGGACGAGATGGACGCATTCGGACTCCAGTTCGGTCACGGTGTCGGCATCGGGCTCCACGAGCGACCCATCATCTCGAGGCTGAATTCCCTCGACGACCCGATCGAGATCAAGGAAGGCATGTACTTCGCACTCGAGACCTACGCTCCCGCCGGCGACGGGCGCTCTGCGGCGCGAATCGAAGAGATGATGGTCGTCACCGCCGAAGGCCCCAAGGTCACCACGCTCTTCCCGTGTGAGGAGTTGATGGTCGCCAATGAGTACTGAGGCATACGATCCGCAACTGGTCGACTACTCGACCCGTCCGGCGCGCCTGCCCGATCCCGTGGACGAGGCGAACGACCGTCTCGACATTCCTGTCAGCGTCCGGCGCAGGTTGTACCGACGCCAGCAAGAACTGAGGCAGTTCGAGAAACGAGCATACGATCTGTTCCTGCAGAACCTGGTGAAGGGCACGAGCCATCTCTCGCTCGGGATGGAAGCGGTGTCAGCCGGGTTCGCAGAGGCGATGAACGAGGACGACTTCGTGTTCGCCACCTATCGGGGCCACGCCCACACCCTCTCGAAGGGTGCCGAGATGGGACCGGTTCTCGCCGAGCTGCTCGGCCGGGAGAACGGCATCCTGCAGGGCAAAGGCGGCTCGATGCACCTCACCCTGGCAGAGAAGAACATGATGGGGAGCTACGCCATCATCGGCGCCCACCTGTGCATCGCCAACGGAGCCGCATGGTCGGCCCAGATGCGAGGCACGGACCAGGTCGCAGTCTGTTTCTTCGGCGACGGCACCACCAACATCGGCGCCTTCCACGAAGCCCTCAACTTCGCGGTGGTGTGGAATCTGCCCGTGGTGTTCGTGTGCGAGAACAACCTGTACATGGAGTACACCCCGATCGATCTCGTGGCCGCCGTACCGCACCCGGCCGCCGACCGGGCTGCGGCCTACGGTCTCGAGCGGATCGTCGTGGACGGCAACGACGCCGACGCCGTCTACGTCACCGCCAAGGGGGTCATCGACCGCGCTCGTTCGGGCGGAGGTCCCGCCCTGGTCGAGGCCGTCACCTACCGTCATGGCGGACACAGTAGGGCCGATCCGGGCAAGTATCGACCCGCCGAAGAGGTCGATGCATGGCTGGATCGCGATCCGATTCCGATGTATCACCAGCGCCTGCTGCGGCTGGGAGCCAGCGAGGCCGAACTGACGTCGATCACCCAGGACGTGGCGCGCAGGGTGGACGCCGCCACCGAGTTCGCCAAGGCCGGCGAGCCGCCCGGTGAGGAGCTGTTGTTCGCCGATGTCTGGAGTGACGGAGGTGCGGCATGGCGGAACTGAGTTATCGCGACGCCGTCGCCCTCGGCATCGCCCAGGAGATGCGACGCGATCCGCAGCTGGTGATGCTCGGGGAGGATATCGCCGGCGCCGGCGGGGTGTTCAAGACGACAGTCGGCCTGCTCGACGAGTTCGGACCGCTCCGAGTTCGGGACACCCCGATCTCCGAGCAGGCCATTCTCGGTGCCGCCATGGGAGCTGCGATGACGGGCATCCCCGTGATCGCAGAGATCATGTTCTCCGACTTTCTGGCTGTGTGTTTCGACATCGTGGCCAACGAGATGGCCAAGGCCCGCTACATGACCGGCGGTCAGGTGTCGGTGCCGGTGGTGGTTCGCACCGCCAACGGCGGCGGTTCGCGCTTCGGCGCCCAGCACAGCCAATCGGTCGAGAACTGGTGCATGATGATCCCCGGGCTCAAGGTCGTGGCGCCGTCGACCCCTGCCGACGTGGTCGGGCTGATGGCCGCATCCATCCGTGACCCGGATCCCGTGGTGTTCTTCGAGCACAAGACGCTGCTCGCCTCCAAAGGCGAGGTACCCGACGGCGAGCACGTCTTGCCGCTGGGTGAGGCCGCCGTCGTGCGGGAAGGCACGGATTGTACGATCGTGGCTCTGGCACTGATGGTCCCGCGTGCTCTCGAAGCCGCAGAACAACTCGCCGCCGAGGGGATCTCTGCCGAGGTGATCGACCTCAGGACGCTGGTGCCGCTCGACACCGACACCATCCTGCGCTCGGTCGCCAAGACCAGCCGGGCGTTCACCGTCGAAGAGAACCCTCGCCTGTGCGGATGGGGCGCCGAGATCGCTTCGATCGTCGCCGACGAGGCGTTCTGGGATCTCGACGGGCCGGTGGTCCGGATCACCACACCCCACATACCGCTCCCGGCAGCCGAGGCACTCGAAGACATGGCCATCCCGAGCGTCGACCGGATCGTGACCGACATCCGGAAGGCGATGGGCTGAGACGAGATCGGGTTTTTGGTGCACAGAATGCGTGAATAGCGCACCTTTTGTGCACCAAAACCCGGTCGACCGGGGGTCGTGGCGCCCTACCGGCCTCAGATGCCGAAGAGTTGGGCTGCGTTTCCGCCTTTGATGGCGTCGCGCTCGGCTTCGCTCAGATCCGGGACCGAGTCGATGAGCCCGACAGGATCGGTCTCGGCCATGTCGAAGGGGAAGTCGGTGCCGAGCATCACGCGATCTGAGCCGACCGTGTCGATGAGGAACCTCAGGTAATGCGGCTGGAACACCATGGTGTCGTAATAGAGCTTCTTCATGTAGTGACTCGGCGGGTTGTCGGGGATGTTCACCCTCGTCTCCGGTCGGACCTTCCAGGTGTGGTCGGAGCGGGCCGTGTAGAAGGGCAGGTACCCGCCTCCGTGGAGCAGCACGAGCCGGAGGTCCGGTAGCTCCTCGAACAGTCCGGAGAAGATCAGTCGATTTGCGGCCACCATCGTCTCGAGCGGGTTGCCGATGCAGTTGGTCATGAAGTAGTCGCCGAACCTCTGGGACTCCGGATATCCGTTGGGGTGCAGGATCACCGGAATCCCCTTGGCTGCCACGGCTTGCCAGAAGGGACGGAACCTCGCCTCGTCCAGGTTGTGCTCGTCGACGGTCCCACCGATCTGAAGGCCCAACGCCCCGAGGTCGTCGACCGCTCGGTCCATCTCGGCGATGGCCATGTCGACGTCCTGCAGCGGCACCGTCGCACCGTAGAGCCGGTAACGGTCGGGATGATCGGACACGGCTTGGGCGAGCCTGTCGTTCTGCATCCGGGCCGCCTCGGCGGCCACCGACGAGGGCGCCCAATAGAAGTACTCCGACACGAATGTGGCGAGACCCTGGATGTCGACACCCATTTTGTCCATGTATTCGATACGGGCAGCAGGATCGGTGAGCTGGGCGGCGATGGTTGGGATCATCACCTTGTTGTGAGCCTTGGAATCCTCCCCCATGAAGTAGTCATAGGGCTCGTATTCGGGTCGCCGGTGGGACTCCACCAACGATCGACACTCCGGCGTCGCCAGGTGGCAATGGATGTCGATGCGGGGCTGACGAGCGTCGGCTGCGTCACTGGCCATGGTGCAAGTCCTTGGGTCGGGGAGGATCATGGAGAATATATCGTGTGCGATCCATGCGCCCGCGCCCGCCCCTCCCCGCGTACATCTTGCTCGTCATCACCGTTGCCACGCTTGGCTTCAACTGGCCGCTGCTCGCGATCGGACTCGATTCGATCGGCCCCTGGTGGATGGCGGCATTGCGGCTGCTCGGCGCCACGCTGGTGATCTGGGCCGTTGCGTGGGGGGGAAACCACATCAAGCGACCCCCGCGCTCCGATCTCCCGGTGGTGTTCTCGGTGGGAACCGTCCGCTTGCTCGCCGTCTTGATCCTCGTGCTGCTGGCCCTTCAGCGGGTGCCCGCCGGCAGGTCGTCGGTGCTGGTGTGGACGGCCAGCCTCTGGACCGTCCCCATGGCCGGCCTGTTTCTCGGTGAGCGCATGAACGCCAGGCGATGGGTGGGGCTCGCTGTCGGCGTCACCGGGATCGTGGTCTTGATGGAGCCCTGGTCGGCCCAGCTCTCACCATCGATCCTCACCGGGTACGGGCTTCTTCTGCTGGCAGCTATTTCGAATGCAGGGACGGCCGTGCATGTTCGAGGTCACTCGTGGCGGTCCACTCCCCTCGAGCTGCTCCCCTGGCAACTGCTCCTGGCGGCCATACCCGCCTCTGCGGTCGCATTCATCGTCGAGGGACCCCCGCTTTTCTCCTGGACTCCCGTCCTGGTGGGGATCGTCATCTACCAGGGGGTCCTGGCAACTGCCGTCGCGGTCTGGGCCCAGATCACTGCCCTCCAGTACCTGCCGTCGATCACCACCAATCTCACGTTGATGCTGGTTCCGGTGCTCGGTGTGATCTCGTCGGCGATCGTGCTCCACGAAGCCGTCACGACTTGGGTGCTGGTGGGTGGCGCCCTCATCGCGGGCGGAGTCGTCGCCGCAGTGACACTCGACGAATTCCTCGTGGTTTCTCAGGCACCGGGACCCGCAGGGGCCTAGGCTCGACCGAGTTGGTACATCATATAGATTGGAGGATGCACACTTCATGAGTGGGTTCCCTCGCACCGCAGGCCAGTCGGCTGCCCGCATCATCCGACAACGCATCCTCACCGGCGAGCTGGCGCCGGGAGCGATGCTGAATCAGAACGAGCTGGCCGAGGAATTCGGCATGAGCCGAATCCCCATCCGGGATGCGCTCCGCCTGCTCTCCGCCGAAGGTCTGGTGCAACTCCGAGCGCACGCCACGGCGTCGGTCACGCCGCTGAGCATTCACGATCTGGAGGAGCTGTACGAGCTTCGACTTAGCCTCGAACCGAAACTGTGTGGGATCGCCGCCCCCCATCTCACGGCTGCCGACATCGAAGAACTCGGACAGAAGCTCGGCGCCCTCGGAGCCACCACCGACACCGACCATTGGATGGCCCTCAACAACGACTTCCACGAGATCCTCTACCGCCGTTCGAACCGACCGCGAACGATCCAGATCATCGATCGGACTCGCGAGGCGACGATCCGATACACCAGGATCTACCAACAGTTCTCTCCGGAAACGGTTGAGGACGACCACCGAGCGATCTACGAGGCGGCCGCTTCGGGTCATGGTCGGCGTCTGGAATCTCTCGTGGCCGCCCACCTGTCGGATGGATACGAGACCATGCTGACCTGGGTCGCCCAGCACCAGGATCTGGAGCCGTCGCAGGTCGGCGGTCGATAGCCGACGAGAACGAGGAGAGATTCCTACGGTGAGCGGGACTGGAAACCTCGTACCTGATGTGGCCAGCCACAGGGCGTCTTGTGGCGTCTGGATGCGACGCTCACAGGATTCGGATGCCACGCCGGCCGCCCTCTGGGCAGCCCGTCCCCCCTGCTGGGGGACACATGCCTGCATCCGTCAACCCTCTCCACACCCGGGAGGACTCCCATGACGCCCCGCACCGTCGTCTTCACAGGTGGGCGCGTCGTCACTCCCGACGGTACGGCCGTCTCCGACGTCGTCGCAACCGATGGTGTGATCACGGCGATCACACCGCCTGGTGAGGCGCCCGGCAGCGGCGATCGAATCGACTGCGACGGGCTTCTCGTGATGCCTGGCATGGTCGACACCCATGTCCACCTGATGGACCCCGGTCCCACCGATCGGGAGGACTTCCCCACCGGCACCAGAGCGGCATCGGCCCGTGGTGTCACCACGATCGTGGAGCACACCCACGCCGCACCGATTCGCAGCGTCGCCGACCTCGGCGAGAAACGCTCCCATCTGGCCGACCGGTCCAACGTCGACTTTGGGCTCGCCGCCCACGTGTGGCCCGACCGCATTCACGCCGTTCCCGAACTCTGGGGCGCCGGCGCCGCGTTCTTCAAGATCTTCACGTGCACGACCCACGGTGTGCCGGGACTCGACCCGGCGATGCTCTCGGCTGCGCTCCACGCGATCGGCGAGGTCGACGGGCGGGCCCTGATCCACTGCGAGGACGAGTCGATCACCGCCGAGGCAGAACGGATACTCCGCGCCGCCGATCGGATAGACCCCGGGCTGCTGATCGAGTGGCGAAATCGGGAAGCGGAAGAGGTCGCCGTGGCCGTCGCCGCCACGCTGGTTCGACGATCCGGTGCGACCGCCACCGTCGCCCACGTGTCGACGCCCGCCGTGCTCGACATCATCGACGCCGCCCGTTCCCAGGGTGCCGATATCGCGGCCGAGGCGTGTCCGCAATACCTGGCGCTCGACGAGGCCGAGGTGGTTACCGAGGGAGCTCTCCGAAAGTTCACCCCTCCCGCCCGGATCACGGGCCCGGACGATCGCCAGGCGATGTGGGCGGCCGTGCGTTCCGGCCGGTTCAGCCACTTCTCGACCGACCACGCGCCTTCGACGCTCCCCCAGAAGCTGGATTCCACCTTCTGGGATGCGCCTTTCGGACTTCCGGGCCTGGATACGACATACCCGTTCCTCATCGACGCCGCTCTGCGGAAGATCATTCCGTTGGAGGTGGTTGCCGACATGGCGGCTGCGGCGCCGGCCCGGCGATACGGGCTTGCGCCCCGCAAGGGCCGTATCGAGGTCGGAGGCGATGCGGATCTCGTTGTGGTGGACCCGGATTCGACCTGGACGGTCGCGCGCAGCGAGATCATCTCGAAGGCGGGATGGAGCCCATACGAAGGCCGACAGTTCGTCGGAAAGGTCGTCTCGACGTACCTGAGAGGACAGCAGATCGCTCTCGACGGCCACAGCCACGACTCCAGGACTGGGCGTTTCGTCCATGGTCTGGGGGCAGATCGACCCGGCTCCCAGTGATCGTATAGGATGCATGATCCACTTCGAGAGGCACGGAATGCACGAGGTCGACGACCGATGACGACCCCCACCGGGCGCGTCCTCGGTCGACCCCTGCGCCGCCTCGAAGACCCCCGCCTCATCACCGGCCGGGGCCAGTACGTCGATGATCTCCGCATGGAAGGCATGCTTCACGTCGCATTCGTGCGAAGCCCCGAGGCGCATGCCACCGTCGACAGCATCGATGTGATCGACGCGGCCGGACTCGAGGGAGTGGTCGCGGTCATGACGGCCGCAGACCTGGGACTCGACGGTCCGATGCCGAACGCCCACCCGCATCCCGCCATCACCGAGCCCCGCCAGACCTCACCGCTCGCCACGGAGGAGGTCTGCTACGTCGGCCAACCGGTTGCCGTCGTTGTCGCCGAATCTCGGGCCGTCGCCGCCGATGCCGCCGAACTGGTCTGGGTCGACTACACGGCGCTCCCTGCGGTCGCCGACCTGGAACGGGCGGCAGCGTCCGATGCGCATCGGGTCATCTCGTCCACGTCCGACAACGTGGTTGCATCGGTCAGTTCACGATTCGGCGATGCAGACGAAGTGTTCTCGAAGGCCGAGGTCCGATTCGAGCTTCGACTCCGACAGCATCGCGGGGCGTGCGCAGCCATGGAACCGCGCGGGGTCGTGGCGGTGAAGGACCCTGAAGGGGTAACCGTCTGGACCTCGTCACAAGCGCCGTACTCGGTCAAGAAACACGTCGCGGCCTACCTCGGACTGACGAATCTCCGCGTCATCGCACCCGATGTGGGAGGTGGGTTCGGCCCGAAGGGAATGGTCTACCCCGAAGAGTTCGTGTTGACGGCGCTGGCCGACCGATTGGGCGTCCCCGTCAAGTGGATCGAATCGCGCCGGGAGCACTTCCTCACCGTCAATCAGCAGCGAGACATGATCGCCGACCTGGAGGTGGCAGCCGGTGCCGACGGCAAGCTCCGGGGTCTCCGCGGGCGAATCCTGCACGACAACGGCGCCTACGTGCCCTACGGTCTGGTGCTGCACATGACCGGGCTCCAACTGATTCAGGGTCCGTACACCCTCGACGCAATGGACATCACCCTCGATGCCATCGCCACGAACGCGGTACCGACCAGTCCCATCCGGGGTGCCGCCCGCCCCAACGCCGTCTTCATCATCGAGCGGGTCATGGATGCGATCGCGGCCCGAACCGGTGTCGATCGTTTCGAGATCCGACGGCGAAACTTCATCCAGGCCGATCGATTCCCCTACGAGTACCCGATCCCGGCCCGCTACGGGGGAAACCTCACCTATGACAGCGGCGATTATGTTGCGGCCCTCGAGGCCGTCAGCGAGTTGGCCGACCTCGCCGGCTTCGAAGAGCGCCGGATCAGAGCTCTGGCGGAGGGCCGACGCCTGGGCCTGGGGGTGGCCGCCTACGTCGAGGACACCGGCCTGGGCCCGCACGAGCAGGCGCGGGTCGAGATCGGAGTAGACGGGTCCGTCACGATGATCACCGGTGCGGGTTCGCAGGGACAGGGACATGCAACGGTGTTCGCCCAGATCTGTGCGGAGGCGCTGGGTGTCGATCCGGGCGACGTGATCATCCGTTCTGCCGACACCGATCTGCCCGGCACCGGCATCCCCACGGTTGCCAGCCGGACGGCCGTGACCGCTGGAGCCTCGACCGCGATCGCCGCCGAAGGCGTCGCAGACCTCCTCAGGAAGCTGGCGGCCGACCACCTGGAGGCCGCCGCGGCCGACCTCGTGATGGAAGGCGGCTCCGTCCGTGTGGCCGGGAGCCCCGGCGCCGAGGTCACGTTCGCCGAGCTCGCGTCGATCGGTGCCGAGCGTGGTGTTGCGCTCGCTGTCAGCGAGGCGCATCCGGCAGCTCGGCCACCGTACGCCTTCGGCTGTCACATCGCCGAGGTGGAAGTGGATGAGGAGACCGGGCTCGTGAAGGTTCTGAAGTACTCGGTCGCCCACGATTGCGGGACGATCCTCAACCCGATGATCGTCAACGGTCAGATCGATGGTGGGGTTGTTCACGGCCTCAGCAATGCGCTGCTCGAACGGGTCGTCTACTCCGAGGAAGGTCAGCCCTTGACCACCACGTTCATGGACTTCCGGATCCCAACCGCGGTCGACGTTCCCGCGGTGTCGAAGGTGCACACGGTCACACCGACTGCCGACAATCCTCTCGGCGCCAAGGGCGCCGGGGAGGGCGGCACCCTGCCGGCGATGGCAGTGGTTGCGTCGGCGGTCGAAGATGCGTTACGGGACCTGGATGTCTGGATCGACCAGTATCCGCTCAGCCCCCAAGTCGTCCGACGACTGCTTGCCGCGAAGCTGCACCCATGATCGCGGAAACGCCGGTCGGCAAGATCTCGTACGACCAGATCGGCAACGGCTCCGATCTCGTGTTGCTGCACTCGTTGCTCGCGGATCGCAGCGTGTTCGAGAGGGTGATGCCGGACCTCGCCACCCGGCACCGAGTGACACTCGTTGATCTCCCCGGCTACGGCACCACCGATCTCATCGAGCCGGGAATCGTCAACTATGCACATCTGGTCGGCGGGCTCATGACGGCACTCGAGATGGAGCCGTCGTCCACCAGCCTGATGGGCAATGGCCTCGGCGGATTCGTCGCCGTCGCCACCGCCCTGCACCACGGCTCGTCATTCGATCGCCTCGTGATCGCCGGCGCTGGTGCCGGCTTCCCAGACGGCGGGACGGCGGCGTTCGAGACCATGATCGACAAGGTGCGGGAGGGCGGCGTCGACGCCGTGCTCGAGATCGCCGTTCGCAGGATCTTCACGGAGGCGTACCTCGCCGACCACCCGGACGAGGGCGAGGAGCGGCGACGCGTGCTCCGCACAGCCGACCCCGAAGCCTTCGTTCGGGCCTGTCAGACGCTGATCGACCTCGATCTCCGCGGCGAGGTGGCAGCGATCCACAACCCGACACTGGTGGTCGTCGGCAGCGAGGACTCGGCCACCCCGCCTGAGATGGGCCGTGACCTGGCGAGTCGGATTCCCGGAGCCAGATTCGAGGTCATCGAGGGGCTCGCCCATGCCCCCCAACTACAGGACCCTGAGGCTTTTCTCGCAGTGGTCAGGCCATTTCTCGACGCCGGATGACATTCGGGTCGAGCCCCCCGACGAGCCACGAAGGTCCCAGGTCTACAGTCGATTGCAGCAGGCAGGAGCGAGAAGGAGCGACAGATGGAAGCAAGCACCGACGTCGTTGAACAGGGGACGTTCGACCCGGCCGAGTTCCAAGGCGAGCTTGCGGTCGCACGGGACAACCTGGCGGTCGGCACGTCTGTTTGGTTCGAGAACGACCGCATACGGGTCTGGGAGATCCTCCTCCAGCCGGGCGAGCGAGGCCCATTCCACGCCCACACCACCAACTACTTCTGGACCGTCGTGGAGGGCTCGCGAGGGCTCCAGCGCTTCGCCGACGGAACCTATGCGGTGCGTGACTACCAGGTCGGAGAGACCAAGTATCTGGAGCACGGCCCCGACTCGGTGTTGATCCACGACCTCGAGAACATCGGGGACACTCCTCTTCGGTTCGTCACCGTGGAACTGTTCGGCTGAGGAATACGGGCAAAGAGCGACGAAGGCAGGGAAGATGTCATTCAAGGTTGCGAACTTCCGGCACGTGGCCGACGGGCTACAAGAGAACCAGTTCATGGTCGGTGACCACATCGAGCTCGACTCGCTCGACCAGCTCGATCCGGTGTACCGGCGCCTGCTCGAAGAGCCGGTCACTGCGGTCTTGGCAGTGATGTCAGGAGATGGTCGACCGAGTCTCACGCCGGTCTGGATCGGGTACGACGGCGATCGTGTGCTGTTCAACTTCGCCGAACACCGCAAGAAGTGTGCATGGCTCGACGCCAACCCCCAGGTCACGGCCATGCTCATGAACCCGGCCAACCCGTATCACTGGATGAGCATCAAAGCGACCGTCACCGACCGAGTCCACGAGGACGGGCCCAACGGCGAGCGAGCAACGCAGACCATCGACGAGGCGTGGACGAAATACACCGGAAACGAGCCGCCGTATGGGTTGCGCGACCCGGTGCGAAATGAACGGCGGGTGCTGTTCGAGTGCACCGTCGACTCGGTGGCGACGTTCGGGCTTCCGTGACCGTCGGCCGTCGACGTGTCCTCGTGGCCGGCGGCTCGATCGGCGGACTGACCACCGCTCTGGTGTTGCGCGATCTCGGATACGACGTCGAGGTCTTCGAGCGGTCGGGTGCGGCGCTGCAGGATCGGGGGGCCGGCATCGTCGTACTCCCCATCACGGAGCGGTACTTCGTCGAACGAGGCGGCGAGGACAGCCGGGTCAGCCTGGAACTCACCGACTGGTCGTATGTCGACCGCGACGACACGATCATCTCGGCCGACCCCGACCACTTTCGCTTTGCCGGTTGGAACACCATCTACCGCGCACTCATGGATGCCTTCGACGAGCGCAACTACCACCTCGACTCCGAGATGGTGGGGTTCGACCAGCACGATGACCGCGTCACCCTCCATCTTGCCGACGGGCGCACGGCCGAGGGCGACCTCCTGGTGTGTGCGGACGGCATCGCGTCCACGGGTCGCTCGATCCTGCTCCCCGATGTGCATCCGGAGTATGCCGGCTACGTGGCGTGGAGGGGCGTCGTCCCGGAGTCGCTGTTGAGCGAGGAGGCACGAGCCAAGCTGGCCGACGCCATGCTCTACCAGGTGCTCGACCACAGCCACATCCTGGCGTATGCGATGCCGGATCACGACGGCCGCACCGAGATCGGGAATCGGGTGATCAACTACGTGTGGTATCGAAACGCATCCGAGGGAGACGAGTACCGCCGGCTCATGACCGACCGCGATGGTGTGTTCCGCCCAACCACGATGCCGGCGAACGCCATCCGTGACGAGCTCGTGGAAGAGATCCACGCGGTGGCACGCAGAGAGCTGGCTCCGACCCTCGCCGATGTCGTGCTGTCGGGCGGCAACCCGATGATCCAGGCGATCTTCGACCTCGAAGTCCCCCAGATGGTCTTCGGCAGGATCTGCATCCTCGGAGACGCGGCATTTGGTCTCCGGCCCCACGTGGCTGCCGGGCAGGCGAAGGCGTGCGCCGACGCCTGGGCGTTGGCAGAAGCCCTGGCAGCGACTCCGGACGACGTGGATACCGCCCTTTCGGCGTGGCAAGAGAGGCAGTTGGCTCTGGGTCGCTCGGCACTGGAACGCACCAAGCGGATGGGGACCGCATCGCAATTCGATGGCACCATGGTGCCAGGAGACCCCGATTGGAAGTTCGGTCTGTGGAAGGCGGGAAATTGAACGAGGCCAGATACACCGGAAGGCCCATCCGGCGTCGTGAAGATCGGCGCCTCATCACGGGCGCAGGGCGCTACGTCGGGGACCTCGCCAGGGAAGACATGTTGTTCGCGGCGTTCGTACGATCTCCCCTCGCCCACGGTTCGATCGCCGAACTCGACGTGGAGCTCGCGCGGGTGGCCGACGACGTGATCACGGTGTTCACCGCCGCCGACCTGCCGACGGGCGACCTCGTCGTCGAACGACCCAATGTGGAGATGGCTCGGCCGATGTTGGCGCGCGATCGCGTTCGATACGTCGGGGAGCCCATCGCGGTGGTCATCGGCGCCTCCCAGGAAGCTGCCGTCGATGCGCTCGACCTGGTCTGGCCCGACATCGAGCCCCAACCCGTCGTCGCCTCGTTCGACGCCGCCGTGAAGGACACGTCGATCCTCCACCCGGGCGCCGGGACGAACGTGATCGACCACTTCGACGCCGGGAGCGAGGCGGTGTCATGGGATCAGCCGATCGACGTGACCGTCGAAGTGACAAACCAGCGGGTGTCCGCGGTGCCGATCGAACCGCTCGCCGGGCTGGCCGAGCCCTACGGAGACGGCATCCGACTCTGGGTCACCCATCAGACGCCCCACCGGCTGAGAGACGAGCTGGCATCGGTGCTCGACTTCCCAATCGAAGTGACCGTGCCTGACGTCGGCGGCGGATTCGGTCTGAAGGGCCGGTTCTATCCGGAGTTCGCGGTCATCGCAGCTGCCGCCCACCGCCTGGGCCGCCCTGTCCGATGGCTCGAGAGCCGGCGAGAGTCGATGAGCGGCGGAACCCATGGACGTGACATGACGCACAAGGTGCGCCTCGCCGGCACCAGCGACGGCCGGATCCGTCGCTGCTTGATCGAGATCACAGGCGCCACAGGGGCATATCCGCATACGGGCGTCAACGTGTTCCGATTCTCTGCGCTCACGGCCCAGAGTCTCTACGACATCGAGCAGTTCTCACTCTCATCGACGGCGGTGGTGTCCAACCAGGCACCAACCGCTCCCTATCGAGGGGCGGGTCGACCCGAAGCTGCGTACGCGATGGAACGGGCCGTTGAGGCATTCGCCCGCACGGCCGGGCTCGATCCGATCGACGTGCGCCGAAACAACCTGTTGCGACCAACAGCGTTCCCGTATCGCACCCACACCGGCGCCCTGTACGACAGTGGCGACTACGTGGCGGCTTTCGACAAGGCGATCGAGATCCTGGACCTGCCGGCCATCCGCGCCGAGCAGCAGCGACGTCGGGATTCGGGCGCGGACCCGATCGGAGTGGGCTTGGGCGTCTTCGTGGAACGCGCCGGTGGTCCCATCGACTCCGGCGAATACGCCCGCACCGAGTTCCGGACCGACGGGACCGTCCTGGTTCACACGGGGTCGACCTCCAACGGTCAGGGGCACGAGACGGTGTGGGCGCAGATAGCGGCGGACGTGTTCGACGTTCCACTCGAGAACATCGAAGTGGTCGGAGGCGACACCGTTCGAGTTGCTCAGGGGTGGGGATCGACAGCCAGCCGCTCGGCCCAGATCGGCGCCAGTGGGGTCCTGAGGACAGCCGAGCGTGTGCTCGAGCGGGCTCGGGAGTTGGCGTCCGGGCTGCTCGAGGTCGCGGCCGAGGACCTCATCGTCGAGGACGGGGCTTTGGCGGTCGCCGGGTCGCCCGGATCCTCAGTCACCTTCGCCGAGCTCGCCGCAAGAGCAGTGGAGGCAGGCACGCCCCTCGCCAACGACGAGTTCTATTCACCAGGAGCACAGACCTTCCCCTTCGGAGTGCACGCCGCGGTGGCAGAGGTGGCCATCGAAACAGGCGATGTGAGGATCCTCAGGCTGCTGGCTGTCGACGACTGCGGCAAGGTCCTCAATCCGATGATCGTCGACGGGCAGGTACACGGCTCGCTCGCCCAAGGAATCGGTCAGGCGATGATGGAGCGAGTCATCTACGACGAGGAGGGCCAGCTCCAGACGTCGACGCTCATGGACTATTCGATTCCGCACGCCCCCGACATGCCCGAGCTGATCTTGGAGCGAACGATCTCGTCGGCCCCGTCCAACCCGCTTGGCGTGAAAGGCGCCGGGGAGTCCGGGTGCATCGGCGCCCCGCCGGCCATCGTGAATGCCGTACTCGACGCCTTGGCGCCGTACGGCGTGCAACACCTCGACATGCCGCTGAACCCGATGAACGTCTGGACCGCGATACGAGAAGCCGCCGGATCACCGCCGGCGAGCGGTCAGTCGTGACCGGTGGGCAACGCCTTGAGCGGGAGTCGGAGATGGTGTTCGAGGGCGGCAACTGCAGCGTCGACGTCACGATTCTCGATGGCGACGATGATGTCACCGTGATCGTGGATCGCCTGGTCCCGCAGACCAGGGACGGTCTTGAGCGAGGCTCCGATGTACATGACAGCTGCGTCCTCGAGGCCCCTGAGAATCTGGACCAGTCTCGACGAGACGCCCGCCTCGTAGATCGCCATGTGGAACGTTCGATTGAGATCGACGAACGTCGCCGAATGCTTCTCTGCCAACATCCGCTCGTGCAGCTTCTTCAGCGTGGCGAGGGTCTTGTCGGTGATCGCGGGGACCGCCTGGCGCATCGCGTGCGGTTCGAGGATGCGGCGGATCTCGTAGATGTCTTCGAGCTCATCGGAACGGAGCTCCCTCACGACGGCGCCTCGGTGGGGGTCGAATTGGATCAGCCCTTCAGAGGCGAGGTCGCGCAGCGCTTCACGCACCGGCGTGGTGCTGACATCGAGGTTGGCGGCGAGTTCGGCCTGGACGAGACGGCTCCCGCTCTCCAACTCACCACTGAGAATGGCGCGCCGAATCATCTCCCTCACATATTCGTGCGCCGTCTGCCGGGCCATGCCCGTGAACGACTGGCCGCCTTCTCCTCCCAACACGATCGCCACGCTCCTCGAGGAATCTCGCTTCGTCAGTCGCATCACGATACAGCGCCGATCACCGAGACAACGTAGGAGTGCCAATGAAAAGCGTAAGAGTGACTTCCCCTTCGACCCTGGAGATCGCCGACGTACCCGAGCCCCAGCCCGACGGTGACGTGGTGATTCGGGCCCGAACCGTGGGGATCTGTGGAACCGACGTGAAGGTCTTCACCGGGAAGATCCCCGTCGCCTACCCGCGGATCATGGGACACGAAATGGTCGGTGAGGTGGCCGATGCCCCATCGGGTTCTCCCCTCTCGGTCGGCGATCGCGTCCTCGTGGATCCGGCGTCGGCGTGTGGGTGGTGCCACCTGTGCCGCCGGGGTAGGGGCCATCTGTGCCAGAACGCAGGACTCATGGGCCGAGAGGTCGACGGCGTGTTCGCGGATTACGTGGCGGTCCCGCAGGCACAAGTCCTCCCCGTTCCGGCGTCGATTTCGGACGAGGCCGCCGGCGTGCTCCAGGTACTCGGAACCTGTGTCCATGCACAGCGCACCGTCGAAGTGTTCCCCGGCCAGCTCGCCGTGGTGTACGGCCTCGGAGTCGCCGGGCAGCTGATGGCCCAACTCTTGAGAGAGCGGGGCGTCGATGTGATCGGTATCACCCGCTCTGAGTGGAAACGGCATCTGGCGGAGGAAAACGGCGCCGTTGCGACCGCCGATCCGGACCACGCCGCGGAGCTGATAGCAGCGTACTCGGACGGGAGGGGCGCGGATCTGATGGTCGAGGCCGTGGGACAAGAGCGCACGTTGGCGCAATGCATCGACCTCGCTGCAGTGGGCGGAGAAGTGCTGGTGTTCGGAACACTCACCGGCGGCACCGAGGGACTCCCCTACTACCAGCTGTACTTCAAGGAACTCACGCTCTACAACCCGCGAGCGGCTCTACCAGACGACTACGCCCGCGGCATCGAACTCGCCGGGGCTGGCCGTCTGAACCTGGAGAGCATCGTGACGCACAGGCTCACGCTCGATGATGCCGCCGAGGCCTTCGAGGCAGTCAACGACCCTTCGTCGCTCAAGGTGCTCATGAATGTCGGCTGATGGGCTCAGGTTCGGCGGGTACGCCCCGGAATCGAGTACCCACACCAGAGCGCTGCGCCACCTCGCGGAGGCCATCGACGCGGATGTTGCCATCGATGTGATCCCAAACGTCATGGACGATGGGCGCCCGGCCACCGACCTGTTCTCCATGACAGAGTCGGGTGAGCTGACACTCTGCTACTTCTCGACGAGTTACCTGTGTGATCGCGTTCCGGCGCTTGCAGCGCTGGAGAGGCCGTTCCTCTTCGACACCCTCGATGAGGCACACACGGCGCTCGACGGTGAGCTCGGGGCTGAGCTCTGCGAGGCAGTCGCCGCTTC
The DNA here is from genome assembly GCA_963785075.1 of uncultured bacterium. Lineage (GTDB taxonomy): Bacteria > Actinomycetota > Acidimicrobiia > Spongiisociales > ZC4RG35 > JAOUGY01. The sequence goes on from CAWATW010000006.1 coordinate 29,422, forward strand.
CACCGGCTTCGAGGTGCTGGGATTCTGGGACAACGGGTTCCGGCACCTGACCAACCGGCTTCGGCCCGTGCGGTCTCCCGACGATGTGCGCGGGATGACAGTACGCCTTCAGCCGAACGAGGATCACGCCGCCCTCGTAGCCTCGTGGGGCGGAATCCCTGTACCCGTCGAGCTCTCGGAGGGCATCAGGATGATCCGGGCAGGAGAGGTGGACGCCCAGGAGAATCCCCTCGCCAATACCGTGGCCTACGGGGTGGATGCGGTCCACCGCCATGTCACCATGACCGGCCATCTCTACGGCGCTCGCGGGGTCTTCGCCAACCGAGCTGCCCTGGAAGCCATGCCTTCGCAGCTCGGTGCCGCCATCCGCGCTGCGACCCGGTCGGCCATCGCCCGCCAGCGATCCATGGCGGCCACCTACGAAGACGAGCTACGTTCGAGATTGGAGGCCGATGGTGTCGAATTCGTCGACCTGACTCCGACGCAGCGCCGGGCTTTCAAGCCCTCCTGAGCCCGCGAGACGGACTCCCGCCGGCTGACTCACAGCTGTGAGGCGGATGCTCATAGGAGGACGGGCGACCGGCCGGATCCTATATGATCCAGGATTCATGTCCGCCGGGTCCCACACTGCACGCGACTTCCCTGGCAAGGCCGCGGGGTTTCTCGGCGGGCGGCCGATGGCAGCAGCCGTCGTCTACGTGATGACCGGCGCGCTGCCGCTCTACCTCACGAGCGCGCAGATCGTCACACTCGAGGCGGCGGTGGGATTCGATCCAGGGAGGCTGGGCCTGGCGACGGCAACCTACTTCGGCGTGGCAGCGCTGCTCGCGCCCACGGCCGGTCGCTACGTCCGCCGCAACGGCGCCAAACCGGGACTCCAGATGGGGGCTTCGCTCGCCGCCGGTGCCGCCGTCATCGCAGCCACCTCCCCGGTGTGGTGGTTGCTCCCTCTCGCCACTGCCGTGTCCGGGACCGCCAACGCCTTCATGCAGGTGGGCACCAACATCCTGCTGGTCCAGAACGCTCGCAGCGACCGCCAGGCGATCTCCTTCGGCGCCAAGCAGGCGGCCATTCCCATGGCCAGCGGGCTCGCCGGGGTCCTGCTCCCGGTGGTGGGAATCGCGATCGGCTGGCGATGGTCGTTCGCCCTCGCCGCCCTGGGGGCGATCCTGGTCCGCCAGATTGCACCCGACGTCCCATTGCTGCCCGGATCCGAAACCGGGCGGCGCAGCAAGCGAACCCCGATTCCCCGCGCGCTCGTGTACCTGGCGATCGCGGGAGCGTGTGGCGGCGCGGCGGGCAATGCCGTTGCGCTCTTCGTTGTGCCGTCAGCGGTCGACGTAGGCATGTCCGAGGTGGTCGCCGGAGTCGTTCTCGCCGTGAGCTCGGCGCTCGTGGTCGCCATCCGGATCGGGTCGGGATGGTTGACCGACCGGAGGCGCACATCGGGTCACTGGGAGATGGCGGCCATGCTCGGCATGGGGGTCATCGGTTGTGGAGTCCTGATCGTCTCATCGAGCGTTCCCGTGTATCTGGTGGCCATGACCCTCGCCATGATCGGATCCTGGGGGTGGCCCGGTCTCGTCTACTACACGGTCACGAGCACGAATCCGGATCAACCGGCCCGTGCCTCAGGGGTTGTGCTGGCCGGCAACCTCACCGGTACCTTGATCGGGCCTCTCGTCGTCGGCCTCTTCGCCAGTCGGTCGCTGTACGGCTGGGCGTGGACCTTCTGCGGAGTCCTCTCGGCCGTTGCCTTCGCGTCGATGCTGATGAGCGGTCGCACGTGGCGGGCGTCCATCGCAGGAACCGGGCGGTCACATCATCCGGCGGGCAGTCCGGTCCGAGGATCGACATGATCGTCGAGATCATCTCCGTTGGGACCGAACTGTTGATCGGTCAGATCATCAACTCGAACGCCGCCTGGATCGGACAACGGCTGGCCGAGGAAGGTTTCGACGTCAACCATCAGGTGACGGTCGGCGACAACCTGGCGAGACTCTCCGCGGCCATCACCACCGCGCTTCAGCGTGCAGAGGCCGTGATCATGACAGGTGGCGTCGGCCCGACACAGGACGATCTCACTCGCGAGGCGATTTGCCTCGCGACCGGTCGCGCCATGGAGCGGGACGAGGAGCACGCGGAGCGGATCAGACAGCGCATCCTGGCACGGCGAGGGTCGGTGGCCGAGAGCGTCCTGCGCATGGCAGAGTACCCGGAGGGTTCCGAGCCACTCCCGAACACCCAAGGCGTGGCGCTGGGCGTCGGGATGCGGTTCGGAGATGGATGGATCTTCGCAGTGCCCGGGGTCCCACGCGAAATGAGGGCGATGATCGACGACGAGGTCATGCCCCGTCTGCGACGCGCCGCCGGCAAGGCTTCCGTCATCCGCAGCCGGGTGCTTCACACCTGGGGATTCGGTGAGTCACAGGTGTCAGAGATGCTGGACGACCTCTATGAGTCCACCAACCCCTCGATCGCATTCCTGATCTCCGACATGGAGGTGAAGGTCCGAATCACGGCAAAAGCAGACTCCGCCGAAGCCGTCGAAGCCCTCATCGCGCCGATCGAGGAGGAGGTGCGGAGCAGGCTCGGCAACGCCGTGTTCGCAACCGACCACGAAACCGTGATCGACGTCATCGCCGGCCTGTTGGACACCAAAGGCTGGGCAGTGGCCGTCCACGAGCATGCAACCGACGGATTGGTGCTCCATCGTCTGGCACCCCTGTCCGGTTTCGCGGGCGGAGCGCTGGTCCGTGTCGAGCAGCCGGCCGAGGCCATGGCGCAGGGGGCGGCGGCACGATTCGAAGCCGACGTGGGCCTCGGCATCTCTGGACCGCGCATCGTGGACGACTCAGGTGACGTCGCCACCGAGGTCGACATCGCCGTGTTCGGGCCAGAGGGAACCGCAGTCGAGACGATGCGCTTTTTCGGCACCGGCGAGCGCGCCCGCGCCTACGCCGTCATCGCCGCCATCCACACCCTTCGGAAGGCGCTCGAGGACTGAACACGGTTTGGTCCACCAAGCTGTCCGCCCGCAGGGTGTCGTCGCGTCTTGATGCGAGACTCGGATTGCGGAATCCCCCCTGGCTGCCTCCCGGCAGCCTGTCCCCCCTGCGGGGGGACACATTCGCTGGACACACGTCACGGTCGACCGGTGCAGCACCGAATCGGACCCCCATCCTCTTGCCCCGGGTGGATTCCCCGTGGATGGAGTCAGCTGACTCCGGCCACCTGCAGTGCTGCTTGCACGTCGGCCGGGGCCATGGGGAGTTCGACCACCTGATTGCGTTCGACCGACACGTCGGCGGCGAGATACACCTCCATCGTGACCCGGGCGAGCTTGGGATCGACCATGACCGGACGGTCGTAGGCGACGGCCTCCAGAAAGTGCTGGGTCTCGCGTTCCATCGGTCCCGCATATGTGTGGTCGACGAACTCCCCTGGCATCGTCGACAGTGGGAACTGAACACCGTTCTCGACCGTGTTCAAGATGATGTCCTTGTGGCTGGCGTCCATGAGAAGTGCACCATCGGTTCCGTGGACCTCGATCCAGGTCGAGGCGTAGTTGGGGTAGCCCGGAGGAAGCGCCCATCCCGCTCCGATCTGGACGACGACCCCGTCATCCATCGTGATCGTGATGTATTGCATGTCGGGCACTCCGTGCTGCTCCTTACGCGCACCCCACGCCACCTGCGAGTACACCCGGACCGGACGACGAGGCTCGAGCAGCCAGAATGCCGTGTCGATGTCGTGGGTCGCTTCCATGGCTGCCGGTGAGAGCTTCGTGCGACTTCCGATCTTGGCTCCGAGCGAACGGGCGATGTGCCTGCTGATCAGCACGCTCACCGGGTCGCCCAGAGAGCCATCTTGCAGGCTGCGTTTGGCGAGCGCCTGCTTGGTGTTGAAGCGCTGGGAGTAGCCGATCGTGAACTTGAGGCCCTTCGAGTCCGCTAGCTCGATCAGTTCATCCGCCTCGTCGAGGGTGAGCGCGATCGGCTTCTCGAGAAGCACGTGCTTCCCGGCGGCGAGCGAATCACGCGCCATCGGGTAGTGCAAGGTCTCCGGAGTGGCCGAGATCATCAGCGCCTGGATGTCCGGATTGGCCAACAGGACTTCCCAATCGTCGGTGGCGGTGACCGGATCGGTCTTCTGCTTCATCTCGGCAAGACGATCGGCGTTCGTCTCCGCGATGTGAAGGGAACCCACCAGGGGGCTGTTGGCGGCAGTGATGGCGCGAATACCTCCGCACCATCCCGTACCGACGACTCCTACGTTCAACTGTTCCATTGCGAGCTCCTCGAGGTTGATGGTCAGGTCAGGTCGCCGGGCGAGATCGGGAGTTTCACGGGTTGTCCGGTGCGCGCCGACAAGTCCATGGCCATGGTCAGCAACAGGTTCCGATGGCCGTCGGCGGCGGTGGCGTGCGGCGAGGGGATGCCGGTGGTGAGCCGGTTGTACCAGGTGAGCGTCTCTTCACGCATCGGGCCCCACAGCATGCCGTCGGACAGGTCACCCGGCGGGTAGCTCCCGATGAAGTCGACGTTCCGGGAAGCACCAGGCTCGAAACCCTTCGACGTGTAGCCGGCGGGCTGACCGATCTCGGATGCCAGGATGACGTCACGGTGCGTGTCCTCGATGTCGATGACACCCTTGGTTCCCACGATCCCGATCTCGAGCCCGTAGACGGCCCCGGGCCAAACGGTGGGAAGCGCCCACGAGATGTTCATGCTGAACAACGTGCCGTCGTCCATGGTGAACAGCCCGAACGTGGCGTCCTTGGTGCCCAACTCGCCGAGCGTTGCGTCGACCGATCGGGCATACACCTCGACCGGCTCCTTTCCTTCCATCAGCCACATGCACATGTCGAGGCTGTGCGTGCCGGACACGACCATCGGCGTGAGGTTCGACCGGTCGTCGGTCTTCCGGAGCGTGGCTTCCGGCACCATCCGATTCATGAACGCCCTGGTCACAACGCTCGTCACGTCTCCGATCTGGCCGTCGCGGAGGCGCTGTTTCACGGTCTGGAAGCGACGCCGGAACCGCTGGGTGTACCCCATCACTGCGTCGATGCCGTTGGACTCGATCGCCTCGAGGACGGAAGCCGACTCGATCGGATTGGTTGCCAGCGGCTTCTCGATGAACATGGGAACGCCCCGTTCCACCCCGAGCATGATCGGCTCGACGTGTTCGTTCTCAGCCGTGGCGACAATGACCGCCGTCACCTCTACCCGCGCCAGCAGAGCGTTGACATCGGTTGTGACGAAGTCGGCGCCGACATCGGCCGCAAGCCGTTGAGCCGTTTCCTCGTGGATGTCGCAGAGCCCGATCCAGCCGACGGCGGTGGTCTCCCGCGCCAGCACGGCGCGGATCCGGCCGATTGTGCCGCACCCGATGATCGCCAAGCCAATGGGTTCGTTCATGTCGAGACTTCCCTCCGTGCAGTGAGGCGGGGACCGAGCAGCCGAGCCGCATTTCCGGCCGTGATCGCCCTCAGTTTCTCAGGATCTTCGCCAACCGTTCGGGTGATGAGACCCACCGGATCGGTCTCCCCCATGTCGAAGGGGTAGTCGGTGCCGAGCACGATGTGATCGGTGCCGTACTTGTCGATCAGAAAGCCGAGCTGATCCTCGGCAAAGACCATGGTATCGAGGTAGAAGCGCGCCAGATATTCGCTGGGCAACTTGGGCAGGCCCTCCCGGACGTCTTCCCGTGCCCGGTACGCGTGATCCATCCGTGCCGCGTAGGCAGGCAGGTAACCCCCGCCGTGCACGAGCACGATCTTGAGATCCGGATGTCGCTCCATCACCCCATCGAAGATCAGATGACCGGCGGCCAGCGTGGCCTCGATCGGGTGCCCGAACGTGTTGATCATGTAGTGGTGACCGAGCCTCGCCACGTTGTCATGACCGTTCGAATGGATGACGACGACCGCGCCGGACGTTTCCACCTCGTCCCAGAATGGCTCGAGCCGCGGTGTCGAGAGCTCCTCGTTCTCGACCCTGGTCGCAATCTGGATTCCTCCGAACCCGAGTTCCATACACCGCCGAAGCTCTGCGATGGCCAGCTCGGTGTTCTGGAGCGGAACGTTCCCCATTCCGATCAGCCGTTCGGGATTTGTCGAAACGAGGTCGGCGATTCCATCGTTGAGCTCCGGGAACACCGACTCGGCGACGGTGTCATCGGCCCAGTAGTACATCTGTGGCGGGAAGTGAGCGACGGCCTGCACGTCGACGCCCATCCGATCCATGTCTGCGAGTCGGCGATCGACCGATTCCATCTGGGGCTTGATGTCGGCCATCTGTCGCTTGTTGACCTCGCGCGTGAGATCACTTCCGATGTTGAGTGAGATCTTCCCGAGGCGGTCCGCCTCATCACGCATTCGATCCATCACCGCGTCGTGACGCCAGTGGCAGTGGAGGTCGACGACCGGACCACCCGAGCGGGAGGCGCCGGAGCCTCCCCCGTGGTCCATTGGCATCTGGACCGAGCGTCCAGTCGAGCACGAGGTCAGCAACGTCTCCTCCAGTCAGGGGTGGTCCGGGTCCTGATCCTGCAATATATATGAAAGGGGGCTTGCAGGGCCACTCGAAGGGACTCCTTGGGGAGGGGGTATCCCTGTGCGTACCACGGATTGCGTATCAAATAACGCTACGGAGCCAGACCCACCGTTGGGATGTCGCCGGACTCGGCGGTGGTACCCCACACGCCGATCGATTCGTCCACCTCGACGTCGGCCGATGTGAGCATCCGGACGACCCAGGCATCGAAGAGCAGGGGACCTTGCCGTTCGCGCCCGAGGGCTCGTACTTCCTCCTCGACGTCCTCGGCCGCCGGTGCATCTCGCTCGGTGACCTCAACGACGTAGGTGTTGCCCTCGCTCGTCTCGCGCAGGTACGCGACCCCGATTTCTCCATCGAGGGCCACGGGGGCCAGGAGCGGCCCGTGCTCGACCGGGATGTTGCATCCGATGTCGATGATCTCGGTGGCGTCGCTGTGATCGCCGGCAAGCGTGTCGATGTCGGCACCGGCTTCGACTCCTTCCTCGATCGAGGGCAGGGCGGCCGGATCTGTGATGCCGAGACCGCGAAGACAGACCCTCGAGTTGACACCCAGGAAGCTCCGGTATGCGGCGTCGAAGTCGAACCCGTAGGCATCCGACTCCACCATCAGATCCTCCAGGACACCTCGGATCACGTCGAGTTCGGCCTCGACCATGGCTCGGTCGGGCGTCGAGCCTCTACGCGCCAGCCACTCCTCCACATCGTCGACGCCGGCTCTGATCCGCTCGTCGAACGCCTCGCTGATCTGCTGGTCCGTGGCCACCAGGTCGAACTCGGATGCCGCCTGGCTGGTGAGGATCTGGTGAAGAATGAGGAGGTTGAGATCCTTGATGAGCTTTTCGTCCGAGCGATCAGATCCAGGATCCATGGCCTCCAGCCGCTCACCGGTGAGCTCGACCCCGTCGACCACCGCCGCGGTCGAGGGCAGGCCAGAGCAGGCCCCCAGCACCAGGGCCATTGCGATCACACTCAGCGACCGCTTCAGCACGCGTCACACGCTCCCATCACGTACGCCAGCATCGTGTAATAGCCCACCGTCGCCGCCACCTCGACCGCGCCACGATCCCCGAGGGCGCCCTGCACGTCGGCGAAGGTCTGCGCATCCACCGACGCCGTGGCGTGGAGTGCGCGCACGAAGCCGATCAACATCGCCTCCCGCTCGGTCAGTTCGCATGCGGCATCAGCCGCCAGATGCTCGAGCACTTCGGGACGGACGCCGGCGTCGAGAGCGATCGAGTGGTGACTGTCCCATTCGAACGCACAGCCGGTGAGCGCGCCGGCGGTCATGATCACGAGCTCACGATCGTGATCAGACAACGACGAGTGATATCGAATCTGCTCACCGAGCTCCGACATCGGCATACCAACGCCGGGCGCATGAATCAACACCTCGTACGGCCGGATCATCCTGGCCGCGGCTCCCCGACCACGTGATCGAACAGTGCCAGCTGCTCAGTGGACAGCTCCTCTGATCGTTCGGATGATGAGCGGTAGACGGGCCATCAGTCACGCCAGCCCGAACAGCAGCTCGGCGCTCCCGCCGACGATCATGTCCCGTTCGGCGCGGGTGAGATGCGACGCCTCCACCAGGGCGAGCGGATCGGGGAGACCCATGTCGAACGGATAGTCCGTGCCCAGCAGAACGTGCCCTGCGCCGAACCGGTTGACCAATTGCTCGACCATCCCGGGATCGAACACGCAGATGTCGTAGTACAGATCGTTCAGATACTCCGACGGCAATCGGTCGATGTGCTTCCGGAGCTCGGGGCGATGCCGGAAGGCGTGGTCCGTGCGAGCCGAATAGAACGGCAGGTACCCGCCACCGTGCATCACCAACATGCGAAGTCCCGGGTGGCGCTCGAACACGCCCCCGAGGATCATCCGGGAAACGGTGAGGGTCGAAGAGAGCGGCATCCCGATGACGTTGACCAGGTAGTAGTCGGTCAGTCTCTCACCGTGGGTGAACCCGGCCGGGTGCATCACGACAACCAGTCCGAGTTCCTCCAGTACATCCCACACCGGCTCGAACGTGGGGTCGTCCAGATCGACTCCGTTGATGTCGGCCCCCATGTACACACCCGGGAACCCGTGATCGGCATGGACCCGCCGGGCGGTCTCGACTGCGAGCTCGGGATGCGACCATGGAAGTGTCCCGATCCCAACCATACGCCGAGGATCGTGAGCACACAGGTCGGCGATTCGGTCGTTCTGCAGTGCCGCCACCCTCGGAGCGAGCTGGTCGTCTGCCCAATAGAAGAAGTGGAACGGCGAGAGCCCCACCAGCTGGGTGTCGATGCCGAGCGCATCCATGTCGGCGAGCCGGGCTGCCGGGTCGGTGTACTTGTCGGCGACGAGTTGATAGAAGCGCCCGTTGAGCTCTTGGGTGTCCGGCGCCGAGAAGAACGTCCGCGGATCCATCTCGGGCTTGAAATGCGGGCGGGTCATCTCGGCAGACTCGGGCACGAGCATGTGAGTGTGGGCGTCGATGGTCCGACGCGAGGGTTTCTCGGCGATCGTGGTCTGCCAGCGCCGGGCCCAGCCCTCCGGAGTCGTCGGATCCACCGTCACTGTTGCTCCTCTCCTGCGGGCACACGCCCGATCCCGGCCTGGCGCCGGATCACCTCGATCGTGGACGAATTGTCCTTGTCGGCCAAACCGTTCTCGACACCTTCTCGCAGGGTGGCTTCGACGAGCCGGATGTAGTCGCCCGGCACCCCGAGCTGTGCGGCCTGCCGGGCCATGATCACCGAATCCTTGTGGCTCTGCCGGAGGCGGGCGTTGGGCTGCTCGTGATGCGCAGCCACCATCCGATCGCCCCACAGATCCATCGCCCTCGAATAGGCGGCGCTGTCCCGAAGGATGTCGAGTGCCCGACTCAGCTCGAGCCCGGCCCGCTCGGCGACGACCAGCGCCTCCGCCAGACCCGAACGGTTGACTGCGAGCACATGGTTGACGATGAGCTTCATTCGAGCGGCCGAACCGAGCGGACCCACATGATGATTCGAGCGGCCGATCGCGTCCATGATCGGTGCTGCCCGGCGATAGGCCGAGTCGGAGCCGCCGAGCATCACCACGAGCTCGCCTCTCTCCGCCACGGCCGCGTTTCCGCTGATCGTCATGTCGGCGTATTCGATCCGCCGCGCAGCAAGCTCGGTGCCGATCTCCACCGTGTCCTCGGCCGGAGCGGTCGTCGAGTCCAACACCAGGAGCTCCCCGGGGTCGACGACTTCTGCGATCCCGTTCTGGCCCAGACACACCTCGTGTGCGATTTCCGACGTCAGCAGGGAAAGCACCACGATGTCGCAGCCCTCGGCCACCGCTCTCGGTGATGTGGCCGCCTCGCCGCCGGCAGCCACGAAGTCGGAGAGCCGTTGCCCATCGACGTCGTACCCCCGCACCGACATACCCGCCCCGAGCAGCCGCGACGCAAGGCGGGAGCCCATGATTCCGAGACCGATGACTCCGATCATGAGAACCGATACAGAGTTTCAGGGTTGTCGACCAGGATTCGTCGCCGCATCTCGGCATCGGGCGCCCAGAGCTCCAACTGCTCGATCAGGTCGGCATCGTTGGGCTGAACGTCGTACTTGTTGGGGTGCGGCCAGTCGCTGGCCCACAGCATCCGCTCTGGCGCCGTCTCGATCATGGCATGGGCGAGCGGAACCACGGCGGGCCACGGCGGCAGGTCGCCGACCCCGAGGCGGTTGGGAGCCGACAGCTTGATCCAGGTGTTGCCGTCGGCGACCAGCGACCTGAGCATCTGGAACGTTGGATCGTCCACACCGTCGGCCGCTCGCATGTACCCGAAGTGCCCGATCGATATGGGGGCCGGAAGCGTACGGAAGAGGTCGACGAGCGTCGGGAGCTCGTGGCCGGCAAAGAGGAACTCGACGTGCCAGCCGAGCTCGGCCACTCGTGCCACCATCGTGGGTATGTCCTCCATCCCGAGCGGCATGCCACCCACGTTGTCGAGGTTCAACCGGATGCCTCTGGCGCCGGCGGCGTCGAGCCGGCTCAGCTCCTCGTCGGACACGGTCGCCGGCAGCGCCACCACGGCCCGGGCCCGATCCGGGATCTGCGCCATCGCGTCGAGGATTGCGGAGTTGTCGGACCCGTACACAGACGGCTGTGTGAACACGACACGCTCGATGCCCAGTTGTGCATGCATGGCGAGCATGTCGTCGAGGGTGGAGTCCGGCGGGTTGTATCCACGATTCGAAGCCAGCGGGTACCGGGAGTCGAACACGTGGGTGTGACAGTCCACCGCACCCGGAGGAAGCTCGAGACGGGACTTCCGAGTCTCACGGACAGGCGGCAGGCAAGTGGGAATGTCGGGCATCGGAGGATCATATATCGTGCATTGTGGGTACTCGGCGGGTCTGCGCAGGAGGGCGAGGAGCGAGAGGCGAGGAGCGAGGAGCCAATCCCGCGCGGCCGACCGGCGGATCCAGCGGTTCAGGCGGCTCGTAATCACCGGCGAGGGGCGAGGAGCAACGAGCGAGGAGCCTGACCTCCGCCCACGGTGCGGCACACGGGCGAAAATCGAGTTGGCATGCGGGTAGCGTTCTGGCCCCTCGCAGCGAGCGAAGCGAACGGCCTCGCAGCGAGCCGGAAGGCGAGTGGCCTCGCCCTCACTCGCGACGAGCGTTCGTTCTACTCGACGGGGTTGCGCAGCGTGCCGATGCCGTCGATGGAGACTTCCACGACGTCGCCGTGCTCGAGGTAGATGGGGGGGTCGAATCCGATGCCGACGCCGAGTCCGGTGCCGGTGGCGATCACGTCGCCAGGCTCGAGGGTCATGACCTCCGACAGGGTCACGATGAGCGACTCGACATCAAAGATGAGGTCGGAGATCGGTGCCTCCTGGCGCTTCTCACCGTTGACGTGGGTTCGCATCCACGAGGAGCGGATGTCGGGGAGCTCGTCGGTGGTGGTGATGCAAGGGCCCATGGGGCAGAAGGTGTCGGGGCTCTTGCCGATGAACCATTGCACGTGCTTCTTCTGGAGCTCGCGAGCCGTCACGTCGTTCACGATCGTCCAGCCGAACACGTGGTCGAGGGCATCCTCCCGGCTGACGTTCCGGGCCGGCTTGCCGATGACCACTCCCATCTCACCCTCGTAGTCGGTGGTGCCCGACGGATCATTGGCGAGGACGATGGCATCGTCGGGTCCGATCACCGAGGTCGGCGCCTTGGTGAAGACCACCGGATGATCGGGCACTGTTTGTTTCATGGACGCATCGAAGCCCGAATTCGTGAATTCCTGGGCGTGGTCCCGATAGTTGCGACCGACGGCGATCACGTTCTTTCGAACAGTCAGCGGAGCCAGGAGCCTGACCGCCGACACCGGTATCCGTCTGCCGGATTCAGCCGCCTTGCGAACACGATCGAGGTCCCAGCCTGCGATCAGGTCGACCATGTCCGGTGGGAGATCCGGGTCTCCGGCGAGAAGGTCGACGACGTCGTCCCCCTCCAGCGTGCCGAGCGAAGTCTTGTTTTCGAAGGAGAACGTTACGAGCCGCATGGGACGGGGATCATATACGTCGCGTGATCTTCGCCCGAACCCTGTGACCGCGAAGTCGGGGCGATTCCGCATTCAACGTCGCATCGACTGGACACCATCGGAGGACAGGTTCCCCGGAAGGCAATCACGGGGAGATCCCGTACTCGACCGGGCTCAGCCGGCGGCGGCCTCCTCCAGGGCTTCCCACACCCGGGATGCCGCCGATCGCAGTCCGGGATCATCGTGAGGGAGGTCGGCTCGAGGCCGGCCGGCGTCGACTTCGATGGTGCCCACGAGTGGATTCGGGCCGCGGCGGATGACGGTGACCCGGTCCGAAAGTCGCACCGCCTCCTCGACGTCGTGGGTGACGAGCACAGTCGTGCGCCCGTCGGCCATCCACAACCGCTCGAGGTCGGACTGGATCGCACGTCGAGCCAGGGCATCGAGGTGCGCCAGCGGTTCGTCGAGCAGGAGCACGTCGGCCTCATGAGCGAGTGCCCGGCCGAGGCCGACACGCGAAGCCTGCCCCATCGACAGCTGATCGGGCATCCGGTTGCCCAACCCGGCGAGTCCCACATGGGCCGTGTAGAAGCTGCGCACCCGTTCGAGCATCTCCTTGGATCGCCGCCCGAACTCGAGACCCAGGCCCACGTTGCGCTCGACGTTCCACCATGGCAGAAGACGCGGCGAGTCGAACACCATCGCGGTCGGATGTGTCCGGCGGGGGGCGCCCGACAGCTGCACCTCCCCGCTTCCCGGCATCTCGAGACCGGCGATCAGTCGCAGCAATGTGGTCTTCCCGCAGCCGCTCGGACCGATCACGGAGTGGAACGATCCCCCTACGATGCTCAGCGTCATTCGCTCGAACAGTTGCAGTGGTTCACCTCGACGAGCCGGATACGAGAAGGACAGATCGACGATGTCGACACGGACCGTCATGAGGCCTCGAACTCATATTCGACATCTTGCATCAACAAAGTCCCCACTTTCGAGAGCATCGTACTTCCTATTTGATATACGATCCCTTCCACGTGAGGAGTCGAACCCGTCCGAACAATCGATTGCAGCGGCGATCGAGGTCGAACGGGCGCTCCTGAGCGATCCCCGGGAGGAGAGCATATATGACAGGTATCAGGTCGACGAGATGGCGCTGGCTGGCTTTGATCAGCGCGTTGATGATGGTGTTGGCGGCGTGCGGTGGCTCCGACGACACCGGCTCCGACGAGACCACTGCAGATGGTGGCGACACGGGCGGTGAGCGCGACTTGAGCGTCATCCGCTTTGCGTTTGCGCCGGATCCGGCGTGGGACTACCTCACAGACACCGGAGCACTGGACACGTGGGAAGAGGCCAACGGCATCGTCATCGACACCAGTTCGACGTGGGACGAGTTCACGTTCTTCGCCGGTGGCCACGGTGACATCGTGTCGATGGGGACCCAGGAGATCCCGGTTCTCGAAGCGGAGACCGGCATCAAGACGGTGACCTTCGGGAAGTACAACTACCAGCGCTCACCGATGATGACCAGGGCCGACACCGGATACAACGAACTGACCGACGTCCCGCCGGGTTCCAACATCTGCGTGAGCAGCCCCGTCTCGAACACCCAGTTCTGGTCGGTGGCGATGATGGAGTTGCACGGGATCGACTATCGGGTCGGTGGCGGTGACTACGAGCTCATCGTGAACGACCACTTCGTCAACCCGCAGAACCTGCTGAACGGCGACTGCGAGGCGGCGGTGATCATCCCCGAGGCCGCGGCACCGTATCTCCGCACCGGTGAGTTGGTGTTGATGTACGACGGCAAGCTGCCGTTCCAGCTGTACAACGACTTCTCCGGCTTCGACGACGGCAACTTCCATGTGATGTCGAACCTGTTCACGGCCACCGAGGAGTATTACGACAACCATCCGGACGAGATCAAGGCATTCTTGGAGCTGTGGCAGGAGGGTGTCGACCTCTGGAACGCCAACCAGGAAGAGATCATCAGCACCTATCCACAGCACTTCGCAGTGGAGTCCGACGAGGACATCGCCTGGATGATCGAGTTCATGAACGACCCGGCCCGTGACTGGTTCGTCGAGTCGGTGTATCTCGACGAGGCATGGATCGAGGCCGAGCGGAAGATCTGGGACTTCATGAGCAACCTCAATGAAGAAAACGACAACTATCTCCCGCCCGACTTCGAGCAGCCCCGCTTCGAGATCGTGGCACCGTAGAAACGCTCGACCGATGGACAGATGATGGGGCGCCGGGCCAACCCGGCGCCCCATCACGACAGCAGCCGGGAGGTTCGCAGCATCGTGGTGACGACAGACCAGAGACCCCAGGGGGCCGAGCGTTCCGCCGAGGAGGAACGCCTACTCGCTGCCAAGCGGCGGGAGACCCGCAACAAGTGGATCTGGCGCCTCGCCGGATACGCAGTCGTGTTCCTCGTATGGGAGTACGGGTTCCAATGGATCATGGAGCTCATCTCCGGGCGGGCGCTCAACGACGCCCTGCTCCCAGGACCAATCCGCATCTTCCAGACCATTCCCGAAATATGGGAAGGCGGTGAGTTGCTGCAGAACTTCGGTGCCACGCTCACGAGAATCGGAATCGGATTCGGCCTTTCGTTCATCGCCGGGTCATTCATCGGTCTGTTCTCACAGAGTAGGTGGCTCGACAGCTTCTTCCGTGACGCAGTGATCGTGAGCCTGACGTCACCCGGTCTGGTCTGGGCCCTCACCGGCCTGATCATCTGGGGTTTCAAGCCTCTCGGATGGATCTTTGCCATCTTCATGACGACCTTCGCCCTGGTGTCGGTCAACATCTCAGAAGGAATCCGGGCGCTCCCCAAGGACCTGATCGACATGTCGAAGGCGTTCGGTGTCAGCTCGTTCGACCGGCAACGCCAGATCGTGATCCCCCACCTGGCGCCCTATATCTTCACGGCGATCCGGTTCGGTTTCTCCATCGCCTGGAAGGTGACCGTGTTGACCGAGGTGTTCTCGTCGAACGAGGGGATCGGGTTCAAGATGCGGGTCAGCAGTCAGGTGTTCCAGCTCGACGAGTTCTTCGCCTGGGTGCTTTCGTTCTTCGTGTTCGCGCTCTTCATGGAGAAGGTGGTGCTGCAGAAGTTCGAAGACCGCTTCTTCCGCTGGCGTCAGGAGGTGTCGGTCGCATGACGACGGCAACCATGCAACCGGGACCGAGCTCGTTGACACGGTTCTTCAAGAACCGACAGACAGCTCGCATCCTCATGCCGATCGCCGTGATCGCCGTCTGGTACCTGGTGTACTGGACGCTCGATTCACGGATCTTCGTGCCACCCCACACCGTGTTCGCGTTCATGTGGGATGAGATCACGCTCAACACGCCGCTCAAGTACGGATCCGTGCAGTCGAGCCTGTACGGCATGTTCGGGATCACCATCTTCCGGCTCTTCACCGGGTTCGCGGTGGCGATGGTGGTCGGGACCGTGATCGGCTTGGCCATGGGTCTCTCGAAGTCGGTGAACGCCTTCTTCCACGACTGGGTGATGGCAATCCTCGCCATGCCTGCGCTGGTGTGGGGCCTGTTCCTCGGCCTCGTGTTCGGATTCGGGCATCAAGCTCCGATCTACGCCTGCATCCTGGCCGGTATCCCGTTCGTGATCGTCAACGTCCGGGAGGGCGTCCGCAACACGCCCAGGGAGCTGTTCGACATGGCTCGGGCCTTCGGGGTGCCGCAGAAGCGGATCACGAGGAGCGTGCTGCTGCCATCGCTGATGCCGTTCTTCTTTGCCGCCGTGCGGTACGCCTTCTCGGTCGGCTGGAAAGGCCTCGTCATCGCCGAAGTCTTCGGCGCCGACACCGGCATGGGGTGGACGATCAAGTTCTGGTACGACGCCCACCGCACCCAGGGTGTGATCGGATACGGATTGTTCTTCGTGATCTTTGCGCTCGCACTCGAGAAGCTCGTGTTCGAGCCTTTGGCGGCGCGGTCGTTCAAGTGGCGGCCACAGATCGGTGCGATCAACGTCGTCGAAGAACAGTTCCTGCTGGATGACACCATCGAGGGAGCAGGGGAAGCCGAATACGCACGAGAGGGAGGACTCGATGGCTGAGATCCGGGTCAAGAATCTACACAAGGAGTTCGGGATCGGCGACGATCGGGTCGTCGCACTCGAACAGGTCAACCTGGACATCTCCGGACACGTCTTCGTGTCGATCGTAGGTCCATCGGGATGTGGCAAGTCCACGTTGCTCAACATCCTCAGCGGCATCGAGTCCCCAAGCTCTGGAACCGTGACGATCACCCAGGACTCACACGACGCAAATCCCGGCTACGTGTTCCAAGCTGCCCGTCTGCTGCCCTGGCGATCCGTGATGGACAACCTCCTGTTCGTGCAGCCGGAACGCGACGAAGCGGCGCGCACACGCTGTCAGAAGTACCTCGAAATGGTGCAACTCGGCGACAAAGGGGACAAGTACCCGGGCGAGTTGTCCGGAGGCATGCAGCAGCGAGTCGGAATCGCACGTGCATTTTCGATCGAGCCCGACGTGCTCTTCATGGACGAGCCTTTCAGCCATCTCGACGCCATCACAGCGCGGTCGCTACGTCGTGAACTCCACGAAATGTGGGAGAAGACCAAGAAGACGGTCCTGTTCGTGACGCACGACGTGGGCGAGGCAGTCGAGCTGTCGAATCGGATCCTCGTGTTCGCCAAGGGTGGCAGACTCGTCGACGACATCAACGTCGACTTGCCCTTCCCCCGCGACCCGTCGGACGACGCAGTGGCGGTGTCCAAGGCGCACGTGTTGAGGAAATTCGAAGAACTGGATCTGCTGGCCACTTGATGGATCGGTGGCCGTACGCGAGAGACGATTCGGGGTCGCCGGCAGGCGGCCCCGAGTCGCGTTCATGGGTTCAGAAATCGAAGCCGAGAGCGAAGTGTTCGTTCCACCGTCGGATCTGGTCCTGCACGGCGGGGGTGACGGCGATCCCCGCTGTCCGGTTGCTCTCCTCGGCGATGGCCTCGGGTTCGCCATGAATGAAGATCCGATCCTGACCTGGGCTCTTGCCCGACGCCCGTACCGTTTCGAATGTCTCGGCCATGACGTCACCGATCCGTTGCTCGTCGCCGAAGCCCCCGACGGAGATCGCGCCCATGAAATGCCCCATCGCCGGAGCAGCCATGCCCGCTGCGCCCGCCAGTCGATCGGAGAGCGGCGTTCCCGCCAATGCGCCGGCGAGCAGTTCGATCATGAGCGCCAGGCCATACCCCTTGTGGCCGCCCGTACCATCGCCTTCTCCGCCCAACGGCAGCAAAGGCGAGGCATAGGAGAGGACGCCGTTGTCGTCCAGGCTCGGCGACGTACCGGTGTCGGCGATCCATCCTGGGCTCACCGGCCGTCCCTCTCGAAGAGCGGTCTCGATCTTGCCGACGGCAACCGCCGAAGTCGCCATGTCGAGATAGAAGTCGACTGTGCGACCGAACCCAGGAATGCCGACAGCCATCGGATTGGTCCCGAACACGGACTCGCTCCCGAAGGTGGGAGCAACACGACGTCCTCCGCTGGACATGCTGATTCCGATGCAGCCGGCCTCCATGGCCAAGCGCGCCCAGTAGCCGGCATATCCGAAGTGGCTCGAGTTGCCCACGGTCACGAAACCCGAACCGTGCCGCCCGGCCATCGCTATCGACTCTCTCATTGCCTTGGCGGCAGACACGATCCCGACGGCTCGATCGGCGTCCATCGTGAGGGTGGTGTCGCTGCCCCGATGCAGTCTCATGTCGGGGTTCCGATTGATGACACCACGCTCGATCCGGACGAGGAAGTAGCTCATTCGGGCGAGACCGTGGCTCCTGATCCCCCGGAGGTCTGCCGACGTCAGGACGTCCGCCACCAACTCGGAATCCTGTTCGGGGACACCGGCCGCAGAGAACGCTCGTACGACGAACTCGCGAGCGACGTCCGCGGGAAGGCGGATGGTCCCTTCTGGCAGGTGATCGGTTTCCACCATCGACGACTCCTTCGACCGTTGCGGCATCCTACGACACCGCTCCGCCTCCGCCCGGATGCGACTCTGCAGAGTTCGACCGAATGTGGCACGGTGACGCAATGAGCCATTCGGGCGAGGATCGCGGCGGTCCCAACGTGATCGTGCGCGGTGCAGACCCACCAAGATCGACTCGCGGCGGGCGTCGTCGGAGCCGGACGATCATGCTGGCGATCACGGGAACCCTCATTCTCGTGGTCGGTTATGTCGCTACGACGGCACCGGCGGCCCAGGTCGAGTGGACCGAGGTGACCGTGCCCCAGGATCGACTCAATGCGGAGAGCATCATCGCAACGCCCACCGGGTTCTCGCTATTGGGAGGGCCAGGACCGTCCGGAGGGGTGATCTGGTCGACGACCGACGGAACCAGATGGATGTCTCGCACCCTTCCCCGCGTGTCGAGCCGGATCGTCTTTCACCACCGCGGCCTCTTCGTCGTCGATCGACGGCAGGTCGGGCGCGTGGGTCCGGATGGCGACGATCCAACTGCCGTCATCGAACTACCCGACTCCGTCCGGATCGGCAATGGCTCTCAACGCAGCGGCCTCGTTGCAGCGCACGGAGGTCTGCTGGCCCAAACCGTCCGGGGTGACCTGTACTGGTCTCCCGACGGGCGGACCTTCGACCTTGCGATCGAAGCCGGCGACTGGGGAGCCGACTCCGACGTGACACCTCGTCCTCAGGACGTCACCGATGTGGCACCCGCCCGGGTGCGGTCGGTGTGCCGTCCGCGCTCGCGCAGAGCGCCCGACGTACCGCCGATCGTCGTGACGAGCGACCGCATCCTCGCCCTCGTCCCCGAAGACGATCCATCCGTCGTGTGGCCGGTGTGCGAACCCGTCCTTTGGGGATCGAACGATGGGGCCACATGGGTCCAGCTCACCAACACATCTCCGTTCCCCGATGGCGCATATGTGTACGACGTGGCGTGGCGGGATGGGCGCTTCGTGGCGGTGGGCGGTATCGGCTTCGACAATGCGATCGTGTGGACCTCGGTCGACGGCGCCGTGTGGGAGCGGATCGATGCTCTGACGACTGGCACCGCCGTGAACGTGGCACAGGTCGAATCAGGCCCGATCGGATGGATCGTCACCGGACAACCGAGGGACGGCTCGGCCACCATCGGTTGGTTCTCGGCCGATGGCGTGTGTTGGGAATCTCTCCCAGACGAGGTGGCCTCGACCGGGGTGGCGGTCGGCGAGGACCACATCATGCTGGCTGAGAGCGATCCGGCCCGGATATGGATGGGGTCACCATCGCACCCGATATCACCGTTCCGACGCTGCCTGTGAGTCTGCTGCCAGCGCCGACCCATGGTCGACCGGCTTCTCGGCGAGGAGCCGACACGACTCAACCGGTGCTTCATTCGACATCGGCCGGGATCTTCGGCGATAATCGATACCGGCCGAAAGCGTCCGACGTCAGTTCGCCGAGGGTCGTCGGTTCATCCACCGGGTGATGGATCGACGGGACCAGCTGGTGGTGTCGCGCCTCTCGTCAGCGATCACCCGGTGCGAGGACGATGAGACGCTCTGGAGCCACAGCCTTGACCGAAGCCCTTCTGGCGGAGGGTGTGACCACCCTGTTCGGGATTCCGGGTGTGGGCACCCTTCCCGTCTATGACGCCTTCCTCGACCATCCCGAATTGCGCCACATCGAAACCCGCCACGAGCAGGGTGCCATCTTCATGGCCGACGGATATGCACGCGCCGGCGGCGACCTGGGCGTCGCCTTCACGTCCGGCGGCCCCGGCTCGCTCAACACGGTGACGGCAATGGCGTCGTCGTACAACGACAGCGTTCCGGTGCTCCACCTCATGAACGAGAACCCTCCGCAGGTGCGACGCAAGGGCAGAGGCCACTTCCACGACATGTCGGACCAATTCGGCGTGTTCCGATCGGTCAGCGACTTCGGGGTGCAGGCGACGCTGGCAGACGAGATCCCGTCTGCGATCCACCAGGCTGCGTTTGCGCTGAGGAACCGCCGTCCTCGACCTGCCGTCGTCGAGATCGCGGCCGAGGCCTTCACCGACACCACCGACGAGCCCACCCTCCCGATCGCCGAGCGACGACCGCGAGCGCCCGGACCCGAGGAGATCCGACTGGCGGCCGAGGTGCTGGCCGGAGCACAACGACCCGTGATCTGGGCCGGTGGCGGCGTCGCCACCCCGGCGGCATCCGCGGCCCTCGTGTCGATCGCCGAGCGGCTCGGGGCGGCGGTGATCACGACCCAGAAGGGCAAGGGCGCGATTCCGGCGGACCATCCTCTCCACATCGGCAACTGGGCCAATGAGCTGCCCGTTCGGGATCTGATCGCCCGCTCCGACGTGATGCTGGCCGTGGGAACCAGGTTCTCGTACTTCCCCACCGGCGGATGGTCGCTCGAGATACCGTGCCGCATCGTCCAGGTCGACATCGACCCGGTCAACATCGGGCTCAACTATCGCTCCGAGGTGGGTGTGGTCGGAGACTCGCAATTGTCACTGGCCGCCATCGACGCGGCGATGGGCGAACTCGGGCACACACCGGCACCGTGGCGCGAGGCCGAGGTGGCGGAGGCGCTCGAACGCATCGACAAGGCCGTGGGTCGTCCTTCCGAACGACAGGTTCTCGAGTCCATTCGAGCGACCCTGCCGGCCGAGTCGCTGGTCTTCAACGATCCGACGACCATCGCGTTCTGGGCTCGGTCTCTGTGGAGTTCGTTCATGCCCCGCACATGGTTCGTCCCGTCGGGATTCGGGACCCTCGGCTCCTCGATGCCGACCGCCATCGGGGCGAAGGTCGCCCGCCCCGACACCCCCACCGTGTGTCTCATCGGAGACGCCGGAATCATGTTCACGATTCAAGATCTCATGACCGCCGTCCAGGAGCGGATTCCTGTTGTCGTGATGGTCTTCAACGATCGCGGGTACGGAGTCGAGCGCCGGCATCAGGACCATCTGTACGGCAGGCGAAATGCGGTGGACATCACCCCGCCGGACTTCGTCGCCGTCGCCGAGGCCTTCGGAGCCCGAGGAATCCTCGTCGAGGATCTGTCCGACATCGGGACTGCCCTCGATTCCGCCCTGAATCACTCGGGACCCGTTCTGATCGAGATCCCCAATTCATTCGACCACCCGGGGTACGGCTCGTTTGGCCGGTGGGACGAAGTCACACGAGAGGAACACGAATGACGACATATGACATCCACGCCCACGCCATCGTCGCCGACGGCCTGGCCGAGATGGCCTCCGCCCATCCCGACCACGGACCGGTGCTCGAGCAAGAAGAAGGAGCGTCGTTCCTCCAGTATCCGGGCAGGGCCCGGCTCGGCCCGATGCCGGAGGGCATGTTCGATCCCGAGGTGCGCCTCGCCGAGATGGACCGCCAGCGGGTCGACGTCCAGGTGATCGCAGTCCCACCTCCGAACTACTTCTATCACCTGCCGGCCGAGGTGGGCCGTGACTTCGCCCGGATCCAGAACACCCACCTCCTCGCCCTCAGCGACAGCAACCCCGACCGCTTTCACATCTTCGGGACCCTGCCGCTTCAAGATGTCACGGCCTCGCTCGAGGAATTGCGGCGGATCGAGGCGCACCCACGCCTCCGCGGCGTGCAGCTCGGAACCAACATCGCCGGCGTCAACCTCGACACGCCCGATCTCCAACCGCTCTGGTCGGCGCTCGAGGCCGCCGACCTCCCCGTGTGGATGCATGGTGACCAGCGGGCCCTGGCGGGAGCCGACCGTCTGAGTCGCTACTACCTGCAGAACTTCATCGGCCAACCGCTCGAGTCCACCATTGCGATGGGTCATCTGATCTTCGGGGGCGTTCTGGAACACCATCCCGACCTCCGCTTCGGGTGGGTGCACGGGGGAGGCTTCGTTCCCTATCAGATCGGCCGGTGGGACCACGGTTGGAGTGTCCGCAAGGAGGCGATCGAAGTCATAGCCGACACGCCACCGAGTGAGTACTTCGGTCGCATGTGGTTCGACACTCTCACGCACGACGCCCTCTCGCTCGACTTCCTCGGCCGGCGCGTCGGGTGGAACAAGGTGGTTCTGGGAAGTGACTACCCCTTCGACATGGCGTCGTCGGATCCGGTTGGTGGGGTCGATGCCGTCGGTCTGCCGGCTGCAGAGCGCCAGCAAGTGCTCGAGTCGAACGCCCTGGAATTCCTCCGACCCCTCGGCGACTCGTGATGCGCATCGGCAGTGTCGGCACCCTCGAGGTGTCGGTGATCGGGGTGGGATGCAACAACTTCGGTCGGGCACTCGACTCGAACGGCACGAAGGCCGTGGTGGACGCCGCGCTCGACGCCGGCATGACCTTCTTCGACACGTCGGACAACTACGGCAACGGACAGTCGGAACGGCTCCTGTCCGAAGCACTCGGCAGCCGTCGGGCAGACGTCGTGATCGCGACCAAGTTCGGGCTCGAAGTCCCGGGAGAGCCAGAGTCCGGCGGAGCCCGCCCCGACTACATCCGGAGGGCCGTGCGTCGCAGCTTGCGGCAGCTCGGAACCGATTGGATCGATCTGTACCAGCTGCACAAACCCGATCCGAAGACGCCGATCGAAGAGACGATGGGAACACTCTGGGAGTTGGTCGAAGACGGGGTCGTTCGGGAGATCGGGTGTTCGAATCTCGATGCGACCCAGCTCGTGGAGGCGCTCGACGCCTCCCGGGACGCCGATCGGCGGGCGTTCGTCTCGAATCAGATCCAGTACAGCCTGCTTCATCGTGCTCCCGAGCTGAATGGGCTCACGGATGTCGCCGCAGCGCGAGGGGTGGCGCTGTTGCCGTTCTACCCCCTCGCAAGCGGCATGCTCACCGGCAAGGCCTCGAAGGGCGCCGAACTCGAGGGCCGCCTGTCGATGGACCGGTACCGGCAGTTCCTCGCAGACGAGAACTTCGAGGTCGTCGACCAGCTGAGACCGTTCGCGGCAGACCGTCACCTGTCCGTGGTGCAAGTGGCGCTCGGGTGGTTGCTGGCCCAACCAAGCGTGCCGGCCATCACGCCGGGTGCGACCACACCGGCGCAGATCCTCTCGAACGCCGCCGCCGCCCGCTGGCTCCCGACCCCGGAGGACATGGCTCTGCTAGACGAGATCGGCCCGGCGTGACACACTCGGTGGCGATGTCAGGGCAACCAGGGTCGGACAGTCTCACCGACCGGACGTTTCGCGTGCTCGAGGCAGCGGTCGACGCCGGCGAACCGGTGGGGCCCCGCGGTTTGGCTCGAATCACGGGGATCGACCGAAGCGCCGTCGGTCGGATCCTCCAGCAGCTGTCGGATCTGGACGTGCTCGAAAGACGAGACGACGGCTACGTGGCTGGACCCCGATTGTTCACACTTGCCCGGGTTCTCGAAGCCCGCGACACCCTCCCCATGGCGATCGGACCCGTGCTGGGCGCCCTGGTCGAACGATTCGACGAGACGTGTTATGCCTGCGCATATCACGGCGGCGTGGCGATCTTCACCCACGAGGTACAGAGCACCAAGCCGCTGCGGTTCGTGGTCGAGCTGGGCCGGCCCGTCCCCTTGCACGCAGGTGCCGCAGGTCGCGCCATCCTCGCCGGGCTCGACCCCGAGGACGTGCGGGCCGTGTTGGGAGAAGCGCCACTTCCGGCGCTCACCCACGCCACGATCACCGACCCGGAGCGTATCGTCGCACTCGCCGCCGAAGATCGTGCCCGGGGATATACCGTGAGCCGTGAAGAGCGAGTGGCCGGTGGGGCTTCGATCGCCGCTCCCTTCTTCGATCATGCCGGCCGATGTCACGGTTCCGTCGTCTTCACCACCCCGTTGAGCCGGCTCGACGACGAGCAGATCGGCGAGATCGGCTCCGCCGTTGCCGAGTCTGCCCGCGCCCTCTCGATGCGCCTCCGACGGGGTTCCCCGTGAGCGAGGAGACGGTTGGAATCGGGATAGTGGGGCTCGGTCGGTGGGCCAATGCCCACGCCGATGCCGTCGCTCGGGCCGAAGGAGTAGCGCTGGTCGACTGTCATGCCCGAACCGAGTCGACCCGAGCGGAATTCGCAGCACGCCACTCTGTTCCGCGCACTTCGCCGTCGCTCGAAGCAATGCTCGCCAACGATGCCGTCGAAGCGGTGATCGTGTCGACACCGAACGACCTGCACGTGGCCCATGTCGAGGCCGCGATCGCTGCCGGAAAGCCTGCACTGATCGACAAGCCGGTGTGCGTCGATGTCGCCGAGGGTCTCGAGCTCATGCGTATGGTGGACGCCGCCGGCGTTCCCGTGGGGGTCGCCCACCACTCGCGGCGCCTCGGGGGTGTGCGTGCGGCCAAGCGCTGGATCAGCTCCGGCGAGTCCGGTCCGGTGCGCATCGCTCACGCCGACTTCTCCAACGCTCGTGGTGCTCACCTCAAGCCGGATGCCTGGCATCGAACGGTCAAAGGCTCTGACGCCGGGGTGCTCATCCAGGTGGGCATCCATCCCGTCGAGAACCTGCTCTATCTGCTCGGACCGGCCACGACCGTCAACGCCAGGTTTTCGTATCACACCCTCGGCCCGGACATGCCGGACGCAGCGGCGGTCACGATGATCCACGCCTCAGGCGCCACCTCGATGGTCAGCAGCAGCTGGACGACCCCCGGCCACTTCACCATGGACCTGCTGGGTGTCGAGGGCAACCTCGGGTACCGCCTCGACCACGGGCACTGGCCCGACGCCGACATCGATGACTACGGCGAGCTGTTCCTCGACTTCCCGGGCAAACGCCCCGAGCCCTATCCCGTGGAAAAACGCGACCCGCTGCGGATGCAGGTGGAGGAGCTCGCCTCATCGACCAGGGGTGGAACCATGGCTGTCGATGTCACAGCAGGCCTGAGGGCGATGCTGGTCGTGCTCGGCTCGGTCCGCTCGGCGCGGCAACAACGGCGCACCGGAGGATCTCGCCGAGATGTTGAAGGCTGCCGATGCCACGGCGCAAGAGATCGAACGACTACTCGGACCAGACGAAGAGGAGACGGCATGAGATACGGAATCAAGACCAACCCGCACCACACAACCTGGGATCGGATGCTGGCGTGCTGGGAACGGGCAGACGAGCTCGAGGTCTTCGAGTCGGCCTGGGTGTTCGATCACTTCTATCCGATATTCGGCGACACGAACGGTCCGTGTCTGGAGGGTTGGACGTCGCTGGCGGCACTCGCCCAGGCCACGGACCGGATCCAGGTGGGCACCATGGTGAACGGCATGCCGTACCGGCACCCTGCGGTCACCGCCAACATGGCGTCGACCACCGACATCATCTCGAACGGTCGACTTCAACTCGGGCTCGGCGCCGGGTGGTTCCAGCTCGAAGCGGACGCCTATGGCATCACGCTCGGCGAGAACCTCACCGAGAGGTTCGACCGCTTCGACGAATGCGTCGAGATCATCGTCGGCATGCTCGACAACGAGGAGACGACCTTCGAGGGCAAGTACTTCACGGTGAAGGACGCCCGCAACGAGCCAAAGGGGCCACAACGGCCACATCCGCCGATCGTGATCGGCGGCAAGGGCGAGCGACGCACACTGCGCACGGTGGCCCGCTTCGCCGACCACTGGAACTGCGCCCCGGTCGAACCCGCGGAGTGGCAGCGGCTTGTCGGTGTCCTCGAGAAGCACTGCTCCGACGTCGGACGCGACCCTTCTGACATCACGAAGTCGGTCATGGTTCGCTTCAATCCCGAGGATCTCGGCGCCCTCGAGACGGAACTCCGCACACGCGCCGAGTCGGGTGCCGACGTCGCCATCATCAACCTCCCCAGCCCGCACGATCCGGACCACGTCGGGATGGTGGCGGAAGCCATTTCGCGGACGACGTAGGCTCCACGCACCGGCCCGCCGGGTGTCGGTATCACCTGGCATGTCTCGGCGGTGGGGCGCCGGGTGAGGGCGGCGGCCTCAAGGCACCGTCGGGATCTTCAGCAACCGCTCGGCATTGCCGCCGAGGATCAGGTCACGCTCGCTCTCGGTGAGCCTGGCCTGGGCCAGGAATCCCAGGGGGTCGGTTGGGCCCATGTCGAACGGATAGTCGGTTCCGAGAAGCACCCGCTCGGCGCCGAACTCGGCCACCAGGTACTCCACCTCCTCGGGCCGGAACACGGTGGTGTCGAAGTGGAGCTTGTGGAGGTAGTGACTCGGGAGCTCGGGAATGTGCCGTTGCGTCTCGGGGCGGATCCGGTACCCGTGGTCGGTGCGCCCGAAGTAGAAGGGCAGGTAGCCCCCTCCGTGCACGACGAGGAACTTCAGGTCGGGGAACCGGTGGAACACCCCGCCCAGGATCATCCGGGCGACCGCCACCGTGGAGGCGAGCGGCATGCACACCAGGTTGATCAGGTAGTAGTCGTCCATACGGCGCGGCTCGGTCCATCCGTGTGGATGGAGGATCACCAACAGGTCGAGCTCGCAAGCCTTGGCCCAGATCGGATCGAACCTTCGATCGTCGAGGTCGCCACCGTTGACGTCGGCGTTGATCTCGAAACCGTTCATTCCGAGTTCCCGGTGCGCTCGCTCCATCTCGACCACCGCCTCCTCCGGATGATGCATCGGCAACGTGGCCACCCCGACAAACCGGTCGGGTCGCTCCGACGCCATCTCGGCGATCCGGTCGTTCTCCATGGCGGAGATCCGCGGGCCCATCTCGGCGTCGAGCCAGTAGAAGTATTGAGGCGGAGCGATGGCAAGGGTCTGCATGTCGACGCCCTGGAGGTCCATGTCGGACATCCGCGCCTCGACGGTGACGAACTTGTCGGTCTGCGTCGCCCGGAGCTCACGGTTGTATTGCGTGCTCTCTTCGGGCTGGATGGCCATGCGGGGGTCGTACTCGGGCTTGAACAACGGCTTGGCCAGCGCCGCTGCGGCGGGAACCTCGACATGGGTGTGGATGTCGATGGTCCGCACAGCCGGCTTGCGGGCGACGGTCGGCTCCCACACCGGTCCCAGCTCCTGCCACCAAGGGTGCGATCGGTCGGCGTCCGTCATGCGCGCAGCGGTCCCACGACATCGGCGGCGGTCCGGTTCTCGAGATCGGCGACGGCCTCCGCCACTTCCCGACGAACCGATTCGGAGTGATTGGGGCTCAGTTCGGTGAGCTTGGCCGCGACCTCCTCGAAGCTCATCGGGATCTCGGCCTCACCTCGCATGTGTTTGGCGTAGCGCTCGATCGTCCCGGACTCGGTCTCGACGGTCACTCGTCCCGGCCAGAACTCCGGATGGATGGCATCCAGGTCGTCGGCTCGGCTGACCTCGGTGATCGATAGCAATCGTCGGAACTCTTCGGAGAAGCCGCCCTCCAGCACCCTGGTGAACACGTCCATCCCGGCCCGCTTCTCGGTCAGCGCCAGCGCTGCCGCGAACGGGGCGCTGAACTGGGCATCGACGGCCGAGGTGGGGTTCCGCTTCGCCTCGATCGGCGATCCGACGAGTTGGAGGCCATAGGTGGGCACCTCGACGTGGATCCGCTCGACGTCGTGCGAGTCGAGGCCCTCGTCCCGGGCGAGCCCGATGAGAAGCTCGAGCGTCTGATGGGTGTAACGGCAGAGCGAGTAGGGCTTGATGGCGACGTTCATCGTCTCGTACTCGGAACCCAGCGTGGCGGTGGCCATCTCCGGGACCGGACGCAGGGCGTATCCCTGCAGGAATCCCTGCTCACCTTCGAAGACCTCGGCGGCACCGATGAATCCCTCTTGGGCAAGGGCGGCCGCCATGAACGCCGAGTGGACCGCGATGCCCGGATGCATCCGTTTGTTCCAAGCCCCGTTCACGACGTACTGCATGGAGCCTGCGGCCTGGCTGCCGTTGAGACCCATCGCATTCTCGATGACATCCGGGCCGGTGCCGCGGAGCCGACCGATGATGGCGGAGCCCGCAAACGTGGCACACGTCCCGGTCGGATGAAAGCCCATCTCGTGCGACGAATGTGGGCCCAGCGCCATCGCCAGGCGATTGGCGATCTCATACCCGATCACGACTGCCGTGATGAGTTCCTTGCCGGTCGCTCCGGTCTCTTCGCCGGCTGCGAGGGCGCAGTTCACCACCGAGGATCCGGAGTGGATCACCCCCTTGGCATGGTGGTTGTCGTAGTCGAGCGAATGCGCCATGCCCCCGTTGACGAGCGCTGCCCACTCCGGCGCCATGGGCTCGCCGGTCGCAATCACCGTTGCGCCGCCCTGGTCGCGGTTGAGGCGCCGAACGCCCGCGAGAATCTTCGGGCCCGAATCCATCCAGGCATGGCCGCCGATCGAGTTGGCGATGATGTCCAAGATGAGCTTCTTGGCGTGATCGACCAGCTCGGGCGGAAGGTCCTCGTATGTGAGTCCGGTGGCGTACTCGGCGTACTGGCGAGCGATGCTCATCGAGTCTCCTGGCTTGAGGTCAGATAGAATGCAAAATACATGACTCACCCGTCGCATGACGCCACGGGTGGGTTCGAGGTCGATCAGGAGATGGGGCCACATGAAGATCGAGCGAGTCGATGTCTTCCCGGTGGCGGTGCCGCTGGCCAAGCCACTGAAGATGGCGGTCGCCACGGTCCACGAGCGAACGTGCATCGTGGTTCGCATCGTGACCGACGACGGCATCGAAGGACTCGGCGAGGCCGTCGTCGCTCTCTACTTCAGCGGTGAGAGCCTTGCGTCGGCCGCTCACCTCATCCGGGACGTATTCGCCCCGGTGCTCGTCGGCCAGGATCCGCGTGACCTCCACGTGCATCGCCGACTGATGCGCAGGATCGCCATCCACAACAACGCAGCCCGGGCGGCGGTCGAGATGGCGCTCGTGGACATCGTCGCCCGTTCCGCCGGCATGCCGTTGTTCCAGTACTACGGAGGACGGTCGCGGGAGGCGGTCCCCACCATCTGGCACGTGTCCGGCGGCGACCCGGCGTCGAACGCCGAGGATGCGGCTCGGGCGGTCCACGAAGACGGGTTCCGCCTCGTGAAGGTCAAGGTCGGGCGAGACGTCGACGTCGATATCGCCAAGGTGGCCGCCGTCCGCGAGGCGATCGGACCGGACGTGATGCTCCTGCCCGACGCCAACCAGGGTTGGGACGTCACCTCGGCCCTCCGTTTCTGTCACGGTGTCGCCGAGTACCTGCCCGACTTCCTCGAGCAGCCGGTGATCGAGAGCGACATTCTCGGCATGGCGAAGGTCAACGCCGGCCCGGTGCCGATCGCCGGCGACGAAGGCATCTTCGACGCAGCCTCACTCCGGACCCACATCGAGCTGGGGGCCGTGAGCGCAGTGGTCACGAAGCTCATGAAGGCGGCAGGGCCACTTGGCGTCCGTGAGGTGTTCGCAGTCGCAGACGCCGCCGGAATCGGCGTCCACTTCGCCGGGATGGCGGGGCAAACCTCGATCGGGGCCGCCCATGCAGCGCACCTGGCGATGGCCGTCCCCAACCTCAAGTACGGATCTGGGATCTGCCCCTATTACCTGGAGGGCGACATCGTGACCGAGCCCTTCAAGGCCATCGACGGCATGCTCCACCCGTCGGAGAAACCGGGCCTGGGCCTCGCCCTCGACGAGGGAGCCGTCGCCCGTTTCCGGGTCGACCTGTGAGCGATCTGGCTCTCGGGATCGTCGGGCTCGGGAACTGGGGTGATCGCCTGGCGCAGGCCGTGAGCGAGGTGTCGGGCGCGAAGCTTCAGGTTTGCTACGCCCGCTCGCGTGACTCTCGAGACGCGTTTGCAGAGCGCCATGCATGCCGTCCCGCCGACTCGATGGAGGCATTGCTCGCCGACCAGCTCGACGGTGTCCTCGTCGCCACCCCACACTCGACCCACAGAGAGGTGATCACCACGATCGCCGGTTCGGGCCACAACCTCATGGTCGAGAAGCCGCTGGCACTCACGACCGGCGATGCGCGCGCGTGCGTCGAGGCCGCAGACCGGGCCGGTGTGATCCTCCACGTCGCCCACTTCCGGCGGCGCCTCACGGCGACCCGAGCGCTCAAGGGGGCGATCGACGAGGGGCGGCTCGGAAGGATCCACGCCGCCCACGGCTGGTTCTCCCGTGTGTGGGGTCCCCAGACCCATCGACCGTGGCGGGACGACCCGACCGAGTCGCCACTCGGTGGCATGACAGCACTCGGCGTGCACATCGTCGACAACTTCCACTACCTGGTCGGACCCATCGCCCGGGTCACCTGTATCTCCAAGCAGGTCGAGGGCATCACCGAGATCGACGACATCACGATGGCCACGTTCGAGTTCGAGAACGGGGCGGTCGGCCAGCTCGGCACCTCGCTTCGTGTGCCTTTCCACTGCACGACCTCGGTGTTCGGCAGCCAGGGGGCCGGCCACAGCCTGGACGACGGGACCCGTTTCCTGCTTCAAGGCCGCGACGACCGGACCCCCCAGGAGCTGCCCGTCGATCCCGTGAACGGCGTGGCGGCCAACCTCGAAGCCTTCTGCGAATCGGTGCGCACCGGCGCCCCGCCGGAGACCGGCGGGCGCGAGGCCTTCGCCGTCGTCGCCGTGATGGAAGCGATGCAGCGCAGCGCCGAGTCCGCCGGCTCCCCGGTCGTCGTGGAGCGGTTCTGACGGACACCCGACCCGGGAGACGTGGATTCTGGAATCCCCCCCGGCTGCCTGCCGGCAGCCTGTCCCCCCTGCGGGGGGACACAATCGGTGGACACACCTCACGGTTGCCGCGGGTGATCCCTGTGGATGGGGTCGGTCAGGTCGCCGCAGGCGACCGGCGGACAGCTTCGCCGTAGGCGAAGCAGGGGGGATTCCACACCCACGTCGTCGCAGGCGATCGGCGGAAACCTGCCGGGCGACCGCGCGGCGATCCTGTATCGTGCATGATGTCAGATCCATGGAGCAGGAGATCGAAGATGCAGGTGTTGCGCGAGCAGATCACAGGTCCGTCCGCGTGGGTGGGACCGGACCTCCAGACCAGCGATGAATGGATCGAACATCTCGACGACGCAGCGATCGCCGAGATCGACGCCGCCCTCGCCGGCGTGGAAGAAGCGGGGCTCTCCATCCCCTTCGAGAGGTCGGCCTTTCCCCTTCCCCGGCTCTCCGACCTTCTCGAGCGTATCGCCGCTCGACTCGAGAACGGACTTGGCTTCGTCCTGGTCCGCGGCATCCCGAGGGAGCGCTACACGGCCCGCCAGTGCGAGCTCATCTACTGGGGGTTCGCCGTCAACCTCGGCACGCCGATCTCCCAGAACACCCGGGGGCACCTGCTGGGCCATGTGCGCGACGAGGGCAAGAGCTTCGAAGACCCGACCGTCCGCGGGTACCAGACCAGCGCCAAGATGGACTTCCACGCCGACCAGCTGCCGGTCGACGTTCTCGGGCTGTTCTGCGTGCGCGACGCCAGGTCGGGAGGCGAGAGCGCCCTGGTGAGTGTGGGCGCCGTCCACAACATCCTGTTGGAGGAACGCCCCGATCTCCTCGAGGTGTTGTACCGGCCCTTCAATCTCGATTGGCGGGGCGAAGAGCCACCCGGAGAGCCAGGGTGGTACACGTCCCCCATGTTCAGCTACGCCGGCGGGAAGGTGACGTCGAGGATCACGAGCCGTCAGTACTTCAACACCGTCACCAGGTTCGGCGAGGAGCTGGAACTGACCGAGGTCCAGCGTGAGGCCCTCGACGCCGTCCAGGACATCGCCAATCGTCCGGAGCTCCAGCTGTCGATGAGAATGCAGCCCGGCGACATGCAGTTCCTCAACAATCACGCCATCCTCCATGCGAGGACCGAGTTCCAGGACCACGACGACGTTGAGCTGAAGCGGCATCTGCTTCGGATCTGGGTCGCCTTCCCGCCGGAGAAACGCCGAGCGCTGGCACCTGAGCTCGCCGATAGATACAGGATCGTCGAGACGGGCGGCATTCCCGCCCGCGCCACATAGAGACTGCGCTCAGAACAGCCCTGCGGTCCCTCCGCCGTCGACCGAGATCGAGGTGCCCTGGATGTGGCGTGACTCCGGAAGGCACAAGAACACGGCCAGTGCCGCCACGTCTTCCGGTTCGCCGAGGCGGCGGATGCCCTGTCGTTCGATGATGCGCTGCTCGAACTCCTCGGGGGTGGTCCCGGCTGCGTCGGCGCGGGCCTTCATCAGCGTGTGGTGGCGTTCGGTTCGAGTCTGTCCCGGATGGATCGTGTTGACGTTCACGTCGTCACGGAGACCCTGGCCGGCGAGGGCCTTGCTGAAGTTGGCGAAAGCGGCGTTGACGGCGCCACCGATGGCGATGTCGGGCGCCGGGGTACGGGCCAGGCCACCGATGATGTTGACCACCGTTCCGCTCGATGCGACCAACTGCGGCCAGAACAAGCGTGATAGCCGCACGGCGGCGTGGAACTTCAGCGCGAACCCGTCGACCCAGGCCTCGTCGGGCAAGTCGAGGAACGGGCCGCCCTGCGTCGCACCGGCACAGTTGACCAGGATGTCGACCCCGTCGAACAGCTCCAACGACCGCGCGTGGAGCGCTTCACACCCCTCGATCGTGCGAAGATCCCCGGCCACCGTCTCCACCCGTCGTCCGGTACCGGACCTGATGGTGGAGGCGGTCGATGTCAGGTCCTCCTCGGTACGGGCGGCCAGCACGCAGTCGGCGCCCTCGGCTGCAAGCGCGCCGGCGATCGCCGCCCCGATCCCCTTGCTACCTCCGGTGACCACCGCCACCTTGTCATCGAGTCGTCCCATCGTCCTCTCCTTCTACTCGACCAGAAACCATGACCACGTCGAGGACGTGCCAGCCATCCTTCGACCATGCCATCGGGTTCATCTCCATCGCCGCCAGATCCGTCTCGGCAAACGCCTCGCTCGCCATCGACACGAAGCTTGCCAGATCGTCTGCCACTCTGGGACCGAGACGTTTGAGCGCTGCCGAGAGCCCCGGGACACGACCGATGAGAGTGGCGGACGCCGTGGCACTCATCGGGACAGGGGCGAACCGTTCGAGCCCCATCCCCTCGGCTCCGACACCGCCCGGCCCGATCATGGCCATCGGACCGAACACCGGGTCGTCGAACAGACCGACGATGACCTCGAATCCTCCGGCCATTCGCTCCACCCGTACCCCGTCGATCGACGTCTCCGGGAGCGCTGTGGTCACCGCGTGGACGATCTCGTCGAATGTACGACGCACCGCCTCGGGACCCTCGACTCCGAGCCGAACGCCGCCCACCTCCGTCTTGTGCGTCAGCGCCGGCGAGCTCACTTTGATCGCCACCGGACCACCGAGACGGGCGGCGATTGCGACGGCCTCATCGGCATCCGTCGCCAGACCACCATCGACGACCGGGAGATCCCACGACGCCAGAAGCTCCTTCGCCGCGTGCTCCGTGGGAGGCACGTCGATGCGGCTCGGCGACCGGTCGGTCCGCCGCACCACCGGACTCTCTGCCCGCTGCAGCATCGCCGCCATGGCGCGCATTGCCGCCCGTGGTTCGGTGACGGCAGGCAGGCCCGCATCCCGCAACATCTGCAGTCCGACCGCCCCGACGTCGCCGGCCATCCAGAGGTGGATCACCGGGACCGGCGGATCCAGCTCGAGCAGTCCTCGTACCCGTTCCACGGTGTGAGCCGGTGGGTGAGCTGTGGACACGGCCAGAACACGGTCGAAGTCGCCCGACGCTGCGAACAGGCCGACCACCTCGGCGAACCTGCCCGGTCCGCCGATGATCCCGCCCATGTCGAGCGGATTGTCCGACGATCCCTGCTGGAGCAGCGGCGACAGGCGCTCCCGGAGCTCGTCGCTGGGATGCGGCAGCTCGACACCGCATCGCTCGGCCAGATCCGACAAGAGGATGGCGATGCCGCCCGAATGCGTCACGACGCCCCAGCGTTCGCCGGCCAACGTTCCGGAGCGGGCGAGCACCTCGGCGACCGCCAGCATCTCCTCGGGCGTCTCGGCAACGGTCACCCCGGTGGCTTCGAGCACGCCGTCGAGCACACGCACGGGGACGGCCATCGCCCCGGTGTGGGTACCCATGAGGCCCGCACCGCGCCGACTCGACCCGATCCGACATGCGACGACCGGCTTACCCGCTCGCCACGCCGCCTCCACCGCGTCGAGGAACGCCGCCCCGTCCCGGACCGTCTCGAGCACAAGAGCGATGACGCGGATCTCTGGCAGGTCGCACAGCGCATGGATGCCATCGGCGAGGCCAAGCACCGCTTCGTTGCCAGTCGAGATCGATGCCCCCAGCCCGCTGCCTGCGGCGGCGGCGAGATTGTGGACGTAGCTGCCGGTTCCGCCGCTCTGCGTGACGAGACCGACCGGGCCCGATCGGATCTGTTCCGCCGGCCGGTCGAGGCAGGTGAGAAAACTCGCTGCGAGGCCCACCACCGGTCGGATGATGCCTCCGGAGTTCGGCCCCAGCAGCGGGACCCCGGCCCTCTCCGCGGATTCCACGAGGTCGCGCTGCAATTTCGCCTCCCCGGCCTCGGCGAAGCCGCCCGCGAACACCACCACTCCTCCGGCGCCAGACGACTCGGCCACCACCTCCGGTACGGCGGCGGCAGGCACGGCGCAGACCACCAGGTCGGGCGGATCTGCGAGGTCACCGAACGAACGGACCATCTCGACTCCCGGGACGGCGGGGAGCCTGGGATTCACCCCCACGACGCGGCCCGCGAATCCCACCTTGCGGAGGTTCGCCAACACTCGGCCGCCATGCTTGGAGGCGTCGTCGGAGAGCCCGACGATCGCAATCGAAGCTGGGGCGAGCATCCGCTTCATCGACTTCAAACGCCGCGCAGTTGCGGCATCACCTCAGCCGCGAACAGCTCGAGACTGTCGTGGCGGCCCATGTCGTAGAAGTAGAGGATCATGTCGGAGCATCCTTCGGCCCGGTACTCGCCCAGCATCTCGACCGCCTGGTCCACGGTGACTGCGAAGTGCTCGTCGGCGAATTCGTCGGGCGTGCAGTTGCGGCGTTCGGCGGCGATCTCGAGCTTGGCCGCCAGGTCGGCGTCGTCGCGTCCGATGACGGACATCAAATGGACCGAGCGGCCTATCTCGCCGTAATCCCTTCCCACATCGGCACAGTGCCGTTCGAGGACCTCGGACTTGTGGCGGAACGTGTCGATGTCCCCCGAGAAGTTCGAGTAGTCGCCGTACTCGGCCACGATCCGCAGCGTGCGGCGCTCGCCGCCCCCTGCGATCCACAGCGGCGGGTGGGGATGCTGGAGCGACCTCGGCCTCGTGATCGCCCCACCCAGGATGTAGTGCTCGCCGACGAAATGCGCTTCCTCCTGCGTCCACATGGCGATCAGGACTTGAGCAGCTTCCTCCAGCATGTCCAGGCGTTCCCCGTCGGGCGGGAACG
Source organism: uncultured bacterium (assembly GCA_963785075.1). GTDB lineage: Bacteria > Actinomycetota > Acidimicrobiia > Spongiisociales > ZC4RG35 > JAOUGY01. Next base: position 64,791 of record CAWATW010000006.1, read on the forward strand.
GGTAGCCGTATCCCCGGAACTCGTGAGTCGACCACCCTGCGCCGATACCGACGTCGAGGCGTCCACCGCTCATCGCATCGACCGACGCGGCGATCTTCGCCAGGAGCGACGGCGGTCGGTACGGAATGCACGTACACATCTGTCCGAGACGGACCCTGCTGGTGGTCACCGCAAGCGCAGCCATGAGCGACCAGGCTTCGAACACAGACTCCTGGCTCGGAACCGGGTGCGTGTGGAAATGGTCGTACACCCAGACCGAGTCGTATCCGGCTTCCTCGATCGTCCGTGCGGTGTCTGCGATCCGATCCCATTGCCGGGCCACCGGGACACCCACCAGATCCATCTTCCAGCCCTGAGGCACAAACGTTCCAAACCTCATCCGACACTCCTCTCTCTCACCGCCCGCTCCAACCTGCGTCCTCCGAGGACCGAGAAACCGGCCGCCAACGCCAACATCATGCCCGCCACCGTCCACGCCGTCCGGTAGGAGAACTGCTCGACGAGCACGCCGAAGGTGAGCGGTCCGAGGATCCCCCCACCGTATTGACCCGCTCCGACGATGCCGGACGCCACGCCCTCGGCACCCGGGGTCCGCGACAGCACGGCGAAGCTCAGCAGGCTGGGCCACGCCCATCCGGTGCCGAACGCCGCCAGCGTGACGATTGCGAGGCTCAGACCCGACTCGGGAACCCCCAAGAACCAGATCGACAGCGCACCCGCTGTGAGAATCGAGGTCAGGAGTCCGAAGTGGATCGAGGGCCGGCGATCTGCGATCCATCCCCAACCGATTCGACACACGATTCCGAACGCGCTTCCCACGGAGAGCAGGGTCCCGGCCATACCGACCCCGATCCCTTTCGACACCGCCGACTCCACGTAGAAGGCTCCCAAGGACGCCGAGGCGTTGACCGCACAGAATGCTGCGAGCGACAGGATCCACACGGGTCCCTTCGGCACCCAGCCGCCCGTCGAACGCGCGTGGCTAGGTACCTGCTGTCTGATACCTCCGCCGACGACGATCGGAATGGCCAGAAGGGCGGCCAACGCAAACGCCCATCGCCACCCGATCGTCAGTCCGATGAGCGGGACCGCGGCTCCCGCGAGCATCGTGGCATAAGGGCCCGCCGATTGCTTCACTGCGTAGCCGATCCCCTGTCTACTCGGCGGAAATCCACGTGCAAACGCCAGATTGGAACCCGGGAAGGCAATCCCGTTGGCCACACCGGCCACCACCAGGAAGGCCGCAAGCGTGAGCCAGGATCTCGCAAACAGGGAGATGCCGACGAAGACGAGGATCGACAGCGAGGCCGCCACCGCCATGGCCCTGGGGCCACCGAGTCGCTCGGCCAGCGGTCCAGCGGGGAAGGTGGTCAGCGCCGATGTCAGGTAGTAGATGGTGGCGAGCGCGCCGAGCGCGGATTCCCCGAACCCCAGCTCCGGTCGGATGAACACCGCCATCGCACCCACGAGGAAGATCGGAAGCGCCCCAAGCGTGATCGACATCGAGGTGGCGAACAACGTGGGGAGCGGCCGGTTCGCCAATGCAAACGCAGACGTCGCGGTCATTCCCCAGGCCAGACTCCGACGGCGCCGTCCACCACGAGTTGGTGGACTTCGTCCTCGGAGAGACCAAGGCGCTCTCTCAGGATGATCTCGGTGTGCTCCCCGAGCATCGGGGCAGCCTCCGAAGGCATCTGCCAATCGGAGAACTTGACGGGGCTCGGCGTGTATTTGATCTCGCCGAGAGTGGGATGCTGGTATGTCCGCACCATGTCACGGGCCAGGATCTGTTCATCGGTGAGTACGCCGGCCATGTCGTTCACGGGTGCGGAAGGAATGTCGAACTCGTCCAACCGGGCCACCCATTCTGCCTTGCTTCGGCTTCGGAAGGCCTCGTCGAGGATCGGTACCAACCACTGGCGGTTTTCGACACGTCTGGCGTTGTCCGAGCTGCGTGGATCCTGCTTGAGGTCGGGCCGGTCGATTGCATCGCAGAGGTTGCGCCAGAACTTCTCGTCTCGGGCGGCGACCACCACGTATCCGTCGGAGGTCTCGAACGCCTGCCACGGAACCATGTGCGCATGCCCGGTCCCCTGCCGCACCACCGCCTTCCCCGAGTTGAGGTGATCGAGGGCGTCGTACGACAGCATGGACACCAGCGAGTCGAGCATCGACACGTCGGCGTGGCGCCCGACGCCGTGCAGTCCTCGATCGACCAGGCCGGCGAGCACCGAGATACACGCGAAGATGCCCCCGGAGATGTCGGCGAGTGGTATGCCGACCCGGGCCGGCGGGCCGTCGGGGTCACCGGTGATGTCCATGTGACCCGAGTACGCCTGAACGACGAGATCGAAGGCAGCCTTGTCGCGTGCCGGTCCGTACTCGCCGAACCCTGTCACGGACACGGTCACGATGTCAGGGTTGCGCGCCTTCAGGGTCTGGTGATCGATGCCCAGCCGCTTCATGACGCCAGGCCGGAAGTTGTCGACAACGGCGTCGGCCTGCTCGACCATCCGGTAGAACACGTCGAGGCCGTCGGCGTTCTTGAGGTCGATCACGACGCTCTTCTTCCCCCGATTCATGAACAGGTGGATGGCGCTCTCGCCACGGAGCGGTGCGATCTTCGGGTTTCGAGCGGTGTCACCGGTGATCGGCTCCACCTTGATCACCTCGGCTCCCAGCTCGGCGAGGATGGCCCCGCCGTACGTGCCCGCGATCACCTGCCCGAGCTCGATGACGGTGATCCCGGTCAGCACAGGTCGCTCCGCGACGTACTACGTACGGGGTACTGAGTACTGAGTACTGGACGGCTCACCACTCGAGGGTCACCACTTCGCCGGACTTGGCGGACTTGTCGACGGCCCTCGAAATGACGAGCACGTCGATGCCTTCCTCACCGGTGGCGAGGATGGGGTCCTGCCGCTTCTGGCCGACGGCGTTGATGAAGGCGTGGGTTTCCTCCTGCATCGCACCGAAGTGCTCACCGAGCGCCCAGTCACCTGGCATGTACGAACCGAGCATGGCCACATGCATGCTGGCGTCAGGCGTGTACGGAGAGTGGATTGGCTTGCGCGAGGCAAGCATGACGTCGCGGTGATCGTCCTTGACGCTGACCGTGCCTTCTCGGCCGAACAGCTCGAAGTCCATGCTGGCGACGTTGGCGGGCCAGAACTCGGGGAGCTCCCAGCTGACGCCGAGGTTCGCCACCGTCCCGTCCTCGTACCTCAAGACACACCAGGTGGAGTCGGGAGCTCCGTAGTCCTCCGAAATCCGCCCCTTCGTCGAACCGGCGGCGTACACGGAGACCGGCTTCTGCCCATCGAGATACCACGTCAGCAGGTCGAACAGATAGGTCATCGTGTTGATCGAAGGCGTGGTGGTGCCTGCCCGCGAGATCACCGCCCGAGCCACGGACTCCGCAAGATAGATCGTCGCCTTTGCGCTCGTCACGTCTCCGATGTAGCCCTTGTTCACGTGCTCCTTGATGGCGAGATAGCGCCTGCGAAACCGTTGGGTGAAACCCGTGTAGACACGGACCCCGTATTCGTCGGCCGCCGCCAGCAACTTGTGGCCCTCGTCGGGCAGGATCGTGAACGGCTTCTCGATGAGCACGGTCTTGCGCGCCTGGATGGCCGCCATCGCCGGTTCGTAGTGCGAGTCCTCCGTGGAGGCGATGATCACGGCGTCCACATCGTCGCGCGTCACGATCTCCATGGCATCGGTGGTGACGACGTCGGCTTCACAGGAGTCGCCGAGTCGCCGGCCCTTCTCCTCCACGATGTCGCACACCGCCAGGAAGTCGACGGACGGGTGCCGGTGTGAGATCTCGGCCCGGAGGGATCCGATCGACCCGGCACCCACCACTGCGACTCCGACACCGCCCTCGATGTATCGATTCCTGGTCATGCGTTCTCTTTGGACTGGCGGGCGGCAGCACGTTCGGCTGCATCCGCCCTTGCGATCACCGTCCGCGCCACTCGGGCCACGGCGTAGTCGACCATCTTTCCGTCGACACTGATGGAGGCGGAGCCGTCAGCCTCTGCCTGCTCGAACGCCTCCAACACCTTCCGTTGGTACGCCACAACGTCTGGCGCCGGCGTGAAGACGTCGTTGATGACCGCCACCTGGGCCGGGTGAATGGCGACCTTGCCGACGTATCCGAGCCTCCGCGCCAGCTCGGACTCCACGCGCAGAGCTTCGAGATTCCTAAAGTCCATGAAGACAGCTTCGAACGGATGCTCGATGCCTGCGGCCCGGGACGACATGAGCACCTGTGCCCGGGCCTGCATCAGCCCCGTCCCCTCCGGAGTCCACTCGCATCCGAGGTCTGCGACCAGGTCTCCCTGCTCCCCGCCTCCGAACATCACACATTCGACGCGATCACTCGCCGTCGCCATGTCGTAGGTATTGCGAACCCCCAGTGCGCTCTCGATGAGCGGGACGATCCCAATGCTGCCGACCGTGTGTCCCGACGTCATCTCGAGCGCCGTGAGGGCACCGTCGATCTGCTTGACGACGTCGGCGTGTTCGGCTTTGGGGATCACCAATCCGGCCACCCCGGCCCGTCCCGCTGCGATCACGTCGTCCCAGATCATGCCGGTTTCGGGCCCATTGGTTCGAACGAAGAGAGGAACAGGTGAGTGAGGGAGGTCGCCCAGCAGCTCGCGAGCCTGTGGCTTGGCATCGAGCGCCACCGCATCTTCGAGGTCGATGATCACAGCATCGCTCCCGGAGCGGATCGCTTTCTCGATCAGATCACGCCGGTGACCCGGCGTGAAGATCATCGAACGGAGTGCGTCCATCGAGTCTCTCCTCTCACTTGATCGCCATCGGGTTGAGTGGCGAACCGACCGCCCGTGTGAACGGCAACGGCGGTCCGGCGAAGAAGAACTCATAGCGGCCATCTTCGGCACAGTCCGCAGCCAGCGGGTCGAGATCGAAGATCTCACCGAGCCAGAGACCCATGTGATTGATGAGCACGATGTGCAGTGGCTGAAAGGTGTCCGGCGTCTCGTTGGGGCGGACCTCGAGTCCCCAGGTGTCGGCCGCGAGCGCGGCGATGTCGCGTTCGGCGATCCAGTCGACGCTGCCGAGGCCGAGGCCGGGTGCAGATCCACCGGCGTAGTCGCCCCAACTTCCATTGGCGCGGGCCATGGTCATGGCACCGGTGCGAACGAAGACGAAGTCACCCTCCCCCACCTCGAGGCCCGCCATGTCGGCCGCCCGATCCAGCTCGTCACCGTTTATTGCGTGACCGGGTTCGAGCCAATCGACTCCGAGTGCCTTCGCCACGTCGAGGAGCACACCTCGCCCGACCATCCCGTCGGCGGCCTGTTTGACCGAGCCTTTCATGGCTCCTCTGCTGCTCACCCACTCCGCGCCGAAGCCGTTGTAGATCTTGTCCTCGAAGACGACATGGCCCATCGCATCCCATTGCGTGCCGCTCTGGAGCGGCATGATGATGAGGTCGTCGGTGCCGCGAAAGTGCTTGTCGACGCCTCCGTAGAAGTCGCGCACCGAGGAGCCGGCGATCACGTCCGCGCCATCGCGAATCATGAGGTGAATGGGATTGAATCGACCGAATGCACCGGTCTGGGGCCCGGCATCGTCGAAGGGCAGCGCCATCGAGATGGTGGTGCCCCGTTCGATGAGGGCGCTCGCACGAACGATGTGTTCGGGTTTCACCAGATTGAGCGTTCCGCGTTCGTCGTCTTCGCCCCAGCGTCCCCAATTGCTGTGGCGTTCGCACAGGGCGCGAACGGTCTCGATGGTTGGTGTCTCGGCCACTGACAGCTACCTCCCGTGGGACCGTATCCGGTCTCCAGTCTCCAGTCTCCAGTCGGCCGATCCGTCTCACCGACCGAATCGACCACGAGAGATTCGAGCGCTTTGTCTCATAGTTCGAGACATCAACGCGGTTCGACCAAACCCTACGCCGTTGCCAACGCGACTGTCAATACCCTCTGGGCAGCCCACACTGTTGACATCTTCTGCCCAACCATCGTACCCTCAGAAGGCGCGAATGCCGTCTCACAATATGAGACGCATTCGAATCGACACGACGAGAGAAGGCGCCGATTTCAGATGGACGTCGTATTCACCGAGGAACAGGAACTCTTCCGGGACACCGTTCGCGACTTCTGCGAACGGGAGATCACTCGGGAGTACGTCCGCGAGTGCGACCGAGAGCACCGTGCACCGACGGAGCCCTACCAGAAGCTCGGTGAGCAGGGTTGGCTCGGAATCAACATCCCCGAGGAATACGGGGGTTCCGGGGGCGGCGCCGTCGAGGTGGCAATACTGCTCGAAGAGCTCGGGCGGGCCTTTCTCGATCTATCGTTCTGGGTGTTTCGCGCGGTCACGTGGGGGGGCCTGACGATCGGCACCTTCGGTACCGAAGAACAGAAGCACGAGTTGCTCCCGAAGATCGCCACCGGTGAGGTTTCTGTCTGCTTCTCGCTCACCGAGCCAGAAGCCGGGTCGGATGCTGCCTCGATCTCCCTCACCGCAACCGAAGACGGAGACGACTACGTGCTCAACGGCCAGAAGGTCTTCACCTCGGGTTTCAAGGTCAGCGACCTCGACGTCGTGGCGACCCGGACGTCGTCTGAGGGAAAGAAGCACCACGGCATCACCAACTTCCTCGTCGACACCTCCAGCCCGGGCCTCGAGTGGCAGCCGATCGAGACGCTGGGCCACTGGCCCCTCGGCACCGCCCTTCTGTTCTTCGACGACGTTCGGGTGCCGAAGTCGAACATGCTCGGCACCCTCCACGACGGATGGAGAGACCTCGGAGTCGGGCTTCGTTACGAGCGGCTGTGCCTGTCCGCTGCTCGAACCGGCGCAGCAAAGGCCGCGCTCGCCGACTCGTTGGAATACGCCCAGGAGCGCAAGCAGTTCGGCCAGGCGATCGGCAAGTTCCAGGCCGTGGCCCATCGATTGGCCGAGATGCAGATGATGGTCGACATCTCCGAGATGCTCGTGTACCGCTATGCCGCTCGGCTGGACCGCGGTGCCACGGACCTCCGCGATGCGGCGATCCTCAAACTCTATGCGTGCGAGGCCTACAAGTCGGTTGCGGACATGGGCCTGCAGGTGCTGGGAGGCTATGGCTACACGATGGAGTACGACCTCCAGCGGCACTACCGCGAGTCGCGCCTCGGGGTGATCGGGGCAGGAACCTCCGACATCCAGCGCAACATCATCGCAAGGACGATGGGACTGTGAAAGCCGCCTCATCCGGGAACCCGCGCACACACTCGCGATCGTCGACCCCCGGGCCGACGGCAAACGGCATACAGCCGACCCGGTGTCGGCCGTCGGCTGTCGGCTGTCGGCCGGCCATACGCGACAACGGCACGAGGAGGATCACGTGCTCATAACCGACCAAGCGAGGGAGTGGGCCGAACGGGAGTATCCCGACGCCACGTTCCAGGTGGGCCGGAGCGACATCCAGCGGTACTCCTATGCCATCGGCGAAACAGACGCCATCCACGTCGATCCTGAGGCGGCGAGGGAGGCCGGCTACTCGGATGTCGTTGCTCCGCCGATGTTTCCGTACGTGATCCGGATGCACACCGCGCACCTCGTCCCGCGTCACGATCTCGCTCCTGACGGTTCGGCGACCGCCGACGTTCCCCCGGTCCAGACGACCCGTGCGATGGCCGGCGAGATCTCGCTCGAGTTGGGCGTGCCGGTGGTCGCAGGTGACACGGTGACCGTTGGGAAGCGCATCGTGGAGATGTACGAGAAAGAGGGTCGCAGCGGTCCCCTGGTGTTCGTGACGATGGAGTTCTCGTTCACGAACCAGGGCGACGAGATGGTCGCACGCGAGCGTTTCACGAGGATCTACCGATGAGGCCCGGCACCGACATCCCCGTGGTGGACAGGACTCCGGATGCCATCGACCTGTTCATGTTCAGCAGCGCAGCATGGCTCATCCATCGGATTCACTACGACCTGCCCTTCACCACCGAGCACGACGGCCACCCGGGCCTGCTGGTCCACGGACCACTCCAAGGAACCTATCTGGTGCAGACCGCACAGCGGTTTCTCGGTGAGAACGCCCGCCTGAAGACGCTCACCTATCGCCACCTCGCACCCGCCTATCTCGGCGATCGGCTCGAATGCGGGGGGACCGTCACCGCCGTCGAAGACGACCAGGTAGAGGTCGAGATGTTCGTTCGAAAGTCCGACGGCACCGTCACCACGACCGGTACCGCACGATTCGAGGGGTCCAGATGACCACAGGCGCAATCGTCCTCGCAGAAATGCTGGAGGCCTACGGAGTCACCCATGTGTTCCACGTGCCGGCGGTTCTCCGCCGAACGATGGTCGAGATCGAAGCCCGCACCGGCATAAGGCGTATCCGCCCCCACGGCGAGAAGCCCGCGGCCTACATGGCCGACGGCTACGCCAGGGCGTCCGGCCGCCCTGGTGTCTGCATGGCCCAGGTCGTGGGAGCGCTCAACCTGGCCGCCGGCCTTCGGGATGCCCACCTTGCTCATTCGCCGGTGATCGCCATGACCGGCGGGCGCGACCCTGCGACGAAGTTCCGGCAGGTCTATCAAGAGGTCGACGACGTGCCGGCGTTCGAGCCAGTCACCAAGTTCAACGCCACGGTCGACGCGGTCGAGCGATTCCCCGATCTGCTGCGGCAGGCGTTCCGCGTCGCGACGACAGGGGCTCCGGGACCAGTCCATCTCCAGTTCCAGGGCAACGAGGGACAGATCGACCGCGAGACCGCCGAGATGGACGAGCGCGTCGAGGCGCGGTTCCGGGCCGTGCCTCCCTTCCGCCCCCGTCCCCAAGACGACGAGATTCGCCGGGCACTCGAGCTGATGGCTTCAGCCGAGCGGCCGGTCCTGGTGTCGGGAGGTGGTGTCCGGGCCTCGGGCGCAGGATCCGCCATCGTGGCCCTTGCAGAGCGCCTCAGCATCCCCGTGGCGACCTCGCTCAACGGCAAGGACACCATCCCCGGCATTCATCCGCTGTCTGTCGGCGTGGTGGGGACCTACTCGCGAGCGTCGGCGAACAAGGTGGTGGGGGCCGCAGACCTCGTGGTCTTCGTCGGGACGCAGACCGGTGGGATGACCACCCACTTCTGGAGCGTGCCCCCGCTCGACACGAGGTGCATCCAGATCGACATCGACCCGGAGTCGATCGGTCGCAACTATCCACCGTTGGTAGGGATCAACGCCGACGCACGAGAGACCCTCATCCGAATGGCCGAACTGAGCGTTTCGACCCCGCCCGACCGCACCGAGTGGCTGAACCGGTGCCGGGCGGAGGTCGCCGGCTTCTACGACGAATACGCATCGCTGATGGGGTCGGACGAGCAGCCGATCCGCCCCGAGCGGATCTGCGCCGACCTCTCCGACCTCGTGCCCGACGACGGCGTCGTCGTCGTCGACACCGGCCATGCCGGGATGTGGATGGGAGGGTTCTATGACCTGCGTACTCCGGACCAGGGCTACCTGCGCAGTGCCGGCCATCTCGGTTGGGCTTTTCCTGCATCCCTCGGCGCCAAGTGCGGAGCACCTGATCGCCCGGTGGTCTGCTTCACGGGCGACTCGGGCTTCTGGTACCACATCGGTGACATCGAGACAGCCGTACGGTTCGGTATCAACACCGTGACCGTCGTCAACGACAACCACTCGGGCAACCAGTCGATGCGCGGCTTCGACCGGGCCTACGGCGGAAAACAGACCGAGCAGGCGCACGAGCTGTGGGTGTTCGGCGAAGTGGACTTTGCCGCCGTCGCCGAGAACATGGGTGCCATCGGCATCCGGGTCGAGAAGCCTTCCGACTTCGCTCCGGCGATGGAGCGAGCGCTCGAAGCCGACCGTCCGGTCGTGATCGACGTCGTCACCGACATCGAGGCAGTCGCCCCGAGTGCCGTCGTGTGATTGTGGACCATCATCTGACCGCCGATCCCGACCACATACGGTGGGGAGCCTTCTCGGCCGACTTCGAGCCGGTTCTCGAGATCGACTCGGGTGACACGGTCGTGGTCGACACGATCTCCGGATCGCCGGGCCAGTTCCCGGATTCGATGTGGGACCGACTGCTTCCGGAGCATCGCGACCTGATCGCCACCCGCATCCAGATCCTGCCGGGACATCTGATGACCGGTCCCATCGGGGTGCGGGGTGCAGAACCGGGTGACGTGCTCGAGGTCCGCCTCATCGATGTCTCGCTTCGCCAGGACTGGGCCTGGAACATGATTCTGCCGTTGCGTGGCACGCTTCCAGAGGACTTCCCACGCCGGCGGGTCATGTCGATCGAGCTGGATGCGGACGCCATGGTGGCACGTTTGCCGTGGGGCGGGACGATCCCGCTTCGTCCCTTCTTCGGTGTGCTCGGGACGTTGCCACCAGCGGAGTGGGGCACCATCTCGTCGATCGCCCCTCAGGCGCACGGAGGGAACCTCGACATCAAGGAGCTCATCCCGGGATCGACGCTCTATCTGCCTGTGTTCAACCCCGGGGCGGGACTGATGGTGGGCGACGGACATGCGGTCCAGGGGGACGGTGAGAGCTGCCTGTCGGCGGCCGAAACGGCGTTGACGGGTACGTTCGAGATCCACCTTCGCAAGGACCTCGCGCTGTCGATGCCACGAGCCGAGACACCGAGCCATCACATCACGATTGGCATCGACCAGGACCTCGACGATGCGGCCCGTCAGGCGGTCCGAGCCATGGTCGCCCTCATCGTCGAAAGATCAGGCCTGTCGCCCGAAGATGCCTACACGTTGTGCAGCCTCGCCGCCGACGTGCGGATATCACAGCTCGTGAACATCAACAAGGGCTGCCACGTCATGCTGCCGAAGTCGGTGCTCACGTATTGAGGGGCGACCGCCGGACGGACGCCTCAGACACCCGCTTCCGAGATGTCCTTGGGCAGGCCCAGTCGGTCTTCGCCATCCCATGGCGGAGCGAGCTCTGGTTTCTCCCAGCCGCGGGAGGCGCAAATCTGCGCCGCGAGCTGCGCAGCCCTCTCATCGGCGTCACCAGTGCGTCCGAGCATGCGACGAGCGCCGAAGACGAAGAGCGCAAGGATCGCGGCCACGCCGACCACAACGATTACAGCCACGAACGGCAGGAGCGAGACTACCCCCGATGATTCGAGCAACGATCGAACCGTAGACATCAGAAATCTCCTCCTCCCGGGTCGCCGGGACCGGTCTTCTGGCGGTCGACACCGTCCCACGCACCGCGGCCCTCAGGACGGTCACCCCTGAAGGCGGCGGACTGATCGAGGACCGAGCCGGCGAAGGAGCCTGCTTCACCCTCTCGTTCGCCCCCTTGGCTTGTGATGGCGACGACGAGCGACACGGCCACGATCAAACCGACCGCCATCAGGCCACCGATGATCCAGAGCATCGTCATGTGGACATCGTATCCGGACCCTGTCGCCGCGGGCATCAGGTCTCAGCAACCGGACGTCAGCCACGGGACGTCTGCCGTCGGCTGTGTGCCGTCTGCTGCTCGCCTCGTCATCCAAACCGCGGTGCCGATCCAGGCGGGGTTGGACCGGTCTCGTGGTCAGAACGCTCCGCGGTAGGAGCCACCGTCGAGTTGGAGGTTCTGCCCGGAGATGTAGCCGGAGTCTGCGCTGCACAGGAATGCGCATGCCTTGCCGAACTCCTCGGGTCGACCCATCCGGTTGGCGGCGATGCTGTCGACGATCTCCTGGCGGGCCGCCTCGTACGTCATCCCCGACGACTCCGCACGTTTGGTCGCCATGAAGCGCTGCCGCTCGGTGTCGATGCGCTCCGGGAGGAGGTTGTTGATCGTGATGTTGTCTTTGGCCACATCACGCGACAGTGCTTTGCAGGCCGCAGTCAGGCCGGCGCGTGCCCCGGCGGAGAGCCCCATCACCGAGAACGGAGACTTGACCATCTGAGAGGTGATGTTGACGATCCTTCCGAACTGGCGGCGTCGCATCGCCGGAACCACCGCCCGGATCATCATGATCGGCGCCAGCATGTTGGCCTCGACCGCAGCCAGCCAGTCCTCGTATTCGAACGACAACCAGTCACCGGGCGACGGGCCCCAATTGTTGTTGACGAGGATGTCGGGCTCGGGGCAGGCGGCAAGGAGCGCCTCGCGCCCTTCCGCCGTGTTGATGTCGGCCGCAACGGTGACAACATCCACCCCCACGGCTCTCAACTCGACGGCGGCGGTCGCGAGGTTCTCCTCGGACAGCCCATTGATCGTCACGTCGACGCCTTCATTCGCCAGCGCCACGGCGCACGCCTTCCCGAGGCCCCGGCTCGAGGCCGTGACGAGGGCCGTTCTCCCTGCAATCCCCAAATCCACGTACATGTCCTTCTCTGGCGGCAATCGTGCATGATATGTCACCGCTCCCGTGGCCCGACCCCTGGTTCCGATCGCGTTGTTTTCTTCCCTCTGACCACAACTGACCACCACGGCTCGGTACCGTCGGGTCCATGACTCGTTGTTCTGTCGCGGTCCTGGACGACTACCAGGAAGTCGCTGCCGATTTCGGAGCCTGGCACGAGGTGGATGGGGACATCACGTTCTTCACCGAGCACCTGGCCCACCCCGACGTACTGGTCGAGCAGCTGATGCCTTTCGATGTCATCGTGGCGATGCGGGAGCGCACCCCCTTCCCACGGGAGCTCATCGCCTCGCTCCCCAACCTCCGACTTCTGGTCACCACGGGCATGCGGAATGCCTCGATCGACCTCTCGGCGGCCAGGGAGCACGAGGTCACGGTGTGCGGGACAGACTCGCCCGGTCACGCCACCGCCGAATTGACCTTCGCCCTGATCCAGGCACTAGCTCGCGGGTTGGTCGGCGAGATCGACTCGGTGCGTTCTGGCGGGTGGCAGCGTGGCTTGGGCCGCGATCTTCGGGGAGCCCAGCTCGGGGTGATCGGTCTCGGGCGTCTCGGGACGCAAGTCGCAACCATGGGCAAGGTGTTCGGAATGGACGTCTCCGCCTGGAGTCACAACCTGACACCCGAGCGAACCGAGGAGGTGGGTGTCCGCCTTGCCAGATTCGACGAGTTGCTCGCGTCCGCCGATTTCGTTTCGATCCACGTCCGATTGAGCGACCGGACACGTGGGTTGATCGGGACCGAACAGCTTGCCCTCATGCGACCCGACGCCTACCTCGTGAACACGTCACGTGGTCCGATCGTCGACACGAGTGCCTTGATCGCGGCCGTGCAGAACGGAGCCATAGCCGGTGCCGCGCTCGACGTGCATGAAACGGAGCCGCTCCCCCCGGATCATGCCGTCAGGTCCGAACCGCGAATCCTCGTGACCCCCCACATCGGATACGTCACCAGGCAGACCTACGAGATCTTCTACGGCCAGGCGGTCGAGGACATCGTCGCGTGGCGGAGCGGAGCACCCATCAGGGTCATGGTCTAGCGACCAGCCCAGGGCCTCTCGAGATCACCGACGGCGGGTCGCGCTGCTCGACGAGGCGCTTCGCAGCCCGCCCCTCCTCCCGCATGTGGTCACGAAGGGCTCTCGCTCTGCTCGGGGAGAAACGTTCGAGCACGCTCCCGAACCTGACGTCGAGCCGAGCCCTGAACAACGATCCACTGCCGCAGGGCTCGATCTCGAATCGGCCGCCTTTGGCGACCAACGCATGCCCGCCTACAAACCTGAACGACATCCGGTGCGGAGGAGTCACCTCGATCATCTTGAACCGGAGCGTCTCGCGCCGACCCCCGAGGAACTCCACGGCCTCCAGCTGAGAACCCACCTCGTTGGGTGGCCCGCTGGTCCAGGCTGCTGACACGTGATCGGGGTGCCACTCCGAGTAGTGGTCCGCCAGTCCGGCGAGCCAGGCCCACACCGCTTCCGGCGACGCATCGATTAGTACTTCGTCCACGAGCGTTCCGGGGCGAACGGTCGGCAGCGGCAGATACCGGAAGTCGCACCGACTCCCTCCCGAGGCCAGCGTCTCGGTCCTCTCGAACCGAAGCCCCTCCGCAGCCGCGGTTCGGGCATCCTGCGCACAGATCACTCGTTCGCAAAGCTCACCGGCGTCGAGTGCTTTGAAGTACTCGGCGACAACACAGCGGGTGATATCGATGCCGAATCCTTCGTCGATGTCGACATCGGCCATCACCCAGTCCGGTGATGAGTAGTACACCCGACCGGCCACGCGCGACCCCCACCGGACGCGGCCGATTGGATCTCGGGTCCAGAGCCCCGAGAGCAGATAGAGAGCCCGCCGGGCCGGCATGATCGATGCGAACACGATGTCGGACACGAGATCGGCGGCACGGTCCCATCCGAGGTGCGGTTCGAGTGCCCGATGAAGCGCCAGCACATGAGCAGACGTGCGCAGGAGATCTCTGGCACCGGCGCCGGTCGGAGGGATGCGAACGCAATACTCCGGAAGGGCGCGCTCCGCGGCATCGATCACGGCGGCAGCGGTCGCGCGATCGAAGTAGCCGCCGAGAACCCGGCGTGCGGCCCGGCGCATCCGTCGCTGGGATCGCGGAATCCGGCGCCACAGTTTCACGATCCGATCGTGACCCATCCACGGGGCCGGCACCAGAGGACGACGTCACGGCGTCGACAAGGTCATTCGACCGTGGCGACCGCCGGTGGTACCGGGTTTGTTGGAAGATGCACTCTCGAGAGGAGGCGTCGATGACGCAGACCGATCCCGCACTCCAGCGGGCGAGGACGCACGTGAAGACCGTGCGAGACTTCTTCTATCACCTCATGGTCTATGTGTTCTTGGGGGCCTTGTTGGTTGTGATCGACAAGGCGGGCGGAGCGGATGCCGGGTTCTTCGGGCTCGACTTCGCCAACTGGGTGTTGCTCTTCTGGGGCCTCGGTGTTGTTGGGCACGCAATCTACGCGTACTTCGGTGACCACCGGGTCCGGAAGGTCTACCAGGACGAGAAGGCCAGGGAGCTCAGCAATCGCTGAACTCTGCGGACGTCACACTGAAGGCGACCCCAGCTCCATCGTCATGCAGACACTGAACGGGTTGCGGGTGTAGTCGCCAAAGGGCTCGCACACCCGAAACCCCATGTGCGAGTACAGCGCGCGCGCCGGTGCGAACGCATCTCCCGTGCCAGTCTCGAGACTCACCCGTCTGTAGCCGCGATCGGTCGAGACCGCCAGGAGGTGTTGCACCATGGCGCGCCCGACTCCGCGGCCACGGGCGGTCCGGGCCGTGTGCATCGACTTGATCTCGCCGTGGGCGTCGTCGAGAGCCCGGAGTGCGCCCACCCCGAGGAGGGAGCCGTTCAGCCGTGCGCCGTAGAACGTGACTGCCGGATGGAGGAGCGCCGCGACATCCATCGCGTGGACATGCCCAGGCGGGGTGACTTCACGCGCGAACGCCAGATGTGTTTGGAGCAGTTGCTGCACGTCGACGGCACGGGGGTCTTCGGAGGCGATGATCAAGCTCATGGATGGTGGCGAGGGGAAGAGAGCTCGAGAATACCGGTCGTCGGTGGACCGGCGACCGGGCGGCGACCGGGACGGGCGTCACGTGCCGAACGTCGGGTGTCCGTACGGCTCGACTGCGGCGTTGTACTCGGCGACCAGTTCGCCCACCGGCATGGAGTCGCCGACCACGGAACGAACCATCTGCCACAAGAGAAACGGGTGCGCCCCCATCCGATAGAGGGTGGCGTAGTCGAAGTCGATGAATGCTCGCCGCTCCTCATCTGTCAGCACCCCACCTTCCCACCGACCTGTCGCGCGGCCTCGTCCCGTCACCTCCCACGCTTCCACGAAGGCTCGGGCGTCGCTGCGATACGCCTCGATCGATCGGTCGGTGAGGTCGATGTCGATCAGGAGCATGTCGATCTCGGCACGGCTCATGACGCCGCCCAGGCAAAGAACGGCTCGGCCCCGAAGCGGCATCCCACTTGTGCTGCGATGTCGGCCCGACGACCGGCGGCCGCCAGCAACGACACGAAGTCCAGGAACTGAAACCCCAGGTTTCCGGCGCGTGCCAGACGCTCGAAGCTGCAGCCCGACTGTGCCGCATCGAGGTCGCCACGGGCGAGCCAACCCGTCGCCTCCTCGTCGAAGGCCGGATCTGGCGACACACCGCGGAACTGCCGCGGGCCGCCGAGCTCGAACGCCAGGTGTCCGGTGGCAACCAGCACCACACGCTTGTGACTCTGATCCGACTCGATCGAAGATCGGACATGCCGGCCGAGTGCCACGAATCGCTGAGCGGACGGAAGGGGAGGGGCGTTTGTGTTCGTGTGGATCGGCACCACCGGTACCTCGAGGTTCGGCATCAGCTCGAGGAGCGGTACCACGTACGCGTGATCGAGCCAGGGCCGGTTGGTGAACGCAAAGTCGATCTCCGAGGTGAGCACGTTCGATCCGGCGATACTGGCGGCCAGCTCGGTATCACCCACCAGATCCACTTGGGGGAGCCCAAACGACCGCTCCTCATTGGGATGTGTACCGCGGATGTGCGAACCCGTGCCGATCGCAAATGCCGGCATGCTCTCGAAGGTGTACTGGTGGAAGTGGTCCGAGGCGATCACCACCACTGCATCGGGCCTCGCGGCTTCGAACATGCTGCGAAAACGGTCGAAGTGCTCGAACACCTCGACGAGGTCGGTCGCATCTCGATCGTCGCGGAGCCGCCACAGCAAGGGCGTGTGCGGCACCCCAAACGCTGCCACCAGCTCAGCCATGGTCACCCCCCACGAGACCAAGATCCACGAGCCCGGCGACCAAGGTCGCCTTTTCGACTTCGAGGAACCGCTCGCAGCCGCGCCCGACCAAGTACGTATCCACCCAGTGATGCTGCTGCAACGACTCCGCCCACGCGTCGGTGGCAACGGCAGCCGCGAGCGCCGACTCCCAGGCACCGATGGCTTCGGACGCCAGACCGGGCGGGCCGACGACACCCCGCCACGTTCCGATCACACAATCGACTCCGAGCTCCGTCCACGTCGGCACCGCATCGAACGGTGGAGCCATCCGATCGGGAGCCGAAACTGCCAGTACTCGGATCGACGCCGCCTCCAACTCCGGGAGTGTGCTCGCCGCCGAGACCACCGCGAGCTCCGACCGGCCTTGCAGAACATCGGCGATGGCGAGGCGCGCCGAGTCGAAGACCCGGACCGGAGCGCTCGAAGACTCGCCCCCCGCTGCCCGGACCACTCGGCCCAGCGCTATGTGATTGACGTTCCCGCGCTCGGTCGCGATCGCCGACACGACACCCCTCACCGCCACGCGACTCAGGAGATGATCGATCGAACCAATGCTCGCCTCGGAAGCGACACAGAAGGCAAGGGCCTCCGTACACAGGAGGGCGAGCGGTGTCACATCGCTCTCGTCGATGTCGGCCAGACCGAGCGTCCGGTTCGTGATGATCGTTGGTGAGCTGATCGACACGACCGTGGGGTCTTCTCGCCTTTCGACAAGCGCGTCCCAGGCATTCCCACCTCCCCGCCCGGGGATGTTGGTGATCGCGATGTCGCCACCAAGAGCCGCTGCCAGCGCTCTGGCGGCGCGGTCCTGACCGCCGCCGGGCGGAGTTCCTGCCAGGATCTCGACTCCGATGTGAGGGGGATCGGTCACGGAGCGAAGCTAACAACAACATGCGTTTCGCGTCGGATCACCACGGGTGGTCGCGTCCCTCCCATGTGACGAACCGGCCGTGGTCCCGTGGCGTCAGTCCGTCGAGCACTCGAACGACACCGTCCACGCTCTCGTCGACACCGAGCGGGGCGCCGGGGCCGCCCATGTCCGTTCTGACCCATCCGGGATGGACAACGACGGCTGTGGTCCCCATGAGGCGCCACGCCTCGACGCGACGCCGAAACCCGTCGTTCAAGGCCGCCTTCGAGTCCCCGTAGTCTCCGAGACTCCCAGTACGCCCCCTTCGGGCCCCGACCTGCGAGGTCATGATGGCGATCACGCCACCACTCGCAAGACGCCCGGCATCGAGCAATGCCTGAACAACTCGGATCGGCGCAACCGCGTTGACCGCCATGATCTCGGATCGGGGTCCGCTCATGACGCCGGCGTTGTGAATCACTCGTGCGAGCGGCTCATCGATCTCCTCCGTGAGTCTCAGGATCGCGGCTGGATCCCGGACATCGAGCTGATGGACGATGACGTCGGGGTGCGCGAAGGGGCGACCATCTCTGGTCGTGGCGTGAACGGTCCATCCATCCGTCAGATGGCGCTCGACCAGCCCCCGTCCGATACCCCTACTCGCGCCCACGATGAGAACCTGTCGCACCGCCACACCGTATCGCACGGAATCTCAACGGATAGGATCGAGCGCCATGACGACGCTGCCCATCCGATCGGTCGATGTAGCCCCGCTCTCGCTTCCCCTCGCTCGGCCCATCAGCAGCGCCCTCGGCACCTACACGTCCGTCGAGGGCGTTTCCGTGGTCATCCGAACCGACG
The DNA here is from genome assembly GCA_963785075.1 of uncultured bacterium. GTDB lineage: Bacteria > Actinomycetota > Acidimicrobiia > Spongiisociales > ZC4RG35 > JAOUGY01. The sequence goes on from CAWATW010000006.1 coordinate 83,194, forward strand.
GGGCGACCGGGTTCGGATTCAATCTCGGTCTCGGCGGATCACCCGGAGCCGCGATGGCCGCCTATATCCGGGACGAGTTGAGCCCGCTCGTACTCGGGCAGAACGCCCTCGCACCGGAGGCTTTGTGGCACCGGATGTGGTCTCCGAACAAGGCGAGGATGCGGGGTGGCCTCGGAGCGTGGGCGTTGTCCGCGATCGACATCGCCTGTTGGGACGTCGTCGCCAAGACCGCCGGGCTGCCGCTCCACACGTTGCTCGGAGGCTTTCGAACACGAGTCCCGGTGTACGGAAGCGGGGGCTGGCACTCGCTCACCGACGCCGAGTTGGTCGACGAGTGTGAGCGTTTCGCCACTTTGGGCATCACGGCCTACAAGTACAAGGTCGGCTCTCCTGCAGATCTGCGGAGGACCACGACCCTCAGACAGGCGATGGGCGACGACTTCATGCTTCTGGCCGACGGCAATCAGGGGTTCGACGTTCGGAGAGCGGTGGAGACCTCAAGCATGCTGGCCGACCACGGCGTCGCGTGGTTCGAAGAACCCGTGCTGGCCGACACGGTGTCGGATCTTGCGGAGGTGGCGTCGAGATCGAGTGTGCCGATCGCAGCCGGCGAGAACGCGTACTTCCGGTGGGGATTCCGTGAGATCTGTGATCGGAGGGCTGCTTCGGTGCTCCAGCCCGATGTGGTTCGTTGTGGCGGCGTCACCGAGTTCCGCAAGATCGCAACACTCGCGGAGGCACACAACCTGGCGCTTTCGAGCCATCTCTGGCACGAGCTTTCGATCACCCTGGTGGGCGCTTCGCCAGCCGGCTGGATGGCGGAGTACACCGACCTGCTCCCGGAGGGAACCTGGACCGTCGACTTCACAGTCGTCGACGGTGCCATCGAAGTGCCAAAGACCCCCGGGCACGGTGTCGACCTCGCTCACAGCCCGAACTCCTGAAGCCCGAGCCAGGTGAACCGCCCGGCCGGCGGCACGCTGCAGACAGCGAACCCCGGAATCCACGGTGTCGGCCGTTGGCCGTTGGCTGCATGCGCCGGCTTTCGGCCACCTCCCGCACCACCTACGACGTCGGAACGTAGGACGTACGACGTGAGCCCTATGAGTGTGCCACCCCTGGCCGATTCGGGCAATCGCCGAACCGGGGACGTTACTGTGGCGCTCCCACCCACCCGAGGAGGACAACCCGTGAAGATCAGCGGGATCGAGGTCATCCCCGTCTCCGTGCCACTCGCCAAACCGATGCGGATGTCGCATGTGACCTTGCACGCCACCGGGAACGTTCTCGTGCGGGTCGAGTCCGATCAAGGCACCGTGGGATGGGGCGAAGCCGTCGAGGCCATCGACGTGACAGGCGAGAACCAGGCACGCATCGTCGCATCGCTTCAGGCCATCGCCCCGCGACTGATCGGCGAGGACCCACTTCGGAGGACCGGGATCTGGCAAGAACTCCGCTCGACCATGTATGGCAACTCGACGGCGATCGGAGCGATCGACATGGCTCTCCACGACCTCGCCGGGCGCGCCCTCGGGGTGCCGGTGGTACAGCTGCTCGGAGGAGCCGTCCGGTCGACCATCCCGGCGCTCACGCTCCTCGGCAGCGGTGACACCGACGCGGACATCTCCGTGTTCCAACAGCGATACGCGGCCGGATACCGCTGGTTCAAGCTCAAGCTCGGCATCGGGCGCCACGATGTCGAAGCCGAGACCCTGCGGAGGATGGTGGCGTTCGCCCCTGACGTGGTCGTGTGTGGCGACGCCAACGGTGCATGGACCGAGGCCGACGCTGCGCAGTTCCTGCGTTCGATCGACGACGTCGCGGTGCGATTCATCGAGCAGCCGACCGACCGCTCGGCGGCCCTGATCCGATTGGCCGGCGCCGGCCCGATCGCGATCTGCGCCGACGAAGGTGCGCGATCGCTCGAAGACATAGCGATGTTCGGCGCCACGGCCGTCGCCGGCGTCAGCCTGAAACTGATCAAGGCCGGCGGCATCACGGGAGTGATGCGTGCCGCAGCCATATGCGACACTCTTGGGCTCCACGTGAACCTGGCCGGCAAAGTCGCCGAGACCAGCATCGCTGCCGCAGCCAACCTCCACTGCGCCGCCGCCATGACCGACACCTACTTCGGGTGCAGCCCGGGAAACCAGAACGTGGCACAGGATGTGACCGCAAGCCCCGTCGCACCGATCGACGGCCGGTACTCCGTTCCATCTCGACCTGGGCTTGGCGTGGACGTCGACGAGGGACTGGTGAAGTCGCTCGCACCCTGAGGTCGATCAGTCGTGGGGTGGAGGGATGGCGCCCTTCTGCTCGGCGATCCGCCGATAGGCGGCGGGCATGCGGTACACCTCGAAGTCGAACAACGTGCCCTTGTAGAAACGGGTGTGATCGAGGTCGATACGCGTCACGATCACCTCGTCCCCGGTCGTGAGGGTCTGCGCGATGATCTGACCCGAAGGCGCCACGATCGCCGACTGGGCGAGCGACTCGACGCCTTCCTCCACCCCGCCCTTGGCGACGCCGATCACGAACGTTCCGTTCTGGTAGGCACCCGCCTGCATGACGAGATGATTGTGAAACGCCTGGAGCGAATTCTGGGTCGGGTCCGGCGCGTAGTGGAGCGGGGTGTTGTATCCGATGAGCACCAACTCGACGCCTTGAAGGCCCATCACGCGGTAGGTTTCCGGCCAGCGGCGGTCGTTGCAGATCGCCATGCCCACGATGCCTCCGAATGCCCTCCAAACGGGAAAATCGTCACCGGGTTCGAAGTACCGGCGCTCGGCGTGCTGGAAGGGTCGCCACGGCTCCTCCTGATCGTGGCCCGGGATGTGCACCTTGTTGAAGATGCCCACAGTGCTGCCGTCGCGTTCCACCAGGTGGTACACGTTCCGCCGGCGTCCGTCCTCGCCCTTGAAGGCGTAGCCGATGGCAAACCCGATCCGAAGCCGCATCGCCTCGTCGAAGAGCGGTCTGGTGTACGCGTTGGGCATCTCCGTCTCGAAGTAGTGGTCGACATCGGCGAGCGGCAGATACCAACGGGGGAAGAAAGTGGTGAGCGCAAGCTCCGGGAACGCCACCAGCTCCGCACCTTGCGAGTGGGCGTCGCGCAACAGCCCGATCAGGCGGTCGACGACCTCGTCCCGGCTATCCGACTTCTGAACCGGGCCCATCTGGGCGGCGGCCACCATGAGCGTGCGCGGCATGACCCATCAGTGTACGCCGGGCACGCCACGGCAGCCGCAGCACGGCGCCTCTCCCGACCCCCGGACGTCAGGGCCTGGTGCTCGGCACCCGGCTCGCTCGGAGCGCGGTCCAGACCCGTTCCGGAGTGAACGGCGTCCGGGTGAGCCAGATCCCGGTCGCATCGTGCACGGCATTGGCGATCGTCGGGATCGGGGCGTTGATCCCGACCTCGGAGATCGACTTTGCGCCCATCGGGCCGGTGGGCTCGTACGACTCCACCAGGATCACCTCCATGGGAGGGAGGTCGATCGTCGATGGGATCTTGTACCGCGCAAAATCGGGAGTGCGGCACCTGCCGCTCTCGGTGAACACCATCTCCTCGAAGAGGGCATAACCGATCCCGTTTGCGAGCGCTCCCTCGACCTGTCCTTCTGCCAGCCGGGGGTTGATGGCTACCCCCGCATCGGCCACGGCCACGTAGTCGAGGATCCGGATCTTCCCGGTGTCGAGGTCCACGGCGACCTCCGCAAAGCTGGCGAGGAAAGGCGGCGGCGACACTTCCGGAACGAACGAGGCCGTCGCTGCGATCTGGTGTTGGTCTTCACCGTAGAGCGAACGAAGTGCCACCTCGTCGAGCCCCACCGAGTCGCCGTCAGGGACACCGACTCTTCCTGCGACGAGTTCAAGTCCATTGGGGCCCTCGACATGCAGCATCTGCGAGGCCACCTCTTGGATCTGCTCCGAAACCTGGCGCGCTGCCAGTTCCACCGCCATGCCGGACACGTAGGTGGTGGACGAGGCGTAGGCGCCCACATCGAAGGGTGTGAGATCGGTGTCCGACGACCTCACGATGATCTCGTCGAGCGTCACGCCGAGCACCTCGGCGGCGATCTGACCGAGGATCGTGTCGGAACCGGTCCCTAGATCCGTAGCCCCGACCGCCAGATTGAACGAGCCATCGTCATTGAGCTTGATCGAAGCGGCCCCCATGTCGACGAGCGGGATGCCGCTTCCCTGCATGTGAATGGACATGCCCACACCACGAACCCACGACCCGTCACGCACCTGTGTCCCCCGCTTCTCCTTCCACCCGATCCGCTCGGCGCCGACCCGTATGCACTCGTCGAGGGCACATGACGTGATCGTCTGCTCCACTCCCTCACGCCCTTCGCCGAGGGCTTTGAAGATCGGAGAGGTCTGGCCGGTCCGGATGTGGTTACGGTTGCGCAACTCGAGCGCATCCATCCCGATCGACTCTGCCAGCCGATCCATCGCCGTCTCCAATGCGAAGTATCCCTGGGTGGCGCCGTATCCGCGATATGCCCCGCCCACCGGCAGGTTGGTGTAGACAGCCTCGCCCCAGAAGCGGACATCGGGTGCGGTGTTGTACAAGGGCAACGTCTTCGACCCGACGTTGGAGAGCACGGTCAGGCCGTGTGTGCCGTAGGCGCCGGTGTTCGAGAGAACCCTCATCTCCACGGCCTGCAGGGAGCCATCGTCGTCGGCGCCGAGCTTCACGCTCACACGCATGGGGTGGCGCGTACGGGACGACACGAACTCCTCCTCACGGCTGTACTCGAGCCGCGCCGGCCGCCCCGTACGGAGGGTGATCAACGCAGGGACATCCTCGATCAGCACCTCCTGCTTCACGCCGAACCCTCCACCGATCCGCGGCTTTATCACTCGAATCCGGTGGACGGGCACGTCGAGCAGGCGTCCGATGATGCGGCGGACATGGAACGGGACCTGCGTGGACGAGATGATCACAAGGCGCTGATCGGCGTCGAGATGAGTGGCGACGACGTGCGGCTCGAGCGGTGCGTGCTGTCCGTACTGCGTCTCGCAGGTGACATCGACCACATGCGTCGAGCGCTCGAACCCGGCCTCCACGTCGCCGGCCGAGGCGACGGTATGGGCGGCGACATTGCGCTCTGGCGCCCACACGTCGACGCAATCCTCCTCGTCGTGGATGATGGGTGCACCATCGGCGAGTGCGTCGTCGATCGAAAGCACCGGCTCCAGGATCTCGTAGTCCACATCGATCAGGCCACAAGCACGGCGAGCGATCGCGAACGACTCGGCTGCAACGGCCGCAACCCGGTCCCCCACGAACCTCACCTTGGTGTCGAACATCCGAGCGTCGTACGGCGACGGCTCGGGAAACCCTTGACCGGCAGTCGTGTATCGCCGGGTTGGTGTGTTGCGGTGGGTGAGGACCGTCACCACTCCGGGGAGCGCCTCCGCGCGAGTGGTGTCGATCGACCGGATCAACGCATGGGCGTGTGGACTCCACAGCAGTGCGATATGCACCGTCCCGGTCCGATCCTCCAAGTCGCCAACGAACACGGGTGCACCGGAGACCAGCGCGAAGCCGTCGACTCGACGTTCGCTGTGTCCGACCACCGAGTTCTGTTCACCCATCGGCACCCTCCCGCATCCGTGCCGCACCGGCCAGAATCCCCTCGACCTGCTTCACGTAACCGGTGCACCGGCACAGGTTCCCGGCAAGCGCCAACCGCACTTCTTCGATGGACGGATCTGGAACCCGCTTCAACAGATCGAGCGCGGTCGCCAGCATGCCCGGGATACAGAATCCGCACTGAACACCACCGGCGTCGAGCAACGCCTGTTGCAGTGGGTGGAGACCAGCGGAGGTCACCAGATGCTCCGTGGTCGTGACCTCCCGGTCGGCGGCTTGAGCAGCGAACAGGAGGCACGACGTCACAGCCCGGCCATCGATGAGGACGGCACAGGTACCGCAGTCGCCATTGGCACACCCGTTCTTCACCGATAGCCGCCCCGACCGCCTGAGGAACTCCATGAGCGTCTCCCCCGGCTCGACCTCGACTTGTTGCTCGATGCCATTGATGACGAGTTCGATTCTCATACGCCGCCTCCCAAACGCCCGCGGACGTCGACCAGCGAACGACGCACCAGGGTCGCAGCCACGTGACGCCGATACTCGGCGCTCGCCATCCACGACGAGTCCACCTCGACGACATCCCCCACCACGCCTGCCGCCTCTTCGATGGCTTCGTCATCGAGCGCCGACCCCACGAGGACGGCTTCGGCGCCGGGGATCAGGGATGCCGGCCCATATCGCGCCCCCACCGCCACCCGGGCAGACTCCACCGTGCGGTCGACGATGTCGACCCTCGTCGCCACGGCCACCAGGGCGTGGTCGTAGGCACTTCGCGAGAACCGCACGAACGATGCGGCCGACCGGGGCGGGAGCGGCGGGAGAACGATCTCCGTCACGAGGTGTGGGGAACGGTGGGCGAGCCGCCGGTAGTACGCGTCGAGCCGCATCCGATGGTGGGCGCCGTCGTAGACGACGACGTCGGTGTCGAGCGCAAGACAGACCGGCACGACGTCCGACAGCCGACCTCGCGCGAGATGGCCGCCGATCGTGGCGACGTTCCGGAGCAGCGGCGAGCCCACGTGAGCGAGCATGTCGGCGATGATCCCGCCTGCGTGCCGTGCGGTCATCGGATGCTCGAGCACTGCCGTCAGCGTGGTCATCGCTCCGACGTGGATCGCCCCGTCGTCGCCCGTGAAGATCTTGTCGAGCCCCAGTCCGGCCAGATCGACGAGCGCCCTCACGTCTGGCGGGCAATGAATGGAGAGATCGGTTCCGCCACCCACGAGTCTGATCGACGAACCACCCTCCTCCAGGAGCTGCCACACACGCTCGATCGTCAGTGGACGGTGAAAGGCCTGGATCGACGGGACGCTCATCTTCTCAATCCCTGGTGATCCGGGTTCCGGCGTCGCCGGACAGTGCGGCTCGGATGTTCTGCGGCGTGGTGATGAGGGCCTCTTCGCCACCACCTTCCAGGAACCGGATGACGGCGTCGATCTTGGGGGCCATCGAACCGGGTCGGAAATGAGTGCCTTCGGAGAGGTATCGCTTGGCTTGTGCGAGGGTGAGGTGGTCCACCCATCGTTCACGCTCGGTCCCGAAATCGAGGGCCACACGATCGATCGAGGTACTGATGAGGAGGAGGTCGGCTCCGATCTCCCTTGCCATGAGAGCCGAGGCGAGATCTTTGTCGATCACCGCCGGAACGCCTCGAAGGTGACCTGCGTCGTCGGTGACCACGGGAATGCCGCCCCCTCCGGCCGCGATGACCGTGAAGCCGGCATCGAGCAGGAAACGAACGGCGTCGATCTCGACGATTCGAACCGGATCGGGCGACGCCACAACCCGACGCCATCCGCGAGCCGCGTCTTCCATGACGTCCCACCCGTCATGTTCCTCCCGGAACGCTGCCTGCTCGGCCGTCAAGAACGAACCGATCGGCTTCGATGGGTGCTGGAATGCCGGGTCGTGGGGATCGACCTCCACTTGCGTCACGACCGTCACGGCGCTCTTGTCCAGTCCCAGGCTCAGGAAGTCGTGCATGAGGTTCTGTTGGAGCAGGTATCCGATGGCGCCCTGGGTGTCGGCACCGCAGACATCGAGCGGAACCTCGTGCAACTCGGTTCGCGCCAGCTCCGAGCGCCTCAAGATGAAGCCGATCTGAGGACCGTTGCCATGCGTGATCACAACATCCCAGCCGGCCACGACCATTGCGGCGATGTGATGATCGGTCTCGGCTGCTGCGAGATACTGGTCTTCGACCGATTGGTGCTCCGCATCGGTGATCAGGCTGTTTCCGCCGATGGCGACGACTGCGCGACGGTTCTGCATCTTGTCCTCACATGGTCAAGGCCATGACGGCCTTCTGAACGTGGAGCCGGTTCTCTGCCTGGTCGTATACGGCACTCTGTGCACCGTCTATCACCGCGTCCGTGACCTCTATGTTGCGGTCGGCGGGCAGTGGATGCATGTAGATGGCGCCCGGCGCCGCCATTGCCATGCGCCGCTCATCCGTGATCCAGTCCTGGTACTTGGCTCCGATTTCCGCAGACTTCGACTCGTCGGTGGTCGTGAGCATCGCTCCCCACGACTTGGCGTACACCACGTCGGCCTCGGCCACGCCGGCTTCGAAGTCTTCGAGGACGGTGAACGAACCCTTCGACCGTCGAGCATTCTCTTCGGCCTGGGCCATCACCTCGTCCATCAGCACGAACTCGGGCGGCCGGGTCAGACGGACGTTCATCCCGAAGCGGGTCGCCAACAGAACCAGGCTTTGCGGCACCGACAACGGCTTCTGGTAGCTGGAGGCGTAGGCGTAGCTGACGTCGAGTGTGACGTCTCTGGGATCGCCCTTGTGCTCGATGATGGTGAGCAGATCTGCGAGCGCCTGGAACGGGTGATACCAGTCGCATTGCATGTTCAGCACCGGTGTCCGGGACGCCGCGGCGACATCGCGGATGTAGCCGTTGCCAACGCCCCAGTCGACCTGCCGAATCGCAATCCCGTCGTTGTATCGGCCGAGGATCGCCCCGATCTCCTTGGCGGTGTCGCCGTGGGCGATCTGTGTGCTCTTCGACTCGATGAACTGGGCGTGCCCGCCTAGCTGGGCCATGCCCGCTTCGAAGCTCGCCCGGGTTCTGGTCGACGAGAAGAAGAACAGCATGGCCAGGACCTTGTCCCTCAGGTAGGCGTGTGACTCACCAAGGGCACGCTTGCGCTTGAGATCGAGAGCCACGTCGAGCACCGTCTGGAGCTCGTCCCGGGTCCATTCCTGGGTGGTGATCATGTCCCGGCCGTGAAGACCTGTCTGCATGGTGGCCCCCCTATTCCATCGCGCCGAGCACGAGGGCGAGCAAGGCCATACGCATCACGACGCCGTTGTATGCCTCCTGCCAATACCGAGCGTGGCGCGTGGCGTCGACGTCCGCCGCCAGCTCGTCCATCCTCGGCAACGAATGCAGGATGATCGAATGGCCCTTGGCCTTCTCAGCCAGCAACTGGCGGGTGACCTGGTAGTTCGACGGGGTGAGACCCAGGTCGCCCGCTCGCTCGTCGCGTCCCTTCGTGTAGTCGGCCTGGACCACAGGCTCCATGTAGATCACGTCGGCCTGGTCGATGACGTCGGCGACGTGCTCGGCGCGCCGGATCCGCAGGTTCCGTCCTCTGATCTCCTCGAGGAACTCGTCCCTCGGTGCATCGTCATCCGGGCAGACGTAGATGATCTCCGAGTCGAACTGGGTCAGCGCGTATCCCAGGGAGTGCATGGTCCGCATCCGCCAGTCACCGACCGCCACGAAGGTGAGGCCGTCGATGGTCCCCAGCTCGTTCTGGATGGTGTAGAGGTCGGTGAGGATCTGAGTGGGATGCTCCCCCCATCCGTCGCCGCCGTTGATGACGGGGATGCTCGCCCACTTCGCGGCCTCGTGGGGCGCCCCTCGCTCGGGATGACGCATCACGATCACATCGCCGTAGTACTCGAGCATGTGGACGGTGTCCTTCATGGACTCCTGATAGAAGTCCCCGGCCCTCGTCATCTTGGGATCGGCGAACCCGACCACAGAACCCCCGAGTCGGTGCATCGCCGCCTCGTGAGCGAGGCGGGTACGCGTCGATGGCTGGTAAAAGGCGGCGACCATGATCTTCTCTCTGAGAAGGTCGATGTTGCGCCGCTCTCGGGCGATCGGCTCCAGCTCATCGGCCACCGCGAAGACGTGCTCGAACTCGGCGCGTTCGAATCCGTCGAGCGAAAGGATGTCGCGCCCGGCAAAGCTCCTCATAGGTGTGTCTCCTGTCGTCAACAACGCTTCGCACAGCTTGCGCCGGAGCGCCGATGACGGGCTAGAGACAAAGGGCATACTCTCCGAGGACCGACCAGGGGATCAACCCCTCGTCGCGGAAGAGCCCTCCTACCTCACCCGAGCGGATCGACACCGAACTGGCGTGCAAGCGAGTCGAGTTGGGAGAGCAACACATCGGGCACGGGCACACCCAGGCGCCGGTTCTCCGCGATCTGCTCGAGCGCCCGGTCACCCGGCATCCTGATCGGTTCGCCGGTCATCGACTCGGAGCTGTGGAAGTCTTCGAGCACGGAATCCATACGGTCCTCGAAGGCGTCCATGTCGATGAACAGATCGGGCCGGAACACGATCATCGACTGCCCCGTGTTGGTCGGAGTCTCGTGATCGTGGCGGAACTCCACGACATCCCTTCCGAATGCGGCACCCGTCATGATCCCGGCGAAGATCCCGATCATGAAGTTGAGCCCAGCCCCCTTGTAGCCGCCGATCGGAACCAGGAACCCCTCCTCTGCCTTGTTCGGATCGGTGATCGGATCCCCGTCCATGTCGATCACCCAGCCGACAGGCATCTCCTCACCGCGCTGAGCCGCGACCTTGATGGTCCCGTGCGAGGCGACGGTGGTGGCGATGTCGAGCTGGAACGGATTCTGGTTCCGAGCCGGCACGGCGATCGCCATCGGATTGGTCCCGAGGAGCTTCTCTCGCCCGCCCCATGGCGGCATGCCGTTCCCATTCGCCACCGCGAAGTACATCGCACCGAGATCCTCGGCCAAGGCCATCGCCGGGTAGACGCCCGCCGCCCCCGCGTGGTTCGAATGGACGGTGGCCACCCAGCCGATTCCGTTCTCCTTGGCCTTTGAGATCGCGGTCTCGGCTGCAACGGTCATCACGACCTGGCCGATGCCGTTGTCCCCCTCGATGAGGGCGCTCACCGGAGTCTCCTTCATCACGCGGATGTCCGGGTCGAGGTTGTAGCCACCGGCGTGGATGCGCTTGGAATAGAGAGGAAGCCGAATGAGTCCGTGTCCGGATCGTCCCCTGAGGTCGGCCTCGACGAGGCGTTCGCCTGTGATCACCGCGTGCGACCGTCGGACGCCCTGGGCCACCAGCACCTCGGTGGTGAAGTCGACGAGACGGGCGGCGGGAAAGCGTCGTTCCGTGGTCATTCGACGATTCTGCCGAACTGATCGACCGTCTGGCCCGTGTCGAAGAACGTACGGGTCACGTAGGTCGAGCCATAGACCCAGAGGATTCGCATCGGAGTGTCGCCCGTGTTGACCCACCGGTGGTACACCCCGGCCGGAACGCATGTCGTGTCGTAGGGGGCGGCCTCGTACTTCCTGCCGTTCACCTCTGCCATCGCCGCCCCTTCGAGCAGCGTGACCTGCTCCGTGGTGTTGTGACAGTGCAAGGCCAATCCGGTCCCCGGAGGGAACAGCGTCGTCCCCATGATGAAGTCCTGCTCGGCGAGTGGTTCGGGCGTCAGCTGGACGCTCACGATCCCGTCTCCTCGTTCGACGAGGGGAGCCTCGGCGTAATCGATGATCTCAGGCACTATCGGTCTCCAGTCTCCAATATGCGGTCCCTTGCGTCATGTCATGTATCGGCCACCGTTGACATGCAAGGTCTGACCGGTGACGAATCCGGCCTCTCGCGATGCCAGGAAAAGCACCCAGCCGGCCAACTCCTCCGGCTCCTGATATCGACCCAGCGGGATCGACCTGGCCGTGGCCGCACGTTCGTCGGCGTCGCGCAACTCCAGGATGCGCTCGGTGAGCACGGCCGATGGGGCGATGGCATTCACCGTGATCCCATCGCCCGCCAGTTCACTCGCCATCACCCGTGTCAGGGAGTGGACCCCTGCCTTGGCCGACGCGTACGCCGGTGCGGTCCGATACGTGGCCAGCCGGCCGGCCAAGGATCCGAGGTTGATGATCCGTCCCGCCTCGGATCGGCGCAGCAGTGGCGTCGCAGCTTGCGACACCAGGAACACCGACGTGAGGTTCAGCTCGAGGATCCGCGTCCATTCGGCCGGTTCGACATCTTCGGTGGCCTGCTGGGCCGCAAATCCGCCGGCGTTGTTGACCAGCACGTCCAGCCTTCCATGCGCAGCCTCGATGTGCTCGAACGCCGATGCGATGGACGCCGGTGACGTGACATCACACGCGACAAAGGTTGCACCATCCACGGTCGCTTCCCGCCCCAGCGACTCGTCGATGTCGAGAGACACCACCTGTGCTCCGGCGCCGGCAAACGCCCTCGCCACGGCGCGTCCGATTCCAGTGGCTGCCCCTGTGACGGCCACCACGGAGTCTGGGAACCGGAAATCGACGTTCTTCAAGGCTTCCTCCCCAAAGTCAGAGCCTCCACAACGGGCACGATGCCGACTCGATCGTATATGATGCAAAATCTAGACGAGTCCGCAGAGGAGCCGTGCCGCATGTCTGAGACACCGTGGAAAACCGACCAGTGGTTTTCGAGCCCATGGAACTATCTCCCCGAGGTCACCGAAGGATTCCAGATCCCCGACAAGGTCGAAATCCACGATGTGACGCTTCGTGACGGCGAGCAACAGGCGGGTGTCGAGTTCACCGCCGACGACAAGGTTCGCATCGCCGAGGCCCTGGCAGAGGCCGGCATCCACCGGATAGAAGCCGGGCTTCCGGCCGTGTCGCCGGCCGACAAGGAAGCGATCGAGCGAATGGTCGCAGCGGACCTCCCGACCGAGATATATGCCTTCTCCCGATGCATGATCGCCGATGTGGACCTGGCGACGGAGTGCGGAGTCAAGGGCGTCGTCATGGAGGTCCCGGCCAGCCATCATCTCATCGAAAAGGCCTACCAGTGGCCGGTCGAGAAGGCGATTGCAGCGTCCGTCGAGTCCACCAAGCACGCTCATGAGAACGGTCTGCAGGTGACGTTCTTCCCCATCGATGCCACCCGGGCCTCGATGACCGAGCTGCTCGACGACCTGGAGACCGTCGCCACCGAGGGGCACGTCGACAAGATCGCCCTGGTCGACACGTTCGGAGTGACCTCGCCCCACGCCATCAGCTACTACACGAGGCGTGTGCGGGAGCGGCTCAACGTTCCGCTCGAGACACATTTCCACATGGACTTCGGCATGGGGGTCGCCAACTCGATCCTGGCACTCACCGAAGGAGCCTCCGTCATCCACACCACGGTGAGCGGCCTCGGCGAGCGTGCAGGGAATGCCCCGACCGAGGAGACGGTGCTGGCGTTGCTCACGATGTACGGAATCGACACGGGCATCGACACCACCAAGTTCACCTCGATCGCACGCCTCGTCGCCGAGCTCTCCGGGGTCGTTCAGCCTTCGAACCGACCCATCACCGGAGACATGCTGTACAACGTCGAGTCCGGCATCATCACGACGTGGGTGAAGAACGTCGGCGACGATCTCCTCGAGCCCTTCCCCTACCGGCCTGAGTTGGTAGGACAGGCAGACCCGAAGATCGTGCTGGGCAAAGGCTCAGGCCTCGACTCGGTTGCCATCTGGCTCGGGCGCCACGGCATCTATGACGCCGAGACCAAGGAGATCGAGGCGATCCTCGCCGAGGTCAAAGGACGCTCTCTGGCGAAGAAGGGCCTTCTGGACGACGATGAGTTCCTGGACATCGTACGGGAGGTGTTGCCCGACAGGGTGTGACTCTGAGCCGGAAGAGAGAGTATTGGTAGAGAAAGGATCGAACCTATGAGAGAGGCGTTCTTCGGCCTCAGCACCGATTGGAAAGAGGGAATCAACTGGGCGACCGTCCGGGACTGGCGCCTCAAGCGAGCCCACGCCGAGATGGAGAAGGCCGGCCTCGGCGCCCTCCTGCTGTTCTATGACGAGAACATGCGCTACGTCTCGTCCACGCTCACGCCAGGGTGGAACCGGCTCAAGCCAGGACTCCGGTACGTCGTGCTTCCCGCCGGCAAACCACCGATCGTGTACGAGCAGGGCGACATCGGATTCCATCTCGAGGTCCACAACCCGTGGATCCCGAAGGAGAACATCCGGCACTCGTACATCTGGATCAAGGGCGCCGTTGGCCCAGCCGCCGAGCAGCAGGTCAACAAGTTCGTGAACTCGCTCATGAACGATCTCGAAGAGGCCGGCGTCAAGGACATGCCGCTCGGCGTCGATTTCATCGACATCAACCTGATGCGTGAGTTCGAGAAGCGGAACATCAACTGGACAGACGGCATGACCCCGATGATGAATGCCAGGGCCGTCAAGAGCCCCGACGAGATCAAGGCGTTCTCGATCGTCGGATCCATCTGCGACTACGTCCATTACGAGCTCACCAACTACATCAAGCCGGGCATGACCGAGAACGAGGTCGCAGCCTTCGGATTCGAAAAGCTGTATTCGATCCCCGGCATGGAAGACGTCGAGGACGTCATCGTGTCCTCGGGTCCCAATGCGTGGCCCAACTGGCGGAACTTCTCGGATCGGATGATCCGTCCCGGAGAACTCGTCATCATCGACCTGGCAGCCCTCACGTGGAACGGCTTCAAGTCGTGCTGCTATCGCACGTACTGCGTCGGAGGCAAGCCGACCGATGAGCACAAGGCAACCTACGACGAGGCACACCGCTGGCTGTGGGACTCGATCGAGATGGTCAAGCCGGGGGTGACCACCGCGGACGTCGCTGCCAAGTGGCCGTCGGCTCAAGAGGCCTGGGGCTACGAGGAAGAGGACCAGGCCGCCGCCAACAACTGGGGGCACGGGCTGGGACTCGCCCAGTACGACCCACCGGTCATATCGCGCATCTGGTCGCTCGACCATCCGGTCGAGATCCAGAAGGGCATGACGTTCGCGCTGGAGACTCAGCACGGCAAGCTCCACGACCATGGAGTGCGCCTGGAGGAGATGCTCTACGTCACGGACACCGGATACGAGATGGTGACCACCTACAAGCAGCACGAGATCATCGAGATCGACTGACAATCGATCTCGCGCCCCCGAGGCCGCCCATCCTCCTCCTGGTGGGCGGCCTCGCCACGTAGATTCTGTCTTCATGATCCTCACACTCGATCAGCCCCAGGCAACCGACCCGCTGGTCTCCGGCGCCAAGGCGGCGTGGTTGGCGCGAGCCCGGCAGGCCGGACTTCCCGTGCTCGAAGGCATCATCGTGCCTGCAGAGGCGTCAAAGAGTGCGATGGAGCTCGCCATACAGGTGATGGAACAGCGAGGGTCCGGCGGAGCCCGCCTCGCCATCACCGGTATGGCGCTCTCGGACGAACTGACCAACGCTCTCGAAGCCGGCGCCGCCCACATGCCCGAGCCGATGGTCGTGCGTTCTTCGACCCTGTTGGAAGAGCGAGGCGAGTGGTCTGGGGCGTTCACTTCATACCTCGACATCAACCACGGCGAGCTCGCCACCGCCGTGAAAGGCTGTTGGGCTTCGTCGTTCACCGTCCACACCCTGGAGCGTTTCGAGGTCGCAGGCGTGACACCGGGCTCTACTTCCATGGCCGTGCTGGTCCAGCCCTTGCTGACCACGGATTTCGGCGGGACTGCCCGCATCAGTGGCGATGATGTGCTGGTGGTGGGCGTGGCCGGTTCTCCGGCCCCGTTGGTGCAGGGCTGGGAGCCAGGCGCCCACGTTCGCGTGGGTCCGTCCGGGAACACATCCGGTGAATCCGGCGTCGAGTTGCTCGGCTCGGAGCTGCCTGCCCGGGTGGCGGACGTCCTTCGATCGGCCCATGAGATGCTCGGTGTCACCTCGTGTGAGTGGGGATCGTCCAACGGCGCAGTGACACTGTTCCAGGTGATGCGCTCGGTGGTCCAGCCGACCGCCGAGCTCGACGCACCAGCCGAGCTCGCCACCCCCCTGGCACTCCAGGTCGCGCAGGCAGCGCGCCGCGCTCCCGGTCCGATGGGGGAGGCACTGATCCTGCCGTGGGCGGTTGCGGCACCGGATCTGTTGGACTCCGAAGTCGCACCGATCGACATCGACCCCGTGGAAGCGCTCCGGGCCGGCACGCAACACGCGGCCACGCTCACATCCGCCGTGTGGGGTCGGCCGAAGCCTGTTGCTCATGCCGACTCGCAACATGGGCTCCGCGCGCTACGAGGCAGCGATCCGGGCGACGCGCTGGCCGAGGTCGGCCGACTTCGGCGCCCTGATCCGGAACAGGCGCGACTCGTCCTTGGTCTTGTCGCCAGGGTCCGTGAGGCGCTGGTTGCCAAAGGAGCCGTGAGCAAGCCCGAGCTGGCATGGCACATCGACCCGGCATCGGCGGCCAAGATCCTCGGATCATCGGAGCCCCCACTTCTTCGAGACCGCATCGGATTCGGTCGCTGGGAACCATTCGACGCCGGGGTGGTGCTGGCGCAAGGCACGATCGTCGAAGGCACTCCGGCGGCGCCCGGAGTGGCGGTGGGGAGGCTCTGCTTCGTGGCTGGGCCAGGGGACAGCGCAGCTTTCCGGGCGCGGGACGTGGTGGTGGGCACCCATCCCCTGCCAAACCACGCGGCCCTGCTCTGGGACGCGGCCGCCCTCGTGACGACGGGCGGCGGGCCGGGTGCCCACCTCTTCGAGTCGGCGCGAGCACTCGCCATTCCCGCCGTGTGTGGCATGCACCTCGACGAGGCGTTGAAGAAGCCTCTCGACCGGCTCGATGAGACCTACGTCATCGCCGTCGACGGTACGAACGGCACGGTGGCGGTGATGCCGTGGTGACCGAAACTGCAGTCGGGCGGGTCGGCATCATCGGTCTCGGGGTCATGGGTGGATCAACCGGTCGACATCTCGTGGCGGCAGGTTTCGAAGTACACGGTTTCGATGTCGATCCCGATCGGTGCTCCGCGTTCGCCGCTCTGGGGGCGACGGTTCACGAGTCCGCAGCCGATGTGTCTCGTATTGCCGACACGATCGTCACGTGGCTCCCATCGCCCCAAGCCCTCACAGACACCGTCGAAGGGGTGATCGGTGCCGCTGCACCGGGCACGGTGCTGATCGAGATGGGGACGTTGTCCCTGACCGCCAAACACGCTGCTCGGGAGCGACTCGCGGCCTCCGGCATCTCGATGCTCGACTGCCCGGTGAGCGGAACCGGTCGCCAGGCGGAGGACGCGAGCCTCGTCGTCTACGGATCGGGTCCAAGAGAAGTCTTCGATTCGCGCACACCGATCTTCGAACCGATCGGGTCCTGGCGCTACCTGGGCGAGTTCGGCAACGGCAGCGTCATGAAGTTCATCGCCAACCTCTTGGTCACCGTTCACACGCTCGCCGCCGCCGAAGCTCACAATCTGGGCGCCGCGGCCGGCATGGACCCGGCGCTGGTTCAACAGGTGATCGCCGAGGGAGTCGGGTCGTCTCGCATGTGGGAGATCAGGGGATCGATGATGGCCACCGACTCCTACGAGCCCCCGGCCGGACGCCTCGACATCATCAAGAAGGACGCCGGGCTGATCGCCGACTACGCCAGGGAGAGCCTCGTTGCCACCCCGGCGCTCGACCTGGCCCTGGATCTCTTTCGCCGTGCGTCGGACGAGGGTCTTGGGGACCTCGACGCGGCAGCGATCAGGCTCCACCTGCAACACCTGGGAGGTTCGAGATGACCGGTCGGCTCGACGGTCGCCATGTTCTCATCACGGGTGCCGGCGGCGGCATCGGTTCGACACTCGCCCGTGGTCTGGTCGACGAGGGCGCCCGGGTGTTCCTGGGCGATCGACGGCGAGAAGTGTCCGAGCTGGCAGACGAAATCGGTGTGGGCTGGGTCGAGGTCGACGTGCGCGACCCAGGCTCGGTCGAAGCGATGGTGCGACAAGCGATCGACCACGGCGGAATGGTCGACGGGCTCGTGTGCGCCCACGGGCTCTCCACCTATGTGCCCTTCCTGGATCTGTCGCTCGAAGAGTGGAATCGAGTCATCGAGGTGAATCTGACCGGCAATTTCCTGGTGGGTCGAGCGGTGGCGAGGCAGATGGTCGACGCAGGGATCGGCGGATCGTTCGTCATGATCGCCTCGACACTCGGGTGGGTCGGCGCCAAGCACCGTATCCACTACCTCGCATCGAAAGGCGGCGTGAACATGCTCACCCGGGGAATGGCGCTCGATCTCACCGAGCACGACATACGGGTCAACGCCATCGGCCCCGGAGCGATCGTCACCGAGATGACCCGCCCCCGTTGGGACGACGCAGCGGCGCTGGCCGCCACGGAAGCCAGGACGCCGATGGGGAGGATGGGCCGGCCCGGGGAGTTGGTCGGGGGCGTGGTCTATCTGCTCTCGGATGAGGCCTCGTTCACCACCGGAACCACGCTCTACATCGACGGCGGTTGGACGGCCCAATGATCCGGGCCGAGCCGATCCGCATCGAGACCGAGACCCAACCGCTCGACGGTCTGTGGTACGAGCCGGACGGCGAGATACGGGGTGTCGTGCAGCTGTTCCATGGCAACACCATGAACTTCTACGTCGGCCCGCCCCGGTTCCTTCCGCCGGTCCTCATCGACCGGGGATTCGCCTGCCTCGCATACAACCGCCGAGGGCACGACGTGCTCTCGAACCGGGACAGCCGTGCCCTCGAAGGTGGCGCTTTCCAGACGGCAGCGGAGATGATCGAAGACGACGTCCTCGCCCATCGGTGGATCACCGACCGAGGATTCGGCCCGCCCGTCCTGATCGGCCACTCCAACGGCGGGACGCTCGCAGCCCGGCACGCCGCCGACCACCCCGAAGTCCCGGCACTGGTTCTGCTATCCGCCCACAGGGGCGGCAAGAACCTGATGCGAATGATCGCAGCCCACGGTCTCATGGCCGGCGACCGGTACGATGAGATCACCGCGCGAGCGAGACACCTGGTGGCAGAAGGAAGGGGCGACGAGCTGATGCTCGTGCCCGGGTGGTGGTACGTCATCTCGGCCGGGACCTACTGCGAATACCTCGACAACATCCCGGACCTCTTGGAGGTTGCACGGTCCGTGTCCTGCCCAACGCTCACGTTGCGCGGTGACCAGGAGCCTCCTGACCTCTATCCGGTCGAGGAGTTTTCCCACATCGCTCCGGGGCCGGTTGACGCGGAACTCGTCCCCGGGTGCGGGCACTACTACTCCGGGCGCGAGCACACGGTGAGCGGCATGGTCATCCACTGGCTCGATTCGGTCCTCCCCGATCCCCAACCGGGGGCGAGGTAGAGGCCGGACAAGTGGAGCTCCGGCCCCTACGTCCTCAGATCACGACTGCGCCCTGGCGATCGCTTCCACGATGCGCTCGGGTGTGGCCGGCAGCTCGCGCATTCGCACCCCGAGCGGCGCCAGGGCGTCGTCGATCGCCGAGAAGATGGCGGCGGGCGCCATCATCCGACCACCTTCACCTCCACCCTTGATCCCGTATGGGGTGTAGGGCGACGGGGTCTCGTGGTGCCCACACTTGACGTGCGGGACATCCATCGAGGTTGGGATCAGGTAGTTGAGGAGCGTCCCCGACTGGAACTCTCCGTTCTCGTCGTAGACGAACTCCTCGTGCAACGCGGTGCCGATCCCCTGGGCGGTCCCGCCGATCATGTGCCCCTCCAGCGAACGAGGATTCACCATCGTCCCTGCGTCGTGGACCGCTGTGTAGTCGAGGAACGTCACCTTGCCCGTCTCGGGATCCACCTCGATCACCGCCACGTGACAGGCGTGCCCCATGAACGGGTAGAACACGCCCAGGTCCTTGCGGTCGTCGGACGGCATCGTCGTGTACGGATGGTCGAACACCTTGCTCGACTCCAGCCCGGACTCGATCTCCTCGGGCAACGAATGTTTGAAGAGGTGGGCCATGATCGCCACCTCTCCCAGGGTCTTGCGGGCGTCGGGTGTGCCCTTCACCTGAATGCCACCGTCGACCCACTCCAGGTCGTCGACCGATGCCTCGAGCAGATGGCCGGCGATCTCGAACGCCTTCTGCTTGATCTTGGCCGAGGCCCCTTCGATCGCCCCGGCGATCATCACGGTGAACCGGCTGCCACCGGGACCTGTGGCCGGGAGGCCCTGGTTGGATCCGGCGTACACGACGTTCACATCCATGGGGTCGACATCGAATTCTTCGGCAACCAGTTGAGCCGTCATCGTCTCGGGGGAGTTCCCCCAGAACGCGCACGAATACAGCGTGGCTGTGATCCCGCCCAGCGCATCGACCGCGAGGGTGACGCTCTCAGGCATCGACGTGACCGGTGCTCCGGGTTCATCGAACCAGAACCAGAACTCGGTGGCACTGAAGACGCTCCGTTCCTGAGCGGTGCACAACCCGATACCCACATAGCGGCCCTCGGCTCGCGCCTTGTCCCGCTCGGCCACCCAGCGGTCCCAGTCGGCGAGTTCCAGTGCCTTGTCGAGAACCGACTCGTAGTCGCCCGAGTCGTACACGTTGCCCGTGGGGATGAAGTACGGGAACTGGTCGGGGGCGATGAAGTTCATCCGCCGCAAGTCCCGCGGATCCTTGTCGAGCTCGCGGCCCAGCACGTCCACCATCCGTTCGAGCATCCAGTTGTTGACCTCGGAGCCGAAACCCCGATAGGCGCCCTGCTGCGTCTTGTTCGTCAGCACCGCCTGCAGGTGATACTCGACCGCACCGATCCGATACGGTCCGGTCACCTGCGCCATGGCGTTGCCGTGGTGCCCCACACCGAACTGGATGTACGCCCCGTAGTCCTCGATCGACTTGATCCGCAGGCCCGTCATCGTGCCGTCGCTCTTGGCGGCGAGCTCGACTTCGTAGTACCGGTCCGACCCATCGTGGTCGTTGTTGGACAGTGCGTCGGATCGATCCTCCATGTAGTGACACGGCATGCCGGTCACCTTCGACATCATCCCGGCGATGGCGGCCGGCTTCACGGCCCAGAGCTTCGATCCGAAGCTGCCGCCCGCCGGAACCGGATACACGTCGAGCTTGTTGCTGGGGACCTTGAGGGTACCGGCGAGCATGAACAGATAGCTGGTGAACGTGAGCGAGTTCTCCTGAATACGCATCATCCCGGTACCCGGGTCGAACGAGGCGATCGCCCCGACCGGCTCCAGCGGCTGACCACCGGATCGGCCCCAATGAAGGTGGTCCGACACGATCACGTCGGCGTCGGCGAACGCCTGATCCACCTCGCCGAACTGGAACAACCGCTCGTAGGCCACGTTGGTGCCGAGATCGTCGTGGACCAGCGGCGACCCCTCCTTGGCGGCCTCCTCCGGGTGGCGGACGACCGGCAGGGGGTCGTACTCGACATCTATGAGAGCGCAGGCGTCTTCTGCGACGTACCGATCCACCGCCGCCACCGCCACCACGCCTTCGCCCACGTACCGGACCTTGTCGACGGCCAGCACCCGCCAGGTGTGCTTGGAGGGATCGGGACCGAAATCGGGAAGAGGATCGCACAGGTCGAGCGCATCGCGACCCGTGACGATCGCTTCGACGCCGGCGAGTGCCTCGGCCGCCGAAGTGTCGATCGACACGATTCGGGCATGAGCATACGGGCTCTTGAGGATGGCGACCTGGAGGGTGCCTTTGGCGACCCGATCGGCGATGTACCCGCCACGACCCTGCAAGAACTTGGGGTCCTCGACCCGGCGAATCGACTTTCCGACCCACTTCGTCTCGGTCGGATGCTCTCGCACCTGCGGTGCCGTCATGATCCACCTCCTACCGCCGAGCTCTCTCTGATCTTGTGTGCCGCGTCCAGGATCGACTCGATGATGAACTGATATCCCGTACACCGGCACAGGTTCCCGGCGATCGCCTCTCGGACCTCGTCGGCGTCGGGGTCGGGATTGGCGTCGAGGATCTCCTTTGCTCGCATGATCATTCCCGGCGTGCAGAACCCACACTGGAGTCCCTGGTTGTCCCAGAAGGCCTGCTGCAACGGGTGCATCTGTGTGCCCTTGGCCAGTCCCTCCACCGTGGTGACCTCGGCGCCATCGGCCTGGATCGCAAACATGAGACACGACAAGACCGAAGTGCCGTCCACCAGCACGGTGCACGCACCGCACACCCCCTGCTCACACCCGGTGTGGGGACCGGTGAGCCCGAGATCGTCCCGGAGGAAGTCCACCAGGGCGATCCGGTCGCTCACATCGGCTGTGTGGGTCCGGCCGTTCACCGTCATCGTCACCTGGCTCATTCCGCCCCTCCCGCTCGCTCGACCGCCGTGTTCAGTGCCCGCCTGATGCACGAGCGGGCAACCCCCCTCCGGTACTCCCTTCCTCCGTGCACATCAGGCGGTGGGTCCAGGGCGGCGGCGGCCGATTCGGCGACCTGGGCGATCAGCTCGCTCGATGGGGTTTCCCCGACCATTGCCTGACCGGCATCGGAGGAGAGGGCGGTGGCGCCCACACCGCACATCCCAAGCCCGACCCTCTGCACGACCCTATCGGCGATGTGGACGAGGGCCGCGGCCCCCGCAACCGGGAATCCGTTGTAGATGCGTGTCATCTCGGCGAAGGACGAGCCTGTTCCGTCGGGCCACACCGGGAATCGGGCTTCGACCACGATCTCATCGTCCGCCACGGCCGTGGAGAACGGCCCCGTGAGGAAGTCGGCGGCAGCGACGACCCGCTCACCTCTCGGACTGCGTACAACCACCTCGCCGCCCATGGCCAGCAGGGTGGCGGGCAGCTCGGCCGAAGGGTCGTGGTGGGCCAGCGAGCCGCAGACGGTCCCACGGTTTCTGATCTGCTGGTGTCCCACGAGGCCGACCGCCTCGGTCACGAGTGGCGTGTCGGAACCGACCACCGACGAGGCCATCACGTCGGAGTACCTGGCGAGAGCCCCGATCGCCACGTGACCATCGGTGCGGGCGATGCCTTCGAGCCCGGCGATCCCGTTTATGTCGAGCAGGTGGGCGGGGTTGGCCAGCCGGAAACGCATGAGCGGGACCAGGCTCTGACCTCCGGCCAGGACCCGGCACTCGTCTGCCAGTTCCGCCTTGATGGTCAAGGCCTCCTCGATCGTCGCCGGTGCATGGTACGTGAACGGTGATGGCTTCATCGCCTCCGCCTCTCTTGACGAGCTGGTTCTTCGAACCTACGCGTCACCGAGGAGTGCTCCACGGACGACCACGCCTAGATTTCGCGGGCGAATGATCGGTCAGGAGTGACCGAGGCCACGCCACACATCCCCTCCGATGGCCGACGGTCCACCGGAGCGGCCGCCGATCAGTCGATGATTGCCACCGCTCGTGTCGGCCCGCCGTGGGCACCTACGACCTTGAGGGGGAATCCCACGAACGTGAACCGGGTTCCGACCACCTCGGTGAGGATCAGGTTCTCGTAGTGGGTGATGTGCTCACGACGCCCCATCATGTGGACCGGGTAGGTGGTCGAGATCGGGTTGTCGGGGGTGGGCGAATCCACACCGAAGGCTTTGATTCCCTTCTCCACGATCCACTCGGCGGCTTCGGCACCGAGACCGGCGAAGCCCGACAGGTACCGCGAGTCGCCGGCGTACTTGTCGTAGGTGGCGGTGTAGAAGAAGCACAGATCTCCGGCGTTCACCTCGAGCCCCGCCTTCGACAGTCCCTGCTCGATGTGGTCGGGGGTGATGTCCGTTTGCTCCGGCACGGATGAGACGTCGATGCACACGGCCGGCCCGTAGAACAGATCGAGCGGCATCTCGTCGATGGTGGATGCGTCCGGGTCGGGGTCGAGATGGCTGAACGAGTCGACGTGCGTCGGCCCGTTGTCATTGAGCATGAAACCCCACGTCTGGAACGAGAATCCGCTGCTGAATCTGGGCGCGGTCTCCTCGTGGGTGGCGTGTTGGAACGTCACCGTCTTGAGGTGACCCGGATACACCTTCATGCCTTCGTAGATGGGCTGTGACAGATCGATCAACCGTGACATCGGTACTCCTTCAGTACATGACCACGCCGGCGTTGACGTTCAGATCCACCCCGGTCAGCGCCGACGACTGATCCGAGGCCAGATAGACGGCGGCATCGGCGATGTCGGAAGGCTGTGTGAGCCGCCCGATCGGAGATTGCGCCGTGAACTCCGCTTCCACGACCGCCTCCGGCACCCCGCGCGCCTCGGCTTGGGCGCCGATCACCCAGTCGAGCCGCGGACCTTGAACAAAGCCGGGAGAGATGAGGTTGACGCGAATCCCGTGCTTTCCGGCCTCCAACGCCAGAGTCCGAACGAGACCTACGAGCGCCATCTTCGTCGATGTGTAGGCCGTCCTCCCGTACAGCGGTCGCTTGCCCGAGATCGACCCGATCACGATCACCGAGCCGGATCCCCGATCGATCATGCCAGGAAGCAGGGCTCGCGCCGTGAGGAACACGCCTTTCACATTCACATCGAATGCCGCATCCCAGTCGCCGGGATCTAGTTCCCAGAGCACCCCGCTCGGACCACCGATGCCACTGTTGGCCACCACCACGTCGGCGGCACGCCCGGTCCCTTCGACGGCCGACGCCAACTCGGCGACCGAAGCCTCCGAGGTGACATCGGTTTCGACCACTACCGCGGTTCCGCCCCCGGCCTCCACCTGGGTGGCGGTCTCCGTGAGGTTGGTCCGATTGCGGGCTGCCAGCACCACGGTGTCGCCGAGCGCTCCGAACGAGGTGGCGATGACCCGACCTATACCTTGGCTGGCGCCGGTGACGACAACGGTTCTCATGGTGAATGCAACTCCGACATCTCCGGGAAGTACTCAGGATTCAGGCGCAACCTGCAGCTGACGGCGTGTCCTTCCATCAACTCGGCGTCGGCGACAACCGCTGCATGCTCGGCAAGGTGAAGAGACCCTTCGCCGGTGCAGCGGGACGTCGTGACCGTCTTGAGGAACTTGCCCACCCACAGGCCGCCCGTGTACCGGGCAGCCCGCCTCGTGGGGAGCGTGTGGTTGGGGCCCATCGCCTTGTCGGCATAGGCGACCGTCGAATGCGTTCCGATGAAGAGGCTTCCGTAGTTGCTCAACCGCTCGACGAACCACTCGACGTCTCGGGTCTGGACCTCGAGGTGTTCGGGGGCAATGTCATCGGCGACGCGTCGCATCTCCTCGTCGTCCTCGCACAGGATTACCGTGCCGAAGTCACGCCATGCCTCTTCGGACACCTCCCGGGTCGGCCATCGCTCGAGCCATCTGTCGACTTCTTCGATGGTGGCCCGGCCCACCTCCTCGGATGTCGTGGCGAGGATCGCCGGCGAGGTCGGGCCGTGCTCGGCCTGGCCCAACAGGTCGCAGGCGAGGATTCCGGGATCGGCGGAGTCGTCCGCGATGATCATGATCTCGGTGGGACCGGCGAGCAGGTCGATGCCGACCTCGCCGAAGAGCTGACGCTTGGCCTCGGCAACGTACGCATTTCCCGGTCCGACGATCATGTCGACTGGCTCTGCGTCTTCGAGCCCGAATGCCATTCCTGCGAGCGCCTGGACACCACCGACGCAGAAGATCTCATCGGCACCCGACTCGGCCATTGCCCACAACTGGGGTCGGTGCATACCGACCTCGTCCTTCGGAGGCGCAGCCGCCATGACTCGTGGCACGTCCGCCACCTTGGCGGTTGCCACCGTCATCACGGCGGACGCGATCAGCGGATATCGGCCCCCCGGCGAATACGCTCCAACGCTCCCGACCGGGATCCACTTCTGACCGAGGACGACGCCCGGGAGTGTCTCTGCTTCGAAGTCGACGAGCGTGTCGCGTTGAAGTCGGGCGAACCCGACGACCTGGTCGATCAGGAACCGGGAGCTGTCCTCGACCGCCTGCTCCATCTCGGAGCGCGCCCGGTCGATCTCGGCTTCGCCGACCCGGAAGGACTTGGGGGACCAGTTGTCCAGACGCTCCGACCAGCGGCGAACAGCAGCCGTGCCCTCTCGGGCAACTTCGGAGATGATTGTGGACACCGTCTCGGAGATCTCCAGCGTGACCTCTTCAGGTGTCGACTGCGGTTGCTTCAAGTATTTCATGCACCCTGCTCCGTTCGACCGATGCTCAGGACTGCAATCGATTGCCGATCCGCGTCGACCCTACTCCCGTTTTCGCGCACAAAGTGCGCGAATAGCGCACCTTTTGTGCGCGAAAACCCGTCCGGGGCGGGGGCTGGCTAGCGGAGGTGACGGTCGAGAAACTCGATGATCCCGTCGATTGCCCTCGTCTGCACCTCGTCGAGCTCGAGGGTCCCATCGGGCCGCGTGATCGGATAGATGTAGCCGTGGAGAGGGTGATCCCAGTCGACCCACTCGGCGTCCTTCCCGGCCTCGGCCAGCATGTCGTAGGAGGTGCGGAACACACCCTGGAGCTCGTCGTCGACGCGACCCATCACGAGGATTGGGGTTTCGATGCCGGCCACTCGCTTGCGGGCCAGATCCTCGTCGATGCGCCCTCGGACCTTGTCGACCTCCACCATCATCATCGACTCGATGTCACGTAGACCCGTGTCGGGGTTCACGTGGGCGGTTTCATCGGGACTGAGTGCCAGGTACTCGTGCGACGCCGGCTCGCTCGCCACCGCCGCCGCCAGCCCGTGATACTCCGACGTGATCTTCATCACCATCTCGCCGCCATGGCTCATACCGATCATCGCCACCCGGTCCGGGTCAGCGTCGTCGAGCCCTTTCACGTATTCGATGATGGCGATCTCGTCCTCGTACTCGAGAGGCGAGCGGTTGAACAGCCCTCGCCCCTGTCGCATGTCTCGAACGAGTTCCCCACCGTTGTTGTAGCCGAGCTCGACTTCGGTCCTGTACCGCGTCCAGGCGCAGGCGTATCCGGCGTCGACCAGCCGATCCATGATGTGCCGGCGCTCGCGGACCGCCGACCTCAGCCAATCGACTCCCCCACCGCCATTGCCGGAGGCCAACAGAACGACGGGGAACGGACCTTCACCGTCTGGTCGCCGAAGCGCCATAGGCGCGTAGAGACCGTCCCAGGTCTCCACCATGTGGATCTCGACCGGCATACCGTCTTCGAGCGTCTCGTGCACGATCATCGCATCACCGTCCCTCACGTTTGAACGACCTCCGACTCAGGCCTCCGAAGCGGCCGGCTCCCACTCGACGCGAGGCGCGTCGCCCCACAACCGTTCCAATCCGTAGAAGTCCCGGGGTTCCTGCTGAAACACATGGACGATGACGTCGCCGTAGTCGAGGAGCACCCACTCGGCCTCCGCCTGACCCTCGGACCGGAGTGGTCTTCGATCGAGGTCCTTCAGCTTCTCGTGGACGGTCTCGGCCAGCGTCTGCACGTGGGGCCGAGAAGTTCCTGTGACGATGACGAACACTTCCGTGATCTGAAAGAGGTCGCCGACATACAACAGTGAGATGTCGATGCCCTTCTTGTCATCGAGCACATCGGCGATGAGCCGGGCGAGGTCTCGTGGATTGTCGACGGTTTCCTCCTAGGAACAGTTGGACCCGGGATGTTACCGGATGACGATCGCCTACTCCTGGGTGATGTCCCCGGTCCGGTAGAGATCATTGGACACGATGTACCTCCACACCGGATCCACGACCAGGAAGCGGATCGATTTGCCCTCGGCCGCCCGCTCACGGATCTCGGTTCCGGACACGTCCAGTAGCGGCATGTCCAACCATGTTGCGTCGGGCACTGCCGCCTCGACCGCCGTCGGATCGGTACCCGGTCTCGGCAGAACCGCGATTCGAGCCCGTCGAACGACATCCTCCCACCGGTGCCAACTCTGCAACCCGGCGGCGGCGTCGGCTCCCATGACCCACACGAGGTCATCGCCGGCGGGGAACGACTCGAGCGTGTCGATGGTGAACGTCCATCCGTCGCGTCCCACCTCGCGATCGTCGGCCTGGAAGTACTCGACTCCGGCAGTGGCGAGCCGGATCATCTCCATACGCCGGTGTCCCGGCGTCACCATGCGACCCGACTTCTGCCAGGGCGCACCCGCCGGCACGTAGGTGACCTCGTCCGCCCCCAACTGACGGTAGGCCACCTCGCCTGCAACCAGGTGTGCGATGTGGGGCGGATCGAACGTCCCTCCGAGGAGTACTCGTCGCATGGCCGGCAGGATACGCCGGTCAACCGGGGACAGGCACCAGGCGAAGGGCGTCGGAGACATCACCCTGACGGCAGTCGAACAGCACCCGGGGATCGACGTACTCGCCGTCGATGCGAAGCGACAGGTGTACGCCGGGAACATCGTGCGGCGCCCCGGCGAGGGCGAGCCGTTCGCCGCGATCCACCCGCTCGCCTCGCGACGCCGAACGGTCGGACAGATAGGAGACGGTCGACACCAGGCCTCGGCCGTGATCGATCGATACGGACAGCCGACCGGCGACGGCCCCGGCGAACGTCACGGTGCCATCGGCAACGGCATTCACGCGTGCGCCGACCGGTGCGGCGTAGTCGACTCCCCAATGACCGGCGTAGCGCCCGACCGGAGCGAACGCGGCAACGACGGGGCCATCGACCGGCGGAGCAGCCGCCGGGCACAACGAAACAGATACGACCACTGCCAGCAGCGACGACCACATATTCCGACCTCTCCCGCACACCACCAACCGTTCGAAGTCGGGTGAGTCGCCCGATACCGATACGCTGCTCGGCCAACGTACAGGCGCTGGGACTACGTGGGAAGGGGCCCACGACCTCGCATGATCTGGACGCAGCCCGACCCGACTAGCGTTGAGGGATATCGCCGATTCTCCCAAGGGGTTTTCAATGGCACGTGCACGCATCGGCCTGATGGGTTTTGGGCGTATCGGTCGCAACGTGTTCCGTATGGTTCATGACCATCCGGAGCTCGAAATCGCGGCCATCGCCGACATCTCTGATCCGGCCGGACTCACCTACCTACTCAAGTACGACTCGATCTACGGACGATTCCCGGTCCCGGTGGAACACACCGACGGTGCGCTCTTCCTCGATGGGCGCCGGATCCCGTTCCTGGAGGCGAAGGAGCCCGGGGACGCCGACTGGGCTGCACTCGACGTCGACATCGTCGTCCAGGCCACCGGGTCCTACCGGACGCGCGAGTGGTGTCAGAAGCACCTCGACGCCGGGGCACGGAACGTGATCCTGGCGTCGACTCCCGACACTCCAGGCGACATTCCGATCCTCTTGAAGGGCACCAACGACGAGATCCTCGACGAGGATCCCAGCATCGTGTCGCTCGGATCCAACACGTCGAACGCGCTCGCTCCGATCCTCCGCATCCTCGATGCGTCCTTCGGCCTGGAACGGGCGTTCTTCACCGTCGTGCATGCGATGACGAACTCTCAGCGATTGGCCGACGTGCCGACCGACGGTTTTCGACAGAGCCGAGCGGCGGGCGAGAACATCATCCCGGCCGAGACCAACTCTGGTGAAATCCTCGTTCAGGTCTGCCCGGAGTTCGACGGCAAGCTGTCCGGAGTGGCACTCAACGTTCCGGTCTCCGACGGATCCACCGTCGACCTGGTGGCTGAGGTGAAGACAGGCGCAACGGTGGAGGCGGTGAACGCGGCGATCCGTTCCGCCACGGAAGCCTCGTACTCGGGCATCATCGAATTCTCAGCCGATCCGATCGTGTCGTCGGATGTCCACGATTCGACGCACAGCGGCGTGTTCGACAGCCTCGCCACGATGGTGATGGATGACACGCTGGTGAAGACCATCACCTGGTTCAACAATGGTTGGGGTTACACGGCCCGCCTCGTGGAAGTGGCCTCAGCGATGGCGCAGGCCAAAGAAGGAGCAACGGCATGACGACACGGGTAGCCATCAACGGGTTCGGCCGCATCGGTCGTGCCGTCTTTCGCATCGTCCTCAAGCGCGACAACCCCGATATCGAGGTCGTGGCGATCAACGATCTCGCCGACGACGACGTGCTCGCCTACCTGTTGGAATACGACTCGGTCATGGGACCACTCGGAATGGAGACCGAGGTGAAGGACGGTCTGATGAAGATCGGCCGTCACGAAGTGAAAATGCTCATGGAGCGCAATCCGGCCGATCTGCCGTGGTCCGAGCTGGGCGTGGACATCGTGATCGAATCGACCGGAATCTTCCGCAGCCGTGAGAAGCTGCAGATGCACATCGACGCCGGCGCCAAGCGAGCCATCCTCACCGTCCCGCCCAGCGGCGAGATCGACGAGATGGTGGTGCTGGGAGTCAACGACGATCGGCTCGATCCGTCGGACATCCTGGTTTCGAACGCCTCGTGCACCACGAACTGCCTGGCGCCGCTTGCCAAGGTGCTGAACGACTCGTTCGGAATCAAGCGCGGCGTCATGACCACCGTGCATGCCTACACCAACGACCAGCAGCTGGCCGACGTCCCCCACAAGGACCTCCGTCGCAGCCGGGCGGCCACCGAGAACATCATTCCGACGACCACCGGGGCCGCTCGGGCAGTGGGAAAGGTGCTCCCGGAACTCGAAGGCAAGCTCGACGGCATGGCGATGCGCGTCCCGGTTCCCGACGGTTCGACCGTCGACCTCGTGGTCGAGCTCGATCGAGACGTCACCGTCGAGGAGGTCAACGCAGCGGTCAAGGCAGCCGCCGAAGGCGGGCTCGCCGGGATCCTGCAGTACTCGGAAGACCCACTGGTGTCGACCGACATCATCGGAAACCCGCACAGTTCGATCTTCGACGCAGGTTCCACCCAGGTCCTCGGCGGCAACATGGTCAAAGTCCTGAGCTGGTACGACAACGAATGGGGCTACTCGAACCGAGTGGTCGACTTGGTAGACCGATTGGCCGCCCTCCTCCCGGCGTAGCCATCGGGCCGCCAGAGGCAACCAACATACAGGGAGTGGGCCCAACCCACGGGCGGGTACCGGTCGGCGGGCGTAGCCCGCCGACCGCTCTATGCGAGGAGGTCGAGGACCGTTTGGCGGAAGTCGTTCGGTTGGAACGGCTTCGTCACGAATGCGTCGGCTCCACCCTCGTCGGCACGGCGACGGGATTCTTCTTCGGCATGTGCGGTGAGGACGACGACCGGGAGCCCCTTCGTGGCGCTGTCGCTTCGGATGTGGTCCAAGACCTGCCACCCGTCCATGCCAGGGAGCCCGATGTCGAGCACCAACAGATCAGGCGATTCGGAACGAACCGCCGCCAGACCACTCGGACCGTCTTCACGCATCAAGATCTCGAGATCGGCAGCGCGCAGGCACACCTCGATGAGGCGCCGGATGACGGCCGAATCTTCGATGACCAGGATTCTCTGACCCACGGTTTTCCTCTCGACACTTTGGCTCGGGTGGTTAAGCCGTTTCTCGCTTCGATTGACTCATCGGCACGGGCCGGTTCCCCATTGAGCGGAATCTACGCCTTCCTGGATGAAGCGGCTGAGAGGCCACCTGCTCGACGAATTCCTCGAGCTGCCTGAGGTTTCGCACCTCGAAGACATCGTCGCACCACACAGAATATCGGGACATCACAGAATCCCCCGAGTCCCAGTAGGCGCGTGGCTCAGGGTTGAGCCAGTACACGGCCTGTGCGACCTCCGCCACCTCTCCCAGGAACTGGGCGCGGGGCTCTCGATAGTTGTTGCGGGCGTCACCGGCGATGATCAGGGTCGATCGCGCTGTGATCTCCCGGCGGAACCTCGAAGCGAACTGCTCGAAGGCGTGGCCGTAGTCGGAATGCCCGTCGAGCCACACGACATCGGCCTCGGTGCTGATCCGGGTGAGCGCTTCGGAGAAGTCGGTGCCAGGCTTGAGATAGTCGGTCACCTCATCGACCGCATCGACGAACACGAAGGATCGCAACCTCGAGAACTGGGTGGACATCGCATACGTGAACTGCAGCGTGAAACGAGCGAAGGTGGCCATCGAACCCGAGATGTCACAGAGGAGGAACACCTCGGGGCGGTGTGGCCTGGTCGTCTTGAACTTGGGATCGATCGGCACTCCACCGGCGGCGAGCGAGGCCCGCATCGTCTTCCGGAAGTCCAGTCTTCCTGTCCGGGCCAGCCGACGACGTTGAGCAAGCCTGGCAGCCAGCTTGCGTGTCAGCGGCTCGATCACCGACTCGAGACCACGAAGATCGGTTCGGGTGGCGTGCATGAGATCGATGTCTTCGATCAAGGGCTGGCGCAGCGTCTTGGCCACGGCCTCGTGACCGCGGTCCTCGACGAGCCGCCGTCGGATCTCCGCCTGTATCTCTTCTCGGAGCCGCTCGATGAGGGCCGATACCTCCTCGGACCTGAGACGGCGCTCGAGCTCATCGATCACCTCGTTGTCACCGGCCATGAACGCTTCGAGAAGCCGCTCCTGCAGGCTTTCGACGTCCAGTTGTCGCATGGTGCGGTACAGGTAATAGGTGCCTCCGACCGGTCGGCCCGGTTCCATCCCGGCCAGGGAATCCACGGCCATCTTGGCCAGCCGGCGCATCTCTTCGTAGTCCTGGCCGGCGAGGGCCGCAAACATCGCTTCGATCAACTCTTCGGCGCTCATGTCGCCACCGCCACCACCGGACGCTTCGCCATCGCCGGTCCAGGTGGGGCGAGAAGAGCGTTCCGGGTCGTCGGGCTCGGCCGGAAGACGCCGGTCGGCGAAGAACACCTCGAAGACCGTGTCGAACGCCGGCTGATGGCGCGCATTCTTCACCATCGTGGCCCCAAGCGTCGCTTTCAGAGAATCCCGATCTCCCAGGTCGATGTGACCGATCGCGTCCATGGCGTCGATAGCTTCCACCATCGAGACCGGGATCCCCGCCCTGCGAAGCTCCTGAACGAAATCCGTCAAGAGGGAGATCACCCTCCGCCCCCGGCGGAGGGTGATCTCAGTAGCGAGTACTGAGTACCGAGTACTGAATACTCAGTACCTAGTACCTGAGGCCGACCAGACCGTGGGCTCACGAACCCAATTCCTTCAACGCCCGTTCGATGTCGGTCTGGTACTTCAGGAGAACGTGAGCGGTGTCTGCGATGACGTCGTTGTCGATGTGATCGATTCCAAGAGCAAGCAGCGTGTGCGCCCAATCGAGGGTCTCCGACACCGAGGGAGCCTTCTTCAGGTCCATCGTCCGCACCGACCGGGCGACACGGGCGATCTCGCCCGCCAGGCGCTCCGGCAGATCCGGGATGCGAGCAAGCAGGATCTCCTGCTCCCGCTCCTGCGTGGGGTAGCCGATGTGAAGGAACAGGCAGCGACGCTTGAGGGCTTCGGACAGCTCTCTCGTGTTGTTGGACGTCAGCAACACGAGCGGGGTGGTGGACGCCCTGATGGTTCCGAGCTCGGGGATCGACACCTGGAAATCGGACAGGACCTCGAGCAGGAGCGCCTCGGTCTCCAATTCCACCCGGTCGATCTCGTCGATGAGCAGGACCACGGGCTCTTCCGATCGGATCGCCTCGAGCAAGGGCCGGGTCAGAAGGAAGTCCTCCGAAAAGATGTCGCCCTCGATCTCCTGCCAGTCATGGCCTTCGTCGGCCTGGATTCGGAGCAGCTGCTTCTTGTAGTTCCACTCGTACAGCGCGCGCGACTCGTCGAGACCCTCGTAGCACTGCAGCCGAATGAGACGCCGTCCCGAGATCGCAGCGAGCGACTTGGCGAGCTCGGTCTTGCCGACGCCGGCTGGGCCTTCGACCAGCACTGGCTTGCCGAGACGATTGGCGAGGAACGAGACCTGCGCGATCCGCGCATCGGCCAGGTAGTCGACGGTGCGGAGGGCGTCGCTCAGGATCGTCGGGGACTGGAACGGGTCGGACAATTCAGGCTCCGGAAGGCGGGGACCTCATCACTCTACCGGCAGGAGAGGGCTGATTCGTCGGCGGTCCCACGACATCGTGACCTCCTGGCCGGCTGACACCTGGCGTTTCTGGCCGGACCCATGGGACCGGGTAGTCTGATCCGCCACACCCCAAGCCCATCCCAGGTCATTCATGCGGATCGTCATCGTCGGAGCCGGAGCGGTCGGCTCGTACCTCGCACAACGTCTCTCTGCCGACGGTCAGGACGTCGTCATCATCGAAGACGATGAGGAGCGAGCGGCCGAGCTCCAGGATCGGATCGACGCCCTCGTCATCTCCGGAAATGGCGCATCGCCGGCCACCCTCGAGGAGGCCGGTGTCAGCCGATCCGACCTCCTGATCGCCGTTTCGAACTCCGACGGAGCCAATGTGCTCGCGTGCCACGTTGCGGCCGAACTCGGCGTGAAGCGAACAGTCGCCCGGGTCGAGGACCCCGACATGAGGGAGGCGCTCGCCGGGCTCGAGGTCGACTTCGTGATCGACCCTGGCGAAGCAGCCGCCCATGAGCTCTTGGCGCTCGTCCGCCAGTCCGGGGTTTCGGAACTGGTGGAGTTCGGTGGAGGACGTCTGGTGCTCGTGGGAGCGACCATCCCCCCGGGGGCGCCCCTCGTCGGGCGAAGCCTGAACCAGCTTCGTCGAGTGCAATGGGGGTGGGAGTGGGTGGTGACCGCGATCGTTCGCCACGGCACCACGATCGTCGCTCACGGCGACACGGTGATCGAGCCTGGCGACCACGTGCTCCTGATGGTGGCCGCTGGTGATGTCGAGCGATCGATCACGCTGCTCGGTGTGAGCCATCACACCATCCGACGAGTGATCATCCTCGGGTCGACCAGGCTGGCCGACCTCACAGCCGGGCTGTGCCTGGAGGCGGGGTTCGAGGTGGCGATCATCGACAACGATCAGGACCGATGCCGCAAGATGGCCGCCCACCACGCCAAGGCGTTGGTACTGTGTGACGACCCCACCAATCCCCGCTCGATCGAAGGCCTCGAGATCGACGACGGGGATGCGGTCCTTGCTCTGACAGGGTGGGACGAGGTCAATATCCTCGGATGCCTGGTGGCCAAGGCCCTCGGAGTCTCGACGACGGTGTCGAGGTTCAACCGGATCGAATACGTGTCACTCCTCGGTGGCGTCGGCATCGACGCCGCCGTGTCGAGCCGACTGATCGCGGCCGGCGCCATCCTGAGGTTCGTTCGGCGGGGCCGGATCCACAGCGTCGTGACGTTCCGCGATACCGACGCCGAGGCGATAGAGCTCGAGGTGGAGGGTCAATCCCGAGCGATCGGGCGCAAGGTCGTAGACCTGGGCATGCCCCGCGGAGCGGTCATCGGTGGAATCGTCAGGGATGAGGACACGTTCGTGCCGACCGGTTCGTCGGTGATCGAGCGTGGCGACCGGGTGATCGTCTTCTCGATGCCGGCATGCATCGGGTCCGTCGAAGAGCTGTTCGGTCGAGAGTGACCGAGTTCCGGACGCCCCGACCCTCCGCCAAGAGGCGTCCCTCGATGGCCCGACGTCTCGCCTTGATCATCGGGGCGGTGGTCGGCGCGGGAGGGGCGACCATGCTGCCTGCCGCCGTCGTCTCGCTGATCTATCGAGAGGTCGCCGTGGCGGGGGGCATCGCCCTGGCCGCAGCACTGACGATCGGGGCAGGTTGGCTGATGTGGAAGTTCTTCGGTCGCCAGGGGGTGATAACCACGAAGGAAGGTTTCGCCACGGTCGGTCTCTCATGGTTCGCACTCTCGGCATTCGGGGCTCTCCCCTATCTCATCACAGGAACGATTCCTGGGATCACCAATGCCTTCTTCGAAACGGCCTCGGGACTCACGACGACTGGCGCCTCCATCCTCACCGACCCCTCGGCCATGCCGTACGGAATCTTGTTCTGGAGGTCGACCACACAATGGATCGGCGGTATGGGCGTGATCGTGCTCTCGGTGGCGATCCTCCCGTTGCTCGGGGCAGGGGGCGTCCAGCTCGCTCGGGCCGAGTCGCCGGGCCCGGCCCCCGACCGCCTCACGCCTCGATTCCAGCAGACCGCGAAGCGCCTGTGGCTGTTGTACGCCGCCATAACGCTGGTCGAGATCGTCTTCCTGTGGGTAGGCGAGATGACGCTGTTCGAAGCGATCAATCACTCGTTCACCACCATGTCGACCGGCGGATTCGGCACCGAGCCGACGTCGGTCGGCGGGTTCAGCGCCTACACCCAGTGGGTGATCACCGTGTTCATGTTCGTCGCAGGGGCCTCGTTCGCACTGCACTATCGAGCGCTTCGCAATCCCAGAGCGTACGCCCGGTCCCCTGAGTTCGCCTTGTACGCAGTGATCGTGTTGGCGGCGATCGTCGTGATCGCCGGCGGACTCATCGGGCCCGACGTCGATGTGTCCACCGCCATTCGGGACTCGGCGTTCACGGCGGTGTCGATCATCACCACGACCGGGTTCGCCACCGCCGACTTCGGGTCATGGCGGCCTGCGCTGCAGGTCTTCATCGTCGGCCTCATGTTCCTCGGTGGTATGGCCGGCTCGACGGCCGGAGGCGTGAAGGTCTTCCGAGTCGGGCTGCTGTCGAAAGCGGCGTCGGCGGACATCCGACGGCTCGTTCATCCCCGAGGCGTGTTCGTGACCCGGTTCGGCAAGGACCCGGTGCGCGACGACATCGTCGACGGCGTGCAGTCCTTCTTCTTGTTCTACATGTTCTTGTTCATGACAGGCACGTTCGTGCTGTCGTTCCTGGACGCCAACCTGGCCGAAGAACTCGACCTCGTCACATCTGCTTCAGCCGTGGCTGCGTCGCTCGGAAACATCGGGCCCGGGCTCGGGGAGGTCGGCCCGTCCCTTCACTTCCTCGCCATCCCACCGATCGGTCGATGGCTGCTCTCCTTCCTCATGATTGTGGGTCGGCTCGAGATCTTCCCGGTGGCGCTGCTGTTCACCAAGGACCTCTGGAAACGCTGAGCTGGAAGAAGCAGGCACCGAGCAACGAGCAGGACGGGTCCGGACTTCGGACCCGAGCACCAGGCACCAAGCCAGATTGGTCCGGGGTCCGGGTCACCATCCTGCGGTCTCACCGGCAGACGTGCCGCACTCGAACGGGTCCGGGGTCCGGGTCATCATCGAGCAGTCTCGCCGACATACGTGCCGTCCGGACCTGGGACCTGAGCGTCGTGCGCCGTGCGACCACCAACGAGCAACAGGCCTGACTGGCCGAGGTTTCCCGGGCGGTGTGGGTGCCGGCCTGCAGACCGACTACCTTTCTCCTGTTGTGGAGCGCTTCTCATGCACGTTGTGATCGCCGGTACCGGGCGGGTCGGATCGACCCTCGCCGGCTGGCTGGCCGATGACGGCCATGACGTGACGGTGATCGACAACCAGCAAGCCGCGCTCGAGAAGCTCGGCAAGGCGTTCAACGGAGCCACGCTCCTGGGCGTTGCCTACGACGTCGACATTCTGAGACGGGCCAACCTGCAGCCGGAAGACATCTTCGTTGCCGTGACGGACTCCGACAACGCAAACCTCATGGCCGTCGAGGTCGCGAAGTCTGTGTTCGGCGTCGAACGGGCGATCGCCCGTCTCTACGACCCCGTCCGCGAAGAGTCGTACCGTTCCCTCGGAATCCATCACGTGACGGGCACGAAACTGATCGCCAACGTCCTCTACGAGCAGATCGTCGACCAGGAGTTCGCATATCACGTCACCTTCACCGACGGCGACGTCGAAGTGGTCGAGTTCCACCTCAACGAGGATGCCGACGGGATCACGATCGACGACCTCGAGATACGCAACAAGCTCAGGGTCGCGGCCGTCCGTCGCGGCGAGCACACCTTCATCCCGCAGCGACGCTTCGAACTGCACGCGGGAGACCTGGTCGTGGCGGCCGCACGAGACGGGGTGAAGCGACGCATCGAGAGGTATCTGGCAGAGGCGGACCGAAAATGAGGATCGTCGTGATGGGAGGCGGGAAGGTGGGTGGGTTTCTCGCCAGAGAACTCCGATCGACCGGTCATGCGGTCATCGTCATCGAGCGCGATCGACGACATGCAGAGCGAGTTGCCGAGGAGACGGGCGCCCTGGCGATCGAGGGCGACGGCACCGACCTCGGGCTGCTCAACCAACTCGAACTGCGCCGGACCGATCTGTTCGTGGCGGTCACGGGAGTGGATGAAGACAACCTGGTCGCCTGTCAGCTCGTGCGAACGTCGTATTCCGTCGAGAAGGTGCTGGCCCGACTCAACGATCCGAGGAACCATGCAACGTTCGATGCACTGGGCATCCCGGTGGTGTCCGTGACCGATCTCCTTGCGCAGGTGATCAGCCAGGAGCTCGAGTTCTCAGAGCTCGTGCGGGTCGCCCTGTTGGCTCGTGGAGAGCTCAGCGTGTTTCAGTTCGACCTTCCCTCCGACGCGGCGGACCGGGACGTCGGTGAGGTCGAACTGCCCGAAGAGACCGTTCTCGTCGCTGTCGAGCGGGGAGACGAGACCTATGTACCCGCCGGAGGTTTCGTATTGCGTGCGGGCGATCGGGTCACTTCGGTCAGCAAACTGCGATTCGAAGACGAAGTCGTCGCAGCGATCTACACACCGCGTTCGCGACACGACAGCGGTCCCGATATCGAGCTGGAGCGCTGACGGTGGCCCGGCGTCGACGATCACCCAACCTGTTGGCCGGAGGTGTTCGGGGTCTCGTGGTGGAAGCGCTCGTTGTCATCGGTCTTGCGGTCTTTGCCCTGGGAGTTGCCCTGGTCGTCGGCTGGGCAGGCTGATGCTTCTCCGCCCTTCGGTCCACGATCTCAAGCTGATTGCGCACGACCTGGGGCGAATCCTCGCCGTTGTCGCAGTCGCCGGACTGCTCCCGCTCGCCTGGGCGACAGCCCGCCAGGAGTGGCGACCCGCTTCGCACCTCCTCGTGATGATCGGCCTGTGCGTGCTTGCGGCCGGCGGCGCCGAACTCCTCACGCCTGCGCGTCGCAAACGGGTGGACTGGAGTCATGGACTCGTCGTCGTCGCCCTCACCTGGTTGACCGTTCCGGCCGTGGCAACCATCCCGCTGTATCTGTCGGGTCACTATGGCGGTTGGATCGACTCGTATTTCGACGCCATGTCGGGCGTGACGACCACCGGACTGTCGGTCATTCAAGACCTAGACCATCTGAGCGATTCGGTGAACGTGTGGCGACACACGATTCAGTTCCTCGGCGGCCAGGGAATCGTGCTCGCGGCTCTCACCTTCTTCTCTGCGTCCGGCGCCCTCAGCCTGTATCAGGCTGAGGGACGGGACGAGCGGATCTTCCCGTCGGTTGGGTCGACGGCCCGTTTCATCTGGCTCGTCAGCCTCGTGCACCTCGGGTTCGGGGTCACGCTCCTCACGCTCGATGGTGTCTTCGGCCAGGGGTTCACCCTCGATCGCTCACTCTTCCATGCAATCACCATCTTCATGGCGGCCTTCGACACTGGTGGGTTCAGCCCCCAATCGTCGTCGATCACCTACTACCACTCGTCGATCTACGAGCTGACCATTGCCGTCCTCATGGTTGCGGGCGCCATGAGCTTCGGGCTGCACCATGCGATATGGAATCGCCGCAAGGGACTCATCCGAAATCTCGAGGTGAGAACCATCCTCATCACCCTCGGCGTGACGATGACCGTGACCCTCGTCGGCCTCGCGGACACCTATCTCGGAACCGGCGGCCTGGTGCGAAGAGGATTCTTTCATGTGCTGTCGGCGCACACGGGCACGGGGTTCGCAACCGTGTCGTCATCGGAATTGGGGCGGTGGTCGGGCCTCGCCTTCGCCGGAATGGCCACCGCGATGGCTCTGGGCGGGATGAGCTCGTCGACCGCAGGCGGCGTGAAGTCACTTCGGATCGGTCTCACGGTCCGGTCGCTCACCGACACGGTACGCGCCGCACTGTTACCAGAGCACACCGTGGTTCCGGCCCTGTACACCCAGTACGGACGGCAGCGGCTCGATACCAAACTCGCACAGTCGGTCATGGCCGTGTCGTTGCTGTATGTCGCGCTGTACCTGCTGGGGGCGGCGGTTGGCATCGCCCATGGCTTCGATCTCGAGGATGCCCTTTTCGAGTCTGTCGAGCGCGTCCGCTGCGGTGGGCTTGTCTGTGGGCGTCACATCGCCGGGAATGCCCCTCCTCATGAAGATCGTGATGATCTTCCAGATGTGGATCGGTCGGCTGGAGTTCGTCGCGGCGTTTGCGCTGGCGGGATTCTTCTGGTCGTCGGTGAGAGGGGAATGAGCATGCGCGCCTTCCTGCTCGCACTCATCGCCATGGTGTCGTCACTTCCTCTGCAGGCGGGCGCCTCTCCCGTTTCCGTCACCGACCTCGACGCCGACCCTGCGGCCTGGGACGACCAGACGGTCACGATCACAGGAGAGATCATCGGGGACTACGGACGACGCCCCAATGTCGTGTGGGTACAAGTGAACGACGACGGGTACGTGGAAGCGCCTCTGGTCGAGACCGACCAACGAGCCGGAACCAACACGGGTCTCGGCGTGCGAATACCCGAGCCGCTGTTCGAAGACTCCTGGGGCAGCCCCGGCGGCTATCGGACCCGAGGGCCGATCGTTGCTGTCACGGGGTTGTTCCGCTACGCCGACGAAGAGACAGGTGGCGACACGTTCATCGACGCCACGTCCATCGAACTCATCTCCGCATCGCGGCCGCTCGAACTGAAACCCACGGATTCCCGCCTCGTGGCGATCTCCCTGATCGGCCTCGCCGGGGGTATCGCGCTCTGGATCCGAGCTCGATGGAAGCGACTCAATCCAGAGGCGTGAGCCCGGGACCCACGAGGACGACCAGGTCATCACGGTGAATCACCTCGCCACCCGCAGCGTCAGACCTGAGGCCCAGCACCCGCTCGAGATCTCCCGCCGACATTCGGACCACGCCTTTGGCGACGACTCGCCCGTTGGGAGCGGTCACCTCCACGGCCGACCCCGCTCCAAAAGCCCCCTCTGCGCCGGTCACACCGACCGCCAGCAGTGACTTGCCGCCGTCCACGATCGCCGACACCGCGCCCCCGTCGATCTGCACCGTCCCCTCCGCCGGCTGCCCGAACGCAATCCAGAGCTTGCGGGCCGGAAGGCGGGAGGGGTGAGGGCCGACCCAGGTACCGATCTCCTCGCCGGCGAGGGCCTTCTCGACCGCAGCCGGATCGGAGGCCGGCGCCACGACAGTAGGGATGCCGGACCATGCGGCCATGCGTGCAGCCGCCACCTTCGTGGCCACGCCGCCGGACCCGAGCGGGCCTGAGCCGCCCGCCGCAAGATGGTCGAGGATTTCGTCCGTGTGGCGCACGGCCGAAACCAACTCTGCTGTGACGTCCTCACGGGGATCGGAGGTCAGGAAACCGGCGGTGTCCGTCAGCAGCACGAGCATCCCCGCTGCCACGAGGTGCGACACGATCGCGGCCAGCCGGTCGTTGTCCCCGAGACGGAGCTCTTCGACGGCGACGGTGTCGTTCTCGTTCACGATCGGGACGATGCGCTGGGCGAGCATCCGCCCGAGAGCAGCTCTCGCGTGGAGGTACTGCTCGCGGTCGGCGAGGATGCCCTTGGTCAGCAGCACCTGTCCCACGATGATGTCCCGGGCTGCAAACGCCTCGGTGTACCGGGCCATGAGCTTTCCCTGCCCCACTGCGGCGGCCACCTGGAGGTCGACGACCTCACGTGGTCGCGAGGTCAGTCCCATCGCCGGCAGACCGGCCGCCACGGCGCCGGAAGACACCAGCACGGTTGGTCGACCGGTCGACCAAGACCTCGCCACCTGGTGCACTGCCCGCTCCATGGCCCCAGGATCGATACCCGAGTTGCCGGTCAGGCTCGAAGAACCGACCTTCACCACCACGGGAGCGTCATGGGCGATGGGAAACCGCATCACTCCTCCTCGTAGTCGAAGTCGCCCTCATCGTGATGAGGCGGCACGAACTCGAACTCGAGCTCACCGATCCTCACAGTGTCGCCCGCCTCGGCGCCGGCATCGGCGAGCGCCCGGTCCACCCCAAGCCGCTGGAGTCTGCGAGCGGCGAGCTCGGCGGCCTGGGGATTCGTCAAGTCGGAGAACCGTACTGCTCGGACCGCTGCTGCTCCCTCGACGATCCAAGAGCCCGCCTCCTTGCGGAATGTGAAGCCCTCACCGGCCGGCCGATGCAGCACATAGCCCTCACGTTCGGGCGCCTCACGCTGCGCCACCCCCACGAGATCTGCAATACGATGCAGGACATCGGCCACCCCGTCACCGGTCACCGAGGACATCGACAGGGCACCGAGAGCGGCCGCAGTCTCCGCAGCCCCTTCGAGATCGACCTTGTTCACCACGATCAGCCGAGGCCGCGTCATGAGCTCCGGGGAGAACCCTTCGAGCTCCCCGAGCAGGACCTCCAGTTGGCGATCGGGTGGATCGAGCTGACCGTCCGAAGGATCGAGCAGGATGACGAGCACTCGTGCGCGTTCGACATGGCGCAGGAACTCGTGGCCCAGGCCCTTCCCCTCGGCAGCGCCTTCGATCAGACCCGGAATGTCGGCGAGAACGAACTGCCGGTCGCCGATCTCCACCACGCCGAGGTTGGGCTCGAGGGTCGTGAACGGATAGTCGGCGATCTTGGGCTTGGCGGCAGATGCACGGGAGATGAAGGTGCTCTTTCCTGCGTTTGGATACCCGACCAACGCGGCATCGGCGAGGAGTTTCATCTCCAGCGTGAACCAGGCTTCCGTGCCGTATTCCCCCTGCTCACAGATGGTCGGTGCCCGCATCCGTGGCGACAGGAAGGCGGCGTTCCCTCGTCCCCCGCGCCCGCCCTCGAGCACGGTCACGCGTTGACCATGTTGGACGAGGTCGGCGAGGATCAGGCCATGATCGTCGGACACGACCGTGCCGAGCGGAACCTTGAGCAGGAGGTCTTCGCCCGAACGCCCATGGCGGAGGTCACCTTGACCATGCAATCCATCGGAGGCGGCGTGATGCGGATTGCGCCGATAGGTGAGAAGCGTGGGCACGGCCGCGTCGGCTTCGACGATCACCGCACCCCCGTCCCCGCCAGATCCGCCCATCGGCTTTCCTCGGGGTTTGCCTTTGTGGCGGGCGAAGCTCACTACGCCGGCGCCACCGCTTCCGGCGCGAAGTTGGACCCGAACCCGGTCGACGAACACGACCGGGACGATCTATTCGGCGATGACGTCGACGAGACGACGGTTGTTGCGGTTCCCGTACTTCACACGGCCGGAAAGCAGAGCGAAGAGCGTGTCATCGCTCCCCCGACCCACATTGACACCGGGATGGATACGGGTTCCGCGCTGACGCACGATCACCGCTCCGGCGTTGACGGTCTGACCGTCGAACACCTTCGGACCGAGCCGCTTTGCATGGGACTCGCGACCGTTCTTCGAGGAACCACCGGCTTTCGTCTTCGACATGTCAGATCACTCCTCTTCGCTGGTGTCAGCGGTCTCTTCGGCGACAGGGGCGGCTGCGGCCTTCTTCGTCTCGGACTTGGCTGCAGAAGCCTTCTTGGCCGTGGCCTTCTTCTCCGCCGAGCCGATGGCGGTCACTTCGAGCTGCGTGTAACGCTGACGGTGACCCATCCGGCGCCGATACCCGGTCTTGTTCTTGTATTTGAAGATGTCGATCTTCGGGCCCTTCGATTCTCCCAGGACCGTTGCGGTCACCGTGAGATCTCCGAGCTTCGACCGATCGGTGATGGCGGTACCGGCCTCGTCAACCACCATCAGAGGCGTGAACGAAACCTGATCGCCATCGGTCTTCAGCAATTCGACTTCGATGACGTCACCAGCACGAACCTTCGCCTGTTTCCCGCCGGTGCGGATGATGGCATACATGGACAAACCTCTGGAAAGGGGAACAGCGGGATTATACGCCGAACACCCGACCTGCGAAAGTCGAGAATGGGGTCGGCGGGCTGCGCCCGTCGACCCGTACTCGCTCGTGGGCTGGCGCCCACTCGCTGTAATCGGACCGTTCGCTTCGCTCCGGCCCTGTAAACGCACGCCTGAGGCGTGCTGTATGCGCCTCGCTGCGCTCGGCTCGACCGGGATCCGGTCAGGGAGCCGCAGGCGACCGAATACAGGGCAGCGCAAGCTGCCCGTGTACAGAGCCGGCGAGCGAAGCGAGACGGCGTATACAGGGAGGCGGCCTCGAGCCGCCGACCGAGTACGGCGGCGGGAGAAGCCCGCCGCCCTAGTCGACGTCCTCTGTGATGCCGATGGGGATGGCGTGAGTTGCGGCTTCTTCGTGGAGGAGAACCCCTCGGCCGTCGCAGTGGGGGCACTGCTCGGAGAACGTCTCGAGGAGACCCTTGGCGACGTTCTTTCTCGTCATCTCGACCAGGCCGAGATGTGACACCTCGAACACCTGAGTCCGCGTCTTGTCCTTCGCGAGCGTTTCCTTCAGACGGCGGAGCACCTGCCGCTGATGGTCTTCGATCTCCATGTCTATGAAGTCGATGACGATGATCCCGCCGATGTCCCGAAGCCGCAGTTGCCGTCCGATCTCCTCGGCGGCCTCGAGGTTGTTCTGCAGCACCGTCTCCTCGAGACTCGAACTGCCGACGAACTTCCCGGTGTTCACGTCGATGACCGTGAGCGCCTCGGTTCGATCGATCACCAGGTGCCCCCCAGATGGGAGATAGACCCGTCGATCCAGCGCCTTTCGCAACTGGTCCTCGACGTGATAGCGCTCGAACACGCCCATCTCGTCCTCGTAGGGCGAAACCTTGGCCACCAGATCGGGAGCGGTTGCCCGAAGGTAGTTGAGGACCTTCTCAAGTGCCACCGGATCGTCGATGAGCATCCGCCTGAAGTCGGCGGTGAAGTGCTCGCGAATCACCCTGATGAGAAGGTCGGGCTCTTCGTACACGACCCTCGGAGCGCCTCCACCGACTGCGGATTCCTGGATGCTCTCCCATGCCTTGGTGAGTCGTTGGATGTCGGCGGCGATCTCTTCGGCGCTGGCATGCAGCGCCGCCGTGCGCACGATCACGCCGAAGCC
Organism: uncultured bacterium; assembly: GCA_963785075.1. Taxonomy (GTDB): domain Bacteria; phylum Actinomycetota; class Acidimicrobiia; order Spongiisociales; family ZC4RG35; genus JAOUGY01. The sequence goes on from CAWATW010000006.1 coordinate 127,712, forward strand.
GGCGGGCTTGACCTGGGAGATGGCCTGACGGAGTCGCGTACGCTCGTCGTCGGGGAGTCGCCGGGAGATGCCCTGAGCATCCGAGTCCGGGACCAGGACGAGATACCGTCCCGGGAGTGAGGGCAGCCCGGTGAGGCGGGCTCCCTTGGCGCCCATCGCGTCCTTCACGACCTGCACGAGGATCTCGTCGCCCTCCTTGAGGACCTCTTCGATCCTGAGCCGTCGTTTGCCCTGTCCTGGCTCGACCTTGACGTCCGAGGCATAGACGACGCCGTTCTTGGCGGCCCCGAAGTCGACGAACGCCGCCTCCATCCCTGGAAGCACGTTGCGTACCTTGCCGAGGTATATGTTGCCGACGAGCGAACTCTGGTCGGCTTTGGCAACGTAGTGCTCCACGAGCACCGGGCCTTCGAGAATGACGACCTGGGTCTGATGGGGCTTGACCCTGACGAGCATCTGCTTGCGGGCGGACTCGACCGGGATGATGATCTCATCCTCGATCGGGACGTCGCGACTCCGACTGGTCCTGGTCCCGGACCGATCCCGTTGCTTACGCTGGTCGGGCTTCTTCTGGGACGGACGAGACTTGTTCTGCTGATGTCTCGGCTTGTCGTCCCGTTCTCTCGGCTTCTCCTCAGGCGCTTCGACCGGTTTGACGCGCCGGACTTCGACTTTCTGGCGACCGATCCGGAACGTCTTGCGCTCCTCGACCACCTGGCCCGCTTCGGCTCTGCGGACCACTTGAGGCTCCCGCCTCGAAAAGATTCCCATCGGAACGAACTCCTGATCCTGGCGATGATTTGAATGAGCAGACGGGATCGGATGTGACTGGACGGGACCGAGCGAGCGCATTGATCCGACCGCCGCTGATGTGCTTCGACGATCCGCTCGAGATGTGCATGAATCCGGTCCTTCCCGGCTGAAACCGATCCCGTGAATCCTCGCATCGGACCAGACGTCTCGGACTCGACCAGAAGCCGCCCAAGGGGTCCCGTCGGAGGACTCGGGGATGCCGCGTGAAACGCAGCCCCACCATCGTAACAGTTCGCGCCCTCTCCCCGCACCAGGTCCCGCGAATCATTCGCCTAGCGGAGGGTCGGCGGCTGGAGGCCGCCTCCCGTACTCGCTCGTGGGCTGGCGCCCACTCGCTGTATACCGGCCTTCGCTTCGCTCCCGGCCCTGTAAACGCACGCCTGAGGCGTGCTGTATGCGCCTCGCTCCGCTCGGCTGACCGGAACCCGAACACAGTCTTCCGGGTCAGGGAGCCGAAGGCGACCGAATACAGGGCAGCGTCAGCTGCCCGTGTACAGCCGTCGAGCAAAGCGAGACGGCGTGTACAGGGAGGCGGCCTCAGGCCGCCGACCGTGTACGGGTCGGCGGGCGAAGCCCGCCGAACTACTCGAGTTCGAAGCTCGGTTGCTCGGGTTCGGTGGGGTCGTAGCAGTAGCGGCACCGGGATTCGTAGGCGCCTTCGGCGCCGAGCACGACGAGATCGTCGGACTGGACGATCCGCTGGGTGTACATGCCTGGTCCGCCGCACCGGTGGCATACGGCCAATACCTTTGTCACGTATTCGGCGCGACCGCAGAGGGTGGGGATGGGCTCGAAGGGTCGCCGGAGGAAATCGAGGTCCAGACCGGCCACGATGACCTGCTTCCCCGCGTTGGCCAGCGTCTCGCAGACCTCCACGAGACCGACATCGAAGAACTGGCCCTCGTCGACCCCGATGACCTGGGTCGCATCCTCCACGGACCGAAGCAGTGCGGCGCTGTCGCCAACGGGCATCGCCTCGACCCGCAAAGCGCTGTGCGACACCACTTGCTTCTCTGCGTACCGGACGTCGACCGCCGGCTTGAAGGTCTGCACCGGCACCCGTGCGATGCGCGACCTGGTCACTCGGCGTATGAGCTCCTCGCTCTTGCCCGAGAACATCGGACCACAGATGACTTCGATCCAACCGGAATCCGGACGCCGATACATGCTGGGCACGCTAGCCAGAACCTGCGAACCGTGAGAGCCGGCACCTGGTGTCGGCCTAGATCAGGTACTTGGTACTCAGTACTGGCCGGGCGAAGCCCGGCCTAGAGGATGTACGTCTCGCCAGGTACCGGCGAGCGGCGCAGGTGGATGGAGTTGGCGATGCCGATCGACATGGCCATTGCCAGGTAGAAGGAGCCCCCCTGGGAGATGAAAGGCAGCGAGAGGCCGGTCACGGGCATGATCCCAATGGTCATGCCGATGTTCACGAAAACGTGGAAGGTGATCATCGCGGCGACGCCTATGGCGACGAGCGAGCCGAATCGATCTCGGGCATTGGCGGCGATGATGAAGAGGCGCCAGACCACCACGAGGAACACAGACAAGACGAGAAGGCCTCCGACGAAGCCAAACTGCTCTCCGATCACCGAGAAGATGAAGTCGTTCTGCGAGTCGGGAACCGCCGTTTGCACACCGTTGAGCAGCCCCTTGCCGAAGAGCTGTCCGGATCCGATCGCGAGCTTCGACTGGTTGAGCTGAAACCCCGCTCCTTGTGGGTCGAGCTCAGGATTCAGGAACACCTGGATGCGTTCGAGCTGATGCGACTGGAGAAGATTCATCTGGAACACGGCGATCAAGGCCAGCAAGGCCCCGAGTGCCATCGTCACGATCTTTCGCCATCGCAACCCGGCAGCGAACATCATCGCGAGCAGGATGAAGGGCAAGGTCATGCTGGTGCCGAGGTCGGGCTGGCGGAAGATGAGAACCCCCGGAATCGCAACGATCAACGCTGCGAGCGCGATCCGGCGCCATGTGAGGCCACCACCCTCCCGCTCTTCTGCGAGCACGGCGGCGATGCCCAGGATGATGACGATCTTGGCGAACTCGGACGGCTGGAGTTGGAAGAACCCTCCCAATGGAATCCAACTCTGCGCGCCGCGAATCGGAGGGAACGCAAACACCGCGGCAAGGGCGACCATCGTGAAGATCGCGATGACCGGGAGATAGTTGCGAAGCTCTCGGTAGTCGATCACCGAGAACACGAACATCAGGATCACCCCGGCGGTGGCGAAGATCATCTGCCGCTCCATGTCGAAGGTGGCGAGCTGCTGGTTCAGCTCTCGAGCCGCCCGTGTTGCCGCGAAGATCATCAACAACCCGAATGCCGAGAGTGCGAGCACCGACCCCAGTAGCACCAGGTCGGGACGGTTACGGCGCCGGTCGGTGACCGCTGCCGAAGATGCCCCGGAGCGAGGAGCGATAGTCGCCATCAGTCCTGTGCCAATCCAGGCGCGATCGGATCGAGTTCTTCGCCCATCAGGAACTGGAGGATATAACGGGCGATGGGGGCAGCCACCTGCCCTCCCGATCCGCCTTCGTCGACGAGAACCGAAATCGCCCACTCGGGATCGTCGATCGGCGCGACCCCGGCAAACCATGCATGGTTGTCCTTGCTGGTGATCGTCTGGCCGGTTCCGGTCTTGCCACCGACCCGCCACAGCGAGTCGCCGAATCCCTCGAAAGCCCCCCGAGCGGTTCCGCTCGTGACGACGGCGTTGAGGTCTTGCAGCAGAGCCTGGACGTGATCGGGATCGAGTTGGGCGTCGTTGATGAGCTCTGGATCTCCGCTGTGGACGATGGTCCCTTCACCGTCTCGGATGGAGCCGACGACGTGCGGCCGGTACACCTCGCCGCCGTTGGCGAGGGCGGCATACGACAGTGCCACCTGGAGAGGGGTGGCGGTGACTCCACCCTGGCCGATTGCGGTGTTCATCAGGTCTCCACCGAACCAGGGCGACGATGCTTCGAGACGGGCCGGGTCGAGCAGCGCCGGGGCGTCCTCGTCCTCCAACATGATCTCCTTGTACTGCTCGTATAGTTCACGGTCCGGGATCAAGCCTTCGGCCTCGCCGGTGAGATCGATACCTGTCGCCTGGCCGTAGCCGAGTGCCCTCGCCTCGTCCTGAATCACGTTCTCCCGGTCTGTGTCTCGCCACTCCTGCCACGCACCGAGCGCCACCGTGTAGAAGTAGATGTTGCAGGAGTTGGACAAGGCCGAGTGCTCATCGCTCCATCCGAAGTTGAACCCTGCGTTGACGTACCAGTCCTTGAAGATCTGCTGGCTGCCGTCTTCCAGCCCGGGGAGTTCGAGCTGCCCGTCACAGTTGACGAGACGAGCATCGGGATCGACACCTTCGATGGGTCGGCCGTTGACCTCCCGAGGGAACGGGATGTCATGTTCGATCTCGGCCATGTAGGTGATCGCCTTGAACGTGGACGCCGGTGGATACTGCCCGGAGATCGCCAGGTTGTTGAATGCCTGCTGTTCTTGGAGGGCGGCGAAGGTCTCCTCGTCGAGTCCACCGACGAACAAGGATGGATCGAAGCTCGGGACCGAGGCCATTGCCAGCACCTGACCTGTCGGGATGTGCAGCACCACCGCAGCGGCCCGTTCGACATCGTTGAGCGCCCCGGGCCGCCCCGAGGCTCGAAGATCGGCTTTCACGTCATTGGCGTTGGCGATGCCATCCACGAGGGCGGATTCGACGATCGCCTGGAGATTCGAATCGATCGTCAAGTACAGGGAGTCGCCGGGTGTGGCCGGGATCTCGGGGCGTTGATCCACGATCTCGGATCGGTTCACCCGGAAGGCGATCTCACCGGGAGTTCCCTGCAGGAACTCGTCGTACACCCGTTCCACGCCCAGCTTCCCGACTCGAGTGTTCGGATCGAGGTTCGGGTCTTCTTCGAGGTCCTGATCGGTGGGCAGACCGAGGTGGCCGATCACGTGTGCCATGCTCTCGCCGGCGAGATAGACCCGCTCCGGAACCTTCTCGATCCGCACACCCGGAAGGTCTCGAACCTGTTCGGCGAGCCGATAGGCGTCGGCGGGGTCGACGATCGCCACCGTGAACCGCCCGTTGATGCCGGCAGTTTCGTAGAGTTGATCGAGCTCGGTCGGCGGGATCTCCAGGAGCGCAGACAAACGCTGGACGAGGTCTGGACGCTGGTCCGATGTCACCAGATGGCGGTCGACGACGACGGCAGGGACGATTCGCGAGGTGGCGAGGGGCACGCCGTTGCGGTCGCGGATCTCCCCGCGAGGTGCTGGCGTGCTCTGGAGGATCCACGACTGCCCCGAGACGATCTCGGCGGCTTGGGCACCTTCGGCGACCTGTATGAACCACAGACGCACCCCGAGCATCGAGAACATGAGGAACACGATGCCGAGCAGCACGGCCAATCTCGTGGTGAATTTCACAGTGGTCTTCTCGTTGTGAATCTCACGGTGACCTTCTCACACCATCGTCTCAATGGAGCTTTCTCACAGCGTTCTTCTCACAGGCTCGATCAGTCTTGCGAGCACCGGCCAGAGCGCCAATGCCACCACGAATGTGAACAGGGGAATCAGCAGGATGTGTCGGAGCGCCTCGCCACCTTCGAACCGCAGCTGTGAAGTCAGCGTACCGACCAGCCAGAGCAACACGACACCCATGAAGCTGAGGACGAGGATCCACACCGCCGCCGCGAGCGGGGAGTAGTCGGCTCGCTCGCGGGTGCGGACCGCCGCAAAAGCCACCACGGTCAGAGTGAACGCCCGCAGTCCGAGCGCAGCCGAGCCCAGGGCATCGAGCGCCAGGCCCGCCGTGAACGCAAGAAGCAGTGACGTCTCAGAGCGCAGCCTGAAAGGGAGAAGGATCACGACGAGCATCACGAGGTCGGGAGCCACGCCACCTACGTTCAAACGTCCGAAGACCGTCGTCTCCAGGACGATGGCTCCGATGATCAGGGCCGCCACTCCGAGACCCGAACGCCACGGGATCATCCCTCCTCCGTATCGACCGACTCGGTGGAGCCGGTTGTCTCAGGGACCGACGTGGTCGGCGTCGCAGCCTCGTCGTCGGCGATGGGGGCGGACGGGTCGGGTGGCCACACGACGACCGCCACCGCTCGAAGACTCTGCAGGTCCATGAATGGCTGAACGATTGCCGTCAGATTCTGACCGTCGGGAGTGGCGTCCTCTGCGATCGTCCCCACCGGAAGGCCCGGTGGAAACGCCTGTGAGAAGCGGGACGTGACGACACGATCCCCGGCCGAGACCCCGGTGGCGCCCACGAACACATCCAGCGTCATGTCTCTGGTGAGCTCCATCTCGGACGCCCCAGGCACAGGCCGGAGGATTCCATCCTGACCCCCCACCGTCACCGTCACCGCCTCGATGTCTCCGGTGATCGGAACGACCGTCGCTCCTCCGATCCACGACTCGAGAACTCGTCCCACCACGTACCCATTGTCGTCCAATACCGGTTGTCCGGGCAGCACACCGGCTTCCTCACCCTTGTCGATCCGGAATGAGAGATCAAAACTCCCGGCCCGACCGGTCACATTCGCAAGCGTCTGACTGAAGGCCTGGACGTCGAGCGGCAGGTCGAGGAGGTTCTCCAGTACCTGAAGTCGTTCGAGCTGATCACCCACCGCGGCGATCTCGCCCTCGGCTTCGGCCAGCTTGGCGCGCAGCGCCTCGTTTTCCGCCCGGAGGCCGGCGATGTTCGACAGGCCATCGATGAAGTCGGCGACAGGGTCCACGACTGCCTGCGCCACGCTCTCGACCGGTTGAACGAGGTTGTTCGCTCCGGCGCGCAGCGAGCCCGTCAGCCCCGAGCCACCGGTACGGATGTCGAACGTCATCAACAGGAAAGCCACGACGATCAACGTCACGAACAGTGGCAACGAATGGTCTTGACGAAATTCGTGCATGGGGGTGACTCAGCGGGGGTGTGGGGGCGGCGTTCGAGGCTCAGGGCCTCGACGACGACACCAGTACGTGGTGCAGAGTGTCGAATTCCTCGAGACACTTGCCCGATCCGACCACCACCGACACCAGCGGCTTCGCAGCCGTCACGATGGGCATGCCGGTCTCGTTGGCGAGACGCTGGTCGAGGCCCTCGAGCAACGCACCACCCCCCGTCAGCCAGATTCCGCGCTCCATGATGTCGGCCGCCAACTCCGGTGGCGTCTTGTCCAATGTGTACTTGACGGCGTCCACGATCGCCTGCGTCGGCTCTTCGATCGCCTCGCGGATCTCAGGGCTCGACAACAGGATCGTCTTCGGCAGCCCCGTCACCAGGTCCCGGCCACGAACCTCGGCCGCCGGCTCGTCGGCACGGGGCCAGGCGGAGCCGATCGCCATCTTCAACTGCTCGGCGGTCCGCTCGCCCAGCAACACGTTGTATTCCTTCTTGACCCACTCGATGATGGCTTCATCGAGCTCGTCACCACCCACCCTGATCGACCTGGACACGACGATTCCACCAAGCGAGATCACAGCGACCTCGGTGGTCCCGCCTCCGATGTCCACCACCATCGATCCCGACGGTTCACCGATCGGAAGGCCGCACCCGATGGCGGCCGCCATCGGCTCCTCAATGGTGTACGCCCGTCGAGCACCGGCGTGATATGCGGCCTCTTCCACGGCCCGCCGCTCGACCGGCGTGATACCCGACGGCACGCAGACGACGATGCGCGGCCGCGCCCACCGACGACGGTGGACCTTCTGAATGAAGTAGCGGAGCATCTTCTCAGTGATGTCGAAGTCGGCGATGACGCCGTCCCGAAGCGGGCGAATCGCCTGGATCGAGGCAGGGGTGCGCCCGATCATCCGCTTCGCCTCCATACCGACCGCCAATGCACGCTGGTTGTTGGTGTTCACCGCAACCACGGAGGGCTCATTGAGCACGATGCCCTGGCCGCGAACGAACACCAAGGTGTTGGCGGTGCCAAGATCGATGGCCATGTCTTGGCCGGCGATCGAAAAGAGACTTTCGGCCACGGGAACTCCCGGGAAGTTGAGATTGGGAGTCTAGGGGTGGGTTACGACGTGCGCCACCCAGGGGCAGGAGCCTTTGGCTCCTGGTACTCGGTCGGCGGCCTGGGGGCCGCCTCCCTGTATAGGCCGTCTCGCTGCGCTCGCCGGCTGTATGCGGGCAGCTGGCGCTGCCCTGTATTCGGTCGCCTTCGGCTCCCTGACCGGAACGCAGCCTCGGTTCCGGTCGAGCCGAGAGGAGCGAGGCGCATACCGCACGCCTCAGGCGTGCGTTTACAGGGACGGAGCGAAGCGAACGGCCCGAATACAGCGAGTGGGCGCCAGCCCACGAGCGAGTACGTGATCCAGCGAAGCCGGATCACTCAAACCAGATGGAGAGTTCTCGGGCGGCGCTTTCGGTGGAGTCGGAGCCGTGGATGATGTTTTCCGTCAGCTCGGTTGCAAGATCACCACGGATCGTTCCCGGAGGAGCGTCGGCCGGGTTGGTCGGACCCATCATGGTGCGTGCCATCGACACCGCCGATTCCCCCGACCATTCCATCGCCACGACCGGGCTCCGGGTGATGAACGAGAGCAGATCAGGAAAGAACGGCTTCTCGACGTGCTCTGCATAGTGACGACGAGCGAGGTCCTCGTCGACCTCCACCATCGCCAGCCTCTCGAGGTTCAGGCCCTTCGCTTCGAAACGCCGGATGACCTCCCCCACCAGTCGCCGCTCGACCCCATCGGGCTTGACCATCACAAAGGTGTGTTCGATTGCCATGACCAAGACGATACCTCTGAGGTCGGCGGCCCGAGGCCGCCTCCCTGGAGACGCTCGTGGGCTGACCACCCACTCGCCGTATTCGGCCCGTTCGCTTCGCTCCGGCCCTGTACAACGCACGCCTGAGGCGTGCGGTATGCGCCTCGCTCCTCTCGGCTCGACCGGAACCGCAACTGCGTTCCGGTCAGGGAGCCGAAGGCGACCGAATACAGGGCAGCGTCAGCTGCCCGTGTACAGCCGGCGAGCGCAGCGAGCCGGCGTTTACAGGGAGGCGGCCTCAGGCCGCCGACCGAGTACGGCGGCGAGCGCAGCGAGCCGCCTTTCACCGTTCGTTGGCGTGGATCTCGCCGTCACCGAGGATGATCGAGCGGACGGCGCCGACCAGGTAGAGGGACCCCGCGACGAGGATGTTGCCGTCGGTGCCGGCGACCTCTAGGGCTCGCTCGAGTGCGACTCGAGGTGTCGGAGAAATCTCCGTGTCGGCGCCGATCAATGGTCGCATGCGGCTGGCGAGGTCGGCTGCGTCGAGGGCATGGGGCGATTCGACCTCCGTGACGGCCACGTGTTCGATCAGTCCTGCGAGGTGCGGATACATGCTCTCGATGTCCTTGTCCCGCATCGAGGCTGTGACGAGCACCCACGTCGTGGTGGGGAACTCCTCGCGCAGCGCAGCTCCCAGTACCTCGAACCCGTCGGGGTTGTGGGCCCCATCGAGCAGCACGAACGGATCGACGGCAACGGGCTCCATGCGTCCCGGTGAAGTCATCACGGACGCCGCGTCGACGACCGCCTCCGGGTCGAGAGCGCGGTCGGTGATGGCTTCCACCGCAGCTATCGCTACGGCCAGATTGACCGTCTGATGGCGGCCGTGGATCGGAAGGTGGATGTCGGGATACGCCTCGTGAATGCCGGCGACTCCGAGGCGCCATCCGTCCAGGGCTTTGCTCACCTCTTCGAGATGGAAGTCGCGACCAAAACGGATCTCCGTCACGTCGCGCTCGCGGCATACGGCTTCGACGACCGGCCATGCGGCCTGGACCAGGTCACCCGTCACGAGGGAAGACCCCGGCTCGACGATGCCGAGCTTCTCGGCCGTGATCGCTTCGATGGTGTCACCCAGGTATTCCTGGTGGTCGAGTCCGATCTCCGTGAGAACCGACACCGTCCCGGCACACACATTCGTTGCGTCGAGTCGGCCGCCGAGACCGACTTCGATGACCGCGGCGTCCGCCGCCTCGTCGGCGAAGAAGGCGAACGCCATCGCAGCCGTCAACTCGAAGTAGCTGAGCTCCGCTTCCCGCTCCTCGTAGAGGTCGGCGAACGCGGCCACGTCGCCAACTGCTCGCACGAACTGTTCGGGCGTTGCAGCGATCCCGTTGAGGCCGAGCCGCTCTTCGACCCGCTCGAGATGAGGAGACGTGAAGGTCCCGGTGGTCAGCCCGTGGGCCACCAACAGCATCGTGGCCATCCTGGCGGTCGAGGTCTTCCCGTTGGTGCCGGCGACGTGGATGATCGGATACGCGTGGTCCGGACGGCCCATCATCTCCATCAGACCCGTGATCCGCTCCAGCCCGGGACGGACGCCTCTGCCGATGTGAGCGTCGAGGTAGGAAACCGCCTCTTCGTAGGTCGCGATCATGAAGCGCTCCCGCCGCGGGACGGAGTCACAGAGCGGCCCGCTGGGCACGTAGCGTGGCGAGCAACTCGCGGGCCTCCGAGAGCTTGCGACGCTCCTTTTCGACGACCTGGGGCGGGGCACGATCGACAAAACTGGGGTTCCCGAGCTTGGCTTCCGCTCGCTGCTCGTCGGCCTCGGCGTCGGCGATCGACTTGTCGAGGCGCGCCCGCTCGGCATCGACGTCGATCAGCCCGTCCAGGGGGATGAACCCCTGCAGGGTGCCGGCGACGACCCGCGTGTGACCGTGTTCGCGCTCGGCGTCGACACGTTCGACCGCAACGACGGCCAGCGACGACAGCATCTGCTCCGCCCACGGTTCCACCCGGCCGCCCTCGTCGAACAGGGCAAGGTCGATGGACTGCCTTGGAGACAGCCCTTGGTCGGCGCGGAACCTCCGCACACCCGCGACCAACTCCTGGAGGTCGGCCATCACTCCGGGACCCTCGTAGGTCGGGACGTCGGGCCAATCGGCGCCTGCCAACAGACCCTCGCCGACGACGTGGGACCACAGTTCCTCGGTGAGGTAGGGGATGGCAGGATGGAAGAGCTTGAGCAGATCGCGCAACACGACACCCAATGTCGTCCTCGTCGTCTCTGCATGCTCGGATTCGAGAGCTGTCTTCGCCATCTCGATGTACCAGTCGAAGACCTCGGACCAGGCGAAGTTGTAGAGCAGGCCAAAGGCATCCGAGAACCGATACTCGTCGCACAACTCGTCGAACCGCTGCGAGACCTCGCCGAGACGGGAGAGAATCCAGGCATCTGCGGGGCCTGGTGCCTCCGGATAGCCACCGTTGGCCGGCACGGTCCCCTCGGCGACGTGGCGAAGCACGAACCGGGCGGCATTCCACAGCTTGTTGCCGAATCGACGGGCCCCTGACACCCACTCCATGTCGAGCGGGACATCCTGACCGGGGTTGGCGGCCTGGATCAGCGCAAGTCTGAGCGGATCGGCCCCGTACTCCTCCGCCACATCGAGTGGATCGATCGTATTCCCGCGACTCTTCGACATCTTGTGCCCATCGGCATCCCGGACCAGCCCGTGGATGATGGTCTGGCGGAATGGCACGTCGTCGAGGAAGTGGATGCCCATCTTCATCATCCGGGCAACCCAGAAGTAGATGATGTCGAAACCCGTGATCAAGACTGCATTCGGATAGAAGCGGTCGAGATCATCGGTCTTGTCGGGCCATCCCAGCGTGGAGAACGGCCACAGCGCCGACGAGAACCACGTGTCGAGAACATCTTCGTCCTGGCGAAGGTCGAACGCTGCGCACTCCGCACAAGCGCTCGGATCTTGGCGCGCCACGGTGACGTGCCCGTCCGGGCAGTACCAGGCCGGGATCCGATGACCCCACCAGATCTGGCGGCTGATCGTCCAGTCACGCAGGTTCTCCATCCAATGGAAGTAGCTCTTCTCCCATCGGTTTGGGATGAACTCGTTCCGCCCGTCCTTCACGGCCTCGATGGCCGGCTTGGCCAACTCCGTCACCGCCACGAACCATTGGTCCGAGAGCCTTGGCTCCACGACGGTGTGGCAGCGGTAGCAATGCCCGACCGAGTGCCGGTAGTCAATGGCTTCTCCCAGCTCCCCCGACTCTGCGAGAGCTGCCCGCACCGCGCGCCGGGCCTCGAATCGGTCCATGCCGGCGAACGGCCCTCCGGCCTCCGTGACCACCGCATGCTCATCGAGCACCACGACCTGATCCAGGTCATGGCGTTGCCCGATCTCGAAATCGGTGAGATCGTGGGCCGGGGTCACCTTCACAGCACCGGTCCCGAACTCGGGGTCGACCACATCGTCGGCAACCACCGGAATGAGCCGACCGAGCAGCGGTAACCGCAGCATCCGGCCAACGGCATCGGTGTATCGCTCGTCATCGGGGTGGACCGCGACACCGGTGTCACCCAGCATGGTCTCCGGCCGAGTGGTGGCGACTGTGATACCGCCGTCACCGTCGGCGAAGGGGTAGGTGATGTGGGTCAGCGAGCCTTCCTGGTCGTGATACTCGACCTCGATGTCGGCGAGCGCGGTACCGCACCGGGGGCACCAGTTGATGATGCGGTATCCGCGGTAGATCAGGTCTTCCTCGTAGAGCGTGACGAAAACCTCTCTGACCGCCTTGGACAGCCCCTCGTCGAGCGTGAACCGTTCCCGGGTCCAATCGCACGAGCTGCCCATACGTCTGATCTGAGTCGTGATGCGAGCCCCGTATTTTCGCTTCCACTCCCAGACCTGCTCGATGAACTTGTCCCGGCCCAAGTCGTGGCGGCTGATCCCTTCGGCGGCCAGGTCGCGTTCGACCACGTTCTGGGTTGCGATCCCCGCATGATCGGAGCCGGGCAGCCAGAGGGCGGCGTACCCCTTCATCCGCTTCCGTCGCACGATGACATCATGGATCGCATGGTTGAGCGCATGCCCCATGTGCAGTGAGCCGGTGACGTTCGGCGGGGGTATGACGACGCAGAAGGGCTCTCCGTCGGGTCGGTACTCGGGACGGAAGACACCAGCGGATTCCCATCGTTCGTACCACGTGGATTCGATCTGGGATGGCTCGTAGGTCGGATTCATCGGTTCACCTGACTGACATACAGAAGGCCCCGGAGCTTACCGGGGCCTTCGACACGCTCGGGTTGGTATCGGATCGAAGGCCGTCAGGCCGACCGCTCCTCGGTGTCGTGCTCAGATCCGAAGGAGGAGTCGACCTCGCCCAATACGACGGACTCGTCGACGACCACTCTCGAGATGTCGGGATGTGATGGGACGTCGAACATCGTGCCGAGAAGCACGTCTTCGAGGATCGCACGCAACCCTCTGGCACCGGTACCGCGGTGGATCGCCTGGTCGGCGATCGCCTCGAGGGCTTCCTTCGTGAAGACGAGTTCCACGCCGTCCATGTCGAGCATCCGCGCATATTGCCGCGTGAGAGCATTGCGCGGCTCGGTGAGGATTGCGATGAGCGCATCACGATCGAGGTCTTCCACGCTCGCAACCACCGGAAGCCGCCCGATGAACTCTGGGATGAGGCCGAACTTCATCAGATCCTCGGGGAGAACCTGGTTGAAGAGGTCGGAGGCACGCAGCTCCGTCTTGGACCTCACCTCGGCCCCGAAACCGACCTGCTTCCGACCGACCCGCTGCCCGATGATGTCCTCGAGTCCGGCGAATGCCCCACCACACAGGAACAAGACGTTCGAGGTGTCGATCTGGATGAACTCTTGATGGGGGTGCTTGCGGCCACCCTGAGGTGGGACACTGGCGACCGTGCCTTCGAGGATCTTCAGCAGCGCCTGCTGGACACCCTCGCCGGACACGTCGCGGGTGATCGAAGGGTTCTCGGCCTTGCGAGCGACCTTGTCGATCTCGTCGATGTAGACGATGCCCTGCTCGGCGCGCTTGACGTCGTAGTCGGCTGCCTGGATCAGCTTGAGGAGGATGTTCTCGACATCCTCGCCCACGTATCCGGCCTCGGTCAGGGCAGTGGCGTCGGCGATGGCGAACGGCACGTTCAGCTGCCTGGCAAGGGTTTGTGCGAGCAGCGTCTTGCCCGAGCCAGTCGGCCCGATCAGGAGGATGTTCGACTTCTGCAGCTCGACATCATCGTGCCGCTGATCGTTCCCTCTGATCCTCTTGTAGTGGTTGTAGACGGCGACGGACAGGGCTCGCTTTGCTCGCTCCTGGCCCACGACGTACTCGTCGAGGTAGGAATTGATCTCGACCGGCTTGGGCAGTTCTGCGAACGACACGTCCTCGGTGGTCGTGAGATCTTCTTCGATGATCTCGTTGCAGAGGTCGATGCATTCGTCACAGATGTAGACGCCGGGGCCCGCGATGAGTTTCTTGACCTGCCGCTGCGACTTCCCGCAGAAGCTGCACTTGAGCAGATCACCGCCCTCGCTGAACTTCGCCATCTGGCCTCCTCGTTCAGCTCGAGGCTACAGCGGCTAGCTCACGTCGTGTGAGAATTGCGTCGACGATGCCGTAATCCTTTGCCTCCGGCGCCAGCAGCCAGTAGTCGCGTTCGGTGTCGGTCGCCACCTTCTCGTAGTCCTGGCCGGTGTGATCGGCGAGGATGTGGTTCAGCTGCTCTCGCATCTGCACGATCAGACGGGCCTGGATCTCGATGTCCGTGGCCTGGCCCTGGGCGCCACCGTGCGGCTGGTGGAGCATCACCCGTGCATGCGGGAGGGCAAAACGCTTGCCTTCGGCGCCTCCGGCGAGGATGACCGCCGCCGCCGACGCCGCCATGCCCATGCACACCGTGTTCACCTCGGGACGGATGTACTGCATGGTGTCGTAGATCGCAAACAGCGACGTGATGGATCCACCCGGCGAGTTGATGTAGAGCCAGACGTCCTTGTCGGGATCCTCCGACTCGAGATGTAGGAGCTGGGCCATGATGAGATTCGCCACCATGTCATCGATCGGCGTTCCCAGGAAGATGATGCGGTCCTTGAGCAGCCGGCTGTAGATGTCGTACGTGCGCTCACCGCGACTGGTCTGTTCGGTGACGTACGGGACCGGGACGTAACCCTCGGCGTTCATTCTTCCTCCTCGGTTTCACCGGCTTCGGCGGCCGGTTCATCGACATCTGTCGTTGTCAGCGGTCCCTCGACCTCGGGGTCTGTCGCGTCCACCACCTCGGCATCGACGACGTCGTCTAGGGCTTCGACCGAGTCGGCCACCGGCACACCTGCCGGAACCACCGTCTCGTCCCCGTCGGCCGGCGACGGCTCTTCTTCAACCGTCAACTCGACCTCGTTCCCGTCTTCGTCGACGGGAACGGCGCCGGTGATGATGACCTCCAGCGCCTTGTTCCTGAGGATATCACCGACCAGCGACTTTTCCCGTGCCTCATCTCGAAGAGCCTTGCGTATCTGATCGGGCTTCTCGCTCTGCAGCGCGATCGACTCGATCACGACGGCGAGCTCGTCATCCGAAACCTCGACACCGGCGCGTTCGGCCACGCCCTCGAGCAGCAGACGGGTCCTGATGGAACGTGAGGCCTGCGACCGGAGGTCGTCCACGAACTGACCTTGATCGAGATTCGCCACCGAGAAGTAGTCGTCCAGCGTGAGCCCTTCGCCCTCCAAACGATGCACAAAACGATGCAGCACCTCGTCCATCTCCGACCGGAGCAACGCTTCGGGCAGCTCGACAACGACCTCGTCCACGAGCTGTTCGAGTGCCTTCTCGCGGAACTGGCGGGCGAGCGACTCGCGCTTCATCTGGCCCATGCGCTCCTCGAGGTTCACCTCCAGCTCTGTCACCGAGGAGAACTCCGTGATCTCCGAGACCCACTCGTCGGTCAGCTCCGGGAGCACCTTCTGCTTCACGTCGGTGACGGAGATCACAAAGGTGACCGTGGTGCCCGCCCGTTCCCCGAAGCCCTGCGGAAGCGGCGCATCGAAGGTGATCGTCGAACCCTTCTCGGCGCCGAGCAGGTGATCGTCGACACCATCGATGAAGCCTTCGGAACCCACCTCGTACATGATCTGGTCGGCCTTGGCCTCCGGCACCTCTACGCCATCGAGGGTGGCACCGATGTCGATCGTGACGTAGTCCCCGTTCTCGGCGGGGCGATCGGCGTCCGACAACTCGGCGAACTGCTCCCTGATCCGGTCGATCTGCGCCGAGACCTCGGTGTCGTCCACGTCGACGGAACCCACCTCGATCCTGCGGCCGTCGTGCTCGGGAACCTGGTCGAGCGTGGGCCACAGAGTCACTCGCACCTTGACGTCGATCCCGGTGTCGGTGTCGTCCACGGACTCGAGTTCCGGGGTGACGGCCGGGTCGATGTCGAGCTCATCGAGGAGGTCGCCGAGCCTGTTTGGCACCAGGTCGTCGATCGCCTCGGCCCGGAGCCGTTCCGGGCCCACGGTGGCCTCGACGATCGGCCGGGGTGCCTTCCCCGGGCGGAAGCCCCTGATCTTCAGGTCCCGACTGAGCTTTCGGGCGGCGGCGCCCTTTGCGGATTCGATGTCGGCCTCGGGCACCGAGAACTCGACGACCCGCTCAAAGGGCCCTGCTTCAACCACGTTCGCGCTCACCTGCGTTTCCTCCATCCACCGGGTCCTCATGGAACGACCGGGCCAATTCGCAACACACGCCCGGGAGGACACGGTGTCCTCCCGGGCGATTGGGGTGACCGAGGGGACTTGAACCCCCGACCTCCAGGGCCACAACCTGGCGCTCTAACCGAGCTGAGCTACGGCCACCATGTGATCCGATCCGCGCCCCCGGAGGGATTCGAACCCCCGACCAAGAGCTTAGAAGGCTCCTGCTCTGTCCCCTGAGCTACGGGGGCACAGGCGAGAACGGACGGACCAGCAGTTTAGGGGGGTCTCGGCGGTGGGGCGAGCCGACAGCTCACAGCCGACAGCACACGGCCGACGGAGGAGGAGAAATCAGCAACCAGCAGCTACGAACGACCTGGGCGGGGGCGCAATGGTCCGGAGTCCGGGTCACCACGCCCACGGCCACACCGCAAGAGTGCCGCTTCGGCCTCGGGACCGAGGTCCGGGACCTCGGACGTCGAACCTCGGACTTCGGATTTGAGAAGACGACGAGCATGCTTCCATCAATGCCGCGCGGCATGAACCCGGAGACTGGAGACCGGTGACCGGTGGCGCCGGGCCGAAGCCCGGCGCGTGGAGCGGGTGAAGGGAATCGAACCCTCATGACCAGCTTGGAAGGCTGGGGCTCTACCATTGAGCTACACCCGCACGGCCTTCGATGACGAAGACACCTCGCGTCTCAGACATGTGCCTGGTGACGTGGTGCGGGTCATGATAGCCCCGCACTCGAACATTTCGATCCGGCTTGCTGGTATCGGACGGGATGAGTTTCCACCGCCGAGGAATCGTTGGGGACGGCGTCACTCACACCGAGTACGATTCCGCCGGACGGGATGTGGCGCAGCTTGGTAGCGCACCTGGTTTGGGACCAGGGGGTCGCCGGTTCAAATCCGGCCATCCCGACCGATCATCCCCGTGATGCGGATCCCGTGGCTTCGCCGAACTGACGATTCCGGAGGATTGCTATCCTGCCCGACGGGTCGCTAGCTCAATTGGTTAGAGCATCGGCCTCTTAAGCCGCAGGTTCCGGGTTCGAGTCCCGGGCGACCCACCCCACCAGAGAGCCCCGGACGCGTCCGGGGCTCTCTGTCGCCACAGCCCACGTTGTAGGTAGTACGTAAAACGTAGAACGGCCGCGGACAAGAGCGTGGGCCGTCGGCAGTCGGCTGTGGGCAAGGCGGCCCCGAACGGAGCGCACCTCTCGATGGCCGGGTGGTTGTGGATCGTGAAGGGGCGCGCGGACTGCGCCGAACACACAGATATCTCGAGCGATTCGGAGTGCGGGCGAGAGGACTCGAACCTCCACGGGTTTTGCCCACCAGATCCTAAATCTGGCGCGTCTGCCAATTCCGCCACGCCCGCATTCGTCGATGATTGTGCCATCTCCTGGAGAGGACGTGTCCGATCCCCGACAGGTACGCATTACGTATTGCGTTCTACGTAGTACGTAGAACGTGGGGTGGCCCGTGGGGTCAGCCGTCGATCGACCAGAGTTTCGGGTCGAATGCGCCGGTGGCCAGGCCGACGGCGACCGTCGTGACGCCGTCGGATTCGGCGTCGAGGATCAGACCGGGGATCGGGACCGTGACGTCCTCGAGGCCGGATTCGTCAACGACAGCGGTGAGGCCGGAGTCACCGAGCACGACGATGTCGTCTTGCCATCTTCCGAGCGAGACTCCGAGATACGGGAACGGCTCTCCGACGAGCTCCCATGTGGCGAGATCGGTGCTGCGGAGAACAACCCCGCGGAGGTCGCCCTCGACGCGGGCGACCGCGAGCACGACTGCCCGATCGTCGGCGTCGATCGTGAAGTCGATCGGGTCGACGTCCGACAGAGGATCGGGGAACTCCACGTTCGACGACACCCAGCCGCCGCCTTCTGCGATGGCGACCTCGAGACCATCACCCGATCCGACAGCTGCGAGCGAACCGGCAATCGTCATCACACCGAGCACCTCGCCGTCGGTTTCGAAGGGGTCGCCGAGGGCAGGGTCCACCCACCGGGTTCCATCGAGCTCCCAGATCGCCGGTCGTTGCGCCTCGTCGGGTGTCGAACTGGATCCCAGGGCATACACCCGCCCGTCGACCTCGATGAGGTTGCGGACGTGGCCCGCATCTGCCGGGAAGTCAACCGGGGTCCACTGCGCAGCTCCATCAGACACCGACACATCCGACACGAAGGCGACGAGCCGGGAGGCTTCACCCGAACGACCGGCGGTCACCACCAGCGTCGACGATCCAGCCAGTGCCCGGCCCAGCCCGCGCCCGAGACCGTCGCTCAGTTCTGGCTCGGTCGGCAGGAGCGTTGCATCCCAGTCGCTTCCATCGACGGACGTGAGCACTCTGAGCCCGTCGGTGGTCGGTGCGACGGCGATCCAGCCGGACGGTCCGTGTGAGACGCTAGAGACCACACCCGAGTACGGAAGGGAGACTTCTTCCCAGGATGGCTCGGACGGAGCGACGACCGGCGCGGCCGTCGTGGGGGGATCGGACGGAGCCGACACCGTCGGTGGCGCGGTCGTGGCGGGAGCGACCTCTACGAGGCCGCCCGTCGCCGCGGCCACTGCCGTGACCAACGCCACAGCGGCGGCGGCGAGACCGATCCTGGGAATCCCGCTCGGCTCCCGTCCGGCGGCAGATGGCGAGACGCCGATGATGAGAGATGGCTCTGTCGGCTCTGGATCTCGAGGCCGAGGATCGTCGGTCATGGTCGTCAGGGTATGTGCAGACCGCGTCAACTGGTATTCGGCGAGGTACGCATCGGATCAAAGACCCAGGTATCTCGAACCGCCGAGAGTCATCCCTCAAGTGGGCGGCTTCATCGCCGACTGGAAGTCCATGACGCACGATGCCCGTGGTGGGCAGCCGGCAACACCAGCTGGCGAGTGCGGGTTCGATTCCCGCCGTGCGCACCACGCTCGCCTGGGTCAGAACCTTCCCCCGTCGACGATGAAGTTCTGTGCAGTGCATCCTCCCCCGTCGTCAGAGGCCAGGAACAGCACCATCTGGGCGAACTCGTCGGGAAGGATCCGCTTCTTGAGCGCCTGGTCCTTCATCGTCTGCTCCTCCCCCTCGGCGCTCCACCACTTCGTGAGCTGCCGCTCGGTGGGAACCCAACCTGGCAACACGGTGTTGACCCGAATGTTGTACGGACCGAGGGTCCTGGCCATGGTCCGGGTGATGCCTTCGACCGCCGACTTGGCGATGGCGTACCCGGGGAAGAAGTCCTCCTGCATCATGTAGCTGCTCGACCCGACGTTGACGATCGATCCGAGGTTGGCCTCCATCATTCGCGGCGCCAAGGCCTGGATGGCGAAGAAGTAATGGCGGAGATTCACGTTCATTCGCTCGTCCCAATACTCGACGCTCATGTCGCGCCAGTCGTGACGGTCGTCGTTGGCTGCGTTGTTGACGAGCACCGTGATGCCGCCCAGCTCCTCTGAAGCACGCCGGCAAGCACTTCGGAGGGCGTCGATGTCGAGCAGGTCGACCTCGTGGAACAGCGGTCGATGTGCGGATCCGGCCTCGACACAGCGCTGCACGGTCTTCTCCGCATACTCCACGTTCTTGTCCACGAACGCCACCCTGCTGCCCTGGCGGGCGAAGTTCTGGACGATGGCGCTGCCGATGCCGTCGGCACCACCGGTCACGAAGACCGTCCGGTTTTCGAGCGAGGGATATCGCGCATAGTGGGACCTGGTCACAACATCATCTCCATGGTCGGACGTGAGGGTTCGGTCGCTGCGAGCGAGGGTGTGCTTCTGAGGATTGGGATCGCCTCATCGGTGGTTCCACCAGTCGACCAGCCGGCGGGCATCGGCCGGATTTGCCGATCGCGGGGGCATGACGCCATCCAGAATGGCTCTGATCTGGTCGACCGAGCTGAGGGCCTGTGCGTCGGCATTCTCGGGCGTGAGCCCGCCGAGGTGCGGGGTCGCGACGACGCCGGGGCGTCGCGCCAAGTCGGGCGACGGACGCTGATCCGGAGCCCTCCCCACGTCCATGGCGAGCCCTCCGAGTCTTCCGGAGTCGAGGGCCGCCGCGACAGCCGCTTCATCCAACAGCTCACCGCGTGACACGTTCACGAGCAGCGTGCCGGGAGCCATCTGCTCGAGGGCGGCTCGATCGATGAGATCGATCGTCTCTGGGCCTGACGAGGCCAGGGGGAACACGATGTCGCTCGCGGCCAGCAACTCGGAGAGCTCCCTCCTATCGAAGTGATCCGGAATCGCATCGACGTACGGATCCGTCACCACGACGCGCAAACCCAATGCGTGCAGCAGCTCCGCCAGATACGCCCCCACGGCGCCGAACCCGATCACGCCTGCGGTTCGACCCCGAAGCTGAACGCCGGGCCGCTGCGGAGGCTCGACTCCACGCCGGTAGTCGGCGGTCGAGTCGCTCACATGACGAGCCAGGTCGAGGGCCAATGCGAGTGCCAGTTCGGCGGTGGACGCCACGAAGCTCTTGTCGGCGTGGGCCACGAGGACCCCCGCCTGGGAAGCAGCACCCACATCGATCGTCGAGATGTCGACGGCGGTGCGCAGGAACGCGATCAGGGCAGGAAGCTCCCGGAACACCTGCCGACCGCCTGGCGTCGATCTGTGCGCCACGATCACATGGCACTCCTCTGCAAGCTCGATCAACTCCTGCTCCGTCAGATCCCGATCGAGCGGGTTGACCACGACGTGCGCCATCGTCTCCAACTCTCTGAGTGCCTCGCGGTAATAGGCGTCGAGGTCTTCGGGGTTGTGGGTCACGAACACGTTGAGCACAAGGCGAAACCTAGTGGCCCAGGAAAGCACTCCAACCACCGCTCGCGCCGTACGCTGAAGCCTGCATGCGTCGACTCCTCATCGGCCTCATCGTCGCGGTCCTGTCCGCCTACGCCGCAGTCGGGTGGTACGTGTCCGGGGAGATCATCGACGGGCTGTCGACGGAGCCGCCGGCGGTGGTCTACGACGTGGACGTGATCGCCCTGCAAGACGACCTCATCACGATCGAGGCACCGGACACCGCAGAAACCCCGCTCGACAGCGACGCAACAATGGGTCTCCGCTGGAGCGGCGGGGCCGGTGTGGTCGGACCGTCGGGAGACATCGACGGGCGTATCCAGACCCGCCGGCTCGATGTGCTCGAGGGCTCGCCGCCGCGGCTCGGGACCGACGTGGCCAATCTCGACGCACTCGTGTTCTCGGGAGATCCGTCCACCCTGGATCTGGGCTTCGAGGAAGTGACCTATCCGGGGCCGCTCGGTGCCCTGACCGGCTGGTTCATACCCGGCTCCGGCGACACGTGGATGATCGCCGTCCACGGCCTTGGATCGGGACAGCGCGACATGCTTCGCTTCGTGGAAGCCATCGCAGATGAGGGCTACCCGATCCTTGTCATCAGCTATCGGAACGACGAGGGGGCACCGGCCGCCGACGGAATCGGGACGATGGGCCAGTCCGAGTGGCTCGACCTCGAAGCAGCCGTGAACTACGCACGCAGTCGAGGTGCACAATCGATGGTTTTGAGCGGTGTGAGCATGGGGGGTGCAACGGTGTTGTCGTACCTGGTCAATTCGGATGACCTGACCGGTGTCCGTGCTGCGATCCTCGAGGCGCCCGCCGCCGACCTCCGGGAGGTCGTGTCGCTGCGCTCGGGCGAGGCTCTGCCGGTCGGTGGACCGGTGGGCGAGTCGATGGTGGCGATCGGACGGGCCGTCGTGTGGGTTCGGACGGGTATCGACTTCGACGACATCGACTACGTCGAGCGCGCCGACGAGCTCACCGTGCCGGTTCTGATGTTCCACGGAACCGGCGACTCGACGGTTCCTTTCGCTGTCGGTCGGGCTCTCGCCGACGCGAGGCCTGAGCTGATCGAGTTCCACCCCACCGAGGACGCCGCCCACGTTCGGGCGTGGAACGAGGATCGAGAGCAATATTGCGACCTGATCGTGGCTTTTCTCGAACGGCTGGGCTGACGACCTGAACTGGAGGCGGTCGCGGCCGACGGGACCGGCGATGGAGCATGTCAGTGTCGACGACAACTACTACACCCGCCTCGAGCTCTCTCTCGGCGCCTCGACCGAGGCAGTCGAAGAGGCGTTCGCCCGTCTCGACGCCGAAGCCCGCCACGCCGGGGACCTGGATCGCTGTCGTCGTCTCGAGGAGGCGCGACGCGGGCTCCTGCAACCGGGCATTCGCTCCTATCACAACCAACGGATCAAATGGGATGCCGCCCGGATCTGGTACGAGTCGAAATATCCGGAGGGTCGAAGCGTCGAAGAACACCGCCTGTGGGCGGACTATCGACGAGCCGTGATCGAGACCGAACCTTCGCTGTGGAGTCGAGTCAAGGATCTGTTCGACGGCGGTTGACGGCGACCGTCACACGGTCTGCGACGCCGCCCGAATCGCATCCACGAGCGCCCTGATGGCGCGAGCCCGATGCGAGATCGAGTTCTTCGCCTCCACACCCATCTCTGAGAATGTGACACCGTCCACCTCGAACACGGGGTCGTATCCGAACCCGCCACCTCCTCGAGGCTGGGTGGTGATCACCCCATCGACGTGTCCGTCGGCGACGATCGGACTGCCATCCGGACGCGCCAACACCATCGCCGTTCGAAACCGGGCTCTGCGGTCGTCGACGCCTTCGAGCTCACGAAGCAGTCGCTCCACATTGTCGGAATACGACGCATCCTCGCCTGCGTACCGAGCGCTGAACACTCCCGGTTCTCCATCGAGCGCGACCACCTCGAGCCCCGTGTCGTCGGCGACGGCGGGGAGACCCGTGGCTTCCACGACCGCCACCGCTTTGAGCGTCGCGTTCCCTTCGAGCGTGAGTTCCGTCTCCTCGACATCCGGCCATTGCAGCCCGCGGACGATCTCGCCGACCACACCGGTCGATACCAAAACCGCCTCGATCTCGGCGATCTTGTCCGGGTTCTTCGATGCGACGACCAGCCGTTCGATCATGTCGTGGCTTGTTTTTGCATGTCGACGAGTTCGGAAATCCCGGTTTCGGCAAGATCGAGCATGCCATCGAGGTCGGCTCGGTCGAAGATCGCACCCTCGGCGGTGCCTTGCACCTCCACCAGCCCCCCGCCGCCCGACATCACCACATTGAGGTCGACCTCGGCCGCCACGTCGCTCTCGTATTCCAGGTCGAGCAAGGTGTCGCCCTCGACGATGCCGACCGAGATCGCGGCAACCTGATCGAGAATGGGATTCCGAGCGAAGTAGGACCGCTCCAACCCCCATTGGCAGGCATCCCACAGGGCGACCCATGCGCCGGTGATCGCCGCCGTGCGGGTTCCACCGTCGGCTTCGATGACATCGCAGTCGACCCGAATCATCCGTTCGTTCATCGCCTTGAGGTCGACCACGGCTCGCAGGGCTCTGCCGATCAGGCGAGAGATCTCCTGCTGGCGGCCCTTGGTGTAGGAGTCTCTCCTGATCCGCTCGTTACTGGATCCCGGGAGCATTCCATACTCGGCGGTCACCCATCCACGTCCGCTGTCCCTCATCCAGCGCGGGATGTCGTCTTCGACGATCGCCGTGCAGAGAACGCGGGTACGTCCCATCTCGATCAGCACCGAACCGGGGGTGGCCTGGGTGTAGCCCAGGTGCATCCGGACGGGCCTCAACTCGTCGGCAGCTCGTTCTCTCGCCATGGTTTCCTCACAGGTCGTGGGTGGTGCCGGCGACGGCCAACGCCACCGGGCGGTCGAATGTCGACTCGGCTTCGAGAATGGATCGGGCCGCCTCGACGTGTGCGGGCACGTGAGTCAGCATGAGCCGCTTGGCTCTGTGATCGCGGGCGATCCGGCCCGCCTGGGAGGCAGTGAGGTGCTGTGTGTATTCGTGGGCGCCGGGCTCACCTTGATATGTCGCTTCACACAGGAACAGGTCGGCGCCATCGGCCAGCTCGCCCCACGAGCCCTCCGCCCCGGTGTCCGCCGAGTACGCAAGGGCCTTTCCATCCGCCTCATAGCGCGAGGCGACGGTTGGTACCGAGTGGTCCGTCGAGCGGAACACCATGTCGACGGGTCCGACCTGGGCGCGGTCGCCGTCTCCAACCGTCTTGAACTCAAAGGTCGCCTCGAGCGGATGACCCTCTCCGGCCCGCACGAACCCGGCGATCCGCTCCCGTACCGGGGCCGGGCAATACACCGGGATCGGCTCCCGGCGGAGAGGACCGTGGGCCAGCGCGTGATACGCCGACAGCAGGTCGAGACAGTGATCGGGGTGCTCGTGAGAGATCACGACTGCTGACAGGCGATCGAGTGGGAAGCGATCCCAGAGCGCGACGAACGTGCCGGGACCTGCGTCACTCCAGATGACCGTGTCTCCCTGTTCGATGACATATCCGGACGCCGGTCGGCCAGGCGTGGGGTATGTCCCGTTCGATCCGAGAATGTGAAGCCGCACGGCGGCGAGTGTACGTCACGGAGCCAAACGAACTCGACTCCACCCGGTAGGCCGACGTTCGTACCGGATCCGATCGTGGAGGCGCGACGGTTGCCCCTGCCAGAACTCGAAGCGATGCGGCTCGATCCGGTAACCACCCCAATGCTTCGGGCGGGGGATCGCTGCGTCGAATCGTTCCGACAACTCCTCTACCCTGGTTTCGAGCCAACCCCGGTCCGGTATCTCCCGGCTCTGGGGGGAGGCGTGGGCTCCAATCTGCGCGCCCTGCGGGCGACTGGCGAAGTAGGAGTCCGACTCCGCGTCCGAGACCCGGTTGGCGGCACCGTCTATCCGTATCTGCCGATGGAGGGGAAGCCACAGGAAGCACATGGAGAGCCACGGATTGGCCTCGAGATCGCGGGCTTTGGCGCTCTCGTAGTTGGTGAAGAACGTGAACGATTGCGTGTCGTACCCCTTGAGCAGGAGCGCTCTCGTCGACGGTCGTCCGTCTGTATCCACAGTTGCGAGCACGAAGGCGTTCGGCTCGTGGACTTCGGCAGCGATCGCCTCGTTCAGCCATCGATCGAACTGTCGGAAGGGGTCTTCATCCACATCGGCGACGTCGAGTCCGGCGACCTCGTACTCGATTCGAATCTGACGGAGGCGTTCGAGGTGATCCATGTGCGCTGCAAGCTACCCGCGGCGGTCGATCGACGGAAGCGAGGCCTAGTCTCATCGGGATGAAAGACCCCGACGCCGGCTTCTGGACCCTCGTGGGGCGGGCAGTCCGACGCAGGTGCGCCCGCTGTGGAGTTGGCCCCTCTTTCGTGTCGGCCTTTCGAATGACAGACTCCTGTCCGGCCTGCGGATTCGTGTTCGAGCGTGAACCCGGATTCTGGGTTGGCGCCATGATCATCAACACCATCCTCAGCTTCGGCACACTTCTCGTGGTGTTCGTCGGAGGCTGGATCGCCTTCTGGCCGGATGTGCCGTGGACCGGCCTCCTCGTAGCCACCATCGCCGTGGCGGTCATCGTCCCCGTGGCCGGTTATCCCCTCACCAAGTCGCTCTGGTCGGCGATCGAGCTCTCGTATCACCAGGTCGAGCCCGACGAACGCCGGAGGGCAGCCGATCGACGCCGGCCGTCTCAGCCGAGCGAATCGGGATAGTCGAGGTCGCTGACATGACAGAACGCCGGCACCCAGCGGGACTGATCGAGCGGCCATCCCTGCCGAAGGCCATACGCGCTGGGCCGCCAGGTCCAACCAGGCTTGGCGGCGCAGACTGTCGGCCAACGCAAGGCCCCCCCACATCGTGCTGTCGCGTCCTGGTGCGACGCCGTCGAGTGCCGAATCCCCACTCTTGGCTTCGCCATACTGTCCCCCCGGCGGGGGGACAGTACCGCTGCACACACATCCCGTTGACAGTGGAGCACCGATTGGGTCCCACGGCTCGTGTCCTCCCGCAGGGGGACAGATTCGGCAACGGCGTCGCCGTGGACGGATCAGGGGGGATTCATGCCGCCGTGGTCGAGTTTGCGAAGCAAACTCGGTGAGGTCGCCGCAGGCGACCGGCGGACACCTCACATCCGCTTGGCGATCTCTTCGAGCATGACTTCCGTCGCTCCGCCCCCGATCGAGTGGATCCTGGCATCCCGATACATCCGCTCGATCGCCGTCTCGGTGATGTACCCCATACCGCCATGGAACTGCACACAGTCGTACAGGATCGAGTTCACGAGCTCGCCCATGAGCGCTTTGACCATCGACACCTCGGCTACTGCATCTCGCCCCTCGTCGATCATCCATGCCGAGTGATATACGAGCTGGCGCGCAGCGACCAGTTCCGCCGCCCGCATCGCCAGGCGCTGCCGGATCGCCTGTTTCGCCCACAGGGGGTGCCCGAACGCGTTGCGATGCTTGACGTACTCGAGGGTCAGCTCGATGGCACGTGCCGACTCACCGGCTGCCATGGCGGCGAGTACGAGCCTTTCATGCTGGAAGTTCCGCATGATCTGATAGAACCCCCGGTCGAGCTCTCCGATCACATTCGAGGCGGGAACCCACGCATCCTGGAACGACAGTTCGGCGGTGTCGGATGAGCGCCAACCCATCTTCTTCAACGCCCGACTGACGGTGAACCCTTCCGTGTCCTTCTCGATCGCAAAGATGGAAATGCCCCGCGACGCCTTGACGTCTGTGTTGGTCCGGGCGGCCACGAAGACGATGTCGGCGTGGACGCCGTTCGTGATGTACATCTTCGAGCCGTTGAGACGAAACCCGTCGCCGTCTCTGCGAGCGGTGGTGCGCATCCCGGCGACGTCCGATCCGGCGTCTGGTTCGGTGACACCCAGGGCTCCGACAGTGGTGCCGCTCATCAAGCCCGGTAGCCAACGTGCCTTCTGCTCGGCATCTCCCCCGCCCAACAGATACCGCATCGCAAGATCGACGTGAGCCACGGCCGTGATGGCAAAACCACCGAAGGTGGAGCGGCCCAGCTCCTCGGCGAGCACCGCGGCGGCGGTCGCTCCGAGGCCAAGACCACCATCTTCTTCGGGGACGGTCAACGAGAAGAAGCCGAGTTCACCCATCGTGCGAAGCACATCCCGGGGAACCATTCCGGACTCTTCCCACTCCTCACCATTGGGGACGACTTGCTCTTCGATGAAACGCCGCGCCTGAGCTCGGATGTCTGCCAGCTCTTCGGTTTCGTAGATCAGCATCGGGGAACACTGTATCGGCAAGCGCGTTCCACCACGGGTCGTGGAGACGAGGATTCGAAGGAGCATGGACCCGGACGACGGCCGCGGGGTCTCCCGCGAATCCGCTCGATCCCGCAGTGTCTTCGGCCGACCCAGACCCTCAGAGGGAAACGGTCGAAGATCCTCCGGCAGATCTTGATCCCGCCCGCAGAAGCCATAGTGTTCAGGGCGACAGAACGCACATCCGCCATCGCTCCGGGCACATCTCCGGATGTCTGGCGGACGATCCGGAGGACTTGATGAGCGATCGCAGCTGGGCCGAGCCGTACAAGATCAAGGTCGTCGAACCCATTCGCATGACGACGCACGATGAGCGCCGGCATGCGATTCGCGAGGCCGGATACAACACGTTCCTTCTGCGGTCGGAGGACGTCTACATCGATCTCCTGACGGACTCCGGGACCTCGGCCATGTCCGACCATCAGTGGGCCGGCTTGATGATGGGTGATGAGGCATACGCCGGGAGCAAGAGCTTCTACAACCTCGTCGACGCGGTTCGCGACATCTACGGGTACGAGGAGCTGATTCCCACCCACCAGGGTCGGGGCGCCGAGCACATCCTCAGCCAGATCCTCATACGGCCAGGTGACTACGTCCCCGGCAACATGTACTTCACGACCACACGTTTTCATCAGGAGTATGCCGGCGGGACCTTCGTCGACGTCATCGTCGACGAAGCGCACGATCCCACCAGCCTCCACCCCTTCAAGGGCAACATCGACCTCGACAAGCTGCAGCGGCTCATCGACGAGGTCGGGGCCGACCGCATCCCCTACATCTCGGTGGAGACCAACGTGAACATGGCCGGCGGACAGCCGATGTCCATGGACAACCTGAGAGCCACGTACGAGCTGTGCAGGCGCAACGGCATTCTCGTGATGCTCGACGCCACCCGGGCTCTCGAGAACGCATGGTTCATCAAGCAGCGCGAGGAAGGCTACCGGGACAAGAGCGTCGCCGAGATCCTTCGCGAGATCTGTGACCTGTCGGACGGCGCCACGGTGTCTTCGAAGAAGGACAACCTCGTGAACATCGGAGGCTTCCTCGCCTTGCGCGACCCCGATCTCGCCAGGGACGCACGAGCGCTCTTGGTGGCGTTCGAAGGACTCCACACGTATGGCGGAATGTCAGGCCGCGACATGGAGGCGCTCGCCCGCGGAATCCGCGAGATGGTGGCCACCGACGATCACGTCCACGCCCGGGTCGGCCAGGTGGAATACCTCGGCAACCTCCTGATGTCGGCCGGCGTGCCGATCATCCGACCGGTCGGCGGACACGGGGTGTTCCTCGACGCCCAGGCCATCCTCCCGCACATCCCTCACGACCAGTTCCCGGCACAGGCGCTCGCTGCCGCCCTCTACCTGGAGTCCGGCGTGCGCGGCATGGAGCGAGGTGTGGTCTCAGCCGGTCGCGACAAGCAGACCGGCGACCACCACTACCCGAAACTGGAGCTCGTGCGGCTGGCGATCCCCCGACGGGTCTACACCCAGGCGCACATGGATGTGACGGCCGAATCGGTGATCCAGCTCCTCAAGGACCCCGAATCGGTCAACGGGTTGCGATTCACCTACGAGCCCGAGTCGCTCCGCTTCTTCCAGGCCCGCTTCGAGCCCGTGCAACGGATTACGTGATACGTAGAACGTTCTACGTAGAACGTTCTACGTAGAACGTGAACTCGGCCTGCGTGGCCCACATGATCCGAGTGGGACGATGCGTGGACCACATCACCCACACTGGCCGGTAGACGACAACCCGGAGCGGAAGTCGGCCTGCAACAACACAGCCGACCGGCGCCTGTTCCGCTCGGCGTGAACCACATCACCCACACTGGCCGGGTAGACGACAACCCGGGGCGGAAGTCGGCCTGCAACAACACAGAACACATGTTCGATATGATCGCGCCATGTCTCAACTTCGCTGGCAGACGGTCGACGCCTCGCCCGATGGCTTGTTCGAGCTCGGACGAAGGGTTTCGGGCAAGGGCGAGTATCGGTCTTTGACCTTCCACGAGGTCGAATCAAAGAGCATCATCAATCACGTCCCTGCCGCCGCCGGGTTGCCGTTCGAGTACACGATCAATCCGTACCGCGGCTGCTCGCATCGCTGCTCGTACTGCTTCGCCCGTCCCACCCATGCCTACCTCGGTTTCGAAATCGGCGATGACTTCGACAGCCAGATCGTCGTCAAGATCAATGCAGTCGAGCTGGCGCGGGCGGAGACCGCACCGGGTCGGTGGCACGGGGCGTCGATCGCGATGGGGACCAACACCGACCCATATCAGAAGGCGGAAGGCAAGTACCGGTTGACCCGTGGAATAGCCGAGGCACTCGCCGAGCGCCAAAACCCTTTTTCCGTCCTCACCAAGTCCACGCTCGCTCTCCGGGATCTCGACGTCTTTCTGCGAGCGCCCGAGCTCGTCACCGTCGACTTCTCCATCCCGACACTCGACGAGGACGTGTGGCGTCGAACCGAACCCGGAACGCCGCATCCCGCCAAGCGCATGGAAGCCGTGAAGACCTTGAACGACGCCGGAATCGCCTCCGGGGTCCTGGCCGCACCGCTGATCCCCGGGATGTCAGACGACAAGGCTCAGGTGGCCGCAGTGCTGGCGGCCGCCTCCGAGGCAGGAGCGCGGTTTGCCTCGACCATGCTTCTCCACGTGAAACCCGGCCTCCGTGCGCACTGGTTCGACTGGCTCAAGCAGAACCATCCCGAGCTCGTCGAGCTACACGAGGAGCTGTATCGACACCGTTCCTTCATCCAGGGGGGCCGACCCGCCGGTCGGAGGCGACAAACCGACGCCCGAGCGGGCTCGTCCGCACCCGCTTCGCAGCAGATGTCATTCGACCTCGACTGACGTAGCATCCCGCATCATGCCAGAAGCGCCCGACACGCCGGCGACCCGGACACTCGACGAAGCCGGAATCGCCTACCGGATCACCCACCATGGCCGGGTGAACTCGGCCGAAGAGGCGGCTGCGGCACGCGGGATCGCTGTCGGCGCCCTCGCCAAGAGTCTCGTGATCCGGGTGAACGCAAATGAGTACGTCATCGTCTTGATCCCGGCCGATCGCGGACTCGACTATCCCAAGCTGCGTGCTCTCTTGGGAGTGCGACGGCTCACCATGCCGTCTCCCGATGAGGCCAAGGACGCAACCGGGTACGCGCGGGGGACGATCACCCCGCTCGGGGCGGGCGCATGGCCAACCTATGTCGACGAGAGGCTTCTCGACCATGATGAGATCTCCGTGGGCTCGGGTAGCCACGGCTGGGCGATCGCGGTAGCTCCCCGCGATCTCGTATCCGTGACATCCGCTCAGGTGGTCGACATCGCCGACTGAGGTCCGACGCCTCGTCTTCCTCGGCGCTATCGAAAGCTCTCACACATCACGCGATGGCGACAGGAATCGCACCAACGCCCGACCGAGAACGGCGGATCGAGTGTGTTGTCCGGATCCCATTGCGCCATCGTCTCGGCGGCCGCCCGAAGTCGTGCGACTGCAAGCTCGAGAGCCGCGTGGTCGAATCCGGTACGCCGGCACTCGGGGCGCTCGGGGCCGAGCACGTGCAGGTGCACGGCCAGCTCCGTTGGCCATTCTCCAGAGTGAGCTCGGATGAACTCGGCGGTGGACACGGCGTAGAGATCGAGCTCGAGCGGACGGTGGTCCGACGCTGCTCCCGTCCGGTGTTCGACCACCATCGGAGTGTCGTCCGCCTCGCGACCGGTGACATCCATGATCCCGATCATCGTTATGGCCACCGGTCGTTCCGACCGTCCCCCGCGTGAGTCGATGTGAACCCCCGGGACCATGAAGGTCGCGCCGGCCGGATATTCCGTCGATCGCGCCGATGGTGACCCATCCGCCTGCCAGAGCGTGAGATGGTTGTCCCAAAGGCGCTGGATCTCGGCTGCCTCCGACGGTGCAACCGTCCGACACGACGCATCGACGACTGCGGCAGGGTCCTCGGCGAGAATGGCAGCGGCAGCCATCTCGTGGAACACGTTTCCCGTGACCGCCCGGGCGTGGGGGATCACGTCGGAATCGTCGTCGATACGCACGGCGTAGAGACGATCCCACGCCACCCGTCGTTGACAGGTGTCGAGAAACCCGAGCTGGGTCTTCGACGCCACGAGCGATCGAGTCGAGACGTACACACGCTCGGGACCGATCACGGGATACTGGCCGCACCGGGCGGCCGACACACAGCCGAAGCACCATCGCCCTGGCACGCGATTCCGTCTCCGATCGACGGGACGCAAGGCCATGCCGATCAGATCTCGAACGATCGGCTCGGCATCGGGTGGTGCGGTGATCTCCTCTGCGACACCGGCGGCCACGAGGGCATCGAGGTAGATCGCCCCGTCGCCACCTACTGCGATGACAGCGGCATCGTCGACCGAGCTCGCATGCCTGCCCGTTCGCAGCCGAACGAGTTCTTTGGACCCATCCGGCCGGGTGAAGCCGAACGTAGGTCGAACCCTCAACTCGACCTTGGCATCGTGGTCGACCAACGAGGCCGAGGGCGGGTCGAGGTCGATCTCCACCCCCGGTTCTTTCGGGAACATCGCCCTCCAGGTGGCGAACTGCCGCTCGACGATGAGTCGTTGCACGGGATCCAACCACCCGGCCCGACTGTCGACCAGGTCCGGGACGCACTCGGTGTCGGGGCGCTCGTCGCCGTACCACCCGACGATCAGCTCACGGACGGCCCTCCACCGTTCCAAGGCCCAGTCCGGACCGCGGGTGCGATCGAGACCCATGACCCCGCACCGGTCCCACCGCATCCGAAGCCGCTCGGGCCTCTCGACGACATACGGACGATCATCCACGGGCCGACAGTACAGAGCAACATCTACCGGTTCACCATCGTGGTCGGGTTCCCACCTGTGCTCGGGGCGGTCTCCTAGCACCGGACGAGCGCGCGGTCATGGCGGAGACGCTGCGGAGTCGGCCTCCGATTTCGACAGCCATCGGACAACGATCGTCACCGTCGAAACCGCATACACGAGGCTCCCTGCGGTCCACATCACCACACCGGCGAGCCGCTGATCCTCCATCGCCGACAGACCCCACGGCTCCGACGACAGCCCATAGGCGGGATACCACGGCGAACCGGCAAACGTCATGAGCGCCGACAAGAACACAACGTGCAAGGCCACCAGGAACAGAGCAAGGATCGGCCCGGGTCCGGGCGAGCGTCTCAAAACGACGGCCCATAGACCGAGCCCGGCCATCAAGAAGGACGCGTGCTCGATCCCATGAACGGTGTCACTGCCAAGGGCGGCCTCGTAGAGCACCCGAGCGTGCCAGATCGACAGAGAAACCACGACCAGCGCAACTCCCTGCCATGGCCCGCTCACCGCTGCCACGGTCGTGTCGACCCGACGTTTGTGTCTTCCGACGAACTTGCGGACGGTGAGCGGCAACGACCAGACCCACGGACGCCACCGAGTCGAAGCTGCCGCCGAGTAGGAGGAAGAAGAACCCGGTGAGGAGGAGCCGAAGTCCGATCGTGTCGTTCTGAACGGCGGAGAGGAACCCGCGAATACCCGGTGGATCGTCCCAGACGCGTCCCAGCGCTTCGGCGGACGAGGGTTGGCCGAGACCGACGGGGCGTCGCTCATTCCAGAGCCTCCAAGAAGTCGGTCAGGCGCTTCAGCTCGTTTGAGGTGAGTTCGGTGGCAGGCATCTTCACCCCCTCCTTCACCGCGTGTGGGTCCGCGACCCAGCGCATCAACTCCGGTCGGGCGTTGTCGAGCGTCGAGGCTCCGATCGTGTTCCTGGATGCCATGTGCGTCAGGTCGGGCCCGGAGCTGCCGTTGGCGCCCGCCCCTCGGATCGTGTGGCACTCTCCGCATCCGGCATCCAAGAACAGAACGAGGCCGGCTTCCGTTTCCGTGGCCGCCGGAGACGCTTGGTTCGACAACCATGCCTCGACCTGAGCGACCGGGACGCCCACCACGGTCAGACCCGTCCTGGCGTGCTGGAGCCCACAGAACTCCGCGCATGCGCCTCGATAGACACCGGTGAGGGCGCCTCCAGAACGAGGGTGTTGACCCCGTCCGGCAGGGCGTCGGTCTTCCCGGCCAGCGAGGGAACCCAGAAGCTGTGGATGACATCAGCGGAGGTCAATCTGAGTTCCACGGGACGGCCGGTCGGCACGACGATCCCGTTGGCCGTCACCGCCGGAGGGTCGAGGTGCCGGACCTCCCACCACCACTGATGACCGGTTACCTCGATCACGACCGGGTCATCCCGTGGCGCAGCGAGTGCCCGCATGGTCGCGACCGTCGAGACGAAGACAACGCCGATGACGACGACAGACAGCACAATGCCACCTCCGACCAGGAGCAACGAACCTCGATCGGCGCCGTCGCCATTGCTCTCACCACTGCGAACCAGGCCCCGCGACAGCACTGCAGCGAACACCACAAAAGTGGCGACACCGAGCCACAGCATGAGGCGCCACAGATCATCTATCGCCCAGGCGATAGGTCCTCTCGGGTCCAACGCCGCCAAGGTCATCCGGAGCTCGGGTGAGTTCTGCGTTCCACGAACGGCCCTCCCGCCGCAGCGTGCCCTGCGAATACCCGATTTCCGCTCAGCCCAAACGTCCCCCGGCCGTGAGGCTGGCCTCGCGCGTCGCTTCATCGGCCGGGACGGTGGCTCGTCGATCCGCCCACCGTGAGAACCCAACCCTCAGGAGCTTCACCGAACACAAACCGTCCACTTGCGTTGGCTTCACCTTTCTTGGCGAGCATGGCCGGCTCATGGAGAAGGAGGCGACGTGAAGGTGTGGATCGACCCCAATGAGTGCATGGGAGCTGGAACTTGTGAGCAGATCGCTCCTCAGGTGTTCGTCGATGGCGGCGACGGGACCTGGACGGTGAAGGAGGACGCCCGCTACTTCGGTGAATCGAAGGTGATGGCACCCAGGCAGCCTGCAGTGGTGCCCGACGCGCTCATCGACGCGGTCATCGATGCCGCCGAGGAGTGCCCGGCCGAGTGCATATTCGTGGACCTGTGACCGATCCGAACAGGCGCATTGGACGTACGAGGCGATGACTTCGCCCGGATAGGATGATCTCAGGCCGGCCGCATGAATCTCGGCATGGCCCACGGCGCCGCAAACTGCGGTGCGAGATCATCGAATGGAGCTAGGGCATGCCATCTGACTTCTTCACGACGGTCGACGGGCCCATCTCCTACGCGGGCTCCGGCGCCGCAGGGGATTTGGCGTATCAGGTCTACGACCCGGAGCGCATGGTGCTCGGCAAGCGCATGGAGGATCACCTCCGGATCGCCGTTTGCTACTGGCATTCGTTTGCGTGGCCAGGCAACGACGTCTTCGGTGCAGGTACGTTCGATCGGCCGTGGCTGGAGGCGACCAACGATCCGATCGCAGCTGCCCACATGAAGATGGATGCCGCCTTCGAGTTCGTGTCGAAGCTCGGCGTGCCGTTCTTCTGCTTCCACGACGTCGACATCGCACCGACGGGTGACAGCTTCATCGAGTCGGCCCGCAACCTGGACGTCATGGTCGATCATGCCGAGAAGAAGATGGCTGATTCGGGCGTCCGCCTGCTGTGGGGCACCGCCAACCTCTTCAGCCACCCCCGGTACGCAGCAGGGGCGTCGACGAATCCCGATCCGGCAGTGTTCGCATACGCGGCCGCCCAGGTGAAACATGCTCTCGAGGCGACGCACCGGCTCGGTGGCTTCAACTACGTGCTCTGGGGCGGGCGCGAAGGCTACGAGACATTGCTCAACACCGACCTCAAGCGGGAAGGCGAGCAGTTTGCCAGGTTCCTCACACTGGTGGCCGAGCACAAACACAAAATCGGATTCGAAGGAACGCTTCTGATCGAGCCGAAGCCGGCCGAGCCCACGAAGCACCAATACGACTACGACACCCAAACGGTGCACGGGTTCTTGGAGCGCTTCGATCTCGCCGACGAGTACAAGGTGAACATCGAAGGCAATCACGCCACGCTCTCGGGACACAGCTTCCACCACGAGGTCGCCTATGCCGTTGCGAACGGCGTCTTTGGATCCATCGACGCCAACCGCGGTGACCCTCAGAACGGATGGGACACCGACCAGTTCCCGAACTCGGTCGACGAGCTTTCGCTGGTGGTGCTCGAGATCCTTCGAGGCGGTGGGTTCACGACCGGGGGCTTCAACTTCGACACCAAACTGCGCCGGCAGTCGATCGACCGCGCCGACCTGTTCCATGGTCACATCGGAGGGATAGACACCCTGGCCCGCTCCTTGCTGGTGGCGGCCGAGTTGCTGGAACATGAGACACTCGACCGGCCACTGGCCGAACGCTATGCACGCTGGTCGGCGGGCCTCGGCAGCAGAATCCTCGGCGGCGCGGAATCGCTCGAGTCGTTGGAGAGGCTGGTTGCGTCCGGCGATATCGATCCTGCACCCATGTCGGGGCAACAAGAGTTGCTGGAGAACCGCGTCAACCGGGTGATCTGGAACACGTGAGCCGGCGTCGAAGGGATGCGGATGCCGGTCGGATCTCCGATCAGCCTCCGCCTTGCCCTCCGATGTCGCGGGAGAATGCCTCGTAGACCAGGTCTGAGCCATGCTGGCGGTGGAGCACCATCTCGCGCATCAGATCGAAGACGCGTTCGCGAAGGGTGCCGGAGTCACTGCTCACGGCGATCTGGATGAGCGTATCGAGCTCAGCGGCGATGCGACGATGATCGGCTTTCATCCGGTCGACTCCCGCAGCCAGACGCGGCTCGGCGTCGACGATCTCGGCCAGCAGCCCGTCCGGCGCCTCGACCTCCCTCACGTGAGAGGCCAGCGAGCCCCGCAGTTCCCTCAACCTGAACTGGACCGAAGTCGCCCATCCCGGTGCGGCCGTCGCAGCAGCCAGGGCCTTCTCCAGCTCCGCAAGGCGTTCCTCCATCTCGATTCGCAGCGCCTGGGCCTCGCTGTACGGAGACGAAGTGGTATCTGTCATGCGAGGATCGTGGCGGGACCCACCGATGGGGGGAAGGGGCGAACGGCCCCGTTTCGGTTGAGAGGCGCAACGGCGAGGTGGCCGCCCGGGACGCGGACCCGTCATCAACGGCGACGAATCCTGGCGAATCACACTCGCATCCCAACAGGAGGGCCGACGACTTCCCAGCCGCCGGCCCTGCTTTCCTGCCGATGGATCTGGGCTTTGGGCCGAGATCCCTCTGATTGTCTGTTTCTATGTTCGTTTGTTTGTTTGTGGAGGTGCGGGGAATCGAACCCCGGTCCGTCAAGCCATCCACGCCGGCATCTCCGAGCGCAGCCATCAGCGAGCTTTCGGTCCGAGGTTGCCGATGGCACAAAACCCTCGAGACCTACATCGGAGTTGTCTTAGCCCGTAGTCCCGATGTCCTACGGGAGCGTCCTGCATTGCGACGCCCGGTTCCGGCGAGGCAGGTTCCCTCCGGGCGGACGAGCTACTACTGGTTTTTAATCAGGCAGCCAGTGCGAAGTTGTCTTCGGCACTTGTGTTTGGTTCCGGCTTTTAACGAGGACTCCGGGACCTCGGCTCGCTTCCGTCGCTTCAACACTCAACGTCGAAACCAGTACACCCCCATGTGATGAACCGTTTTCATGCTACCGGCATTCCGTCCCGACCGGTAGGCCGTAACGCGCACCGGTTGGAGGCGACTACGGGAGTGATACCCCTGGGGGAAGGAAACAACATGCGGAAAACGATCGCAGTGCTCGCAGCACTGGGTGCCATGACCTGGGCGCTGCCGGCATTGGCCGTCCCGCCACCCGCCGATGCGGCATTGACCCACGGCTACGACTCCGACAACTCGATGCTCGTCTTCGGCGTTCCACTCGGCGACGACGAAGATTGCGCCATCTCGGGTGAGTTCACATATGAACTCGACGAGGAAGGCAACGTCGTGGACTACCGCGTTCCTGATGACGAAGGCACCGAAGAGTCGGCGACGGATCTCGAGAGCATCTCGGTCGACTCCGCAGGTGACGACGTGGGCTCGGTCGAAGAAGGCGACCCGGCATGCGTGCTCACGGCGGTGGATGTCACCGGCCCCAACGGTCAGGTCAACCACGGGCAAGTGGTGAGCTCCTTCGTCCACGCTCTCAAGGAACTCGGTCTGCGCGGACACGGGTGCGCCGTGCGGGCGATCGCACAGTCGGGATACGGCAAGGGCGATCAACAGATCCGCACGTCCGACGTCGAAGACGGTGAAGCCGGCTCGACGGCCGAAGACAGCGAAGTCGCCACCGTGAGCGGAACCGTGGACCTCGAAGCAGCCGTGGCCAGCTGCTTGTCGAACTCCGACGACTCCGACGACAACGATCGCGGCAAGCCCGACAAGGTCGAGAAGCCTGAAAAGGCCGAGAAGTCGGAGAAGGCCAACAAGCCCGAGAACACCGGCAAACCGGAGCACGCCGGAAACGGCAACAACGGAAACGGCAACAACGGAAACGGGCGAGGCAACGGCAAGCCCTGAGTTTCACCAGATCCAGCCGCCGCCGGGACCGGACGCCCGGCAGGGGTGCGAGAGAGGTCGGACCACGGTCCGGCCTCTCTTGTCCTTCAGCGGCGAGCGGCCTGGCGGATCGACCGGTCCATCTCGCGCTTGGCCTCTCGCTCCTTGATCGTCTGACGCTTGTCGACGGTGCGCTTGCCGCGACCGATGCCCAGTTCGATCTTGACTCGGCCGTCCTTGAAGTACATACGCATCGGGACCAGGGTCAGTCCCTTCTCAGCCAGCGTGCCGGCGATCTTGTCGATCTCGCGTCGGTGCAGCAACAGCTTGCGATCTCGCTCGGGTGCGTGTCCGCCATCGCGGGCGAAGCCATACGGTGCAATGTACGCACCGACCAGGTAGACCTCGCCATCCTTCACCCACGCGTACGAGTCCTTCAGATTGGCCTGGCCCTCTCGCAGCGACTTGACCTCAGAGCCGAGGAGCGCGATGCCCGCCTCGAAGCGCTCGAGGATCTCGTAGTCGAAGGTCGCCCGCCGATTGGTGGTGATCGGCTTGATCATCCGAGGTATTTCATCGGATCCACGGGTGTCCCGTTCTCACGGGTCTCGAAGTGGAGATGGGCGCCCGTGCAGTATCCGGTACATCCGACATATCCGATCACCTGGCCGCGCGAGACTTGCGATCCGTTCGACACGGCGATCGAGGACTGGTGTGCGTACAAGGTCGACAGGCCGCCTCCGTGGTCGATCACGACTGCGTTGCCATATCCCCCATAGGGCGCGGCCAGGATCACCACTCCGTCCTCGGCAGCCGCGATCGGAGTCCCGTAGCCCACGCCGATGTCGACACCCGTGTGCAGTCGACGGGTTCCGAAGATCGGGTGGGTGCGGTATCCGAAAGGCGAGGTGACCGCTCCACTCACAGGCCATCCGATCGCACCCGGCCTCGAGCCGCCGGCACCGGAACTCTCCTGAAGCCGCCTGATCTCGTCTTCGAGACGAGCGGACTCGGCCTCGAGACCATCCTTGTGCTGCTCTGCCGACCGGATGTCGGCGTTGATGCCGTTCAGGATGTTCTGGGCCGCGAGGAGATCCTCCTCAGCTCGAGCCTGGAGCCGCTGGACCTCGTCGAGTCTGGTCTGCAGTGTCTGCCGATCCGCTTCCAGATCGGTGAGAACCACCTGGACGTCCGACCTCCGACCCTCCACCGCTCCTTGCTGCCGCTCCTCCTCGGACCGAAGCGCCACGAATCCGTCGATCATGTCTTCGCT
This sequence comes from uncultured bacterium, assembly GCA_963785075.1. Classification (GTDB taxonomy): domain Bacteria; phylum Actinomycetota; class Acidimicrobiia; order Spongiisociales; family ZC4RG35; genus JAOUGY01. The sequence goes on from CAWATW010000006.1 coordinate 166,930, forward strand.
CGTGCTGGCCACGCCCGCCGAGTAGCTCAGACCGATCTGAAGTTCGGCCGCCGAGTCGAAGGTGAGCATCGAGGCTCCCACCGACGAGGATGCGTTCATGTACATCTCGACGACCTGAACCTCGAGATCGTTCTGCGTGGCGGTGATCTCAGCCCTGGTCTCGGCGAGATCGCGTTCGAGCTGTTCCAGCTGGGCCTCGAGATCGGCGAGCGTCGCCTCTTCGACCGAGATCCTGCCCTCGACCTCTTCCACGGCCGCTTTGGCCAGCGACAGCTCTCCGAGTACCTCCTGGACCCGGGCCTGGGCGGCGTCGAGCTCGCGGGCGGCGTCGCTCTTCTGAGCCTGGGCGGCGTCGATCCTGTCGTTGAGCGCGTCTATCTCCTGTTGGATGCGCTCAAGCTCGGATTGAGGGTCGGCAGCGGATGCGGGAACCAGCATGGTCGTCACGAGCGCGACAACCAGAGCGAGGACCGACAGCGTTCGGTTCATCAGGCAGCTCCTGGCTGAGCTCCTCCGTCGGCCTCCCGCAGGTACCGGCTGAGCCCAAGAAGGGAGCCGATGACCCCGGCGACCGCCCCGAACACGACGAACAGAACCCCCCAGCGCAGGAAGAACCCGTTCTCGATGGACAGTTGAATCAGTTGGATGGACTCGGTGGCGCCACGCAGGTTCTGAGAGGCGATCCACACCGTGAGAACGGCGAGCAACGCGCCGAGCAGGCCCTCGATGAGGCCCTCCATCACGAACGGAATGCGGATGTACCAGTTGGAGGCACCCACGAGTTTCATGATGGACACTTCGTCACGCCGGGCGTAGATGGCCATTCGAATCGTGTTGGCGATGAGGATCACCGCCGACACCCCGAGGACCAGTGCCAGCCCCAGCCCGAGGAAGTTGAGGACTCTGGACAGGGTTGCGAGCCGCTCGATCTGCGGTCCGAGTGAATTGACCTCTTTGACCGCCGGGTCCACCTCCAGCCGCGCAGTCACCGATCGGTACTCGTTGATGTCGTTCAACTCGATCCGGAGAGAGGCTGGGAGCACGGTCGCATCGATGGCATCGACGAGCTCTGGCCGGTCGGCGAACAAGGTCTTGAACTCGTCATAGGCCGCGAGCTTGTCGACGTAACGCACGGGAGCCTTGACCTCGTCCCACGTCTCGACTTCCACGACGAGACCTTGCTGCTGCTCGGGGGTGAGACCACCTTCGTCGGCATCCTTGAGGAATGCGATGACGTGGGTTCCTTCCTGCCACGCCAGCGTGTTGATCCGAAGGAGCTCGTTCAGCACCAGAGCGCCGAACGCCAAGGCCAGCGATATGAAGACGGCGAGCACCGCGCCCGTCACGACGAGGGCGTTCCGCCGCAGGTTGATCAGCGCCTCTCGGGTGAGGTTCGCCAGCCGGTTCATACGGACGTCCCGTCCTCTGCCGCCGGGGCGACAGGAGTCTCTGGAATGGTCACCGACCCCGGCACCAACGCCCCGGGCACCATCTCGTCCATGGCCTCGGCATCGATCGCCGGCGGGGCCTCGACGTTGCCCGCAACGAAGTCGTCATACCGTCCGGAAGCCTGGTCTCGGACGACCGCGCCCTGCTCAAGGGCCACCACCCGCCGCTGCATGGCATCGACGATCGCGTGGTCGTGTGTGGCCATCACGATCGTGGTGCCCGTTCGGTTGATCCGGTCGAGGAGTTTCATGATCCCCACCGAGTTGGCCGGATCCAGGTTCCCCGTCGGCTCGTCCGCCAGCAGGATCGGGGGCCTGTTCACGAATGCCCGAGCCACCGAGACCCGCTGCTGCTCACCGCCGGATAGTTGCCGTGGAAGCCGGTCGCCCTTGTCGTCGAGACCCACGAGATCGAGCACCTGCTCGACCTGGGCGGCGATGACCGATCGGGGTCGACCCAGTACCTCCAGCGCGAAGGCCACGTTCTCGGAGACGGTCTTGTTGGGAAGGAGCTTGAAGTCCTGGAACACGGTGCCGATCGATCGCCGTAGATATGGGACCTTCCAGTTCGGAAGCGTGGTGATGTCCTTGCCGGCGACCCAGATCTTCCCGCGGGTGATCGGCTCCTGACGGAGCATGAGACGAATGAGAGTCGACTTGCCGGAACCGGAGGCTCCGACCAGAAAGACGAATTCACCTTTCTGGATGTCGAGATTCACGTCTCGGACGGCAACCGTGCCGCCCTCGTAGACCTTTGTCACGTCTTGAAGTCGAATCACATTGGCCTCTGTGAGCTTTTGGGGTGCCGGGCACATGGCTCGGACCCGAGCGGGTGTGGCTCACCGGTGTGTCCGCCACGCGGACGTTTCGTGCTTGATCGGGAACCACCGGAGGGTACCAGTGTCGAGATGCAATCCCGGCTTTTCGGGCTCTGCGGTCAGTTCGAGTCGGCCTCGTACTGGGCTCTTCGCCAACGCAGGTAGGACTCGGTGAAGTCTTCGAGATCACCGTCGAGCACAGCCTGGATGTTCCCGGTTTCGTGATCCGTTCGCAAGTCCTTGACCATCTGATACGGCGCCAACACGTAGGACCGAATCTGTCGTCCCCAGCCTGCTTCTGTCGTCTCCCCGCGAATGTCCTGTAGCTGGGCCAGCCGTTCCTGGCGCGCCAGTTCGGCCAGCTTCGCCTTCAGGTGGGCCATCGCCTTGGCCTTGTTCTGAAGCTGGCTCCGCTCGTTCTGGCACGAGGCGACCAGACCGGTGGGCAGATGAGTGATCCGGACCGCCGAGTCGGTGGTGTTGACATGCTGGCCACCGGCACCCTGGGACCGATACGTGTCGATTCGGAGCTCGTCGTCCTTGATCTCGACGTCGACCTCGTCACCCACCTCCGGAACAACGTCGACGCCTGCGAACGATGTCTGTCGCCGAGCATTCGAATCGAAGGGGCTGATCCGGACCAAGCGGTGTGTGCCACGTTCGGACTCGAGCGTCCCGTAGGCTCGATCACCGGTGACGGTGAGTGTCGCCGACTTGATGCCCGCCTCGTCACCCTCCGTCCAATCGTCGATGGTGACCTGATACCCCTTGTTCTCGAGGAATCGGGTGTACATCCGGATCATCATCTCCGCCCAGTCCTGTGCGTCCACTCCCCCGGCCCCGGCGTACACGGTCAGGATCGCCGACCTGTCGTCGTACTCGCCGAAGTAGAGCGACTCCAGCTCGAGCCGATCGAGCTCGCTCATCACCTGACCGAGTTCACCCAAGGCCTCTGTGCGTGAGTCGTCGTCACCGAACTCGATGAGGACCTCGGCATCGTCGAGGCCGCGTTCGAGGTTGCCGATCAGATCGAAGATGCCTTCGTAGCGGTTGAGCTTCTGGCTGACCGCCTTCGCTCGATTCGGGTCGTCCCAGAGGTCGGCCGAGCCCGCCTCGGCTCTCAGCTCGTCGAGCTCTGCGGATTTGGCTTCGACGTCAAAGGAACCTCCTGGCGTCGGCGAGCCGGGCCCGGAGTTCGGAGAGAGTTGCGCGCGGATCGGTGATTTCAATGGTCATGCGTTGCTCTTGGGGGGTCGGGGGATCGTTGTGCGGGTACCGAGTACTCAGTACGAAGAAGAGTAGATCGTCCGACGTCGGTTCCTGTCAAGGGAAAACGCCCGGTCGCCAGAAGGCATTCCGGTGCCAAGTACCAAGTACCAAGTACAAAGTACCAAGTACTCAGTACCAAGTTCTCAGTACTGGTCGCAGCTAGGCGGCGCCATGACACATCTTGTACTTCTTGCCACTTCCACACGGACAGGGCTGATTGCGGCCGATCTTCTCGGTGGTGATCGGGGTGGCCGAAGGAACCTTGGTGGGTTCGATACGGGGAGGCGGCGCCGTCTGGGGCTGGGTGACCTGCGCCTTGAACGCATACCGAAGAGCTTCGCTCTTAACGGCATCGACCAGGTCTGCGAACGTCTCGTACGCCTCACGCTGATACTCGGTGAGTGGATCTCGCTGCCCCATCGCCCGCAGACCGATGCCGGCTCGCAGATAGTCCATCTCTGCCAGATGCTCCCGCCACTTGTTGTCGATGACGGTGAGGACCACCGAGCGCTCCACCTGCGCCAGCACATCGGCGCCCAGTTCTTTCTCACGCTCGGTGTAGGCCTCGTGCGCCTCATCGATGGCGCGGTCGATCACCGCGTCGAGGCCGATGCGGCCATCGAACGACTTGCGCGACAACTCGGACGGGTAGTAGACGGAGAGCGCTGTGTTCAAGGAATCCCAGTCCCAATCGGCAGGGCCGGTGTCCTGGCCGAGTTCGGTGACAACCGTGGACTCGATCACTTCTTCGAGCCATCCTGAGATGAGGTCGGCGGTCGACTCGCCGTGAAGGATGTCGGCCCGCCAGCGATAGATCACCTCGCGCTGCTTGTTCATGACTTCGTCGTACTTCAGGACGTTCTTGCGGATCTCGAAGTTCTGTGACTCGACCTGACGCTGAGCCCGCTCCACGGCGTTCGTCACCCATTTGTGCTCGATGGGCACGTCGTCGGGAATCTTGAGGCGCTCCATGATCCCGGCTACCCGCTCCCCCTGGAACCGGCGCATCAGGTCGTCCTCGAGCGACAGGAAGAAGCGCGATTCGCCGGGATCTCCCTGACGGCCGGACCGGCCTCGGAGCTGGTTGTCGATCCGTCGCGACTCGTGTCGTTCCGTGCCGATCACATACAAACCGCCGGCATCCTTGACCCTCTCGCGATCACCTTTGATCTGAGCCTCGAACCGATTGATCAAGTCGTCGAGCTGCTCGTCATATCCATCGGCGTCGGGTTCGATCGCCTGTCGCCGCATCTCGAGCTTGGCCATGGCCTCGGCGTTGCCGCCGAGCTGGATGTCGACGCCACGACCGGCCATGTTGGTGGCGACGGTCACCGATCCCGGGCGACCGGCCTGAGCGATGATCTCGGCCTCACGGAAGTGCTGCTTGGCGTTCAGCACCTCGTGCTTCATGCCCCGCTTCGTCATCATGCGCGAGAGCAGCTCGGACTTCTCGATCGAGACCGTACCGAGCAGAACCGGCTGCCCGGCCTCGATTCTCTTCTCGACGTCGTCGACCACCGCCTGGAACTTGGACTCCTCGGTCTTGTAGACCAAATCGGGCTCGTCGGCCCTTGCGATGGGTCGGTTGGTCGGGACCACGACGACTTCGAGGCTGTAGATCTGTGCGAGCTCGGCCGCCTCGGTCTCGGCGGTACCCGTCATGCCCGCCAGCTTCTCGTAGAGCCTGAAGTAGTTCTGGAGGGTGATGGTGGCGAGCGTCTGGCTCTCCTCCTTGATGCTCACCTTCTCTTTGGCTTCGATCGCCTGGTGGAGACCCTCGGAGTACCGGCGTCCTTCGAGAACACGGCCCGTGAACTCGTCGACGATCTTGACCTCACCTTGATCGATCAGGTAGTCGACGTCGTTCTGGTACAGCTCCTTTGCCTTCAGAGCCGTCTCGAGGTGATGCACCATGTCGATGGCCACCTCGTCGTAGAGGTTCTCGATGTTCAGGCGTTTCTCGACGTATCCGACGCCATCCTCTGTCACCAGGACCTGGCGTTTGGCCTCATCGACCTCGTAGTGCTCGTCGCGATGGAGCTCCTGGACGAGCCCGGCGAAGGTCTTGTACCAGTCGGCTGCGCCGGACACGCGGCCCGAGATGATGAGCGGGGTGCGGGCCTCGTCGATGAGGATCGAGTCCACCTCGTCGACGATCGCGTAGTGATGGCCACGCTGCACCATGTCGGCCGGTCGCATGGCCATGTTGTCTCGGAGATAGTCGAATCCGAACTCGTTGTTCGTACCGTGGGTCACGTCGGCGTTGTAAGCCGGCCGCCGTTGCGCCGGAGTCATGCCGGCCTGGATGATCCCCACGTTCAAGCCGAGGAAGCGATGCACCCCACCCATCCACTCGGCGTCGCGAGACGCCAGGTAGTCGTTCACGGTGACCACGTGCACGCCATTGCCCGCCAGGGCATTGAGATAGACCGGCAGGGTGGAGACGAGTGTCTTTCCCTCGCCGGTTCTCATCTCGGCGACCATCCCCCGGTGGAGGGCACCGCCACCCATGATCTGCACGTCGTAGTGGCGTTGGCCGAGAACCCGCTTGGCGGCCTCACGAACCGTGGCGAACGCCTCGACCATCAGGTCGTCGAGCTCGGCGCCGTTCGCCAGCCGCTCCCGGTATTCGGCCGTCTTCGCCGCCAGCGCGTCGTCCGAGAGTGGTTCGAATTCCGGTTCCAGAGCATTGACGGCGTCCGCCACCTTGGCGAGATCCTTGAGGGCGCGACCCTCACCGGCTCGCATCAGCTTCGTCAGAAAAGTCATAGGGCTCCGATGCTACTGATCTCGGGTGATTGCGGATTCGAGAGCCGTCGGACGCAACCATCCGAATTTGGTCCGAATCCGATGTGGCCTGCGGACGACGGCCGGTTGCCCGGGTCCGCGGGCCCGGCGCTCACCGGAGGCAGAGAGCCTCTCAGGAGGCTTTGATCATGCCCTCGCGGAGAGCGTACATCACGGCTTCGTTGCGGGAACGGAGGCCGAGCTTGTCGAGGATGTTCCGAACATGGTTCTTCACCGTGTTCTCAGATATGAACAGCTGTTCGCCGATCTCGCGCGAGGTCATCCCGTCGGCGATCGCCTGAAGAACTTCGATCTCCCGGCCGGTCAGCGCCGGCCGGCGGGTGGCGTTGAGCTCGCGGTGCCGTAGGAGATGGGCAACGGTGTCGAAGAGCTTGCCGCCCATGGCCGGCGACACGACGGCGCCGCCTTCGATGACCTCACGTACCCCTGCGACCAGTTCCTCCATCGGCGTGGTCTTGACGATGTAGCCCCTGGCGCCCGCCTTGATGGCCTTGAGGAGGTCCTCTTCGGACTCCGAGGAAGTCAACAGGATGACCCGGGTGGTGGGTGAGGCCTCGATGATCTTTGCGACCACATCGAGGCCGGATATCCCTGGCATCAACACGTCGAGCAAGACCAGGTCGGGGGTGGTGTCACGTGCAATGGAGACGGCGTCGAGAGCCCGATCGGCTTGTCCGGCGATCTCGAAGCCTTCTTCCTTGAACGCGGCACTGAGCCCGGCCTGGAACAACGGGGCGTCGTCCACGATGACGATGGAGGGTGCGTTCTTCATGCTGGTTCTATCAATCCCAATCGGCCGTCGCGGCGGCGGTACAACACGCTTTGTTTCTCGGTTCCGGCGTTGTGGAAGAAGAAGAAGTCGTGGCCGAGAAGGTCCATCTGGAGGGCCGCCTCGTCGATGGTCATCGGCTTCATCACGAACTGCTTCGTCCGGACCACATCATCCATCTCGATGGCCGGAGTCTCTTCGATCGCCTGGGTCGGTTTGCGCCGGCTGTCGATGGTGCGCTCTTTCATCCGCCGGAGTTGTCTGGTGAACCGTTCGACGGCGTCGTCGAGGGCCGCCTCAGGTGTGCTCGCATCGCTGGCGATTCGAACAAACCTGCCTGCGATCGAGCTGCTCAACTCGATGCGGAATCGCTCGGGCGACCGCCTCGGGTTCTGCTGCTCGAAGAGCTCGACATCGACGCTCGTGTTGTGGTCGAACACGCGGCCGGCATGACCGACTTTGTCTTCGACCACGCTTCGGAAACCGTCGTCGATCGTCATATTGCGCGCATGCAGTCGAACGTCCACCTGGCCTGCCTTTCCCCTCAGAGGGACCGTATCGGAATCGCTCCAAGAGACTAGTCACTGGTGTTTCGGACAATTGGCGCTCGAACTTGAGGCAAGAATGCGCGAGGTCGCCGTGACCGCCCGCTCCGCTCCGAGCAGGCGGGCGGCAGCGGAAATGGTCACGCCGGTCGTCACGACATCATCGACGACACATGCTCCGGCATCGATGTCCGCACCGACCCGAAACGTCGGGACGGTCCGTGCGCCCCTTCCTCTTCCGGCGTGAACGCGACCGCGCAGAGCGGGACGCAGACCCCGCACCATCGGAAGTCCGGTCAGTCGCGCCAGCGCCCGGGCGATCTCGAGGGCCGGGTCGACGCCGTAGCGCTGGCGACGGGCGGTCGTCCGCGGGACCGGGATCAGCATCGAGGCTCCCGTTGTGAGCGGTGCCATCCCCACGGCCAGGAGATCGGCGGCGCCGACCAGTCCGTCGTACTTGAGACGGTGGACGAGCTGACGCGCCGGGCCATCGTGGAGATGTGCGGAACGGACGAGCACCGTTTCGGCGACGACCCGATCCGGAGCATCGCGTAGGCGGCGCTCACAGACCAAGCACAGGTCGCCTCTCGTCACACCCCGGCATGCGAGGCAGATCATGGGGAGAAACTACGCCAGGGGTGTGACAGGCGTGCGTCCTGCGTCCTGCGTCTTGCGTCTTGCGTCTCGGGTCTTGGGTCTTGTCGATTACGTCGTACGTATTGCGTTCTACGTGTTGCGGTCAGGTGCCCTCTTGCCACCCTGTCAGATAGGCTTCCTGCTCCGGGGTGAGCTTCTCGAGACCGCCACCCAACGCCTGCAGCTTGATGGTGGCGACATACCGATCGATCTCGTCTGCGAGCGTGTAGATCCCCGGATCGAGCTTGCCCTCGTTGGCGACCAGCCATTCCGCTGCGAGCGCCTGGTTGGAAAACGACATGTCCATGACATCGGCTGGATGGCCTTCCGCCGCCCCCAGGTTCACCAACCGACCTTCGGCGGCAACCAGGATGCGGCGTCCGTCGGGCATGATGAACTCGTCGAGATTGTTGCGGACCTGCCTCTTGTCGTTCGCCATGTCGGCCAATGACACGAGGTCGAGCTCGATGTCGAAGTGACCGGCATTCGAGACGATCGCCCCGTCCTTCATGCGATCGAAGTGGCGACCACGGAGCACGTGCTTGTTACCGGTGACGGTGATGAAGATGTCCCCGATTTCGGCGGCCTTGTCGGCTGTGAGCACCTGATACCCGTCCATGGCCGCCGACAGCGCTCGCACCGGATCCACCTCGACGACCACGACCTTGGCGCCGAACCCGTCGGCTCGATCGGCCACACCGCGACCGCAGTTGCCGTATCCCACCACAACGACCGTCAGGCCCGCGATCAACACGTTCGACGCTCTGATGATGCCATCGAGAGCGGACTGGCCGGTCCCGTACCGGTTGTCGAAGAGATGTTTGGTCGCCGAGTCGTTCACTGCGACGACCGGGAGTCGAAGGGTTCCTTCTTCTGACATGGCCCGGAGTCTGATCACGCCGGTTGTCGTCTCCTCCGTGGAACCGATCGGAGTGATGTCGGTCCGAGATGTGTGTAGAAGGGTGGCGAGGTCGGCCCCGTCGTCCATGGTGATGTCGGGTTCCATGTCGAGCGTGGCATTGAGGTGGTCGTAGTAGGTCGAATTGTCCTCGCCTCGGATGGCAAACACCGAAATGCCTTCGGCAACGAGCGCCGCGGCAACGTCATCCTGGGTCGAGAGAGGGTTTGATGCGCAGAGAATCGGTCGCGCCCCCGCATCTCTGAGCGCCAGCATCAGATTGGCGGTTTCGGCGGTCACATGGAGACAAGCGGCGACCGTCTTACCCGCCAACGGCTTCTCGGAGCTGAAGCGCTCCCGGATCGTGGACAACACCTGCATGCGGCGACCGGCCCAGGAGAGACGTTGAGATCCCTGTTCAGACAGGGTCGGGCTGGCGATGTCGTAGTTCATTTCGTTTCCATTCTCTGTTGACGAACGATCGAGGGCTCACTCGATGACCATGTCGGGGATCCCGTCCGTGACGGCATACTCGTGTCCCTCCGAGCACACGAGGACCGAGCGACCCTCGTCCTCCGTGAGCGCCGAGTAGCACCGTGGACAACGAAGGATCTCCAACAACTGCGGATCGATGAGACTCATCCTGTCACCTCTGAGACAACATTCCGAACTCGGGCGACGAGGTCGTCGACCGAGACCGGGTCGGGTGCTTCGACGTTGAGCCTGATCAGCGGCTCGGTGTTCGATGCTCGTAGATTGAACCATCGATCCGACCACGACACGGTGATCCCGTCAAGCCGGTCGACGTCGGCATCTGTGAAAGCCGCCTCGACGGCCGCAAAGACGCTCGGAGCGTCGTCGACCCGGAGGTTGATCTCGCCCGAGGCCGAGTACGGCTCGACCTCGGTCCGGAGCTCCGACAGCTTGGCGCCCGACTCCGAGAGGACTTGCAGCAGGACGAGCATCGCCAGCATGCCCGAATCGGCGCGGTAGTTCTGCTCGAAGTAATAGTGGCCCGAATGCTCGCCGCCGAAGACCGCTCCCGATTCGGCCATCACCTGCTTGATGTAGGAATGGCCGACCCGTGTTCTGATCGGCCGGCCGCCGTGCTGGACGACCGTCTCGGGCACGGCACGCGACGTGATCAGGTTGTGCACGATCGCCGCGCCCGGATGCCGCGCCAGGAACCAACGTGCGATGAGCGCGGTGGTGGTGCTCCCCGACAATGGGCGACCGGTGTCATCGATGAAGAAGGCCCGATCGGCGTCGCCGTCGAATGCGACGCCCAAGTCCGGCCGCTCGCGTTCGACGAGATGCATGAGATCCTTCAGGTTCTCGGACTGCAATGGGTCGGCCGGATGGTTGGGGAACGTTCCATCGGGTTCCAGGTAGAGGCCGAGGAGGCGGGCCGGCAACCGCGCGAACACCCGGGCCAGCACCACACCTGCCATGCCGTTGCCACCATCGACTGCGACATCGAGGGCAGCGATCTTCGACGGGTCGACCACCGAGAACAAGTGCTCGACATACCCCGGAATCGGATCCATCGCTGTGACGGTTCCGCCACCAGGGCCGGTGCCGATGCCTTCGTCGACCATTTGCTTGATCCGGGACAGGCCTGAGTCCCATCCCACCGGTGCCGCTCCGGACCGGCAGAGTTTGATTCCGTTGTACTCACCGGGGTTGTGCGATGCCGTGATCATCGCGCCGGCGACGTTTTCGGCCCCCGAGATGTAGTAGACGGTGTCCGTCGCCACCTCACCCAAATCGAGCACATCCACACCGCGTGAAGTGATTCCCTCGATCAGGGCGCGCCCCAACTCCGGCGAGGACAACCGGCAGTCTCGTCCGACTGCGACGACCGGGGCACCCGAGATCAGTGCGAATCCTGCGCCGACGTCGCGGACCAATTCGACGCTCAGCTCTCCGGTATCGGTCCTGCCCCTGATGTCGTACGCCTTGAAGACTCGATCGCTGCTCATACCCGCCCATGCTCGAAGGTGGCGATTCTACGCCGCCCGCTGGTGATGCCCGATAGCACGTCGTCCGCCGGCGGGACGCATCGGGACTCCCGTGACGCCGACCTCAGCCGACAGGGCCACCGAGCAGCTCAGCGGGCAAGGAACAGTCCCGACCCCGATCGACCAGTGCGCCGCAGGCATCGCCCATCGCCTCGTAGGCGGATCCGATCGGCGAATCGAACCAGAGCTGATTGCACGACGAGGCGTCGCCGGCGGAGCAGCGTTCCCACAGCGAATCCAGGTCCGGGTCGTCGCCGTATCCGAACGGTTCGTCCGGCTCTGCACAGGTCCGCGGCCCCAGATCCCCGTGGCGAGCGCCGCAGGTCGCCCCGAACAGCTCGTAGTCGGAGCCAACCGGCGCACTCGACGCCAGGGCATCGCAGGCGAAACCGTCTCCACCGTCGCAACCCGCCCACAGCGAGTCCAGGTACGGGTCGTCACCGAGCGACTCCCGACCTGCCGCCGCCATGCGATCGGCACAGCTTCCGCCGGCGTTTGGCCGGAAGGCTGCTCTCCCACCGCACGTCTCGGCGAACAGCTCGTACATCCCGAACGTCTGCCAATACAACTCGTCACAGGAGTCGTCGTCGGTCTGGCACCGATCCCACAGCGCGTCGAGCTCGGGGTCGTCCCCGTATACCTGCGATGAACGCTCCGCCATCACGACCCCGTCGAGGACTTCCAACTCGTCGTCCAGCCCCGACTGGCCCTCGCCGAGGCCGGCGAAGATCGCCGACGTGAAGGCAGAGGACACCAGAGATCCCGGCTCCAACGACGTCGAAATGTCGCAGCGCGCACGCGCCCATGCGTCGACGGCCGCTGCAGACTCTGCTACTCCGTCGGTCTCGTCCAGCCCTTCCATCGCGGCGACGTTCCCAGACTCCATGGCCGATTTGACCGGCTCAGCCCACCCGGCGAGCCGCGAGAGGTCGGAGGCAACCTCGGAGGGAGCGTGTTCTGCGATTTCGCCGAGCGCCTCGTAGAAGGCCACAACCGGCCCCACGAACACGGCAAAGCCCTCGGCGTCGGGCATCCCCTCCGAGTCGAGCACTTCCAGCCCGGCCAGGGCGGCGTTCAGATCCTCGTGCATCTCGGACATGGCGATCTCGAGGCGTGCACACGTCTGCTCGGGGGAGCCGGCAGATTCGATCGAAGCGGTGGTGACCGCCGTCGAGGGCTCGGTGAGATCCGGGGGTTGATTCGTGTCCGGCGTCAGATCGCCGATACTCGTGCACGCAGCGGCGACGACCGCCAGCGCCGCGGTCGGGCCCAACGATCTGGCTCTGGTTCTCGTTCGCCGCACAACGCCTCATCGGCGCGGGGCCGGGAGCCCTTGAGACCGGGTGGTCGGTCAAGGGCTCCGTGTGGACCGATCCAAAGGTCAGACCGGCACGAGCCTCGGGTACTCGAGGTTCCAGACCCTGGCCTCGATCGCCTCCTCGATCTCCTCGTCCGTCATCGGCTTTGCGGCGCCCGCAGACACCGCCTCCTTCGCCACGGACGATGCGATGTGGCGGGTGAGCGTACGGAGTTCCGAGATGGGAGGAAACAGACATCCCGCTTCCAGGTCCACCGTCTCCACCGTCTCGGCCAGCGCCTCAGCGGCTGCGACGAACATCCCGTCGCTCACGGTGGCGACCGCGGTGGCGATGGACGCCAGCCCAACGGCCGGGAATATGTAGACGTTGTTGCACTGGCTCACCGGGATCATCCGGCCTTCGTGTTCAACGGGCTCGAACGGGCTCCCGGTGGCGATGAACGCCCGGCCACCGGTGGCCTCGACCACCGCATCTGGCGTGGCTTCGCACTTCGATGTCGGATTCGACAAGGCCATGATCAGCGGGTGATCCGTGTTGGCGGCCACCGCGCTCAGAATCTCCGGTGTGAAGAGCCCAGGCTGGCCCGACGTTCCGATCAGCACAGTCGGCTTCATGTGACGAACCACCTCGAGCACGTTGGCGCCCGCCTCGACCCCACAGGCATGAGCGAGCTCGGCCGGACACGCGACGGTTGTCTTGTATTCCTCGAGGCCCGGTCGATCGGAGGTCACGAGCCCGTGACTGTCGAGCAGGACGACGGAGCGCCGTCGATCTGCACCATCCGATCCACCGCCGTCCAAGGCGTGAAGCAGGAGACGCGCCACACCCACGCCGGCGGCTCCGGCGCCCACGAGGACAAAGCGCTGATCCTCCAACCTGGTGCCTGTCGCCCGGCAATACGAGAGGATGCCGGCGAACGTGACCGCAGCCGTGCCCTGGATGTCGTCGTTGAACGAAGGCAGCTTGTCGCGGTACCGGTCGAGAAGGGCGAACGCATTCGCTTTCTTGAAATCCTCCCACTGCAACAATGCGTCCGGCCAGCGCCGCTTCACCGCAGTGACGAATTCGTCGACGAGCGCGTCATATCGCTCACCTCTCAGTCTCGGGTGTCGCCATCCGACGTAGAGCTCGTCGGCGAGCAACTCCTCGTTGTCGGTGCCGACATCGAGACTGATCGGGAGCGTGTGGGCCGGATGGATCCCGGCGGCGAGGGTGTACAGCGCGAGTTTCCCGATTGGTATCACCATGCCGCCCGCCCCCTGGTCTCCCAGGCCGAGAATGCGCTCGTTGTCCGTGACCACGATGAGACCGACGTCGTCGTTTCTCACATGGCCGAGGATCTCGTGGATGCGACCGCGGTGTTCCGGCGTTATCCACAGTCCACGCCCCCGCCGGAACACGTGGCTGAACCGGACGGCGGCTTCGCCGACGGTCGGCGTGTACACGATGGGAATCAGCTCGGCCACGTGTTCGGCCATCACCTGATAGAAGAGAGCCTCGTTGCGGTCTTGAAGCGACACCATGCCCACGTATTTCTCCAGAGGGTCGGAGCCCTTGGCAGTGATGTGTTCGTATGCCCTTCGAACCTGAAGATCTCGTGTCGTCGCCTGATGCGGCAGCATCCCCTCCAACTCGAAGATCTCGCGTTCCTCCGCGGTGAACGCCGTCCCCTTGTTCAGAAGGGGATCCATGAGAATCGCCTGACCCCGCTTCCACACATCCGCGATGATCCACCGCCCGTCGTTCGAGCGCTCGATCTGGTACTTCATTGAACCTCCGGGTCACCCCCGATCGAACCGTCTCCTCACGTCGACCGCTAGGGCAATCGGTCGGTGCCTTCGGCCATCCGGTCCTCATTCCCCGGTCGATCGGCCGGCAGTGTCGTCCGTACTTCCTACACTGCGGCGTCCTCATGCCCCAGCCCTCGATCAGCATCTCCGTGGTCGTCCCCGTTCACAACGAGGCGTCGTTCATCCCCGACGGACTGCCCAAGCTCGTGGACGCGACGCGATCGGTCTACCCAGACGCCGAAATCATCGTGGTTGAGAACGGCTCGACCGACGGGACCGCAAAAGCGGTAGAGGCCTGTTGCGGTGACGACGTCACCATCATCTCGCTCACCGAGGCCGACTACGGGACTGCGATGCGGGAAGGGGTTCTCGCGGCCAACGCCGACTGGATCGTCACGTTCGACATCGACTACTTCTCGGCGGGGTTCCTGGCCGACTTGGATCGACTGGCCGACACCGTCGACGTTGTGATCGCATCGAAGCGAGACCCCGGGTCCCAGGATCGTCGCCCGGCGTTTCGACGTTTTGCCACTTTCGGGTTCAACCTCCTCCTCCGATCGATCCTCGGCTCGAAGGTGAGCGACACACACGGCATCAAGGCCTTCAGGACAAACGTCACTCGACCCCATGCCGAGCGGGTCATCAGCCGCAAAGATCTCTTCGACACCGAACTGGTGGTTCGGATGGAACGAGCAGGATGTCGGATCGCCGAGGTGCCGGTCGTGGTCGAAGAACTCCGCCCCGCCCGATCGTCCCTCGTGAAGCGCGTCCCCCGCACGATCAAAGGGCTGTTGACCATCAGGCGCGAACTGTCCTGACCCCTCGAGCGATCGCTGCGACACCCGAGTGACGGCGGCTGCCCGGGGCCCCGATGGTGCCGGCGGCCCTCGAACCGGTCTACGCAAGAAAGGCTGGGAGCCGGCCTTTCCTGCGCAGATAGCCGTAGTAACCCAGGCCGAGCAGGCCCACCACGCTGAGCGTGTTGCCGCCATTCTCGGCCCACGTGTTGTGGAATGACATCGAGACGTGCGTCTCTGTGGGAACAACCACCATCAACGACGGAGTGGCGCGAAATGGACCATCCGCCCCCGTCACCGTCCAGTTGGGGAAGTACGACACCTTGACGAGGTGAGGGACTCCGATCGCAGTGGTGTCGAACGACACCTCGTTGTTGGTGGCTACCACGTTCGTCACCGCATCGGCCGAAGCGCCGGTTGGTTCATCGCTCAGATCATCGACGGACGAGACTCGCTCCCACTCGTCTGGTCCCTCGGTCACCACCACATGATCGAGAGCTTCCATCGTGCCGTACCAGTCGAGGGCGAATGCGTCGAAGTCCGCAGGTACGCCCTCCGTGGCCTCGGCCGGCTCCTCGTAGACAGAGGGACGAACAAGCAACGGATCGACGACCGAGACATGTTGCAGTTCGTAGATCCCAAATGGCGGGCTCTCGGCAACCGGCGTGAGCCCCGGGGTCTCGGCTGCGCGCTCGGCGGCCTCGGCGCTGTACGAGACGTAGTAGCGAACACCGAACAGCTCCAGGTGACGGACTCCCCGCTCGAAGTCGAACGGGTGGTAGTCCAGGCCGGCCACGGGGGTCGAACCTTTGAGGCTCATCTCGTTCGACGCCAGGAACATGAATGGCGTGGTCAATGACGACTCGAAGAACAACCCCTCCATGGACGGATGATTCCAGTCGGTCCAATAGGGGAAGAGCATCGGCGCCATTGGAGTGCCGTATTTGTCGAGGCCTGTTGAGGCGGTGGAGTCCTGCTCCCATTGGATCCGCCCCGGTGGCAGGGTCTCCATGGTGGACATCACATCCCGGTACTCGGGCCAGGCGTCCTTGGCCTCGTAGCCCGAATAGTTCCAGCGGGACCACTTGAACACGAAATTGGTGCCGGCGAGCGAGCCGAACGCCAGGGTGCCGGCGACGAGGGCCACCAGGACCGCCCTCGTTGCAACAGGGGCCATCCAGGTGAGCGAAAGGGCAGCGACCACGACCCCGATTCCTGCCAGCGTCCACCCCGCCCAGACCGGACCGTCGCGATAGACCAGGAGCCATCCCAGGCCGCCCGCGGCCGCCACGCCCGCAATGCGCGGCCACCATCCCGACACCCGATCTGGCAACCGGCGACTGACCCACACGATGAGTGTCCCCACCGCGATCGAAGCGAAGAACACGACACCGAAGTACCAGTAGGGCAGCAGGCGTCCGTTCCAGAGTTTCCATCGCTCGCCTTCGAGCGAGGTGATGAACGACGGGAGGACTGCAGGCAGCGGGTAATAGATGATCGGGATCAGCGTCGCCGCTGCGATCGGCAGGGCTCGGGGTCGACGCAACATCGACCAGATGAGACCTCCTGCGGCGAAGGGGATGAGAATCCACAGCTCGAGCGGAAAGACTTCCTCCCAACGACTGAGTGGTGTCCAGGACATGTCCGACGTGAGCCCGATGCGGGCGAGGAGCGGAACCGACCAGAAACCCGTGATGGCGAACGCCCAGGCCCAGACGGTGAGTGCCGGACGCAGCGACCTCCGCCATACCAGCACCGTGAGCGAAGCGAAGACGAGCACCAGGGTGGTGAGGATGTGCGACAACACCGTTGCGGCGAGGAAACCAACTGCCCACGGGATGTATTTGCGGTCCTCTCGCACCGCTTTGATGAGCAGCCCGAGATAGACCATCCCCAGCGAGAAGGACCACGAGTAGGCGAACTCCCCGGCCATGGTCGACGCCACGTTGCCGCCGTAGATCGTGTAGCTCTCCATGAGCGCAAAGACCGCCCCGCCCGAGGCCGCGACCGCGGAGACGGTCGACGAGTACCCCATGCTTCGCGCCATGTAGAGAACCGCCGGCGGGAGCCCGACGAGACCCAGCACGGTGACGATCTTGAACGCCACGCCGTAGGGAAGGAACACATCGAGCAACACGATCAGAAGGGATGGGAGGGGGAAGTAGAAGTAGAAGGCCGGGAAGCCCGCGAACCACGAGTCAGACCAGCCGAGGATCTTGCCCTGCGGGATGAGTACGTCTCGAAGAAACGCCGGGCCCAACACATGGGCACCCATGTCACCGCCGGCCGGCGTGGTGGCCGTCAGCAACAGCTGCGGGTTGAGCACCGTCAGGATGACGAGCGACGCCGCACCGGCGATGAACAGATGCAGCCAGCTGCGGTTTGGTCGGTGGGTCGACGTCGTCATGAGGTGGAGTGCAGAACGAGCGATGTCACCAAGCTTCGGCCATGACCGCCGCCTGCACTCGTCGAATCGCCCTCAGTTGCGGGCCCGGCGAACGATCTCGAGAACCTCTCGGAGCGAAACAGGTTGCCCACTCTTGTCCCACCATTTCTCTTCGCACCGGTGGCAGGAGAAAAAGTCGATCTCGATGTCTTCGATTCGATTCTTGATCTCGATGACATCCTCGGCACCACATTGTGGACACTGCATGATCAGGGCATCCCCGTTCTCTCTCGATCCAGCATGATATCGGGATTCGCAAATAGTTCGAGGCCGGCCATCACATCGTCATTCCTCATCGAGCAGCCGACCGATGTACCGGGACCGGCGTCGTCCGGCCTCGGTCCAGTAGGCATACCAGTAAGGGCCGTGAGGGCACGACGTGCAGCCGGCCTTCCCACACTTCACCTCGCGCTGTCTCAGTCGAACCGTGGGCTCCGAGCCGACGGTCACACCGCTCTTCTCCAGACGGGCGCGGGCGAGGATGAACAACCGCCGAAGTTCTGGCTCGTCGAGCTCGCGAACCGCATCGAGCAGATCGCGATCGAGGCTCACGGGTCAGGCGACACCGGTGCTGGCAGCCGGCGAGAACAGCCGCGTCACGTTCCGACGATCTGTGAGGGTCCACCCCATTGGCGGGGTCAGACGATCGGCGTGCGTCGTGCACAGGCTGTATCCGGCCCCGAGGTCGGGCGGACGATCGAACTCCACCAGCGCCACCGAGCGGGCGTCGTAGTCGAAGGTCATCACCGCAGCAGCGGGCGTCGAACAGCGAACGCACATCGTCATCATCGTGACGGAGACGGTAGGCGACCGGCGCGCGCCGTTCAAGGATCTCGCAGCCAGCGCCGGAGGCGGGCAAGACCCACCACACCGTCGGCCCGCCAGGTCCGACCGTCGGCGTCGGACCAGAACAACACCGGGACCCTTTCGACATTCGCCCTGGCGAACTCTTCCGGCGACGCCTCCCACACGAGTTCGACCAGACCTGCGACCTGAAGTTCGGCGAGCACGCGCCGCGCCCTGCCGCACGAGGCACAGCGCTCGGAAGTGAACAACACCGGCGAATCGATCCCGGCTGGGAGAGTCGCCCGACGCCGCCGTATCGCCACGCCGCGCCGGGCGACCCAGGCCCACGCCGACGCGAGTGCGAGAACACCGACGACCAGCACGAGCCGAGATGCCGGGCTCAAGTCGCCTTCACTCGCCCAGGAGGGCCAGAGGGCTGCCCGTCGCGAGCGAGAAGCCGCCGGCCCGACTGGACCACATGACAGCGATCTCAGAGGAAGACCTGACGAGCATTCCCGCTCCGCCGGCCTCCATCGGTATGGACACCGCGGCGCCCGGTGGGACCGTCGAAGATCGAGCGGGCTGCCCTTCCGCCAGCGGCTGCAGCACCAACTCCGCCTCCACCTCCCCAGGGTTGAAGACCCAGGCACGCGAGCTCTCGAAGAACCCAGAGCCCGGTAGAAGCCACTCACTCGACAGCGTCGTGGCCGGGGAGACTGCCCTCGTCGAGCCCCCGTCGACGACGACACCCACGGCCACGAGGCCATCCGAGCTCACACGAAGGCCGATCGGCGCACCTCCCAGATCGGCCAGAGGGATGTCGAGCTGCGAACGGGGCGCGACGACGCCCTCGAACACTGCCTCGGTCATTTCACCAGTGGAGTAGCTGTCTATCTGGATGTTGACGGGCAGCGGACTGTCGGTCGCCACGACCAGCCGAGAGGCCGAATCCCTCACCGTCAAGACCGGAAGCCACCAGTCCTGTGAGAGAGGCACGGCCTCCACGAACGCGTCGTCCTCCGAGGTCGTCTGCAGCATGGCGGCGTGGACTGCCCCCCTCTGTGCATCGAGGCGCACCGAGAGCGATTGGCGCAGCGGGAGTAGTGCGGACAACTGTCGTACGACGGTGCCGCCGGCAGGTACCAGGATCGATGCGATCTCGGATGCCGAATCATCACCGTTCTCGCTGCTCGATCCCACCGACACCACGGCGTCGATGGCGTATGGGTTGGTCATGACCAGATCGAGCGTATCGCCGCTCATCGTCGAACCACCGATCGCGATGACTGCCTCGCTCGAGGCGGGTGTGCAGCCGGCAGCCGCGGCGGTCCCGTCGCCCACCATCACAACCGCGGCTGCCGCATCCGCAGAGGGCATCTCCGTGAGGAGACCAACGATGCCTGCAGCACCGACGTCGGTCATGTCGATGACTGCACCGCCAGACGGATCGATCGACCCCACCACCGAGGTGTCCGGACCTCCCGGGACGCGGGTGAAGATCAGATCACCGCGCACGACGGAACCGACGGCCACGCTCGCATCGGTAGACCGCTCGCTCCGACCGACGCATCCGACGAACGCTGCGCGTTCCGGCTCGAACCCCACATCCGAAGACGCGGCCGGTTCGGCTGGGCGTGCGACCCAGGCCGATGCCACGAGCACCACCACGAGGATCGCTTGGACTCCACGACGGATCATCGTTGTTCTCTCCCCCAAAGCGCGAGACCGGCAGCCACGACGAGTACGAGCGCCGAGGCCAGGGCGAGCCCTGAGCGGAGCCCGTCGGCCCGATACGAGATCTCGCCGTCGATGGCCGAGACCTCGTTCGCCCACTCGGACTGCCTCCAATCGGGCGTCCACCCCGGGTCCGCGTTGTCGGCGACCCGGACGCGGGCGTCGGACGCCGAGCCGATGGCACCGGTCCGCGTCGATACCCACGACTCGGAAGGCCCCTCCACTCGCGGGCGAGAAGCCAGGTTCTCGTACACGGTCCACCCTTCGAACCGCTGGCGTTCCGCGAGATCGACCTGTGCTGCCAGCACCGCAGTCAACGGGACATCATCGGACACCACGAGCCAACGAACGGCGAACTCGGCGAGCAACTCGCCAGGTCGAGCGCTCACGCCACGATCGAGCCGGGCAAGCGTCGACTCGAGAGCGCGATCGCCGATGCGGGGCGATGCCAGCCATGCCTGATCCAGGGTGGGCCGCGCACCGGTGATCAGCCGGTATTCATAAGCTTCGCCTTGGCGGTACTCGCCGGGCAGATCGTCTGCTGCTCCCACGAGGAGCACTCGTTCGGGTCCTGTGCTGGACTGCAACTCGTCGATGAACGCCAAACGATCGGACCACCCTCGGTCCGGCATACCCCCGACTCCATCGAGAACGGCGGGAGCCGAGAAGGCCAAGAGCACGATCGCTGCGACCACCGCCAGACTCTGTCCTGCCACGTTGGGTCCGCCCGACTCGAAATCGAGATGGAGCGCGCCGCCCACCACGAAGGCAGCCCCCAGCGAGGCCAAAGCCACCACCGCCACCAGGATCTCACCACTGACCTGTGGCAGTGCACCCAACAGCAGCGCCGCACCAACCATGGCGCCACCCCAACCGGCGACTCTGGCGTTGGCAGATCGACCGAACATCGACGCGAACAGTGCCGCGGTCAGCAGCGCAAGTGCCAGAACGGGGGAGGGCCACAGGTCGCCGGCGAGCACGTCCAGTGTGAGCGCAGTCCCGGGCACACCGAGCAGGTACGGAGCAACGACGTCGGCACCGGCGACGAGGCCGATCAGCGACCACCAGAGAGCCGTGTGTCGAACACCTGAGCGGGACATGATGGGGATGGCCAGCGCCACGACAACCAGTGGAACGGCCGCCACCGCCGGGGCGAACGCCGCCGTCAGGCCGGCCGACAGCACGATCCGCGCCACCTTCCCGATGGTCCTCCGTCCCGAACCTTCCGGATGGTCGATGACGGCGTCCACGAGCCACGGCAATGCCCCCAGGCCCGCCAGCCCCGGCCAATACGCGTCGGACGTGTAGACCATCGCAAACGGCCCGAGCAGGTAGGCCACACCTGCCAGCCATTTGGCTGCGCCACCCACGCCGAGCCTCGAGAGCAGGCGGGCCACTCCCCACACTCCACCCACCACCACAGCAAGCGTCACCAGACCGAGCGCACCCGTCCAGCCGCCGAGCAACCACTGCACGGTCGCCACGAGCGCCGCCGCCGGATGCAACGTCTCGGTGCTCCCCAGTCCTGCAGGATTCCATCCGCCCGCATAGGACCGAAGGACCGACCCCGCCTCGGGATGCAACGGGAGCCAGAAACCGTCACCGACCGCCGCTCCCAGGACGAGACCACGGGTACCCAGCCCCACGACCAGTGCAGTGATGATCAGGCCGACCGGACCGGCCACCGAGACCTCACGCTCGAGCTCGTCCTCGGTGACGACGCCCGGCTCCTGGTCGATGAACCAGCCAAACCTCGAGGCCAGGTCGGCACCCAACGCCCGCATTCGGACCGAGCCAGAGACTTGATACCGGAAGAGCTCCTCGTCACCCGTGGCCCGGATCGCCCTCACCGCGTTTCGGGCGGCAAGAGTCGACGGGAGCCGTGCCAGATTCCAACCGCTGGCGCGCATCAGGTCGGTGAGTGGCTTCACCTCGCCGAGAACGAGCCTGGCGATTGCGTCCACCAGGCCGAGTACCCATCCGGCCGGCATCGCCCACAGCAGCGTGATCCACCGATACGCCTTGAGCATGGCCCGCATCCGGCCGGCCTGCTCTCGCCAACCTGCATCCTGCTGTTGGCACCGGTGAAGGTGCAGAACCTCTGACGACGGCGCAACCATCACACGACCGCCTGCGATGCGAGCGCGTTGAGAGAGGTCGAGACCGGCGGACACAGGTGGGAGACTCGGGTCGATGCCCCGAAGGCCGCGAATGAGGTCACGGCGCATCAACATCGAGACGCCGGAGATGAACGCCACGTCTCTCACGACGTCGTATTGCTCGAGGTCCACTTCGTCGGGATCGAGACCCGTGTAGGGCTCTCCGAATACGTCGGTCGCAGCGCCGACCGACTCGAGCCGATCCGTCTCGACACCATCGAGGATCTTCGACCCGACCAGGCTCGCCTCGTTCCGCTCCGTCTCGGAGACCAGTGCCCCGAGAGCGTCCGGTCGTGGTCTGGCGTCCCCGTGGACCACCCACACGTAGTCGACGTCGGCGCCCAACCCGGCAACCATGTCTCCGAATGCCGACACGTGCTCGACATTTCGCTTCGAGGCCATGCCGGCCGCGGCTTCGTCGCCACCGACGATGATCAGCCGCTCCACCTCGTACACTTGCTTCCTGACCGACTCCAGCGTGACCGGCAGCGACACCTCGTCCACGAACAGGACCGCAGCCACGACGGTGGGCGTGGCTGGAGTCTCGGATCCGTCCTCGGTTTCGGACGGCAGATCGGTGGATGCGGTCATCATGAGATTCACCTTGGAGGATCGATGCAGCTCGTGATGCTCTCTGGCGGTGTGGGTGGCGCTCGGATGGCCCGTGGCCTGGTTGCGACCCCCGGAGCGGACATCACGGTAGTCGTGAACGTGGCCGACGACGATCTCATACACGGGGTCCACGTGGCGGCCGACCTCGACACCGTGGTGTACACGCTCGCCGGAGCCGAAGGCCCTGACGGATGGGGACGGTCCGCGGAGACCTGGCGCGTCATGGACGAGCTGGATCGGTTCCCGGACGCCGACACCTCGTTCCGCCTGGGTGACCTGGACCTAGCGGTGAACCTGTACCGGAGTGGGCGGCTGCAGGCCGGACATCCTCTCAGCGCGATCACCGCCGACGTGTGTCGCGGCCTGAATGTCCAGGCCACGGTGCTCCCGGCGACCGACGACATCGTTCGCACCACCGTGATCACCGACGCCGGTGAGCTCGATTTCCAGACGTACTTCGTCCGTCGCCGCCACCAAGACACGATTCTCGGCGTCGAATTCCGTGGGGCGGCGGCGGCGGCGCCGGCACCCGGGGTCCTGACGGCAATCGAACGGTCCGAGATCATCATCATCGGGCCGTCGAACCCCATACTGTCGGTGTGGCCGATCCTTGCGATACCGGGAATTCGCTCGGCCCTCGACGGATCCGCGCCCGTCGTCGCCGTCAGCCCACTGATCGGTGGGCGTGCGATCAAAGGCCCTGCCGTGGAAGCCATGCGTGCGATGGGCTTGACGAACGACCTGAAGGGAATCGTCGAGGCGTATGGTGGCCTCGTGACCCACCTGGTCATCGACGATCGAGAGAGCACGCCCGCCCCGCCGGGCGTCGAGGTGCTTCGTGCGAACACCATGATCGCCGACCCCGACTCAGCCGCCCGACTCGCCGCAGAGATCGTCGACTGGCTCCGATGACGGTGACGATCCAACCGGTCACCGGAATAGGTGAGATCTCCTCAGGCGACGATGTGGCCCGTGCCATCGGCGATGCGATCGAGGCCGGCGGGCTGTACCTCGCCGATGGCGACATCCTCGTGGTGACACACAAGATCGTCTCGAAGGCCGAGGGCCGTATCGTCGATCTGGCCGACGACGGTCCCGACGCACATCGTCATCTGGTCGAAGAGGAGACGGTAGAGGTGCTCCGGCGTCGGGGAAGCCTCGTGATCGCCAAGACCCGCCACGGGTTCATCTGCGCCAACGCCGGTGTCGATCGTTCGAACGCGGGGCCGGCGAGAGCCATCTTGCTCCCGATCGATCCAGATGCCTCGGCCAATCGCGTCCGGCTGCGCCTCGAGCATCGGTTCGACGTCGGGCTCGCCGTGATCATCAGCGACACCTTCGGGCGGGCATGGAGACGCGGTCTCACCGACGTTGCGATCGGCGTATCCGGCATCGAGCCGATCACCGATCTGCGCGGTACCACCGATGCCCACGGCAAGGTCCTCGAAGTGTCAGAGGTTGCGGTTGCCGACGAGGTTGCGGCGGCAGCAGATCTGGTGATGGGAAAGGCCGCCCAGATCCCCGCCGCCATCGTTCGAGGCGTCGACTACGTCCGAGGCACCACCGGCATATCGGCCATCGTCCGACACCCGTCAGAAGACCTCTTCCTCTGATCACACCGCCCTGGCTCTCCAGGGCTCACCCGACACCGGCTGAAAGCCGTGAGCGCCGGCAACAGCCCGCCCTACGGGCAGCAGGAACGCTGCGCAGTCTGTGACGGCCCGCACGGAGCGCAGGAGCCAGCCCACCGCCCTACGCGTTCGGGCGACCGAGGGCCATGTATTTGAGGCCTGCGGCGCGCACGGCTGCCGGGTCGAGGAGGTTCCGGAGGTCGTACACCTCGTCGCCGTCCATCACCGCTGCCACCTTGCTCATGTCGACCATCCGGAACTCCGGCCATTCCGTCGCAACCAGAAGCAGCTTGGCACCGGTGGCCGCCGCAATCGGGTCGGGGACCATGTCGACCAGCTCCGACGAGGCTTCCGGGTCGTACGCCCGGACCACGGCACCCTCCGACTTCAGCATCTGGGCGATCTTCAGCGCCGGCGACTCGCGGATGTCGTCGGTGCCCGCTTTGAACGCAACACCCCACATCCCGACCTGAGCGGCCGCGAGGTCACCACCGAGGAGTCTCCGGACATTTCCGACGATCCAATGCCGTTGCGAACGATCTGCATCCACCACCGATTGGAGCAAGGTGAACTCATACCCGGCCTGACGTGATGTCGCGAGCAGTGCGATCGTGTCCTTCGGGAAACAGGACCCGCCGTAGCCCGGGCCCGGTCGCAGGAAGTGCGGCCCGATTCGCGGGTCGAGTCCCATACCTTCGACCACGTCGAGAATGTCGGCCCCCAGCGACTCTGCGATGTTGGCAAGGGCGTTCACGAACGTCAGGCGGGTCGCGAGGTACCCGTTGGCTCCGTACTTGATCAACTCGGCCGAGGTGGGATCCGTTGCGATCACCTTCGCTCCGAGACCGTCGTACAGCCCGGCGACGACGTCGCCGGCCGACCGGTCGTTGCTGCCGACGACGATCCGGTCGGGGTGGAGGAAATCCGAGACTGCCGAACCTTCGCGCAGAAACTCGGGGTTGCCCACGAGTCGGATGCGACCGTCGAGCCGTCTCCCGAGCCGGGCCGTGGTCCCAACCGGCACCGTCGACTTGATGGCCACGATGGCACCCTCGCCCAGGCCATCGGCCAGCTGTTTGATCACCGACTCGACGATGGTCAGGTCGGCCGAGCCGTCGACGCCGGGCGGGGTGGGGAGACACAGGAAGGTCACGTCTGCAGAGGCCGCCGCCTCCAGGTTGTCGCCGTGGAAGGTCAAGCGTCCCGAGGCAGTACCGGCGGCCATGAGATCATCGAGGCCGCGTTCGTAGATCGGCAACCTACCCTGCGAGAGCTCGGCGAGCTTGGAGGTATCTGCTTCGCCGACACGAACCCGATGCCCCAGGTGTGCCATTCCGGCCGCCTGGACCAGCCCGACGTATCCCCCACCGATTACGGCGACGTCCATCTTTCTGCCCTCTCGATCTTCAGTCCAGCTATCCCGCCATGCCCGCGGCGTCAGCACCGAGGACGACGACGGCATCGACCTCGGAGGGCACGGTCCCCGGTTCCACTCTTCCGAATCCGAGCGCAGCGACGATCTCCTCGCCACGATCCTCATCACCCGAGCGCACCGTCACGAGCGTTTCTCGATAATCGGCACGATCGGCGTCACCGGTGTCATCGACGAGGAATCCCGCCTGCCCGAGGACGTCCGACCACCGACCCGCGCTCCCCGAGAGTCCGTTGCCGTTCAACACCAACAGAGTAAAAGGATCGGCTTCTCCGGCGGCCACCCTGAGCGAAGTTCCAGATTGGAACGCCTCGATCACGGCAGATGCCTCGGGCTCCTTGGCAAGTACGACGGACTGGGACTGAATGGTGTCGGTCACCCCGGGCAAGGTCGCCGCCTCGATGTTGCCTCCCCGAAGGGTTCTCATCCGGAACGCCAGCTCGATGAGCGACGAGTCGGCCAGTGCGGCATCGATCGACACATGTTCCGAGAAGGAGCCGACGATCGCCCCGGCTTCGGTGAGCGAGGAGGGCCGCTTCATTCGCTCGATGATGGCGATGATGAGTGCTTGCTGACGGGCGGTACGGCCGAAGTCGTCGGCGTCGACGGCCACCCACCTGCCGTTCTGAAACTCCTGATACGTGCGAGACCGCGCGTATGCGAGCGCCTGCTCTCCTCCGAGGAGTTGTTCCCCGGCTTCGACGTCGAGCCCCGACTTCACGTCGCGTGCCGGGTATTCGAAATCGATCACGACGCCACCGAGCTGATCCACGATCGCCTGGAAGCCGACGAAGTCGATCTCGACATAGTGGTTGATGTCGACGTCGGTCACGTTCCGAACGGTCTCGACCAGCAGCGGCGCACCACCCAGGGAGTAGGCAGAGTTGATCTTCGCCGTCCCGTTGTCGGGGATCTCAACCCAGAGGTCACGAGGCAGACTCAGGATCTGGGCCTCACCCTCGTCGGGATAGACCTTGACCAGCATGATCACGTCCGACCGTTGACCGGCGGCCTCTCCGAACCCCTCGACGCTCTGCAGGTTCTCTCTGGAGTCGGAGCCGACGACCAGGAACACGATCGGTTCGGCCGATCCGGGCAAGGTGGGTGTGAGTTGCGGAACCACGTCCGACACGGTCTGAGCGCCCGATTGAACGGCGTCCTCGATGGACCGGAGCTGCCAATACACGTAGAACACCGCCAAGTTGGCCACAACCAACATGGTGATGAGGATGCGTTTCAGCCATACGGCATAACGCCTGGGAGGTGGAGGGGCGGTCGGAGGCATGACGGCGAGCGAGTCAGGGTACCAGCGGCGTCGGGGCAAAGGACCAGCGAGGTTCGGCGCAACGCCGCCTACCTGAGGACCTGAGGCGGGCAGCCGGCGCGCTAGCCTGACCGCCACTGTGGCTGTTCTCCCCCATGAAGGCACCTACTCGGTCATGTACCGGAGTCTGCCGGTTCCAGTCGGAAGCGGATACCGCCCCGGATACCTCGCCAGGCCCGACAAGGCCGGTCGGTTCCCCGCGGTCGTCCTCGTTCCGGACTATGACGGTGTGAGCGCCCACGAGAAAGCCCTGGCGCGGAAGCTGGCACGACATGGACTGGCCGTGGTCGCCGTCGACCTGTATGCGGTCTCCCGCACCGGAGACGCCCTCGAGGACTATCACTCGCTCGATGACAACGAGGCGATACGAGTGCTCGATGAAACTCATGAATGGCTCGCCAGCGACGACACCGACTGGGCGCACTCGGAGCGGATCGGCATCCTGGGCCTCGAGATCGGTGGCCGATTCGCCATCATCGAAGCCGCATACCGATCCTGGGTCGCGTCGACAGCCGTCGTGTACGCGCCACTCACGGGAGACGAGGAGCGTCGCTACCAGGTGGCCGACATGCTCGGGCACATCGGACAGCCGCTCCTGGGTCTCTATGCGGCGGGGGACGAGTTCATCGCCACCGACTCGGTGGACGAGGCTCAGAACCGCAACGCTTCCGGCTCCTGGCTCCTCTACGAGGGTGTAGGGCACGGCTTCCTCGACGAATCCGATCAGAACTACGACCAATCCTCGGCGGAGGACGCCGCCGTGCGCATCGTCGAGTTCTTCAGGGCCACGCTCCCGGAGCCTGAGCGCCTCGATCTGGGCTGACGAACATCGGCACGGCCGAGCGGAGGTCACACTCGTCGGTCGGAGCCGGATCCCACGGACCGACCCATCATCTTCCGTCTCCAGGACTTGCATCGCGCACGTGTTGAACCTGGCCGGACCGCAGGGTGACCCGACCGTGGGCGGTGTCGACCTCGAGGCCACCGTCCAGGGCGATGCCAGTGGCCCGGCCGGAGCCCGACGGCTGCCACACGATGTCTCGCCCGATGGTGCGACACCGTTCGACGTACTCGTCCCTGGGCCATTCGTCGGAACCCGACTCGAACACCTGTATCAGCCCGTATGCCCAAACCCGAGCGAGCTCTTCGGCGGCGCTCGGACCCGGGTCGTTCTCGTGGATTGCGCCGATGCCCTCTGGCGGGCCCGGCCACCACAGGTTGAGACCCACACCGATCACGACCGGACCTGACCCGGAGGCCTCGACGAGAATCCCGCCGACCTTGAGCTCCGATCGCATCAGGTCGTTGGGCCACTTGAGCTCGCAGTCCACCACCCGGGCGACCAACACCCCTGCCGCCAACGGGATCAGCGGCCAGCTCTCCTGCTCCCATGCCGGCCCCACGGCCAAGGACATCGCAAGCGCCCGGGGGGCGTTCTGCCACTGCGCGCCGCTGCGACCCCTCCCCATCTGCTGGCGGTCCGAGATCGCCAGCACCGGGTCGTCCTGGAACGAGTCGCGCGCCACATCCTGGGTCGACGTCGCGGCCTCGAGGCGAATGACCGAATAGGGTGTGGCCATACCGGGCCAGATCGTAGGAGGAGTTCGGTGGGTACAGAAGCTCGTATCGAGCAGTTGAGGGCGTTGCGCGACGAGGCGCTCCATGCGGGCAGCGAACGAGCGGTCGCTCGCCAGCACGAACAAGGCAAGTTGACCGCCCGCGAACGCATCGATCTCCTTCTCGACAAGGGATCGTTCCAAGAAGTCGACATGATGGTTCGACATCAGGCGCGCGGCTTTGGGATCGAAGACAAACGGCCCCCTGGCGACGCCGTCGTCACAGGCTGGGGAACGGTCGACGGACGCACCATCTTCGTGTTCGCCGAAGACTTCACCGTCTTCGGAGGAAGCCTCGGTGTGGCGGTCGCCGACAAGATCTGCAAGATCCTGGACATGGCGATGGACATGGGGGCTCCCGTCGTCGGACTCAAGGACTCCGGCGGCGCCCGGATCCAGGAGGGCGTTGCTGCACTCGACGGCTACGGGCGGATCTTCGAACGCAACGTTCGGGCCTCGGGAGTCGTCCCTCAGATCTCGGTGATCATGGGGCCATGTGCCGGCGGCGCCGTGTACTCCCCCGCGATCACGGATTTCATCTTCCAGGTCGATGGGACATCCCACATGTTCATAACCGGCCCGGACGTCATCAAGACTGTGACCGGCGAGGATGTGACCTTCGAGGAGCTGGGAGGCGCCTTCACCCACGCTTCGAAGTCCGGCGTCACCCATGTCGTGGCACCCGACGGTGAATCGGCACTCGAGACCGTTCGGTACCTGCTCTCGTTCGTGCCGCAGAACAACATGGAGATGCCGCCGTACTTTCCACCCGCCGACAGCCGCGATCGGATGGACGACCGGCTCGACAGCATCATCCCCGACTCTGCCAATCAGCCGTACGACATGGTGGAACTCGTGTCGACGGTGCTCGACGACGGCGAGTTCTTCCAGGTGCACGAGCACTTCGCAAAGAACATCATGTGTGGGTTCGGACGACTCGATGGACACGCAGTGGGTGTGGTTGCCAACCAGCCTGCCGTGTTGGCGGGGACGCTCGACATCGAAGCGTCCGAGAAAGCGGCACGCTTCGTCAGGTTCTGCGACGCCTTCAACATCCCGATCGTGACGTTCGTCGACGTCCCTGGGTTTCTTCCCGGAGTGGCGCAGGAGCACAACGGGATCATCCGGCACGGGGCGAAGCTCCTGTACGCCTATTGCGAGGCGACCGTGCCACGCGTCACCGTCATCACCCGGAAGTCCTATGGCGGGGCGTACCTCGTGATGAATGCCCGGGGAATCCGCGCCGATCTGGTCTACGCCTGGCCGAGCGCCGAGATCGCCGTGATGGGCGCTCAGGGGGCGGTCAACGTCGTGTTCAGACGGGAGATCGCAGAGTCCGAGGATGTCGAGGCCCGCAGGAGCCAACTCATCCACAACTACGAGGAGCAGTTCAACAACCCCTACCGCGCTGCGGAACTCGGACTTGTCGACGAGGTGATCGAGCCCAGGGAGACGCGCTCCAAGCTGATCAGGGGTCTCGACATGCTCCGGACCAAGCGCGAGGTGCTGCCACCGCGCAAGCACGGGAACATCCCGCTGTGACCGAACGGGCGCGCGCCTCAGGCTTTAGGATCCTCCCGATGCTCCGACCGTCGACTCAGTCCTGATGTTCGAGTCACTCCTGGTCGCCAACCGCGGCGAGATCGCTGTGCGCGTCATCCGTTCCGCCAAGGAGATGGGTCTGAGGACCGTCGCCATCTACTCGGAGCTCGATCGTGATGCTCTCCACGTCGAACTGGCCGACGAAGCGTGGAATGTCGGAGGCGCCGCCCCCGCCGACTCGTATCTCAACATGAACCGGGTGTTGTCGGTGGCCGGAGAGGCCCGAGCTGCCGCGATCCATCCCGGATATGGCTTCTTGTCCGAGAACGCCACGTTCGCCGAGCGGGTGATGGACGCCGGAATCACATGGGTCGGGCCGCCGCCATCGGCCATCCGGGTGATGGGCGACAAGATCTCCTCACGCAAGGCGGCGCTGGCTGCAGGGGCGCCAACGGTTCCGGGCACCGTGGAGCCACTGACCGATCTCGACGAGATACGGAAACTCGGGGAAGGGTTCGGGTATCCGATCGCGATCAAGGCGGCCCACGGAGGCGGCGGCAAGGGGCTCCGCGTCGTGTGGTCCCCCGACGAGGTCTCCGACGCCTACGACGGTGCGCGGCGCGAAGCCGAAGCCTATTTCGGCAACCCCGAGGTCTACGTCGAGAAGTACATCGACAGGCCGAAGCACGTCGAGGCCCAGGTGCTGCTGGACTCGCACGGCGGGGAGTTGTTCCTGGGAGAGCGCGATTGCTCGGTCCAGCGCCGGCACCAGAAGCTCATCGAGGAGACACCGTCCCCGGCGATGACGCCCGCGATCAGAGAACGCTTCGGCGAGGCGGCGCTGGCGGTGGCCCGATCGTGCGGTTACGTGAATGCGGGCACCGTCGAGTTCCTCCTCGATCAGAACGGGGACTTCTTCTTCCTCGAGATGAACACACGACTGCAGGTCGAGCACACGGTCACCGAAATGGTGACCGGCATCGACCTCGTTCGGGAACAGTTGCGCATCGCCGACGGAGAGAAGCTCACCACCACAGTGGTGGAACCTCGGGGACACGCCATCGAGTTGCGCATCAACGCCGAGGACCCGGGACGCAACTTCATTCCTTCCCCTGGACGCATCTCGGAATACCGCGAACCCATGGGCTTCGGCGTCCGGGTCGACGGGTGGGTCGGACCGAAGACCACCGTGAGCCCGTTCTATGACAACCTCATGGCGAAGCTGGTCGTGTGGGGCCGCGATCGCAACGAAGCCATCCAGCGGGCACAGCGGGCACTCGACGAGTACGTCATCCACGGGGTGGCGACCACGATCCCGGCCCATCAGGTCGTCCTCGCACATCCCGACTTCGTGGCCGGGCTCCACCACACCAAATGGGTCGAGAACGATGTGGACCTGACCGCCCACGATCCGGTGCCCATCGAAACCCTTCCCGAAGACGAAGCGGTGACACGCCGCGACTTGACCGTGGAAGTCGGTGGACGCAGGTTCGAGGTGGCGTTCTGGGCACCGGTGGCGGGGACGCCGGGAACCGGACCGGCCGGAACCCGGCGCAAGCCGCCGAAGCTCGCCAAGACCAGCGGCTCCGACCACTCGGACGGGATCATCACCGCCCCCATGCAGGGCACGATCGTCAAGGTCCCGGTGAATGCCGGAGAACACATTTCCACAGGCCAAACCATCTGCGTGCTCGAGGCAATGAAGATGGAGAACGAGGTCAAAGCCCCCGCCGCCGGTGAGCTCGTCGACCTCCGGGTCGAACCAGGAGACACCGTCGCCCCCGGCGACGTCATCGCCATCGTCAAGTGAGCTCCCGCTCGGGGGTACTCGGTCGTGGGCTGGCGCCCACTCCCTGTATTCGGGCCGTCGCTTCGCTCCGTCCGGCTCGACCGAGTCCGTGACAGCCTTCTGGTCCAGGGAACCGAAGGCGACCGAATACAGGGCAGCGTCAGCTGCCCGTGTACAGCCGGGGAGCGAAGCGAGCCGGCGTTACAGGGAGGCGGCCTCAGGCCGCCGACCGAGTACGTGATCCGGCCATAGCCGGATCACCAGCGATCACTCGGCGGCGTCGGTGATGCTCTCGCTGAGGCTTGGGTGGACCATGAGGGTCTCGACGAGGACGCCGACCGTTACTCTCGCCTGTACGGCCAGGGCGATGATCCCGATCAATTCGGATGCCCGGTGGCCGACGATGGTTCCGCCGAGGACCACGCCTGTTGCGGGGTCGGAGATGACTTTGACGAATCCGCGCGTGTAGCCCTGTAGGACCGATCGGGCGTTGGAGGCGAACGGCACCTTGATGGTGCGGACCTTCCGTCCCTCCTGGGCTGCTTGAACCTCTTCGAGGCCGACCGATGCGATCTCCGGCTGCGTGAAGACCGCCTGCGTGACCTTCTGGTAGTCGATGGGCACCACCGGCATCCCCATCGCATGCCGTGCGATCTTTCGTCCCTGCATCGAGGCAACCGAGGAGAGTGGCATCTGACCCGTGCAGTCGCCGGCCGCATACACATGTTCGACCGATGTGCGCTGAAAGGCGTCGACGGGAATGTACCCGCCATCTACGTGGATTCCGGCTTCGTCGAGACCGATGCCTGTGGTCAGCGGGATCGACCCGATGGCGAGAAGCACATGGCTGCCTTCCACCTTTCGCCCGTCGTCGCAGTGGACCACCACTCCGTCGTCCAGCCGATCGATCCCGGTGGCCCGGGCCCCGATCACCAGTTTCACGCCACGGTCGATGAAGTCCTCCTCCAGCACCGACGCCACCTCGGCATCCCTGTGCGGGAGG
Source organism: uncultured bacterium (assembly GCA_963785075.1). Classification (GTDB taxonomy): domain Bacteria; phylum Actinomycetota; class Acidimicrobiia; order Spongiisociales; family ZC4RG35; genus JAOUGY01. The sequence goes on from CAWATW010000006.1 coordinate 200,122, forward strand.
ATCTGCTGGCGGCTCACAACGATCGTCACCTTCGACCCCAGCGCTTCGAAGATGTGGACGAACTCGACGCCGGTCACACCAGACCCGACGACGACCAGATGCTCGGGAATGGTCGGAAGGTCGTATGCGTCCCGAGTCGTCAACACGCGCTCACCGTCGATCGTGGCCCAGTCGGGAACCCGCGGAGCCGATCCTGTCGACACCAGCGCCAGATCGAAGTCACGGGCAACATCGCCTTCGTCCGTGTTGACGACCGCCCTGTTTGGACCGGTGAAGCTGCCGTGCCCGCGCAGTATCTCGACGTCCTGTGAGTCGAGCAGTTGCACCCATCCCTTGGTGATGTCCTGGGAGATGGTCTGAATTCTCTCGGCGAGCTCCGCCGGATTGATTCGCCCCGGATCGGTGATGAGACCCAACTTGGCGGCGTTGCGTATCGAATCGGCTCGAATCGCTGTGGCCGCCATCGTCTTCGACGGAATGCAGTCCCACAGGTGCGCCGCACCCCCGATGATCGACTTCTCCACCAGCGTGACCGATGCTCCCAAGGTGGCGGCCGTGGTGGCAGCCGCCACGCCGGCCGGACCACCGCCCAGGATCAGAAATCTCTTGCCTTGTTGCGTCTGAATCGGCACGTCCCGGAGCGTAGCCCCCGAGAGTGATCCGGCCATGGCCGGATCACGTATTCGGTCGGCGGCCTGAGGCCGCCTCCCTGTATGCGCCGGCTCGCTTCGCTCCCCGGCTGTACACGGGCAGCTGACGCTGCCCTGTATTGGGTCGCCTTCGGCTCCCTGGACCAGACGGCTGTCGAGGGCTCGGTCGAGCCGAGCGGAGCGAGGCGCATACAGCACGCCTCAGGCGTGCGTCTACAGGGCCGGAGCGAAGCGAACGGCCCGACTACAGCGAGTGGGCGCCAGCCCACGAGCGAGTACAGGCGACGGGCCAAGCCCGTCGACCTCATGGACGGTGGAGGCCGAAGACGGATCGGAGGGCGTCGGAGACCTCGCCGACGGTGGCCCCCACCAGGAGTGCTTCTTTCATCACCGGGAGCAGGTTGGCGTCGGTGGCGGCCACCTCGGAGATCGCGTTCAGAGCGGCCGACAATTCGGCGTCGTGGCGGCCCGCCTTCCACCGGCCGAGACGCTCGTGTTGGCCGCGCTCCAAGGCCGGATCGATCTGCATGACCGGCACGGCGGCGGGTGAGCCCTCCGTGAAGCGATTCACACCAACGACCACCGACTCGCCCGAGTCCTGTCGGCGGGCTTCCACATATGCGGAATCCTCGATCTCACGTTGCATGAAACCGGCTTCGATGGCACGGACCGCACCGCCCATCTCCTCGACTCGATCGTAGAGCTCGGTGGCTTTGGCCTCCAGCTCGTCGGTGAGCGCCTCCATGAAGTAGGAACCGGCGAATGGATCGACGGTGTCGGTCAATCCCGATTCGAAGGCGAGGATCTGTTGGGTCCGTAGGGCAAGAGTCGCCGATTCCTGTGTGGGAAGCCCCAGCGCCTCGTCGAACGAGTTGGTGTGGAGGGACTGGGTGCCGCCCAACACGGCGGCCATCGCCTGCACGGTGGTCCGGACCACGTTGTTGAGCGGCTGTTGAGCCGTGAGCGTCGAGCCGGCCGTCTGCGTGTGGAACCGCATCGCCCAGGACTTGGGGCTTCGGGCGCCAACGCTCTCCTTCATGAGCCGGGCCCACATACGCCGCGCAGCCCGAAACTTGGCGATCTCCTCGAAGTAGTGGTTGTGGCAGTTCCAGAAGAATGAGAGTCGCGGTGCGAAGACGTCCACGTCCAGCCCGGCCTCGATGGCAGCCCTCACGTAGGCGATCCCATTGGCGATGGTGAAGGCGAGCTCCTGCGCGGCGGTGGCCCCTGCTTCCCGTATGTGATAGCCCGATATCGAGATCGTGTTCCAGTTGGGAATGCTGTCGGCGGCGTAGGCGAACAGGTCGGTGACCAACCGCATCGACGGCGCCGGGGGGTAGATGTACGTCCCGCGCGCCACGTATTCCTTCAAGATGTCGTTCTGGACGGTCCCCTTGATGACGTCCGCAGCTACGCCCTGCTCCTCGGCCACGAGTTGGTACAGCAACAGCAGGATCGGCGCCGTCGAGTTGATCGTCATCGAGGTCGACACCTCGCCGAGCGGGAGCCCGGCGAGCAGCCGTCGCATGTCGTCGAGCGAATCGATCGCCACGCCCACCTTGCCGACTTCTCCGGCCGCCAGCGGATGGTCTGAGTCCAGACCCATCTGCGTCGGAAGGTCGAACGCCACCGACAGGCCCGTCTGGCCGGCGGCCAGCAACGATCGGAAGCGCTCGTTCGTCTCCTCGGCGGTGCCGAATCCGGCGTACTGGCGCATCGTCCACCGGCGGCCCCGATACATGCTCGGATACGGACCTCTCGTGAATGGATATGATCCTGGTGACCCGATTCGAGTCGGGTCGACGGGGTCGACGTACAGCTCGGCGATTTCGATCCCGGACGAGGTGCGCACGTTTCTCTCCACGATGGGGATAACCTAGTGCCGTGTCCTCTTGGACGAGGTCGGCAACTTTCTCCTCGTCACCGACGTTTCTTGTGCAACCCCCTCTCCCGATCGAATGAGTCATGCCACGTAGATCACCAATCCACGAGATCGAGACCTCCGAACGGCGGGGTCGATGGTTCCCGGCATTCGCCGGGCTTCTGGTCATCGCCGTCCTGACCTCCACCTGGGTCGGGCTCTTTGCGTTCATGGGAGCGAACGCTGCCTACGGCACGATCACCGATGTCGAGCAAGAGTTCATCCCGGACATCGACTCGATGGACCTCTCGTTGCCGAACCTGTCCCGAGTGTCACGGGTGTACGCCTCTGAAGGCGAACTGCTCGCCGAGCTCCATGACGGTCGGAACAGCCGCCCTGTTCCTTACGACCAGATCCCGCAGGTGATGATCCACGCCATCCTCGCTGCGGAAGACAAGGAGTTCTTCGTGCACGAGGGCGTCGACTTCCGCGCCATCGCCTCCGCTGCCATCGACAACATCCTGCTCGACACCACCCGTGGCGGATCGACCATCACACAGCAGGTCGTGAAGCAGAACTTCGTCGGCGCCGAGGTGAGCATCCGCCGCAAAATCGCCGAGGCGTTCGTGTCTGCCGAGGTCGAGCGGCGCTACGAGAAGAAGCAGATCCTCGAGTTCTATCTCAATTCGGTGTACTTCGGTTACGGGTCCTACGGCGTCGCAACCGCTTCGGTCGAGTACTTCCGCAAGCCGGTGCGCGATCTGACCATCGAAGAGGCGGCGACGCTGGCGGTGCTGGTGCGGAACCCCACCCTCTACGACCCGCGACGCCGCCCCGAGTCGGTGCTGGAACGGAGGGACGGCGTCATCGCAGAGATGCGCGAAGCCGGGTGGATCACACCCGAAGAGGCCGAGGCCGCGCTCGACACCGAACTGGCCGTGAAGCCTCACCGCAATCAGCAGGGCAAGGCCGAGCACGTCGTCGCTGAGATCAAGCGACAGTTGCTCGATCTCGACAACCACGAGTTCGATTTCCTCGGCACCACCAAGGAGGGGCGGAAGCAAGCCATCTTTGGCTGCCCGGCCGACGACACGTCGTGCACCGGCGGAGGCGGGCTGCGGATCGAATCGACGATCGACCTCGAAGCACAGAACCAGGCCAACGCCATCCTCCAGACCTGGCTGCCGTATCCCGACCCAGAGGCGAACCTGGCGCTCTGCACCAACCTCGCGGGTGAGCTCGGCCTCGACACCGACGAGAAGATCCAGAACTATGCCGCTGCCAACTCGTGCTCCCCCACGGGAGCCATCGCCACGGTGGAAGCTGCGACCGGCGCGGTCCGAGTGATGGCAAGTGGCATCGAGTTCAGCGTGGACCAGTTCGACCTCGCAGTCCAAGGGCGCCGGAACCCGGGATCTTCCTTCAAGCCGTTCACGCTCATGGCCGGTCTCGAGTACGGCGACCTCACGGGGCACGACCTCACGCTCGGCAGCTACTACGACTCGAGTTCTCCTCTCATCATCGAGTGCCCCTATGTCTGCTCTCCCCGCGGCAACGAGTGGCGGGTGAGCAACGCCGGCGGGGGCGGGCGCGGCGTCATGTCGGTCGAAGACGCCACAGCCAACTCGGTGAACACCGTATACGCCCAGATGGCGATCGACATCGGCCCCGAACAGATCGTGGAAATGGCCCACCGCATGGGTATCGAGAGCGAACTCCGACCGGTGCCGTCGATCACGCTGGGAACGAGCGAGGTCACCCCGCTCGAGATGGCGTCTGCGTACACCAACTTCTCGACCAACGGTGCGCATGCCGCGCCCTATCTCGTCAGCAAGATCACCGACGCCGGCGGCAACGTGTTGTACGAACACGAGGTGTCGATCACCCAGGTCACCGATGCGGAGAAGTTCGCCGCCGCCCGGCGTCCGCTCCTCCGGGTCCCGATCAACACCACCGCCCCGCGGGCGAACATCGGCCGGCCGCAGGGGGGAAAGACCGGGACTCACCAGGACTACCGCGACGCCTGGTTCGTGGGCTTCGTGCCGCAGTATGCGACGGCGGTATGGGTGGGCTATGAGGCCGACCAGATCCCGCTGCGTAACGTGACCATCAACAACGAGTTCTACTCCAGAGTGTTCGGCGGATCGGTACCAGGTCCTATCTGGGCCGACTTCATGTCGTGGTACCTACAAGACATACCACCCGAGGACTTCCCGACTCCGGGAGGTGACACCTCGCAGTACTTCAAGACGCCGACCACCGAGGTTCCGTCGGTGGTGGGGCTCTCCGAAGCCGCGGCCCGCGAGGAACTGCGGAAGGCGAAACTCGGAGCAGCCGTCGTTCAGGTGCCATCGCTCTCTCCCGCAGGCCAGGTGCTCGCTCAGAGTCCCTGGAGCGGGCTCGACGGTGCCACAGGGCACGGCCGTCGTCGTCGAAGTCTCGACGGGGATCCCGCCGACGGGAACGATCCCTGCGGTGTTCGGGCTCACGTTCGACGACGCCTTGGCTCAACTCCAGGCTTTCAGCGATGAGAACCGGCTCGATCTCGTGTTCCAGCGAGCAACCAAGGAGACGGAGGCTCCCGGGAACGGTCGGCGTGGTATTGGGCACCCGGCCGGGGACCGGCATCCATGTCGGATACGGCGCAACTGTTACGATCGTCGTCGGCGTTGCGCCCTCGGGCGGTGGGGGTGGCGACGGTGGCGACGACGGCTGATTTCACACGAGCGGCGTCGAAGGCAACCGGAATGGCCGGATGCGGGCAGCGTCATGGCCCTGCACATGGCTGATCGTCGACGACAACCTCGAACGCCACACATCGTCTGTTCTGAGCCGGGAGGTCAGCTCCGGTTGGGAACGTCAGCGAGTAGGGGAGGTGCTGTGCGAACGCCAGCTCCGCGACCTGAGCATGGAGGGTCAGCGATACGCCGAGTAGCCGTCGCAGTCTGACTCACGATGCAGCAGATCGATGAGGCGCCGCTCGTCGTCGGCGTCGGGTCGCACCACCATCGGATCTGGGTGCAACGATCCTCGGGTCACGTCCACGGTGTGCCCTCGTCAAACCATCGATTTGGGAACATATAGACGCTCTTGTCGCTCGTACAACGATATTGACGTTTGTTTACAGTCCACCATAGATTGACCGGCATGACAGCGGCAGCCCACGAGACCCTGCAAATGCGCCCTCCCACACCGTCGCACATCGCCGACGTCTCATGGGCTGCCTGTCCCCTACGGTTCGCCCGAGACCGATCGTCTTCCCGGTGCGATGCTCGGGCCTGACGGACGGCGTCGCGCACGACGATCCCTATGTGCCGACGCTGTGGGTGGCCGCGATCGGTGCCGCATCAGTGACCGATCTCCTGAGGCTGACCGCTGCGGCACGACGAGGTCATGGACTCCTTCGACCCGTCCATCTGTCGACCTGGTCCGTCGAGGGACTGGTCATTGGGACCAACGACCATCTGCGGGTGCCCGATCCGCTTCCCCGACTGGGGCCTCAACAGGTGGCTCGGCTCAAACGGAGCCGACACCGTCACCTGCTGAGTTGAACAGCTCGGCGCGGTAGGCTCGTATCACCGAGTAGCCCACCGTGCACAGCGCACCGACCTCGCCGATCAGGAACGCGATCCCGACGGTGGTGTCCGGCGCACCGTCGATGCCCAGCACGGCGAGTATGGCGAGGAGCAGGCCGATCGCCCAGGCGTTCGCAAGGCGACCGGTGGCTCCTTCGGCGACGAGCACCTGCCCCGTGATCTGTGCTGCGGATGCGGCGACCATTCCCGCTGCCACGGTGGCTGCCAGAACCCCGGAGGGCTCGAAGTCGGCGCCGAACAACAATTGCACGACGTCGGGCCCGATGACCCGTCCTACTTGCCACGCAAGCGCCGTCAACAACAACCCGGAACCGGCAACCTGGGCGCTGAACACCCGAACCCGACGACGTTCACCCTGGTCCACGAGGCGCACGAGCATCGAGAGCAATCGGCCCTGGAGTGAGTAGATCAGTGTCAAAGGTGCGCGGAAGAGGGTGAATGTCACGAAGACCACGCTGAACGTGGCTGCCGTGCCACCGAGAAACGTCACTGCCAGCGGTGAGGCCGCCAACAGTATCTGTGACGCCGCCGTGCCTGAGGCGTATGCCGCCAAGAACCGACCTGCGCTCTCGGTCCGCGCCGATGAGGGCTGACCCCGCGGCCGCCGCCAGAAGGGTGTGAGGAGCACCATTATCGGTCCCGCGACCATCGACCAACCCAATGCGACAGCGTCCCCTCCCAGTTGCAGGATCACGAACGCAAACAGCAGGCGAAACACCGACTCTGCCCCGAGCAACACGCCGACCGAAGCGAACCGACGCTCGCCGGCGAGGATCCCTCGCCCCAGGAACAAGACGCCATAGCCGAACATCATGAGCCCCATCTGCACGGCGTAGATGGGTTCCCCGGCGAACAGACGGTCATCGGTGGACCAGACGAAGGCGACGCCGAGGGCGACGGCCGCCGCGATCAGCGAAGCCCACACCTTCACCTCGCCACCGAGCACATACCGGTTGCGGCTCGCCTCCCGGGTCGCAAATTGCTCGAGAGGAACCAGGATGATGGTGGCGATCACAAAGAGGCTCGTCCACAGTGCGCCGATCGGAGCGAACGCCGTGTCCCCCAGTGCCCTCGCACCCAAGGCATTGAAGATGTAGGCGGCAACGGCGCCGATCAGCGAACCGACGATCATCCAGACCGTGCCCGGGGCACGCATCCCGTGGGATTCGAGGTCCTCGATCGGAAGATCGGTCATCGCCCGGAAGCGGTGAGGACGGTCCAGATCGTCTTCCACAGAATCTGGAGATCGAGAATGGGCGACATGTGCTTCACGTAGTACAGGTCGTAGCTGAGCTTCTCGATCGTGTCGGCCGCGCTCTCGGCATATCGGTAGTTGACCTGCGCCCATCCGGTGATTCCGGGACGTACGAGGTGCCTCTGGTCGTAGAAGGGAATCCGCTTTCTGAACTGCCGGACGAACGGGATCTGCTCTGCCCGCGGGCCGACGATGCTCATGTCTCCCCGCAGCACATTCCACATCTGCGGGAGCTCGTCGAGCCGGCTCCGCCTCAAGAAGGTGCCGCCGCGAACGATGCGGTCGTCGTTGGTGACTGCCATCCGTGGTCCCTCATCATCGGCCCCGACCTTCATCGTCCTGAATTTGTAGAGGGTGAAGGGTTGACCGTTCAATCCGATGCGTCGCTGACTAAAGATCACCGGTCCGGGAGAGGTCAACCTGACCGCCAGCGCCACGATCCCCAACAATGAAATCCACAGGGGAGCGAGCAACGTGACCACCGCAACGTCGAAGAGTCGCTTTCCCGGGAGGAAGCTGCTGGTGCGTACGAGCGGAGTCGTGATCTCCCAGCCTTCTGCCAGGTGGACGAGTGGGATTCTGCCCGTGTGCTCCTCGTACACCGAGGCCAGCGGGCGCACCGGGTATCCGGCGATGTCGCACGACGATACGAACTGAGCCACTCTGTCACTCAAGACCGCACGCATGTCCACTGCGAGCGTGGTGCCCGATGGAAGGAGCGTTCGGTCGCTCTCGGTCGACGGGTCGATGACTTCCTGGATCTCGACGTGAGCAGAGTCGGCGAGCTGGTCTGCCAGATGCTTCTCCGAGGTCACGATCGCCAGCCGTTCGGTCCACGGACGCCGCCGACGAATCAGCCGGTGCCCGATCATGCCACCGAGATGCAGCCCGAGCGACCAACCCACGAGGCGCCGCGAGAAATAGAGGTCTCGGAACAAGAACACCGCCACTGCAACGAATACGAGCGTGCCAACCGTGATCAGGAAGGCGCGGCCGTATGAGGGACGCGGCACACCGGGCCCGAGCGTGCCGGCCGACAACAACGACGAGATCACCGCGCCTCCGAGGAGGAGCGCAACAAGAGGAATCACACGATCACCCTGGGCCAGCCACGGGAAGGGAGTCTGGAACACCATCTCCGAGGAGGCGGCGATCGCTCCCGCCAGCAACAGGATGTCGATGGTTGCCAACGAGGCGAGGAATCGACTTCGCACGGGGATGAATGCTACCGACCGCGCCACCCCTAGCGGTCCCATACGCCCGCGGGTGCCAACATGGGGCAGATGACCTTGCCGCCAGTGTCCGTCGTCATCCCTGCCCGCAATGCAGCGAGCACGATCACTCGAGCGATCGAGAGCATCCTCGGGCAGACCTACACCGGGGAGATCGACATCGTCGTTGCGGAGGGAGCGTCGGTCGATGCAACCAGGGCAGTCCTCGAGAGGTACGGGGATCGGGTCCGTGTCGTGGACAACCCCACGGGGCTCACACCGAGCGGCCTCAACCTTGCCATCGAGGCGTCCAGCGGTGACATCATCGTGCGATGCGACGCCCACGCCGTGCTCCCCCCCGACTACGTCGCCACCGCAGTGTCCACGCTCGCACGGACCGGTGCGGCCAACGTCGGAGGCGTACAGGCTGCACGAGGCGTCCGGTTGTGGGAACGGGTGATTGCGGCCGCACAATCCACCCCTCTCGGCGTCGGCGACGCCCGCTATCGCCTCGGTGGGGAACCGGGCCCGGTGGACACCGTGTATCTCGGCGTCTTCAGGCGGGAGGCGTTGGTGCAGGCCGGAGGCTACGACCCCCGGTTCCGGCGCAATCAGGACTACGAACTGAACTGGCGCCTGCGCGAACAGGGTGAGATGATCTGGTTCGATCCGAGCATGGAGGTCACGTACACCCCTCGCGGCTCACTTCGAGAACTCGCCCGTCAGTATTTCGACTACGGACGGTGGAAGCGGCACATGGTGGCGCTTCATCCACGGAGCATCCGGCTGCGCCAACTCGCGGCCCCGGCGCTGATCGTTGGCCTCGCGGCTTCCGCAGTCGCCGCACCGTTTCGTCCGGCGGCCGCTGCGATCGTGCCGGCAGCGTACGTCGTCGCACTGCTCATCACTGCGATCACCGAGGCTGCAAAGCGACGAGACCCTGCGCTGCTACTCCTGATCACTGCCATACCCGTCATGCACGTTGCTTGGGGAATCGGGTTCTTCGTCGGTCATCCGGAGATGCGGTCGTAGAGATCCACCAACTCCTTCGAAGGCCAGCGGAACCGCTCTCGCACCTCGGACGCCTGGGTTCTCGCGGCGGTCCTGGCCTGATGGGAGCGGACCGTCTCGATCGCTGCACCCAGGGCGGCGACATCGCCGGGCGGATAGAGCGCCACGGCCGAGAGCCCCTCCACGAGCTCCCGGGTCGCGGGAAGATCGGAAGCCACGACCGGGACACCGACCGCCAGATACTCGAGCACTTTGGTCGGAATCGAATTCCGGTAGTTGGGGATGTCCTGGAGTGGCGACAACGCCACCTCCGATCTCGCCACCGCCTCCATGGCTTCCCCGTGTGGAAGGCGGCCGGTCGTCTCCACGGTTGCCCCGACATCGGAGGACGCCGCCGCAACGTGTGACGCCATCTCATCGGTCATCGGGCCGACGATCGTCAGCGGCACCCCGATCCGGCCACATGCCCGCACGGCATCGATGACCCCTCGCACCACGGTGGCGTCTCCGACGTAGATCGCTCCCGACCCTGAGGGTGACGCCAAGGGCAGGTGATTCGTCTCCGGGTAATTGGAGATCACCGGGTGTGGCCGGCGCAGGACTTGGCCATATGACAGCTCTGCCAGAGTCAACTCCAACGTTCGTTCCGCCACGCGAAGCAGCGCCATCATGAGGTTGGCGAGCGGGCGGCGCACCGGACGGGGCACGTAGTCCTTCGTGAGGATCTGGGCCGGAATGTCCTCGTGGACGTCGAAGACCACCGTCGACCGCCGCATCCAAGACATCGCGATCCCGAGCGGCAGGAGTTCGGGATCATGAAGCGATACGACGTCGAACTTCCCACCCCAGGCGATACGCCATGCAGACAGATTTCGTCGCACCCGACCCCCACGAAGCGGGAGCCAGGTCAACCCCGACGAATCGGAGGGTCCTGGCGCTCGTGCCGCGAACCACACGTCGAACGCATCGGCCAAGGACCTGACCGTCTTCTCCCTGATGCGATTGTCATCCGGATGATGAACGGTCGTCAGAACGAGAAGACGCCGGTTCACAGAGTGACGACGTTCTGCGCCTTGATCGAGCGTTTCCGGTACGCCCCTCGCGCATCGAAGATCACCCCCACGGAGGCCGCCAGCTTCTCGTAATCGATGTCGGAGTGATCGGCGAGCACGGCGGCGATGGCGAACCGGGACAGATCGTCACCTGCTTCCACCGGTTCGTATCCGTGATGCCGAATCCGCTCCGCACCGACCAGCGGGTCCAGCACGGAGATCTCCGCACCACGCCGGCGCAGCTCGTCCAGTACGTCGAGCGACGCCGATTCCCGATCGTCGGCGATATCGGGCTTGTAGGCGATGCCAACCCCGAGGACCTTGGTCCCGAAAACCGGAAGCCCTCGCGTGTTCAGGACTTCGGCGATCCGATCGGCGTTGTAGGCCGGCATCTTGGTGTTCACCTGCTCGGCCACGTCGATGAACCTCGTGGCGAAGTTGGCCTCTCTGGCCCGCCAGGCCAGATACTGGGGATCCAGCGGGATGCAGTGGCCGCCGACTCCAGGTCCCGGATAGAAGGCGTGGAATCCGAACGGCTTGGTGGCGGCTGCGTCGACCACCTCCCAGATGTCGATGTCGAGCACATCGGCGAGTTGCGCCATCTCGTTGACGAGGCCGATGTTCACCGCCCGATACGTGTTCTCGAGGAGCTTTGCCATCTCGGCGGCCCTCGCGGACGAAACAGGGTGCACGGAGCTCACGATCCGCCGGTAGGCGGCAGCGGCCACCTCGGTGGACATCCGGGTCACACCCCCCACGATCTTCGGGATCTCGCCGGTCTTCAACTCGTCGCCTGGAGAAACCCGCTCCGGCGAGAAGACAACCCACACATCGTCGTCGAGGGCGAGACCGGCGCGTTCGATGGCAGGGAGGATGATGTCCTCGGTGGTACCCGGGTAGGTCGTGGACTCGAGGGAGATCAGCTGACCGGGCCGCGCCACGCTCTCGACGGTCGCCGCCGAGGCCTCGATGAACGACAGGTCGGGCTGACGATTGCGGCCGAGCGGGCTGGGAACGCAGATGATGAGCGCATCGGCACCCCGAAGCTCCTGTGGATCCGACGTGAACCGGGCGCCGGCCGCGACGGCCGATCCGAGTTCCTCGTCGCTGATGTCGTCGATGTGGGAGGCGCCTGACATCAGAGCGCGTGCGCGTTCCTCGGAGATGTCGAACCCGATGACTCCGAGCCCTCTTTCGGCGGCGGTCACGGCGAGGGGAAGGCCGACGTAGCCGAGACCGATGACGCCCACGGTCCAGGATTCGCGCTCGAAGAATGCAACGGGATCAGTCAGAGAGTGTGGCACCGGGCGATGTTACCGCTCAGGCGTCGAGTGTCTGCAGTGCCCTCATCAGGAACGTGGCCATTTCACCTCGTGTGATCGCCTGGTCCGGGCAGAACCGGTCGTTGGAAGGGGGGTTGCACCCCTTCGCCACGCCGGCGGCGGCCAACCGTTCGATGTCGGTCTCGAACACCGAGCCATCGTCGTCGACGAAGTCGACATCCGACGCCGGGACGAACCCGAAGGCCCGGACGAGGAAAGCCGCCATCTCAGCCCGTGAGACGTCGCCGTCTGGACAATACCGATCGTTGTCGGGCGGATTGCAGCCCTTCGTGACGCCCGCGGCGACGAGTCGGTCGACGTCGCCGGCAAAGATCAAGTCGCTGGTGTCTGTGAAACCGCCGCCATCCGCTGCCGGCAGACCGAGGGCACGCACCAAGAACGCGGCCATCTGACCACGGGTCACCGTGTCGTCGGGACAGAAGCGGTCGTTGGTGGGCGGGTTGCACCCTTTTGTCACACCCAGGTCCGAGATGTACGCGATGCCGGCTTGATGGACCGAGGATCCGACATCCTTGAAATCGTATGGGCTGATCACACCCGCCACCCACGGTGAGCGCAGATCGAACGTGGTGCGCAGCAGGTCGCCCTTGTAGTCCACGGAGACCGAGTTTCCGCCATCGACCCCTGAGAACCGGACGACTGCGCCTGGAGGCCCGTGCATCAGCTCGACGTCGATGAGAGTATCCCATCCCAGGATCGATTCGATCTTCGAGGAAGTGAAGGAAATCTCCCAGGAAGCGAACGGGTTGTCGACGTCGGTGCTCACCGACCACGGATCACTGACCGAGCGTAGGAACTGGAGTGGGCTACCTCCCCACACCGACTCGTTGTCCTCGGTGGCTCCACCCGAGGACGAGGAGTAGTAGGCGGTGAACACGAGGTTGGTGGAAGGATGTACCGCGACACGTCCGGCCGTGGCCTCGACCGCCGAGACCCAGGGGTTCGGGGACACGCCCTCTTTGCTCCATCCGGCGTACACCTGGTCGTAGATCGTGTCGTACAGGTGGCAGCCACATGCGCGTGTTGGCTCGCCCGTGTCGGTGCTGGTGTCGAGCACGCGGCGAACCGTGTAGTTGCGGGCAGCGATGGCCTGCGCTTCCAGCGCCGCCGATGGCCATCCGCCAGGCATCTCGGCGATACCTCGCAAATACTGCTCGAGCTCGACGTCGAGAATCACGTTGAGTTCACCGTTGCCGTCATCGCGGATCCGGAGGCCACCATGGGCGTACTCGGTGGAGCCGACCTTGACCCGGTTCGTCCCGTTGTCATCCCAATCCATGTCCACGGCGCACGTGCCTCCCACGGCGGCACCGCCGTCGACCGAGAGCTCGCAGGTCTCGCCGTCACCGGTCACGACCACGGTCGAGTTTGCCGGGACGGTGCTCGGTGCGCACGGTTTGTTGTCACCTGTCAGATGGCAGACCTCGATCGACCCGTTGACGGCCTTGACGGTGACGGTGTTGACATCCTGTTCCAGGCCGACGCTCAGCGGGTACGGCGCCGACCACCACGACGGAAGACTCCGGTTCGAGAGCTCGTCGAGGTAGGCACCGGAGTAGTAGTGGTCGATGATCTCGGCCGCATCGGCCCCGTCGAGGGCCATGCCAAGGGCGCCGTACTGCGACATCCCGACTCCGTGCCCCCAACCGGCTCCGGTGAAGGTCCAAACAGGGTCTTCGGCGGCGGAGGCGGAGAGCGGAGAGGCGAGAAGCGCAACCGTGGATGCGGCGAGCAGGAGCGCAAGCTTTCTCATAACAAGGTCATCGGTCTCCGGGCGTTCAAAACTGGAGCCGGCGCGCCCGATTCAGTCGATCTGGGTCGCTCGACCCAGGAATGCCGCCATTTCGCCGCGCGTGACCGATGCCTCAGGGCAGTACCGGTCGTTGGCTGGCGGGTTGCATCCCCTCGTGATTCCGGCTGTGGCCAACAGTTCGATGTCTCTCTCGAACACAGATTGGTCGTCGTCGCCGAATCGGTTCCCGTCCCCGGTCTCGACGAGGCCCAGGCCTCGGACGAGAAACGCCGCCATCTGGCCCCGCGAAACGAGGTCATCCGGGCAGAAGATGGTTGGCGTACAGCCGGTTGTGATGCCCGCCTCTGCAAGCCGGTTGATGTCTTCTTGGAACTCGCTCTCGTCGTCGTCGGTGAAGTGGTCGCCGCCCGGGGGCGGCAATCCGAGCATGCGAACCAGGAAAGCCGCCATCTGACCTCGGGTGACCTGGTCCCCCGGACAGTAGGCGTCGCGGAACGGAGGGTTGCACCCCTTCGTGATCCCAGTCTCCGCCACAGTTTCGATGTCGGCCTCGAAGACCGACGTGTCGTCGTCATAGAACGTCCCACTCCATGTGAGTGGGATGACGTCGTCGTCGCACTGATACGAAGGATTTCGCCACCATCCGTCGACGGGACGCCCAGTGGAGCTGTTTCCCACGGCAACGTGGAGCGAACCTGCGGCGTCGAGCCTGCTGATGTCGGACCTGCCGTCTCCGTCCTGGTCGGCGGCGGCCAGGGCCAGGAGGTCCGTGTCGGCGAGTTCGACTCGGTCGATCTCCTCTGCTCCGTCACCTGTCAGGATCGACACCACACTTCCATCGACGGCGGCGTAGATCTCCACTGACCCATCACCATCGCGATCACCCAGCGCGATCGACGTGGGAGCGAAGGACAGGGTGATCTCACCCAGCACCGTGGAGAAGTCCTCGCCCGACACGACCAGGATGTCACCGCCTGCTCCGAGCAACCAGAGATCGCCTCTCCGGTCGCCATCCCAATCCCCGATCGTGAGCTGCACAGGATCCGAGGGCAACGGTACGTCGGAGAACACGGTCGAGTCCTCGAAGGTCTCGATTCGCCTCGACAGCGTAAGCGTCCCGCCGGCGTCGATGGCCACGAGATCGGCTCGGGAATCGGAATCCACGTCACCCATCGCCACCAGCGGCGATGCCGCCACATCGGCATCGGACAGCCAGCGGTAGTGGGAACATTCCAGGAACCCGGATCGCCCCGAGACGACGTCGATGACGGTGCCCCCCGCGTGCGGCCGCAGGGTACCGACATCGAGAGCTCCGAAGCCTCCGATGTCGGCGAGCAACACGGGCCGGCTCGATACGAGGTCGCCCCAGGCCGTGTCATAGGACGCTGCCGCTGCGTACGGTGCCTCGACACCGGATGGGGCGTGGAGCGGAAGCCCGGCAGAGCCGGGGGTGGGACCCATCCAGGAGTAATGCATGGGGTCCTTCGCCGACTCCCACGTCCCTCCCCAGCAGAAACCGGCGTCGGTCCACGCCTCGATGAACCAGGCCGGCATGTTGGTGATGAGCCGATTCGGATCCGACGAGTACGGGTTCTGTGCCGGGTTGATGTCGATCGAGAGCCCGAGGGCGTGTCGACTCAGTTGGCGCTCCCCGCCGATCGTGCGCTGGGTGTAGGCGGCGACGATGGAGATCGGGTAGTAGCGGCCCGCCGCCTGGGCAGCCGCCAGGTTCGCCGACACCTGCTGGAAAGCCGGAAGTGCCTGGCGGTTCACGAGCACGCGAGTGCCGCCACTCATGGGCACGGTCCACAGCACCATGTCGTCGCGCACAGCCCCGAGCGTGCGGCCGAAGTAGCCGCCGAGCGGTCCGAGCAATCGTTCGGAGTCGGACAGGAACCCGGTCGTCGACATGATCGGGGTCCCGATGTACGGCAATCCACAGGTGGACGACTCCGACATCGATGTCCATCGCACCGCGGATTCCGATGACGCACCTGCGGGACTCACCAGGGTCAACAGGCCGCCCACAAGCGCGGCCAACGCCACACCCTTCCGATGTCGGGTCATTCGCCCGTCAGCTTCGACACGGTGCCGTTGCCCTGAGCGATGTACACCTCGCCCATGCCGTCGACACCGAAGGACCACACGCCACCCTGGAATCCGACCTGATCCGTCAGATCGCCTTGTTCGAAGAGCGCCGTGCCATCCGTCAGCAGTGTTCGGATCCGGCCTTCGCACAGGTCGACATAGAGGTACCGCCCGGTGAGCTGCGACAGCTCGGACCCCCGGTACACGACTCCACCGGTGATCGAGCAGAAACCCGCGTCGTGGCCGTGTTCGACGATCGGCAGCGTGATGCCGGCGGTCGAGCATCCGGTCGAAGGCTCGTAGCAGTGGGACCCTTCCATGTTGTCCCACCCCAGGTTGGCCCCCGGCTCGTCGACGGGAAGCACGGTCACCTCTTCCCAGTCCCCTTGGCCGACGTCGGCCACATACAGGAGGTCGTCGTCGAACCACATCCGCCAGGGGTTCCGCACTCCGATCGCCCAGATCTCGTCCGCCCCGGTTCTGCCGACGTAGGGGTTGTCGGGCGGGACGTCGTATGGAGCGGTCCCATCGACGTCGAGCCGGAGGATCGAGCCGAGGAGCGTTGTGGGGTCCTGGCCATTCTCTCCGGGATCTCCCCCGCTGCCACCGTCACCCAGTCCCACGTAGAGGTAGCCGTCCGGCCCGAACAGCAGGTGTCCACCGTTGTGGTTCGAGAACGGCTGGGTGATCGTCATCACCTCGGTTTCGGCGCTCGCGGCCACGTTGGGGTCAGACGACACCCGGTATTCGGCGATCCGGCTCAGATGGTTCTGCGATCCGCCGTCCATGCTGTAGTAGACGAAGAACCGGCCGTTCGTGGCGTAATCCGGGTGGAACGCCATGGAGAGCAGACCCATCTCGTTGCCGGCCTCGGAGACCTTCGAGGAGATGTCGAGGAACGGAGTGGACGACACGGCACCGTTGGACAGGATCTTGATCACACCGTCCTTCTGCACGATGAAGACCCGGTCATCGCCCTCTGGGGCAGTGATGTGCACAGGCCGGGTCAGGTCGGTCGCCACAGGCTCCAGCGCAAGTTGGACCCGATCGGGCGGCACGATGGGTGCGAGCCCTTCGGCACGGGCCAGGAAGCTCGCCATCTGCTCCCTGGTCACGGAATCGTCGGGGCAGAAGCTGTCCGAGGTGCACCCTCGTGTGATGCCGGACGCGGCGAGCGCGTTGATGTCGTCCTCGAAGATCGAGCCGTCGTCGTCGCCGAACGCGTCGACGTCGGAGGCCGGGTATCCGTAGGCACGGGTGAGGAAAGCCGCCATCTGCCCGCGCGTGATGTCCAGGTCGGGGCAGAACTGGGTGCTTGTGCACCCGGTGGTGATCCCGGCATGGGCCAGCCGTTCGATGTCGCCCTCGAAGATCGAGCCGTCGTCGTCGGTGAAGGTGTCGCTCCCCGACGTCTCGTTCAACCCGAGTGCTCGCACCAGGAACGCTGCCATCTGGCCTCGAGTGACGGCGTCGGTCGGGCAGAACCGGTCACCGACCGGCGGATTGCAGCTCCGGGTGATGCCCTCTGCTGCGATCGCCTCGATGGTCCCCTCATGGACCGAGTCGTCGTCGTCGATGAACGTGCCTCCGGGCGGGAGCTCGGCTGCCATGGCGGCAGTCGTGAGCGAAGAAAGCGCCGTGACCAGCGCAACGAGAACAAGTCCAAAACGCATGTGTTCCATCCCCCCGAAACCGAGACTCGATTTCCTCGTCGACGGAGGCTAGTGAGATCGCTCGGACAAGGCATCTTCGAGCCACCGGTAGGCTCTCGATCTCATGCGGTTCGCGCTCGCACTCCTCGTCCTCGTGCTCGGCACCACGCCGGCGGCAGGCACCATGGCCCCGGCGGCCGATCCCGACGCGGGGTACGTGCCAGGCAGATTCGTGGCTGCCGGTGTGGCCATCGAAGACTCCGGAATCGACGACGCAGAGATGCTGCTTGGCCACTCGGTCTTGGCGGTCGACGGCGAAGCCGACCCAGAGGCCCAGGCGGAACAGCTCAGCCAGGCGTTGGGTGTGACGGTCCATCCGATGGTGATGTATCAGCTGTTCTCCGAGCCCGCGGAAGAGCCCTTGTTCTATGAGCAATGGGCCCTCGAGAACCGGGGTCAGACCGGTGGTCTGCCCGACGCCGACATCGACGCTGCCTCCATGTGGAAGTGGAGTCAGGGGCGCGACGTCGTCGTCGCCGTCATCGACAGCGGCGTGGACTCCGATCACCTGGACCTCGCCCCGACCCTGTGGCGGAACACGGGCGAGATCCCCGACAACGGACTGGATGACGACGCCAACGGCTTCGTAGACGATCGTATGGGATGGGACTTCACGACTGCGAGCAACGACGTCTCAGACGAGATAGGTCACGGTACGAGCGTGGTGTCCGTTGCGCTCGCCGGTTCCGACGGCAGCGGCATGGCGGGCGTCGCCCCGCGGGCCCGAGCGATGGTGGTGAAAGCCTGCGGCGGCTTCGGATGCCAAGCAGACCACGTCGCAAGAGGCATCGTCTACGCCGTCGACAACGGTGCGAGCGTCATCAATCTGTCGCTCGGCGCCCCGGGAATAGAGCCGCTCGTCACGAGCGCCATCGAATACGCTGCCGACCAAGGGGTGTTGGTGGTCGTGGCGGCGGGGAACAACGCCGAGGTGATCACGCAGGAGAACCCCTGGACCCCGGTGAGCATCGATGTCCCCGCCGTGGTGGCCGTTGCGTCGACAACGGATGCCGACCTCATCTCCGGCTCCTCGAATCGCGGCCCGGATCTGATCGACGTCGGCGCACCCGGGGACGGAATCATCACGGCGGCGCTCGGCGGTGGTCATGTGACCCGGAGTGGAACCAGTTTCTCGGCTCCGCATGTTGCAGGCGTGGCTGCCGCGATGATCGCGTTGGATCGGGACATCGATGTCGCAGAGCTCGCCGCGCTGCTCGCCGACACCGCCGATTCGATCGGCGGGTTGGATGGGCTGGTTGGATCCGGCGGCCGGGTCAACGGTGCCACGGCAGCGCAGGCAGCCCGATTCCGCGACATCCCCCGAACGCTGTTCGCTTCCGAAGTGATGTGGGCGGCCGTCACCGGAGTCACCAAGGGTTGCACCCCGTCACTCTTCTGCCCCGACGACCTGGTGACGCGTGGGCAGATGGCTGCCTTCCTCGCCCGCGCCTTGGACCTACCCGCCTCCGACACCGACAGCTTCGCCGACGACGACCAATCTGTGTTCGAAGCCGACATCGATGCCATCGCCGCCGCCGGAATCACAAAGGGTTGTTCACCGACCGACTTCTGTCCGGGAGATCCCATCTCCCGGGGTCAGATGGCGGCATTCCTCGATCGCGCTCTCGAACTCCCCGCCGCCGACACCGACAGCTTCTCGGACGACGACCACTCGATGTTCGAGGCGGCGATCGACGCCATCGCCGCTGCCGGCATCACCCAGGGATGCACGCCTGACGCCTTTTGCCCGGAGGACCCGGTCAGCCGTGGTCAGATGGCGGCGTTCCTCAATCGATCGGCAAAACCCGGGTTCTGACAACATCTGGCAGCCCGGGCGGGGTAGGTTCGTTCATGGTTCCATCGACACAAGGGAGCAGAACCATGACCATGGGGAGCAAAACAGATCGTCGTCGCAAGGTGCGCATGGCGGTCGTGATAGCGATCACCGCGGCGTTCGTGGCACCGACGGCCGTCTGGGCCGCGGACAGATTCACCGACGTGCCCGACACCAACGTCTTCCACAGCGACATCACATGGCTGGCCGATGCCGGCGTGACCCTCGGGTGCAACCCGCCCGACAACACCTTGTATTGCCCGTCCGACAACGTGACCCGCGAGCAGATGGCAGCGTTCATGCGGCGCCTCGCCGAGAATCAGGTCGTCGACGCGGCGACGGCCGTCGATGCCGACACGCTCGACGGCCTCGACTCGACCGTGCTCGCAACCGAGGTGTGGGGCATCAATCACGACTGGCAGGATGGGCAGCAGCTCGTCGACGGACCCGAGGCTCTGATCGAGCTGACGGTGGAGCCGGCCGGCGACGGCTATCTGCAGGTGAACGCCACCTGGGGCACCAACTTCAACGTCGCGGCCACTGAGGCATTCGCATGGCTCCAGGTCGACGATTCGACCTGTGCCTTCGCCTCCCGCATTCCCGGCACCTCGATGTATGCGGAAGGTGACAGCGGCACGAGTGACTATCAGACGCAGGCAACGACCACCGTGATCCCGACCACCGCGGGGAGCCACACGATCACGCTGTG
This sequence comes from uncultured bacterium, assembly GCA_963785075.1. Lineage (GTDB taxonomy): Bacteria > Actinomycetota > Acidimicrobiia > Spongiisociales > ZC4RG35 > JAOUGY01. The sequence goes on from CAWATW010000006.1 coordinate 220,197, forward strand.
CGCCGATGTGCTACAAGGCTCCGACTACAACGTGGTGGACGAGGCCATCACGGCCTTGTACGCCCCGAACGGGTCGTCGTCGCTAGGCCTGGTGAGCGAGCCCGCCACCGACAGCTCGGATCCCGACGCAGGCTGAGACCGATCAGGATGAGGGTGGGTTCCGCGGGATGGAACCCACCCTCATCCACCGGCCGACTCGACCTCGTAGTAGCGCTCGATGATCGCCCGCCGGCTGACCCGGTAGTCGTCGCCGGCCGGATGGATCAAGTGCTCCACCGGCGGCCCGGCTCCGACGGTGTTTCGATCCAGACGATCTGTCACCAAGAGGGGAAGCACGCTCGTACCGGCAAGCCGCATGAACTCGGCTGGACGATCGACCACCCGGACGCTGAGTTGGCGAGCGGGACCGTCGTAGGACGGTCGACCCAGAGCCCGCCGCACCGAATCGGTCAAGCCCGGCCCGAGCACGTCTTTGGCCTTCCGGCGCCAGCGCTCGTCGAAGATCCTCCAGCTCCGTCCCAATCTCAGCCGCCACGACGGTGAGAATTCTCCGACCAACCTGAGCAGCTGGTGACCGGTGGCAATGGCCCCACCGGATCGTTCGGCCGGCGGCAATGCCAGACACGCCGAGCTCAATCGAGCCCGCAAGCCGGGATCCGACAGCAGACGCACCTGGTCGGCCAGTCCGCCGACGTCGGTTTCCTCCGCCATCAGGGCAAGACCGCGCTCGGCCACCTCCTCTGCCCTGGCGACCTGATCGTCGGTTCTGGTCGACGCGTTCGGAACCAGCAACGTCGGGAGTCCTGCCGAAAGGAACTCGTGCACGGCGTTGTAGCCGGCAGCGCTCACCACCGCATCGAAGGCCGCCAGATACCGTACGAGCGGATAGACGCCACGGATCTCGACCACCCGTTTGCTCGTGCCTGTGTCCACCCCGGCGAGGGCGATCGCCGCCTTCGTGATGCCGATCTGCCACTCGGGGTCCTCGAGCAGGCTCTCCAGCACCACCGCACCGGGACCTCTGACGTCTCCCAATCGCCCTGATCCGAGGGTCAGGAGCACCGTCTGGCGATCGGGGTCCAGACCCAACGCCTCGGCGGCCGCTCGTCGCTCCATCCGCTCGATCACCTCCAGCATGCTGACCGGCGGGACCTTGACGGCGTCGTCTCTCGTTGCGGTGGGACCCCGATCGGCGTTCGACGCCAGGTCGCCGGGCTCGATGATCAGATCGAAGATCGAAGCTCGCCGCAGTTGTGATGGATTGGTGTCTGGACGCCACATCCCTCTTCGGGACCACACGAAGGCGACCTCCGGAAGCAGCGCCCTGGCGAACGCGATCCCCGGATACGGGGCCACACCATCGAACAGCAAGACGTCGATGTCGAGTTCCTTCGAGATCGCCACCAGGCGATCGCTCAGGTAGTTGTTCCAGGAACGACGAGGCATCCACTCGCGTTCGTAGCTGGGGCAGTACTCGATCGGGATGCCGTGGTCGGCCACCACCGGTGCCCCCACCGACAGGCTGAATATCGAATACTCCGCCTGTTCGCCCAAGCCGAGTCCGACCGCGAGTTGGCGGCTGAGGTGACCCATTCCTGCGCCGTTGCTGGTCACAAGAAGGATGCGTGGCTTGGCCTCATCCATCGGCTGAGTCCTCGGTGTCCGCACGGTATCCCGCACCCGGGTCCTTTTCGATCCTCAGCACTCCCTCCACCTCATCGTGTCGCCCGCCCGGTACGAACGAGATGACCAGCTCACGCACGCGTTCATCGGTGCTCACGCAATAGACGAATCGGCGGGCGGCTTTCACGGCGGCTTCGATTTCGTCGTCGGGAGCAGAACCGATGAGAGCGGCATCAGGATGTCGATGACTGCCGATCAGAGCCCGGTCCTCCAGCGCCTCGATCAGGTCGTCGACACCGGCTCCGGCGAAGGTTGTGACATCGACATCCAGAACCCGGTCCCACAGACTCGCCGGTGCATGGGTGCGGTCGGTCGTCTTCGCTGCGATCTCGAGCAGCTCGTCGACCCGATGGTCGTACGTATGTGAGCGCATGGCGCGCTCGTGGCCCGCAGCCGCCATCCGCTCACCGGTCTCTTGCAGTGTCTCCACCTGATCGGCGATGTCACCGCCGATCACGGCATATTCGGTGTCCGGTTCGAACAGCACCTCGGTCCCGGGGAGCGGATCGGTCAGCAACACAGCTCCCGCCCCGGTGGCCTCGAAGACCCGCATGGTGATCGGCAGATGCCGGTCACCTCCATCGTTGACTACGACGCGGGCGTGTCCGTATCTCGTCATCAGCTCCTCTGGCGCCAGCCCGGTGATCATTGCGGCGCGCTCCCCGAACCTCTCGTGCAAGGCCCGCGCAAGAGAGCTGCGTCTCCGATAGCGGCCCGAGGCATCGTCCAGTCCTGAGCCCACCATGGCAACCGCAAGATCGCGCCGATCGAATGGGACGGCATCGGAGACCAATTCGACCGGCACTCCAAAGGGGAAGCGATGGACGGGGACGGCGAAGCGATGGGCCAGATGCCACGAGTGCGCCAGCAGCACGGCGTCGGCTGCGTAGCGCCGTGAGAGACGGAGGTTCTGCATCAGATGGTGTTCACCATGGTGGACCCAGAACAGGACCGGTACGTCCTTGCGGCTCCCGGTGATCCCCACCTCGGGTAGGAGGCTCTCGACGATCACCACTGCGGCGGCATCGTCTGGCACCGCATCCCAGTCCAGCTCGGGGCCTGGCGCGATGACCTCCACGCCTGCACGCTCGAGCGCCGCCGTGAGGTAGCGGGCGGGGGAGGTTGACGTGATCCGATGGACGATCACCACCTTGACGCCCCGATGTCTCAGCGGTTCCGGCGGTGGGGCCGCCGACCACCCCGGTTCGTGATGTCCGAGTCCGGGGCCGGCGGGCGATCGGCTCAGGTCGACTCGACCAGGCGCCAACGTCGGCATGTCCACTGCTGCTGCAGAAGGCCAGTTCGGCGAGCGCATCACCACCGCACCTCCCGTCGCCGCCTCGATCGCCAACTCCAGGTCGCGGCGTGCAGCCGGGTAGATGACCTCCGGGTCGGAACTGCGCACCGCTTCGATCAGGTCCTGGCGGTACCTCTGTTGGCGGCTGCCGGCCGACTCGAGTCGTCCGGCGAGTCGACGCACGACGGGTGCGTCCGGGCCAGGACCCTTCGAAACCCGAACCGCGGTGGCCGGCCAGTCGGGGGCCCCGCGACCACCGTCCACCGACGTCACCTCATGCCGCACGGAGGCCAGCGAACGAATCAAGAGTCGAGTCTCCGCGTCGCGCCCAAGATCACCAGAGGAGACCACACAGATCCGCAACACTTCTCCCTCGAGACAACGGTGCGACGGTAGTCCCGCAGTTTCGGCATGCGGAGCATCGAGGTCTCAACGGCAGCTTCGGGCTGGGGGCTCGACCACCGGCGGTGCTGTTCGGCCTCCGACCGCCTGCAGGCGCCTTCCGACCGCCCCCGGACAGCCAACGAAGTGCCCAGGGTCGCGGGTGCCCTAGCCTTACGGCACCATGTGGCTGACCGCCCCCGAGAACGACTACCGATCCCTGCTCGACCTGCCGTCGCCCGAGCCTTCGCTGGCCGTGACGGTGTGCATGCCCGTGTACAACCGGGTCGATCTGCTGGCCCGGACGGTGGCCGGATTGGTCGACCAGTCGTACCCACGGCATCTGATGTCCGTCGCCATCGGCGACGATGGGTCGGAGGAGGATGTCGAGGCCGCGGTCGCGCCTTTCCGGGACCGCCTCGAGATAGCGGTGCTTCGACGCGAACGGGACGGCTACGGCGCCGGTCAGGCACGGAACCTCGCCGCACGGCACGCGACCGGTGAGATCCTGGTTTTTGTCGACTCGGATTGCGTTCCCGATCGAGACCTCGTCGGGCGTCATGCCGTCTGGCATCACCTCGCCGAGAACCTGGTCGTCATCGGGTCACGACATGGTATCGACACGTCGTCGTTCACGCTCGAGGCCCTCGCCGACGGTCAGGCCCCACTGCGACGTCTCGCCTTCGGGACCGACGAGCCCACGTCGAAGGACCTCGCTCCAACCGACTATCGCGGGATCCTCCATCGCCGGACGGCCGACACCCGGCACGGAGATGAGGCATTCCGCTCGCTCGTGTCGTCCAACTTCTCGATGCTCCGCGATCGCTTCCTCGCCATCGGCGGCTTCGACGAGACGTTCCATCGGTGGGGCGGCGAAGACATCGAGCTCGGATGGCGTTGCCATGTGAACGGCCTCTACACGGTGCCCGACGATCGGGCCGTCTGCTACCACCAGCTCCAGGAAGACCTGTGGGAAGAAGGAGGGCGCCAGGATTCGGCCCGGCTCAACGCCGGGGTGATCCAGAACAAGATCCCCCATCATTTCTATCGCCGGTATCGCAGAGGGCTGATCTGGGAGGTGCCCAAGGTGTCGGTGATCATCACTCCTGCCATTCCGGAGCGCTTGGATGAGATGGCCGATCATCTCTTGTCCCAATCCCACAACGACTGGGAGATGGTATTTCCCAGCGACTCCCCTCAGGGGATCTTGCTCGCCGAGATGACCATCGCGGACCCCCGGTTTCGTGGGGTCGACTCGAGCGAGCCCTTGGAGCTGTTGCGGATGGCGCGCGGCGAATACGTCGTGCTGCTCCACGGCGCGGCCACACCTGAGCCTTCGTTGCTCAGACAAGCCGTTCGACGGCTCGACATGAAGCGTCGTGACTCCCGAGTGACCACCGGGTATCTGGTGGGAGGTGAGGCATACCGGCATGCCGACGACGCCTCCGAATTCGACACTGCGTGGGACCTCACCGGTCAGCGCCTTCCGGTTTTCGAGATGATTCGTCGGCGGGAGTGGTCCAAGGCCATGGGTAGCGCTTCCTCATTCGAGCGGGCTCACGAGATCGCGGTGGAGTTGAGCAAGACCCACCATCTGGCCCAACCGCTGGTCGCCCTCAGAGGCACGAGCCCCGACGACACCATCGCCCAGCCGCTCCCCGCTTTCACATCGCCTCGAGCCCGGCTGCTCCGCGACCTCTACGAGGTCGGGCCCCGGCCGCAGGCGGTGAAGGTCCTGGCCAGTCACCTTCGCTCCAGAGAACCCACATCGCCCGCCGCTCCCCCTCCTTCCCCGGCCGGCTCGACTGCGCCTGTCGGATCGCCCAAACCGACGATCCGGTATGTGGGGTGGACGGGCAAGGACAACCTCGGAGACGAGGCCCTTCTTCACGCAGTCAGCGGCCTGTTGGACTGGGGCTCCGTACAGGTGTCGAAACGTGGCGACCTGCTGCTCCTCGGTGGCGGCACCCTCATCAACCGTGAGCCATATCTCGACTGGCTGGAGGACAACGACTCGCCCAGAACCGAGCGTGCGGTCCTCGGCACAGGCGTCGCCAACCCCGACTTCTGGGGAAGGTCTCCCGAGTCCAGACGCTGGAAGGAATGGCTGGGCACGTGTGCCTACCTCGGTGTGCGCGGCCCACGATCGGCACAGACGCTTGCCGACTGGGGTGTGGAGGCCGAGGTGGTGGGAGATGCGGCTTTGTTGTTCGAGTGGTCGGAACCTCGCAGAGACGGGCTGGTCGTAGTGTCCCCATGTCGCACTCGAAACGAACTGTGGGGAGGAAGCGACGAGGACGTGATCCGCCGGCTGACCCGGCTCGTCGACGATCTCGGGGCCGAGGGAAGGCCCGTGAGCCTGCTCGCAGCCCACCCCGACGACGACGGGCCCTGCCTTCGCATTCTCCAGGCGACCACCCACGGATCTGCCGAATACCTGGCCGGCTATGCCAGCATCGACGGATCGCTCGCTCTCCTCGCGTCGGCCGACCTGGTCGTGGCCGAGCGCCTCCATGCGGCGGTGCTGGCCGCAGCGGTCCAAACGCCATTCGTCGGGCTCGAGTACAGACCAAAGGTTCGCGACTTCGCAGCGTCCCTCGAACTCGAAGACCGCGTGCTGCGGACCGACGATCTCGACGGCCTCGCCGGGCTCGTCGCCGACACCCTCGGGCGGCGGAGCGAGATCGTCGCGTCGATGACCCCCCTCGTGGACACATACCGCAAGAGGCTGCGGAACGCGTCCGAGGTCCTGCGCAACGTCATGATGCGATGACGATCGAACGGCGACCGATGAGGGTGTGGCCGTTCCTCCTGGCCATACTCTTCCTCGCCGGCGCCCTCCGCATCTACGGACTGGGCGAGCAACCGTTTTGGCTCGATGAGGCGCACACCGCAGACTTCACGACGCTGACCGTTGGCGAGCTGTGGTCGTTCGAAGAACCATTCGACACGGTGAACCCGCCAGGGTTCATCCTCCTCATGAAGGCGTGGACCCAGGTCAGCAGGTCCGACGTCTGGTTCCGACTCCTGTCTGCGCTGGCCGGTGTGGCCACGGTCGGTGTGGTCTACGCGGCCGGCCGCAAGGCCGGCGGAGCCCGGGCCGGGCTGGTGGCCGCAGCCTTCGTGGCTCTGGCCGGATATCACGTCCGGTACAGCCAGGAAGCGAGGGCCTACGCACTGATCACATTGTGTGCTGCGGTGGCCATGTGGGCCGTGCTCCAACTGGTCACCGAGCCCGAGGGCGATCGGGCAACCGTCGTCCGGCCCGGATGGCGCCCGATCCACTCTGCGGGTCCGAGCGGGAGACGAGCCGTCACATGGACCGATGTCGCGTGGATCGCATACGGAGTGGCCGCCGGATCGGCGATGCATCTCCACAACACCGGGATCGGGATCGTGCTGGCGTCGAACCTCGCCGTCGGGATCTGGTGGCTCGCCCAGCGCCCGCGTCCGATCCGCTTCGCACGGAACTGGCTGGGAGCCCATGTGCTGGCGCTCGTCGTGTTCGGGCCCTGGATCCCGGGCTTCATCACGCAACTCGGTCTCGTCCAGGAGAACTTCTGGGTGACGGCACCCACGGCCTCCAGCGTGACACGTGATCTCGGCGTCGTGTTCGACTCGTATGGCGGGCTGCTGTGGGAGCCACTCGGCTCGCTCGGCTTTCATGCTGCGATCGTCGCCACGGTCGCTCTCACGGTCTGGCTCGGGACGAGTCGCCTCGACCTGGGTCGGCGGATGGTGATCGTCGCCTTCGTCGTCGTACAACCGCTCTTCGAACTCGCGTTCTCGCTGCGCCAGCCCGTCTTCTTGTCACGAACACTGCTGTGGATCGTGCTGGGCGTCGCCGTGGCCGTGGGCATCGCCCTCACGTCGCGGGCCAATGTCATCGCCAAGGCCGTCGCCGGCCTTTTGCTGATCACCCAGGTGGTTGGTGTCATCGGCTATCACCATTCGTTTCAGAAGACGGCATGGGACCAGGCTGCCGCCGTCGTCGCCGAGCAGGCCGGACCCGACGACGTGGTCCTCGTCCTGGCGGGAAACACACAGGTCGCCTTCGACCACTACTTCGACGGGTACGGACTCGACATCCCGGTGATCGCGATCCCATGGGGAATCCCAGGACGCACGTCGTCCGGTGCCGTTCTCACCAGCACAGATCTCGAGGCTCTGGTCGAGTTGTCCGACGAGTATGCGACAACCTGGCTCGTCCTGAACTCGGTCGGCAACATCGAGAACGCCGACACCCTTCGAACCGAACTGCGCGCCGTGTCGGAGTCGATGACCCCTTATCCGTTCCCCGACGTGAGGGTCATCTCGTTCGATTAGCGGGTGCTGGAATTCGAAGCATCCTGCCGCACGGCCCACCGCAAGGCAGGAGCGCGTCGCGTTTGGGGGTCACAGGGGGTCATCCCCCTTGAAATCCACTAGGTGATCACCGGAACTCAGCGTGGCCGGCTCGCGACCATGTGTTGGGCCCCGAGCGGCAGCCAACCGAGCCGAGCCTCGACCGACCGAGCCCATCGGGCATCGATCGGGAAGAACAGGATGTAACGCCGCTCCAGCACGAGTGCACCCGCACCTTCCATGAGCCGCTCGACCCCGCGCCGGCCCGTCAGCACCACACCTTCGTCGAAAGCGCAGCGAGCGACAGCCAGCCGGGTCAGCGGGTTGACCGGATTCTGCTCGAACACGACCACCAATCCGTCCCGGCGGGTCACCCGGACGAGCTCATCTGCGAATCCGGGACGGTCGTCGGGCTCGACGTGATGCACCACGTTCACGGCGAACGTGACGTCGAACGAGGCGTCGCCGAACGGAAAGCGATCACCTTCGTACACCTGGAACACCGTGTGGGGGTGCCGATCGGCCGCCGCCTGGATCGACTCTGCGCTCGTGTCGATCCCGATCGATCGCCCTGCAACAGGGGCGACGTAGGTCTGCATGGCCCCGACGCCGCACCCGACGTCGAGGTACTCGAGTCCCACCGCCCTGCCGCAGGTACGTTCGACCACGTCGATCAGGGCGAGCGCCTTGGCCTCGATGAACATCTCGTGTCCCACATGGGCAAAGGCGATGCTCTGTTCGACCGCCGTCTCATAGCGGTCGTGGTCGCCGAATCGGTCCTCGTCGTCAGTCGACATGGTGCTCGGCCTCCACGGTCTCAGAAACCAGGTACAGCGGGCGACCCCTCACCTCGTCGTATATCCGTCCGACGTACTCGCCGACCACGCCGAGGACGACGAGTTGCACTCCACCCATGAAGAACACGACCACCACCATCGACGTCCAGCCGGGGATCGTGGCGCCAAGGAAGTAGGCGATGATGCTGCCGAAACCGGCGAGGAACGACACCAGACTCACCCCGATGCCCAGTTTGGAGATGAATCTCAGTGGGGCAGTCGAGAACCCGACCATGCCATCGAGGGCCAGCCGGACCATCTTGTTGAGCGGGTATTTGGTTTCGCCCGCCTCACGCTCGGGCCGTGAGAAGTCGACCGTCGTCTGGGGGAATCCGAGCCACGCCACCATCCCGCGCACGTACCGATTGCGCTCCGGCATCGACAAGAGGGCGTCGAGCGCGCGTCGATCGAGCAGTCGAAAGTCGCCAACGTCGACCGGGATGTCGGTCTCGGAGACCCGGTTCAGGAGTCGGTAGAAGAGGTGAGCCGACGCGCGCTTCGCGGCCGACTCCCCGTCGCGTTGCACTCTTCTGCCGGAAACCACGGCGAACCCGCGCTTCCACGCATCCGCCATCTCGAGGACGACCTCGGGGGGATCCTGGAGGTCGGCGTCCATCACGATCACCGCATCCCCCCGTGCAGCCCGCATCCCGGCGGTGATGGCCGGCTGATGACCAAAGTTCCGGCTCAGCTTGATGCCCCGGTATCGGGGGTCGCCGGCGCACTTCTTCGAGATGATCTCGAAGCTCCGATCGGAGCTTCCGTCGTCGATCATGATGACCTCGCCGGGCGCGTCGAGGCGAACCAGGAGATCATCGAGACGATCGAACAGGCGCGGCAGCACCTCTTCTTCGTCGAGAACCGGGATCACCAGGCTGTACGTGACGGGCACAGTGCGAGACTACAGGTGCTCGATGCCGGGAGCAGCGCCCGGTTGCTCCGAGAGCCGACGGATGAGCATGTCGATGTGGTCCCTCTGCCACGGCTGCAGCGGCTGGTGGGGCCATTGGTCGATGGAGGACGCCACCGGGTCCGTCCAACCCGTCTCTCGTCCCGACAGAACCTCCAACACTCGCAACCCGACGTAGGGAGCAGCCACCGTCGAGTATCCGCCTTCGTGGGTCACGAGGAGCTTGCCGTCACACATCTCATCGGCGAGGTCCGCGGCGCGCCGGGCCAGGGACCCGAAGTGGGTCGAAGTGAGGCACATGGCGCCGAGCGGATCCATCGCCGCCGCGTCGAAACCGCAGACCACCACAACGAGCTCGGGTCGATGCGCACGAACCGTCGGTTCGACGATGCGATCGAACACGGACTCGTAGGCGCCGAAGCCGCAGCCTGGAGGCAATGGGATGTTGACGTTGGCGCCGAGACCCGCACCACCTCCCCGATCCTCGACGTCGCCTGTGTCCACCGGGTAGTTGCGGTCCTGGTGGACCGAGATCGTGAGCACCTCCGGCTCGTCCCAGAACGCCTGCTCGGTGCCGTTGCCGTGGTGTACGTCCCAGTCGACGACTGCCACCCGCCGTACACCGAGGACAGCCCGTGCGTGGAGCACCGCCAACGCGGCGTTGGCGAGGAGACAGAAACCTCGACCCTGATCCCGCTCGGCGTGATGACCGGGCGGGCGGACGAGTGCATAGGCATTCCGCACCTCTCCACGAATGACGGCTTCGACGGCTTCGATGCAGCCACCGACGGCCAACGACGCCACGTCGAAGCTTCCGGCACCGAAGGGTGTGGACTCACCGGCCCACCCGCCGCGGGCTCCACTCTCGGACTCGATCCGGTCCAGGTAGTCGGGCGTGTGAAAACGCTCGAGTTCCGTGCGCGTGGCGGGGCGAGCAGGGAGCCGAACGACATGCTCCAGAAGACCGCTCGCTCCGATCAAGGAATAGATCCGTCGTTTGGTCGCCGGGTGCTCCCAGTGGAGCTCAGGCTCGAAGTGAGGCCCGTACTGGAGGACGGGGTTGTGGAATCCAAAGCGCTCGTGCCACACGAGACCGGTGGTCGCCTGTGCCATCCCGGCACACTAGGGGAAATCACCGATCGATCGCATCGACCGCGTTCTTTGGAACGCGAGACGTTCGGTCAGCGTCCGAGATCGAGTGATCTGGCGATGAACGTCGCCATCTGCTCCCTGGTGAGCGAATCGTCCGGGCAATACAGGTCGGGTGTACAGCCCACCGTGATTCCGTTGGCGAAGAGCACGTTGATCGAGCCTTCGAACTCGGAGCCATCGTCGTCGGTGAAGTAGTTCTCCACGTCCGTGTTCTCATAGCCGAACGTTCGAACCAGGTACTCCGCCATCTCGGCCCGACTCAGCGGCCGGTCGGAGCAGAATTCGGTCTCGGTGCACCCGAACCCGATTCCCGCCGCTGTCAACGCATTGATGTCGGCCTCGAACTCGGATGTGGAGTCGTCCGTGAAGTAGTCGTCATCGACGGTTGCCAGCGACAGATAGCGGCGAAGGAAGGCGGCGACCTGGCCCCGGGTGAGCGTGTCGGTCGGGCAGTAGAGATCGTTGATCGGCGGGTTGCAGCCCTTGGTGATTCCCTCGGCGTACATGATGTCGATGTTGGCTTGATGGACCGAGTCCTCGTCGTCACGGAACTGGCCTGCGTAGCCCTTTGCCCGTTCGCTGCCGCCGACGCCCTCGTCGAGAGCAGGAGCCGCCAACAGATACTCGTAGGGGTTGATCGCCACACCATCCTGTCGAATCTCGAAGTGGAGGTGAGCTCCGGCCTCCTCGGCGTTGCCGCTGTCTCCGACGTATCCGATCACCTGGCCCTGCGCGACGGGCACGCCGACCTCGATCCCCTCGGCGATCCCCCATCCGAGACCGTCGTCGGTCCCAGGTGTGTCGTTGTCGAGGTGGATGTACCACGTCTCCCAACCGCCACCGTGATCGATCGACAGATAGCAGCACTCGGAGCCGATCCAGTCGACGATTCCATCGGCGACGGCAACCACGGGGAGGCCCTTCACACCGTCGACACTCATGATGTCGATCCCTTCGTGAGTCCGATCGCTGGAGCGGGGCGCTCCGAAGGTGTCCGAGTAGTAGACCTCACCGACGACTGGGAAAACGATCGACTCCGGGGAAAAGGCCGGTGGTTCCTCGTCCACTTGGGCGATTGCGGCGGTCGGCGCCAGCCCGGTGAACAGGGCGAGCAGCACGAAGAGAGTTCGGATGGAGCGGGGCATATCTCCTACCTCGGCAGATGAAGATCGAATCTTGATGGGGTGTCGTAGGGGTGTTGGTCAATAGTCCAGTTGGAGTTCTCGGGGAACAACCATCACATGCGTCCGTCCCGGGGGAATCCCGATGTCGGAGCCGGCTACGTCGAAGAAACGGTAGGCATCTTCTTGCGCAGAGCGAAACCAGGTTCCCTCGATCACCTCTCCACCGTTGAACACGAGCAGCCTCCCCGAGCCGATGACGTCGAACGTCGGCACGTCGGCGTCATTCGAATCGGTGTATCCCGCCGGGCGTTGAGCGGCGAACAGCACGACCAGGGTGTCGACCGCATACGGCTCGGGTTGTCCTTCGAACCCGGACAGCACCTCGAACGGCTCGCCATCCTCGGTGCGGGAGTACGCCCCTTCGGAGAACTGCCACACCACTTCCGCAGGCAGCGACACGGCGATCTCGGCGGCAGGCTCCCCGGACGGAAGCTCACCGACCGGAAAGCCCGGCTCATCGGTGGGCCTCGCCGGGTACACCGACGAGATGTCGCCCAATCTGACGAACAGGTTGCTGGGCGAAGGCCGCTCCAATGCCGTGAAGCCTGGCGCCGTTTCGGGCAATGCAAGGACCATGCCGGAACCCTCGTACTCCTGGAGCACGAACGGTCTGCCTCCCGTGGCCACGACCGTCGAGGCGAAAGGTGCGATGAGATCCACGTCGACCGGGCGCAGTGACCGCACCGGACCGACCAGTTCCGGGACACGGTCGGGCTCGTACATCGCGGTGAACCGTGTCATCCCACCCTCGAGAAGCGTCTCGATCACCAGGGCGGCCTCCTGAAGTCCGATCTGGGGTCGCGCCGCGGGAGCGTTGTCGATTCGCACGGCAAAGAACGTGCTGCCCGCATCGACGCCGGGCGGTTCGGTCGTTGCAGATGGCTCGCCCGGATCGGGGTCGGACGTGGTGGTCGCAACCGCCGGCGGGATGCTGGAGGCGGTGGTCGTGGGCGGAGTCGACTCCCCGGCGGTCAACCCTGCGATGCCAAGCCCTCCGCCGACCACGAGGGCGGCGAGGCCGCCGACGCCGACGCCGAGGGCGTGCGATTCCACCCATGCCCCGACGACCGACAGTATTCCTCGGATTCTCTCCATGAGACGTGCACGCTACCCAGCGACGTGGGGACTTGCCCAACCGACATACACTCCTGCTTCGTGCCCGTAGAACTGTCTCTCGTGATCCTTGCCCACAACGGACTGGAGCTGACTCGGAGATGCGTCGACTCGCTCGTGACCACGACCGAATCGCAACACCAGTTGATCCTGGTGGACAACGGCTCGACCGACGGCACCGCCGAGTGGATGCGATCCAGCCGCCACCACACCGTTCTCCACGAAGAGAACCTCGGTTTTGCTCCCGGCATGAACTCCGGGTTGGCGGCGGCCGAGGGCACGTTCGTCGCCTTCATCAACAACGACACGGTGTTCCCGTCAGGGTGGGACCGGTCGGTGTTGAGCGTTTTCGAGACACATCCGAGAACGGGGATCGTGGCACCCGCCGTCACCGCAGCCGGAAACCCCGCAACCGTGCGGACCGCTCCTGGCTCCGAAGTGCGGGTCTTCGAGCCGTTCGGCCACCTGCCCAGCGGAGTGGTCTACGTGATGCGAACCGGGCAGATGCGGGCGCTGGGAGGCTGGAACGAGGACTATCTGGTCGCCACCGGCGAAGACCTCGATCTGCTGTGGACCGTGTGGGTCAACGGTCTCGACGTGGTACTGGACGAACGGGTTCTCGTCGATCACGTGTCCGAGGCCACGAGACGCGGTCGTCCCGACATGGAGGCGATCAGAAAACGAAACCTCGAGCAGTTCCTCGTCCGTTGGGAGACGTCGCGCCCCCTCCCGGCGCGCCTCGAGGAATGCCCGCCCGACCAATTCGAGACGAACCTGGGCCATGCGGCCGCCGGGGCCATCTGGCTTCGTCGACTCGTCGAAGCCCGGACGATGGCAGACGAGCAACGCAAGTCGGCGCAGTCGGAGGACTCGAAAGAGAAGGTCCCCGCACCTCGACGACGCCGGTTTTGGCGCCATTGACCCTCACCCCACGGTGCAACGTCGGCGAGTGACGGCCTCGTACAGATCCAGGTACTGCTGAGACATCGTTCCCGTCGAGTCCCACATGGTGGATGCCGCCTCCGACGCTTTCTGGGCCCAGTCTCGGGGATCACCGGCAATGCGAAGCAGCGCGTCGAGCGTCGATTCCGGGTCGGCAGCCGGAACCACCCATCCGCCGCCCTGAGCCCGGACCCGATTCGGCGGCGCGCCGAGATCGCTGACGAGTACCGGGAGCCCGACGCTCCACGCCTCGGTGAGAGTGTGCGACCACGTCTCGGGTGTGATCGACAGGATGGCGGCGAGCGAAGGGCGGATCTCGGCCACGAGCCGCCCGAAGTCGGCCCGCTCGTACCGTCCGTGCACCACGACGCCGTCGACCGAGGGTCCGGGGAATGTCCCCAATACATGGAACTCGAGCGTGCCCGGGGGCCCGTCTGCCAGCATCTGACGAACGACCTCGTTGCCCTTGTGTAGCCCGACCGTGCCCGCCAGCAGCACACGCAACGGCTCGTCGGCGACGGGTTGCACTGCGAGGGACTCGATGTGCTCGACATCACGTCCGTGCGGGATCACCTGGGTAGCGACAGCGTCCATCCCTGGGAGCACCCTTCGGTGAACATCGATCGTCGACTGAGAGGCCGCGACCACGGCATCAGAGCGCCGCAGGAGGGGGGCGGTGCGCCGTTGCCATTCACTCACCCAGGCATGCTTCAGGTGCGGGCCCGCCGCCACCCACGGCATGGCCGGACACTCACCCTGACCAGATGTACACACCCCACCGCAATATCGGGAGGACTCGTCGATGAGATGGGCGGTCGGGCAGACGAGGTAGAAGTCGTGGAGCGACACGACGAGGGGAATGCCGAGAGCTCGAGCGACGTCCGTCAGATCTGGCGGCTGGTTCATGAACTGGCGTAGGTGGATCAACTCGACGTCAACGCGCATCAAGAGGTCGGACACCGCCTCACGCCATGGGGGATGGGCCACGTCTCGAAGAGCGACGGGAGGATCGACCGGAACACGCTCGAGGATCTCGCCGTCGACATCGCTCAACTCCAGCCGATGCGGCGAGCAGCGCAGCACCAGCATCTCGACGTGGTCCGCCAACGCCCTGCCGAGGTCGCGACTCGAGTGCTCGGTGCCACCACCAAGATCATGGATGACCGTCAGCACGCGTTGGCGCGGTTTCGGACCCACGAGCGCCTCACGGATCTCTTCGCGTGCGGCTCTCATCGCCTCCGAACCGACGAACTCGTCGAACGCGCGCTGATACCCGGGGTGCTTCTCCGCAAGCGTGCGGCCGCCTTCTGCGGCGAGGGCCTCTCGTTCCGGGCCGAAGCTCGCACTTCTGACATGCTGTACGTACACGTCCACGGCCACCAGGTGCGACCACCCGGCTGCCGACGCCCGGAGCGACCAGTCGTTCTCCTCTCCATATCCCCGGGGAAACGACGTGGCGTCGAACAGACCGACGTCGACGATCGCCGCTCTCTTCAGATAGCAGCAGAAACCGTTTGCCGTGGGTGTGTTCACCCATCTGCTGGTGACGCGTCGTGCAATCGCCCGGCTTGCGTCGGTCACGTCCCACCCGGGAGGCAGGATGTTGTCCGACAATTCCGGCACCGAGAACGCGCCGGCATTGTCGGCAACCGCCGTCACCGATCCCACCCGACCGTCGGAGTATGCGGCGAGTCGGAGACGCTCGACCCAGCGCGGCGGCACGCGGGTGTCGGAGTTGAGAAGGATCACGTCACCTCGACAATCGCCCATTCCTCGATTCACGGTTGCGGTGAATCCCCGATTCTCGGCGTTGCGGAGCAGCCGGATGCCGGCGACACCCTCATATGAGGCGAGCACTTCGGCGACCATCGGGTCGGTGGAGGCGTCGTCGATGACGATGATCTCGTAGGCAGAGGACGTGTGCGACACCACCGAGCGGAGACAATCCTCGAGCGCAGCAGGGGCGTTGTATACCGGTATCACCACCGAGACCGGCGGCGCATTCCCCAACAGGTCGAGGTCTGGATGCCGATCGACGGGCGAGACCTCGGCACGGTCCGGCGACGGCCTGGACGCCTGCGCCGGCTGATCCGCAATCGGCGGCCTGTAGCCGCTGAAGCCGCGACGAGCCCGGCCGGGGAGGCTCGCCAGCCACAACGCCGCCCTGACGCTCCTCCGGTTCCGCAGGCGGTCGTACCGAGCGGCCAGACGGTCACGCTCTGCCCGGAGTCGATCGAGCTCCCGCTGTTCGCTGCTCATCGGCGGAGCTGGGCGGCGACGACCTCGGGCAGAGACTCCTCCCAGTGTGGGAGCGGGGTCAGGCCCATGCCGCTCGCCACCTCGGATCCGAGCACGGAGTAGGCGGGACGGCGGGCCGGCGTTGGATACTCCGCCGTCGAACACGGGGATATGGAATCAGGGTCGAGGCCCGCCATCTCCACGGCCGTGCGAGCCAAATGGAACCACGTCGTCGGACCCTGGTTCGTGAGGTGGAGGATCCCTGAGACGCGGTGTTCCATTGCATCGAGAGTCGCCTGCGCGAGATCCGTTGCCACCGTCGGACATCCCACCTGATCGTCGACGACCTTGAGGTCGCGACCTGCCTGCACGAGGTCGATCATGGTTCGTACGAAATTCGGGTGGGTGCCGGAGACGACCCACGACGTGCGGATCACCAACGCTCCAGAGTGTGAGGCGAGGGCGGCGAGCTCACCAACGAGTTTCGAACGCCCGTACGCGTTGATCGGATCGGTCGGCTGGCTCTCCAGATATGGCGTTCGAGCGGACCCGTCGAACACGTAGTCGGTGGAATACGTGACGAACGGAACGGACGCCTGCGCACATCGTTCAGACATCTCCCCCACCGCGTGCCCGTTGACCAGCGTCGCCAACTCCTCCTCGGCTTCGGCCCGGTCCACGGCGGTGTAGGCGGCACAGTTGACCACGCCGGTCGGCCGGAGTTCGGCCAGCATCTCGGAGAAATCGCCACCTTCGAATCTCGAGAGATCGAATCGTGCCCGGTCCAGGCCGACCACATCGTTCATCCTGGCGAAGGCGGCACCGAGCTGACCTGACGACCCGAGGACAACGATCACGACTCGTCCAGTATCGCTTTCACATAGTCGCGGTACGTGGAGTTCGGCATCCCGGCGACGACGTTCTCGAGGCCCGCACGGTCGATGAATCCCGCCCTGAATGCGATCTCCTCGAGACAGGCGATCTTGATCGACTGCCGGTGCTCGATCGTGGCGATGAAGTTCGCTGCCTCGAGCAGGCTGTCGTGTGTTCCACTGTCGAGCCACGCCACGCCGCGATCGAAGAGCTGAACGGACAACTTGCCCATCTCCAGGTACCGGAGGTTGAGGTCCGTGATCTCGAGCTCCCCACGATCGGAAGGCTCGATGGACTTCGCCACGTCCACCACATTGCCGTCGTAGACGTACAGACCGGGGACCGCATACTTCGACTTCGGCTTGCTCGGCTTTTCCTCCAGCGACACGACGCGGCCATCGGCGTCGAACTCGACGACGCCGTACCTCTCCGGGTCACGCACCGGATAACCAAAAACGTACGCCCCGCCGGTGAACCCTGCCACGACCTCTTCGAGGCCGATCCGACCGTAGAAGATGTTGTCGCCGAGAATCAGCGTCACAGGTTCGGTGCCGACGAAGTCCTCTCCCACCAAGAAAGCCTGGGCGATCCCCTTGGGCTCTGGCTGGACCGCATAGGACAGATCGATGCCCCAGATGCTCCCGTCGCCCAGCAACGACTGGAACCGCGGCATGTCATGCGGCGTCGTGATGAGCAGCATGTCCCGAATCCCTGCCTGCATCAGTGTTGCCAGTGGGTAGTAGATCATGGGCTTGTCGTACACCGGCTGAAGCTGTTTCGACGCCACCCTCGTGACGGGGTCGAGCCGACTTCCCGCCCCACCTGCCAACACGATCCCCTTCATCGATGACCATCCTTGAGCGGACGCCACCAATCCTCACGGCGGCGATACCAATCCACGGTGTCAGCCAGACGCTCCTCGAACGAATGGGCCGGGGCCCAACCCATGCTCCGGATCTTCGAGGAGTCAACCGCGTAGCGGAGATCGTGGCCGAGCCGGTCCTGCACCGGCTCGATGTACAAGTCATCCTTGCCGAGGGCGTCCAGGATGCGATGGGTGAGCTCGATGTTCGGAAGTTGAGCGTTGGCGCCGATGTTGTAGACCTCACCTGCAGCGCCCTCGTCCACCAGCATGTGGATGGCCGAGCAGTGGTCCTCGACATAGAGCCAATCGCGCTCGTTGCGGCCGTCACCGTAGAGCGGCACTTTCTTGTCATCGAGGAGATTGGTGACGAAGAGCGGGATCACTTTTTCGGGAAACTGATAGGGCCCGTAGTTGTTCGTGCACCGCGTCACGACCGCCGGATAGCCGAAGGTCACCCCGTACGACAACACGAGCAGATCGGATCCGGCCTTGGAGGCCGAGTACGGCGAAGATGGTTCAAGGGCGGCGTCTTCTCGAGCAAACCCTTCGGCGATCGACCCGTACACCTCGTCGGTCGACACGTGGATGAACTTGGGAACGTCGTGGCGCCGTGCCGAGTCGATCAGGACGCCGGTCCCCACGACGTTCGTCTCGAGGAACACGCTGGGTCCCTCGATGGAGCGATCGACGTGACTCTCGGCTGCGAAATGGACGACCACGTCGTGATCACCCATCAGCGAGTCGACCAGCGCCTGGTCGCCGATGTTTCCTTGAACAAAGGTGTGCCGGTCGAGCGAATCGAGCTCGTCGACGGTGGCCTTGACGCCGGCATACGTCAGCAGATCGAGGTTGGTGACGACGGCATCCGGCTCGACATCCAGGACATACCGTACGAAATTCGAACCGATGAACCCGGCGCCGCCAGTTACGAGATAGCGACGACCCATGACAAACCTCCTCGAGCCACGGAGCGGTCGCCATAGAGTAGGACATTGCGCGCTTACCATCGCGAACGGGCCTCCGCAGACCATATCTCTGTCGATCAGTGACTAGTCCTCTGGCCGACGCCGCCGTGCACGGCATGCCTAAGGTTCCTTTTGACACGCCTGAAAGGGAGGCTTCATGCAACGCCCGTCCTCAGCGTTCAAACGCTGGCCGACCATAGCTTTCATGGCGGCGGTGATGATGCTGCCTGCTCCGGTGACACTTGCCGCTGACGGTGACGACGACCAGTGCATGGCATTCGAGTTCGCCTATGAAGTGCGCCCTGAGGCCGCGCGATCGATCATCGGCCAAGAGGTGGAGGCCGCGAACTACCCGATACCCGAATGGATGGTCGGCCTGGAGGCGACCGTGAGCGTCGACGTCTCGAACGGCCCGTCCGTCCACCTGAACAACTACATGGTCATCACCACGAACGGCATCAGTGCGCCAGTGTATGGCACCGAGACCAGTGCCAACGGCTCGAGCGGCCTCGAGATGGATGCCACGCTCGGAGCGGATCTCACATTGAGCTACGTGATCGGGCCGCGCGCTCGCGGGGACGTGCCCGGGGTCGAAGGCGCAAGCGTGTCTGCCACCGTAACGGTTTGCACCACGGCCATCTGCCTCGCGGCAGACCAGGACGCCACATTGTTCCAAATCGGGGTCTTCGACCCCGTAGACGACTCGATCCCCGGCGGGTGGAAGCCGTACTACGGAGCCGCCGAGTTTCCGGCCAACGACGAGTTCGCTTCCGAGGGTGTGACCTTCACCGTCGCTGAGACTCTGGATCCCAACCCGGACTTCCCCGGGTATCTAGCGCCCATGCGGATGTCGGAGATTCTGGCCGCGAACCCAAATGTCGAACAGGATCGTCCGCTCACCGACGCGGCCCCTCGAGTGACGATCGTATGGACACAATGCCTAGAGGCGAGCGCAACGTTCTACTACGCCCGCTACGGCAGCGAGTCGGATGACGTGACGCTCGACGGCGTGACCGTTGCCGAGCCTGTCAGCCAAGAAGGCATCCTGATCACCGAGATCTACGACCTCGGCGTTCTCGCCCCTGGTACGCACGAGCTGACGATCGCCTATGTCGGTGGAGGACGCGGCGACGGGCACTACATCGATGCGTTGCGCCTGGAGACAACTCCAAACACCTAGCACGGGCACATCGAGTCGCACGCAGCGGTGCATCTTGAGCTTCGGTTGGGGTGATCTCGGATCGCCCCAACCGATCACTCTCGTCAGTCGAACACTTCTGCCTGTGCCAGCAAAGCCGCGCTGCGGTCCTTGTCGCTGAGGATCGGACTCCCATCCAGCGGCCAGTCGATTCCGATACTCGGATCGTTCCACCTGATGGATCGGTCACAGTCGGCGGAGAAGAACGACGTCGTCTTGTAGAGGAGATCGGCTCGCTCCGTCAGAGCCACGAATCCGTGGGCGAAGCCGGCCGGTACCCAGAGCTGCAGCTTGTTCTCGGCATCCAGTCGGTGGCCAGTCCACCGACCGAACGAAGGTGACGAGCGCCGGATGTCAACCGCCACGTCGAACACGGCCCCGAACGTGCATCGGACGAGTTTGCCTTGCGGGTGGGGCTGGACTTGATAGTGCAGGCCCCTCACGACATTCCTGCCGGAGGCTGAGTGGTTGTCTTGCACGAAATCGACGTCACCCGGTGACGGAACGAAGTCACGTGCGTTGAACGACTCGAAGAACAAGCCCCTATCGTCGTGGAAGACGTGTGGGTCGATGCACCAGGACTCCAGGAAGATCGGTGTGCGTGACTTGGCGATTGGCACGGTCTTCTCCTAGTATGATCAGCCGGCCACATCCGAAGCGAAGATGTGGGCCAGCAGTGTGCTCCAACTGTCGTTCCGGTGTCGAAGCCGATGGTTTCCAGAGCCGATTGAGCCGTTCGAGCTCGCCCATTGCATGCGGCGGCGGCGTTGGGATGAAGTAGTCGGTTCGCCAGCCGAGCCGGGCGATCAGGTCCTTGTTGCCCGTCTCGAATTCCTGGTGGGCGAATGCATGTAGGACACGCCGCGACTCCATGGCGGCTTCGGAATCGGCGAATTCCACGTCGGCAAGCAGCGTTCGTAGCTGGTCCAACCGCAGATTGTCGTGCGGAGTCGCCCACATCACACCGTCGGCCAAGGTGGCAAGCAGGTTGATCACGTCGAGCGGAAGCCCCCGGTTGGCCCAGACGCCGAACCCGTGGACGCCTCCACCCGACACCTCGACACCGAGAACTTCGGAGGCGTAGTCGACTACCACATCGGACCCGGTCAGCAGGTCTGCCGAAACGGTCGGAACACGAGCCGAACGTGATCGAGTTGTGCATCGGCCCATTCGACCGTTTGGTCGAAGTACAACTGTTTCAGGCGATGGCGAACGAATCCGGACGGGCGCATGTCCGTGCGGAACCCCCACTGGCGCCAGGCCGCCTCGAGGTATGAATGCTGCGGTCGAAGATACCCGGCGACCCGCAGTTCCACCTGCTCGCCGAGCTGATCGAGCGCGGCGAGGAACGCGGCATCGCCGCGCCAGAAGGGATGCCAGAACGACTCGCCGGACACAATGACGTGTCCCCAGCGGTCGGCGACGGTTTGGAGCTGCTGAAAGAACCCGTCCAGGAGCAAGCGCGCGATGTCGCCGTCAGACGCCAGGTACCTGCTGATGATGCCACCGGAGTTGACCGGCCCCTCCCCGACGGGTTCTATCCGGCACTCGTTCTGGGCCGTGAAGCGCGCGACGCAGACCGTGATGCCTTGTTCGGTCAGCGCGCTTCGGGTGGACGAAGTTCCGAGCCAGGACTGGATTGCGGACGAACCCGCCTTGGGCATTCCGATGTGAAGGTCGATGGAACTCATGAGATCTTGCGATGAGGATAGGGGGGCCATCATGCCCACCGACGTCGGTCGCCTCTGGCGCCCAGAGGTCAGTGGCAACCCGGACGGCTGTAGGCTTGCGGGCCATGTCTGCGTCGCGGCCACCACTGATCCTGCTCTCCGGTCATCGCACCGGGTCGAGCGCGGTCATGGGCGTTCTTGCTTTGAGCGGGCTGCATCTCGGGGAGGTCCTTCCACCCACGATCGACAGACCCAAAGGGCTATTTCGAGAACGCTCTCGTGGTCGCAGAGAACAACCGCCTCCTCGGCCGCCTCGATCGTGATTGGACGTCGCCGCCCCATCGAATGACTCACGAAATCGACGTCGATCATCGTGAGGCGGCGCTCGCCGACTGCCAGGGCGAAGACGGCCAGCCCTGGGCGGTCAAGGATCCTCGCCTGCTCTTCACACTTCCCGCGTGGCTGCCCTCGATCGACGGAGCCGTTCTCGTCGGTGTCGACCGACCAGTGGAGTCCGTGGCACGATCGATCCACCGTCGTGATGGGATCGACGCCAACATCGCAACGCAGATCGCGGAAGCGCATTCGCGGCGTCTGTGGTCGCTGGCCGAGGAGCTCGACTTCCCGTCGTGGGGTTCGGCGAGGCCACGATGAAGATGCAGATCGAGCGATCGCGGCCGGCTCGGCCTCTCCCTCCCCCCGGGTGCCGTTGATTCAGTCATTGATCCCTCGCTCATCCATCATGTGTCCTCGGGCGGTGCCGACAAACCGATTTCAAAATCCGGCAGCGTGACAACTTGCGCTCGAACGGTGATCGAGCGGGCATTCCGCCGGTGCGAGGCCAAGCCCGGCATCGATCTCCGGACCGATCAGGGGCCGGTGTTTCAGCAACGCACCCGTGAGTTGCTGCGGTTGTGTGTGGGTGACACAAAGCCCGGTCGAGTCGCCGTCGTGGCCGACCCACTCGGCCGGGTTCCAGCGCTCGACGTCCCGACGCTGGACCGCCTCACCATCGAGGAGTTGTCACTGGTAGATGACCGGCGCTTCAGCCACGTCGTGGGCCCCCACGCCCTGGACCTCATACCGCCCGAGGAGATGGCATCGTTCCTTCACGCCGTCGAACACGTCGTCGATCACGGCGGTGCCGTAGCGGTGTCGGGGGCGGTGGCCGAGGACGGCCGCGGCCCCTCTTCGATGGGGGTGGAACCGCTGGATGTACTGGCGGACCGGATGCGACCGCCTTACCTCCACCGTCGCGACGAGCTGGAGGGCTCCTCCTCGCCGACACCTCGTGGCACCTCCTCGATGCGCGGCTGACCCATGGCGGCCGCACACAGCTACGGCTGGGCCGCGATCCCCGACTCAGGGCGTCGGGCACGCTACGCCTTGGGAGCTTCGCACGCATGTCACGGAGCTCGAGTCCGACATCCGCCACGCAAACGAGACGATCCGCGACCTCGAGAAAAAAACTGGAGTTCTCGAGCGGGGCATGGCGGAGGCGACACGCGTCGCCGAGACCAAGGAGCGGGAACTCGAGTCGATCCGAGACCGTCTCGCACGCGCTTCGACCCAAACCGCCGAGCAGCGAGAACACGGTGACCGTCATGCCGCCAACGCCTCGAAGCTACAGGAGACCGTCAACGATCAACACACCCAGATCGCCACACTCGAGAAGCGACAACGGAAGCTCTCGAGGGACCTGACATCCATCACCAGTCGCTACGAACGGCTGGCCGGTCGTAGGATCGTCCGGTTTGCCCTGGGTCTTGCAGGCCTGACGGCGCCGCTGTTCCGGGCCGTCCGGAAACTGCGCAAGCGCCGGGCGAAACCAAAGTCGGTACCAGCCGCCACGAGTGCCGGCCAAGTGCCGGCGAAGCCGACACTGGTGGTGCGGCGGAAGTCGGCGACCGAGATCGTCAGCGAGATCAGGTCAGCTCGCCCCGATGGCGGCCGGACTACAGGCCCACTGGTGTCCATCATCGTTCTGACACGCAACGGGGCGCACCACCTCGAACGGTTGCTCCCACGCCTGCGGTCTACGACCTATCGCTCGTTCGAGCTCGTCGTGATCGACAATCAGTCGACGGACGACACCGGCTCCGTGTTGGGTCACGAGTGGGGATTCCCGGTGCGGGTGGTCCGCAACGAGCACAACGCTTCGTTCAGCGAAGGCAACAACCAGGCGCTCGATATGGCGGAGGGGGACTTCCTCCTGTTCATGAACAATGATCTCGAACCAATCAACGATGGATGGCTCGGTGTCATGGTCGACGCCCTCGGGGCCGACCCGTCTCCTTCGGCCGTCGGTGCTCTGCTCGTCTATCCCGAACGTGGTGAACCCGAGACAGACATGACGGTTCAGCACCGAGGCATCGGTTTCGGCTTCCGGAACGGCGCCCCACATGCGTTCAACCTCCCCTACGCCGACCCCACGGATCCAGCACTGGTCGCCACAGTGGAAGTACCGGCCGTGACAGCGGCAGTGCTGTTGTGCCGGCGAAACACCTTTGAGGCTGTGGGCGGATTCACAACGGGGTACGTCTACGGAACCGAGGACGTGGACCTCTGCCTGAAGCTCAAGCCATTGGGGCCGATCGTGATGGCAGGTGGCGCCACGATCTTCCACCACGAGTCGGCAACCCAGAAGACCGTCGTTCCAGACGTCATCCGAATCAATCGGATCGGGAATTGGCAGCGCTTCGCCGAGACATGGGGTCCCACCCTCACGAGATCGGTGCTGCGAGACCGAATCAGCGCAACGGGATCGTGGACCGGTCGCGCAACCCGAACCGTCGCGATCACAGTCACGAGCAACGATCCAGCCGCAGGTTTCGGTGACTACTACACAGCGCATGAGCTCGGAGATGCGATGGCGGCGTCGGGTTGGGAGGTTCGATACGCGCAACGTGTCGGTGATGAGTGGTACGACATCGACCACGACGTCGACGTGATGATCGTGCTGCTCGACGCTTTCGACGTCTCGCAGGTCCCGACTGGGGTCTACACGATCGCCTGGGTGCGGAATTGGGTGGACCGTTGGATCGAGCAGCCATGGTTCGAGCAATTCGACCTCTGCGTGTGCTCGAGTTCATCGGCGGCAGCCGAGGTGGCAGAGCGCAGCCGGTTCGACCCACCGGTGATCCCGCTCGCCGCCAACCCAGAACGCTTCTCGCCTGGACCCCCGAATCCGACATTCTCGAGTGATTACACCTTCACAGGCAGCAACTGGGGCCGGGGACGTGACATCGTCCCGCTTCTCGATGTCAGGGCCGGTGAGCAGTTCCTGCTGTTCGGAGCAAACTGGGAGAACGAGCCGCACGTCAGGCGCTACTGGCGCGGGCTCCTCGATTACGACCTGATCCCGGACCTGTATCGCTCCACCAAGATCGTCTTGGATGACACGGCCGTTCACACGATCGAGCATGGCTTCGTCAATTCACGAGTCTTCGATGCGTTGGCCGCCGGTGCGCTGGTGGTCACCAACAACACGATCGGATCCCAGGAGTTGTTCGACGGACTGCTGCCGGTGTACTCCGACCGGGCCTCGCTTCGAAAGATCCTCGACCGGTACCTGGGAGACGACGAAGAACGGGAAGCACTCGCCTCGCGCCTCCGGCAGATCGTCCTCGACCGGCACACGTACGGCCGCCGGGCCACCGAGTTCGTCGACGTCGCCATTCAGGACATCGAGCGCCCCCGCGTCGCGGTGAAGATCGGAGCTCCCAGGCTGGAGACAGCTCACACGTGGGGCGACTTCCACTACGCCAACGCCCTCGTCCGATCGTTCGCCGCGCTCGGCTGGAACGGTGAGGTCCACCTGCTACCGGAGTGGGACGACCCCGACAAACAAGACACGGATGTCGTGATTCACCTGCGCGGATTGACGACCTACGCTCCGAAGCCTTCCCATGTCAACGTGATGTGGCTCATCAGCCATCCCGACGACGTCTCCAACGAGGAGTACGAGAAGTACGACCTCGTCTGCGTCGCCTCCAAGCCTTTGGCCGAGCGACTCCAGCGCGAGATCGAGACACCGGTCGTGTTCCTGCCCCAGGCCACCGACGCATCCCGCTTTGGGACTGCCGAGCCCAACGGGGACCTCTCATGCGAGGTGCTCTTCGTCGGCAACAGTCGCAAGCAGCGGCGTGACGCCGTGGACTGGGCGATCGCCGTCGATGCGCCATTGACCATGTACGGCAGCGACTGGGACGAGCTCGTTCGGACGGGTACGTCAAGGGCACGTACTTCCCGAACGAGGACCTCGGCAATCTCTACGCATCCGCCGACATCGTCCTGAACGACCACTGGCCGGACATGCGGACCGCCGGCATCGTGTCGAATCGTATTCTGGACGCGCTTGCTGCCGGCGCGCTGGTGCTCTCGGACCGGGTCGAAGGACTCGAGGAGATGCTGGGCGACACCGTCCCGACGTTCTCATCACAAGATGAACTGGGCAGTCTGATCCGTGAGTACCTCGCCGGACCGCGAACGGTCGCAGAGCGCTGGCGCAGCGAGGCAGGGAGACGGTTCTCGAACATCACACTTTCGACCGCAGGGCGGCTGAGCTAGTCGAGTTGATCGCGCCGCTGTTGAAGGGCCGGCCTCGTGATTGCGATGGCCGCACGTTCTGACCCGGTCCGTGCCGAGTCGGCCCGAGGTCATCTGGTGGGGGATACCCCGCCAACGACCACTCTTGCCCCAACGACCCGATCCCAGAGGGCAGATGAGGACTTCTCAGGCTGAGCGTTCGGCGTGTTAGGTTGAGCCAGCCAGCTCGACAAGGGAGCACGGAGACGTGCCGATTACGCTGTCGAACGCACAGATCGACCGGATTAGATACCGGAGTCGGCGACATCCGTTCGATGCGGTCGCCGATCGTCTGCGGGAAAACACTCGCGTCTGCGGAGAGAATCCCGGTACGAAGGATGCTGGAGGCGCCGTCTCCGTTCCGTGTGCAGAATGTGTTCCTCGAGAGTTCGGCGTTGTTCCTCGTGAGCGGTGACACCCGCCACCTCGACTATGGGCGGCGCCTGGCCTCGGGACTGTCCGACCTCGATTGGCCCAACCGATGGCACTCGAGTGAGGTGCAGATCGGTTTCGTGCTGAACGGTCTGTGCGTCTTCCTGGATCTGTGTCAGAGGGGACTCACGGACGATGCGACGACGATCCGAGATTGCATCGGCGGGACGCTCGCGACTTGGCAGAGCAAGCACTGACTGCCCCCTGGGCTGAGGATGTACCCCGGCGCAACGCATGGAATCGCACGGTCATTGGATTCTCTGCCCTCGGGCTGGCTGGCTTGATCCTCGGTCGAGAAGCCTGGGTCGATCGGAGCATCGAGCGAGCACTTCGCTTCTTCCAGCATGGCATCACCGAGGCGGGCATGACCCGGGAGGGTCTGACGTACAGCGGATTCTGCTTCCGCAACCTCGGTCTGTTTCTCTCGGCCGTGGCGAATACCGGACGCTTCGACTACTCGGATCCCGGTGACAATCCGCTTCTCGCACGGCTCAAGAGGGTGCCGGAGTGGTATGCAGCAGAGATGTTCCCGCATGGGCGGTACCTACAGAACTTCAACGACTCCCATTGGGATCCTCACATGGCTCTCTGGGGCTTTCTGATGACCTTCGCACCGCTACGACCGGCTCTCTGTCGATGGGTGTGGGATCACCTTGTGGGCGACGGAGGATCGGCCACCTATGGCCAGGACCTGAAATCCACGAAATCGTCATTGTTCGAGTCACTCATCTGGTACCAGGAGGACGTAGATAGTCTCCGTGTCGAAGAACTCGCTCCGACTTTTGCCTGTCGAGAGCACGGCTACGTGACCACTCGCACCGCCCTCATCGGCCAGACCGACGGCTTCTCGTTCAACGCAGGTCGATTCGTGCGGGGGTTACACGATCAAGCCGACAACAATTCGTTCACCCTCTTCGGGAACGGAGTTCCGCTCGTCATCGACTCCGGCCCTGCCAACGACCCTTTGGAGGGTTCCGCCTCGTCATCCGATGGCCACAACACCGTTCTGATCGACGGAAGGGGCATGCTGCCCGGTGGTCGCGGGCAGGGTACCGATGCATCGATCATGCACCTGTCCGAGTCGGCGCACCATCTGATCGTGACAGGTGACGCGACCGCCTCCTACCGGGCGAGGATCGAGACGCCCGAGGGCCGCGTGCCATACAACCTGGTGACCCATGCGCTACGGCATTGTGTGTATGCGGCCGACGGCTACCTGGTCGTCTACGACGACATCCGGAAGGACGATGAGATCCACGACTATGCCCTGACATTTCACACGCCCCGGCCAACCGTCGTCGACTGGCTCGAACCGAACCACGTGCGGGCCGGCGTCGAGTTCGATGGACGATCGTCGGTGCTCGACATCGAGGTTCTTCACCCACGACCCGTGACGAGTCGCGTCTTGTCTTACGAAAGCGACGAACCGCAACATCCTCTTGCACGCCACACTGTGTGGACGTTCGAGTGCCGCGCTATCAATCCGCATTTTTTGTCGGTGATCTCCTGGCGCAGCCGCCCCCGGGCCTTCATCCAGGAGCTGGATGACGGATTCGCGATGACGGTGCACATGAGCGACATCGCCGACGAGGTCTGGGTCCCAAAATCCGATGGTTCTGCCGGGCCGGCCAGCACGCCCAGCGCCTGGCGGCGATGAGATCACCCACGCTGAAACCTCCGCCCGATGTGGGCCCTCTGTGTTCACCTGTGCGTAGCGCCCCGCCCGCCGACGGTTCCTGGTGCCCGAGACGTTGTCGTGGCTCAGCATCAGAACGTGCCTCGCATCCTTGACACCAAGCGGCGCCGCTGAGGCCGAGTGAGACCAAATCCGCCCGATGCCGGAGCTTCGATCACTGTTCCTCGAGCTGCTGGTGTGCCTTGACGATCGCGTTCGCACCCATCTGCGCCTTTCCTCGCAAGATCGTCCCGCGGGAGCCTCAGGGCAGAATGCGTCTCGTTGCCTCGCTTTTCCACGCCGGACATGCCGCCGAACCGATCTCACACGACCTCGCATGCTCTTCCCACTGAGATCGGGACCACGGCATCCAACATCCGGACGCTTCGTCCTGGCGCACCCGATCTTCGGCGGCCGGAATCCCCATCGAATCCTAGGCCAGCAGCCGGACATCCATCGGAAGACCCGACGTCTGGTCGAGCACTCGACTCGGTACCATCACGCCACATGTCAGCTCAGATCGAGCAGCCAACCCGCACTTCCCCCACGACTGATATCGCCCGGCGCCGAAGCCTGTGGCTCCTTGCCCTCATCACGATCATCGGTGGCGCTCTGCGGTTCATCGGGCTTGGAGCAGACTCGTTCTGGCTCGACGAGGCTCTCACCGCCGACTTCACGACTCTGAGCTTCGGTGAGCTGTGGTCGTATGACCCGGTCTACAACAAGGCCAATCCCCCGGGCTACATCGCACTCATGAAGATCTGGGTTCAGGTCAGCCGTTCAGACGAGTGGTTTCGGGCATCGTCGGCGCTGGCCGGAACCCTGACGCTGCCGGTGGTGTACCTCATCGGCGCCCGGATGGGGAGCAGGCGTGGAGGCCTGATGGCTGCCGCGGTCCTCGCAGTCGCCGGGCTCCATGTGCGCTACAGCCAGGAAGCGCGCACATATGCCATTCTCACGTTCTTCGTCGCCCTCATCGTGCTGGCCGTGATCCAGCTCGTCACCCAACCAGTCACCCGGGAGGCAGATCTGGTGTTCCGGGGGAGATCCAAGCTCAGGGGCCGACATGGCCACAGCCCGATCACATGGACTCATGTGGCATGGGTCACATACGCCGTGTCCCTCGGCATCGCCCTCCACCTCCACAACACGAGCTTCACACTGCCGCTGACATCGAGCATCGGGGTCGGCCTGTGGTGGCTTCGGAGTCGCCCCAGGGGTTTCGTGCTCCGCTGGACGCTGGCCAACCTCGCCGGGCTGCTCATCTGGCTGCCATGGCTTCCCGGATTCCTCAATCAGATCGAGCGCGTGACGAATAGCTTCTGGGCCGAATACCCCACCGGCCACGCGCTCACTCACGACTTCGCCGAGCTCGCGAAGGGATACGCCAACCGGCTCGACCCGATCGCCAACAACCTCTGGCTGGAGATCGCTGTGCTCGTCGGTCTAGTCGTCATGATCGGAATCGGCCTCAAGAACATGGAGCCCCGATACCGGCCCGTGATCCTCTCGTTCATCTTGGTCCATCCCCTCGCACAGTTGGCATTCAGCCTGCGGAGGCCCGTCTACATAGCGAGAGGTCTCGTCTGGATCATGGTGGCCATGGCGATCGCGATCGGGTTCTCAACGATCAGACTTCGCGGCCGCAGCCTGGCGGCCGCTGCCTTGGTGCTCATGGCAATTCCACTCACGGGGACCGTCGGATATCACCTCGCATACGAGAAAGCTCAATGGGACGTTGCCGCGGCGATCGTGACCCAGCAAGCGCAGGCGGGCGACACCGTGCTCGTGATGTCACCCAACAACGTCAGCCCGTTCGATCGCTACTTCGACAGCGACGCCCTGGAGGTGCCGATCCTCGGCGTCCCTTGGGACATACCCGACCGTGAGCGTGAAGGCATGACCTTGCAGCCGTCTGACTTCGAGCGCATCGCAGAGATGGTCGGCGGAGGGCGACATGTATTCCTGGTGCTCGCTACACCCGACAAGGTGTCGAACTGGGGTGATCTCGTGGATTTCCTAGGCGAGCATCTGGAGGAGACTTCCCGCGATCGGCTTGAGGTCGTGACGGTCATCTCTTATCGCCGGTCCTGACCCTTGCCAGTACGCTCGGAACCGACACGACCGGAAGGGGGGCATCGCACGATGGATCCGACACAGACCGGCGGAGGCGGCGAAGAGCAGCCACTTCGACGCGATCCCAAGCACCGGCACCGCGTCGAGATCGTCGAGGACATCCTGAGGTCGATGCCACGCGGCCGGATGCTCGACATGGCCACCGGCCACGGGAAGTTCGCACTGGCCGGTCATCGGCTCGGATATCAGGTCACGGCCATGGATGCACGGACCGAACGGATGCCCAGGACGACCGGGATCGAGTGGGTCCAAGGCGACGTGCGAGACTTTCCTACAGCGGGATACGACGTCATCACAATCCTCGGGCTGCTCTATCACCTCGATCTTGCCGACCAGATCGGACTATTGCGAAGGTGCCTGGACTCCGTGGTCGTTGCGGATACGCACATTTCGTTCGAGCCCAACTCGGTCGAAGCCGGGTATCTCGGCCATTACTACCAAGAGCGCGGTGGCCTGGCGTCATCGTGGGGTAACCCAACCGCCTTCTGGCCGACTGAGGACTCGCTGTTTCGGATGTTCGGGGCCGCCGGGTACGGAGCGGTCGCAAAGGTGCTGCCATTCCCGGTCCGCCACGACCGGACCTTCTACGTGCTGAGCCGCTCGGATGACGCCGATTTCGAGCGGCTCGTCGCGTCGTTCAACGGACGAAGCGCGTTCACGCTCGAACTCCAACGAGCTCTGAGAGGCGTCGGCGACAACGAACATGCTCGGCTGGCTGGGGAGCGTGACGCGGCAGTTGCCAAGCTCGACCGCTTGAGATCCCGCAAGTCCGTGAATATTGCCTTACGGGTGGCCTCGATCACCGCCCCTGTCGTGCGGAGAGTTCGTGCACGGCGCCACTGATCATCCAAGCGCACGATGGAGGAAGGCCGCCATCTGTGCGCGTGTCCACCGGGTCATCCGGACAATATCGATCGTTCACAGGCGGGTTGCATCCGGATGTGATCCCAGATGCCGCCAACTTCTCGATTTCCCTTTCGAACACCGAGGCATCGTCGTCCACGAATTCGATACCAGAGCCTGAGAGGGCGAGCGCTCGAACGAGGAATGCGGCCATTTGGCCCCGGGTGACCGGATCACCTGGACAGAACAGATCGTTGGTCGGCGGATTGCATCCGGTCGTGACACCGGCGTAGGCAAGACGCTCGATGTCGACCTCGAACGGCGTGACATCGTCGTCGAGGAACTCCTCCGATCCAGTCTCGTTGTAGCCGAGCGCGCGCACCAGGAAGGCCGCCATCTGGCCTCTGGTCACGGGGTCATCAGGACAGAACAGGGTGTTGGACGGCGGGTTGCATCCCGAAGTGATCCCCGTCTCGGCCAGCCATGTGATGTCCTCGATGAAGGGAGATCCGCCGATGTCGTCGAAGATCCCGCTTTCGGCCGGCGCGGGGTCGACTGCGGTCCCCGCTCTGGAGGTCACCCATGCATCGAGTCCACCATCGAACAGCCAACTTGTCGACGCGGCCGAGTTCCACGATGCGAAACCCGCATCGAACTCGGAATCGAGAACCCCGTTCACCAGGATCCGATAATCGCGCTGGACGGTGCCCTCCATCTTCAGCCGATTGAAATAGACGGCCCCGATGACCTGATCCTCGGCCTGCAACCCACTGAACATGTCATCGAGCCAGGCCGACCGGTCACCGCCGCTGGTGACCGACGCGGTCTGGGTGATGACTATCGGCTTGCTGGTTCCGATCAGTTGCTGCATCTCATCGATGTGCACACCGAATGTGGCGTGGTAATCCCGCCAGGGGTCGCCACGGTTGAGTTTGCTGAATCCGATGATGTCCACGACCTCGTCGCCGGGGTAGTACGCGTCGTAGTCGTAGAGGTCGCTTCCGGGTCCGTTCATGGCAAACACGAACCGCACGCGGTCGAGCCCGATGCCGGCATCGAGAAACGCGTTGCGGATGCGGACGAAGCCTCTCTTGTAGCCCTCTGGGTTGTTCCCCCACGAGAACTGCCCGAGATTGGCTTCGGGAAGCGGCGCAACAACCATGTTGCGGCCAGGCCCGTTCTCCATCCACTCCTTCACGTTGGCAACCAGACCGTCGAGCCGATCCTGGTATCCACCGGCGTCGAAGCCGGCGAAATCCGGCGTGGCGATCTCGAGATAGGGGGTGGCTCCGAGTTGATGCACGTCCTCGAGGAGGGCAGGCGCCCACGGCTGAGGAAAGTCGGATCCCAGACTCCAGAACAGCTGGAGGAAATCGGTCTGACGGCCGGCCTCCCGTTCGAATTCCGGCAAATCAGCGCGGAAGTCGTCTGTTGCCAGGCCCAACAGCATGGGAGCACCCCCGCTCGACGCCGCGGCCGTTGTGGGCAGGCCCGCGGCCATGACGACGACCACCAGCAATGCCACCAACACCGCGATCCGGTGCGCTCCGAACCCCTTGGGCGAGCGGTGGATGTCGGCTTCAGGTGCGGCGGCGTGAACGGAACGTGCGTGTTGCATGGTTGATCTATCGTCGGTGGCTGGTGGGCGCGACTTGAACGCTGTGTGTGAACGTGCAAGGGCTGAGGCGACTCCCCGCTTGACGGACAGGAAGTCTCCAACCGGTATTCCAATGAAACCTAGCTCATGCCCGGTGCTGAGCAACATGGGCCAAACGCGCACATCGGCATACACGCCGCGCGGTCAGTCCCAGCCCCAGCCAAGGGTGTCGATGTGTTCGAGGAGATGCTCTCTGAAGATCGCGAGCACCTCGGGCGTCATCTCGGTCTTCCACCGGGAGCTCTCGTGAGCGGATGAGGTCCTGTGCTCCTGTCGATGGTCGACCTCGACATGGGTCGAGAGCGTGACCCCGAGCCAGTCGGACAGTCTGGCGGCGGTTCTCTCCCGGCGTTCTGTCAGGTCTTCGAACCTCACAACGGCGCACTGGTGCGGGTTTCCGGGATCGATCGCACGCTCTAGGTATGCCTTCTGCCTCTCGACAAATCTCAAGGCGTAGCTCTGGGGTGTGTCGTCGGCCTTGACACCGAAGCTCAGGCGGCCGCGCTTGGCGTTGAACGACAATATCGACAGGAACTGGTCGCGGGGGTCGCGGACCAGGACGATCGTCCTCCCACCCAGGACGCGTCGAACGCGGTCGGCGACCCACATCGGCGCTGTTTCTGCGTAGTACTTGGACTCCGTGGACGGGCCGCCGAGTTCTTTGGCGTAGATCTGAGCTCGCCTCGCATATACGTCCCAGCATGCAGCGAAGAGCTCATCATCCAGTCCATCCCCACCGCTCGTGATGCTTGGACTCGGTGCCCACGGAAAACCGCCGACCACGCCCTGTCGAGCGATGAAGTCCTCGACATCGACGGCGGCACGCCGCCACACGTCATTGGTCCTGACTCCTTCGAGCGGAACCCTCGACAGCGCAAGGAGATACGAGAGGTACGCGTTCTCGTAGGCATAGACCCGGTCGAACACCACTGAGGGCGTCGACCCGAGCAGTTGCATCATCGTTGTCGTCCCGCTGCGCCCGGTTGCCGCCACCATCAGCGGTTGGAGCTTCCCCGAACGGACGACAGGTTCGGCGGCAGACCCCCTGAGACGTCGCAACATCCGCCTGACGGCCCCACCGCGGCCGCTCGAGACCGAGGTCATTCCGCTTTGCGATCGGTCGACGGCTTCTGTCTACGTAGGGGCTTGCCGCCCGTCGCGGCGATGTAGGCGTCGACCACCTCTTCCGCCTCACCGAGCATGCGAATCTTGCCGGACTCGAGCCAGAGCATCCGGTCGCAGAACTCGGCGACACTCAACAGGCTATGGGAGACGAACACGATGGTGCCGGATTGTTCGAGCAACTCGCGCATCACGTCCATGCTCTTGGCGCTGAACTCGGCATCTCCGACAGCCAGCACCTCGTCGAGGAGAAGGATGTCCGGGTCCAGGTGCATGCTCACTGAGAACGCGAGTCTCGAGAACATTCCGCTCGAGTAGGTCTTCATGGGACGATGAATCGCGATGCATCGAGTTCAGCGAATGCTACGACCTCGTCGTACACCGCATCGACCTGGCGTTCGGTCAGGCCAGCCGCCAACCCGCCGAGGTACACGTTCGTGGCACCGGAGAGCTGCGGATTGAAACCCACTCCGAGCTGAAGCAGGGTCGACGTCTTGCCGTTTACGACTACACGGCCTTCGTTGGGCTTCAGCGTTCGCGCAATCACCCGGAGTAGTGTGCTCTTGCCTGCGCCATTCTTACCGACGATGCCGAACGCCTCACCTCGTTCGACCTGAAAAGTCACGTCGTCGAGGGCGACGACGTCGACCTGCTCTCGCGACTTCATACGGGACAGTGAACGTCTCAGGGTTGGCTTCCTATCGAGGTAGGGCCTAAACCTGACGCCGATGTGGTCTACCAGGATTGCAGGCCTGCGTCACAGATACCTCGCAATGTGACCTTCGTATTTGATAAACAAAGCCACACCGACGGCAGCAACGGCCACCGCGGATCCGGCAGACCAAACGATGTCTGTCAGATGGATCGGTGTATTGAAGAGAATGGACCTGTAGAGGCCGATGATGTGGAACATCGGGTTCGACTCGACCGCCCGAATGGCGCCTTCACTCGCCCCTTCTAAGAACGACAACCGCCAGATCACGGGCGACAGGTACAGCCAGATCCGGTTTATGTACGGGATCAGGTTGTTGATGTCCCGGAACGGTACCGCCAGTCGAGCGGTGAGACAGGCGACACCGAGGTTGAAGGTGAGGTGGATGAGCAGAGCGAACAGGCAGGATAGACGAGCCGATAGCCCGGACTCGCTTGACCGAGCGGCCATCGCGATGGCGTAGAACACGACAAGCGAAGCCAGGAAACCAACGCCCGACTCGATCAGAGCTGAGATGGGGAGGATCAGACGAGGGAACCGAAGGTTCACCAGTAGCTTGGCGTTTGAGAGGATCGAGTTTGCGCCCCCGGTCAGAGACTGGCTCGTGAAGTGGAAGACGAACATGCCGGACAGCAGATACGTCAGAAACTCTGCTGGTCGCTCACGCTGGAAGAACAATCCGAAGATCATGAAGTACACGCCACCGAGCAGGAGTGGGTTGATGACCCACCACACCAGTCCCAGGGCAGTGGAGGCGTTCTTGGCCTTCATGTTTCCCAGACCGAGATACACGGCGAACTCGCGGCGACGCCAGAGTTCGCGGATGTAGTCGATCAGCCGCTGGACGCGACCGGGCGGGATTGAAAGAGACAGGGCCATGCTTCCTCAGGTGGTGGAGGCGCGAGCGGGGAGCGCCATGGTAGTACGAGCGCCGACTCGTACCTCATCGACCCAGGTATGAACTGACCTTCTCGGCTATCACCTCGGGCGTGAACCCGAATTCGACAGCAAGTCTGTCAGCCGGCGCGGATACGCCGAATCGGTCGATACCGATCGTCAGCCCGTCTCCCCCGACGATCCGTTCCCAGCCGAAGGTGGACCCGGCTTCGATCGAAACCAGGGGAATGCCCTCACCGAGGACCTCAGCCCGGTACGCGTCGGACTGGTCGAAGAACAGCTCCCAGCACGGCAAGCTCACCACCCGCGCCGACGTGCCGCCCTCCTGGAGCAGGTCGGCCGCTGCCAGGGCCAGCGAGACCTCGGATCCGGTCGCCACGAGCACGACGTCGGTCCCATCCCGCAGCACGTACCCGCCTCGAGCGACGCCTCCACGCTCTCGATCGAGCGTCGGGACGTTCTGCCTTGTCAGTACCAGCGCGACGGGACCGGCGGTCCGGTTCAGCGCCAACTCCCAGGCCTCGACCACTTCGGTGGCGTCGGCAGGACGGATCACCCACAGGTTCGGGATCGCCCGCACCGCAGCGAGATGTTCGATCGGCTGATGGGTGGGGCCGTCCTCGCCCAGGAAGATCGAGTCATGGGTCCACACCCAGATCGAAGCCGCGCTCATCAGCGCTCCCAATCGCACTGCCGGCCGCATGTAGTCGCTGAACTGGAAGAACGTGGCTCCGTAGGGCCGCAATCCGCCGTGGATCGCCATGCCGTTGACGATGGCGGCCATGGCGTGCTCGCGGATGCCGAACGCAATGTCACGGGCCTCGCGATCACCCACCGAGAATCGACGTTCGTGGTCGATCACCGTCTTGGTGGATTCGACCAGGTCGGCTGAACCTCCGATGAAACCCGGGACCTTCTCTGCGATCTCTGCGAACAGCTTGCCCGACGAAGCGCGGGTCGCCATCGTGGCGCCGGCCTCGAAACCGGGACCGTCGAGCGAGACAGCGCCAGGCTCCCACAGGCCATCCCACAGCCGGCGTGAAGCATCTGATGCATCCGACAGCCGCTGCCGCCAGGCGGAATGGGAATCACGGCCACGCTGCATCGCAGCCGACATCGTCTCATAGACACCATCCGGTACCTGGAAGGTCTTGTCGGGATCGAGGCCGATGGCTTCCTTCGTCAGCCGGATCTCCTCGTCGCCGAGGGGTGACCCATGCGACTTGGCGGTGTCGTGGGCGTTGGGCGCCCCATGGGCGATGTGGGTGTGGGCGATGATCAGCGACGGCTGATCTTCGACACCCTGGGCCGCAGAGATCGCCTCTACGATGGCGGAGATGTCATGGCCGTCGATTTCGAGCACATGCCAACCCACGGCATCGAAGCGTTTCGACACATCCTCGGTGAAGGTGATGTCGGTGGACCCATCAATCGAGATGTCGTTGTCGTCGTAGACGTACAACAGCCGCCCCAGGCCGAGGTGACCTGCGATCGACGAAGCCTCGGCCGAGATGCCTTCCATGAGGTCGCCGTCCGAGACGAATCCGTACGTTCGGTGATCGACGAGTTCGGAGCCGAGCCGATTGCGAAGGTGGCTCTCGGCGATGGCAAAGCCGACGCCCGTTCCGAATCCCTGGCCGAGTGGTCCTGTGGTGGTCTCGATTCCCACGTGAGGGTCGCGTTCCGGATGGCCGGCGGTGTGCGAGCCCCACTGCCGGAAGCTACGGAGATCATCCATCGACATGGGGAAGCCGGAGAGGTGGAGCAGCGAATAGAGCAGCATCGACCCGTGACCGTTCGACAGGATGAATCGGTCCCGGTCGGGCCATGTGGGATCTTCGGGGTCCACCACCAGGAAATCGGCCCAGAGCACCGCCGCCAGCTCGGCCATACCCATCGGCATACCGGGATGGCCCGAATTCGCCCTCTGAACGCCATCCATGGCAAGGCCGCGAATCGTGTTGGCGATGAGAGTCAGATCAGATGGAGAGGGCATGGGCTGAGGCTACCCAGGCACGGGCGGATCGGAAACCTCGGCGCTACGTGCGCTCCGCCAGCCAGACCCCGACCCGAGAGATCACCGCCTCTTGCACCTCGACCCGGTCCAAGGCGTGAACCGACCCGGGAATCACCTCGAGGGCGATCGTGTCACGCCCGCGTTCGAGCAGCTTGCCGAGCCGGCCTTCCCGTGCCTCGGTGAACTCCTTGAAGTCGTTCTCGTCACTCCCGTACAGCAGCAGTGTGGGAACCTGGTCGACGACGAGCCGTTCGAGCTGACCGAGGAAGGGTGCGCTCACCCAGGGCGTGGGGTCGGGACTCCGGAAGCGAGCGGTGAGCTTCTGCCACCTGGCCCTGAGGAAGGCCCGCCCGATGCGGGCGACCCGAACCAGCTCGGTCCGATCCCTCAGCATCGACAGGTCGAGCTTCTTCGCTCCCTCCTTGAGGTAGCCACCGGCGGACATCTCGTAGGCCTTCTTGGTGGCCGTCCCCTCGCCACGAGCATGATCCCGGACGGGTGGTGAGATGAGCACGACACCGGCCAGGCGGTCGACGTCGGCCGCCATCGCCATGACGGTCCTGGCTCCGTAGCACTGCCCCATCAAGACCCGGTGGTTCGCCTCGAGAGCACCGAGCGCCGCCAGGGCATCGCCGACCGCCGGCTTGTCGAGGGCAAACGTGTCCACCGTGCCGGTGCTGTCGCCGATTCCCTCCCAGTCGTAGCGCACCACCGGATGCCCGGAGGCGGCCAGTCGGTGAGCGAGGTCGACCCCCCACCGGTTGCGCTGGGGTGTGAAGGTGTATCCGCCGGCCGGAAGCAACAGAACACCGAGGTCTCCGCCGGAATCCGGAGCAGAGGAGATGGCGAACAAGGTGACGTCATCCGACTCGATGAACATCGGCGTGTCGACGACCGTCATGCGGAGACTCTCTTCACGAATTCGACAACGCCGTTCACGAGCCGATCGGTGGCATCGTCGCGTTCGAGCGGCCTGAACAGGTCACCGCCCTCGTTGACCCACCAGGTCTGACGTCCCACCACGGCGAGCACCTCCGCCTCCATACCTCGCTGTCCGACGGCCGTGACGAACCGCTGGACATCGGGTTTGACCTTGTCGTTGCGGGCCATCTGCACGACCTGGATCGGTGCGGCCCCGGCCAATTCCTCCATGAGGGTGGTGGCTCCCACCTGATCGACGATCCCTCGGGGCACGGTCTCGCCCAACACGAAGGCCACTCCCTGGTCGCTCCACTGCGCCCGAACCGTGTCGGCCGTGGCTCCGGTCCCGTGTCCGATCTCACGGGCGAGCGCGGACCGGATCACCTCTTCCACCCATCGTGATCCCTCGATCACCGGCTCCCACAACACGGCCGGCACGTCGACCTGGCTTCTCGAGCGTGCCACAGCCAATGCCCCGACCCGGGTGCCGACCACCACGATCTTGCCGTCGATCCCTTCCATGATTTCGAGGAGGTCTCGGGTCATCGAGGCGAGGTCGGGGCGTGGATGGTCCCCGATCGAGTTGCCCGCACCCGAATAGTGGAACCGGATCGTCCGGATCCCGGACGCGGCGGCCCGCCGGCTCAACAGCACCTCGCGCCGATAGTTCCGTTGGAACTCGGCGAACAGAGACGAAGCGACGACCAGGGTGACGTCGGAGCCTGCCAGGGGTTTGACATCGAAGATCAGACGTCCGGCATCGTCGAAACGGACCACTTCGTGATGGTCGGAACCCGAACGTGTCGACGATGATCCCCCGATGACCTCCGGCCCTGACGCCGACCGGTCGGGCTCGGCGGAGGTGTGCCCCTGTGCCTCCATAGATGCCTGGCGAGTGTAGCCTCGCGGCGGTCAGCTTCCAGGGGTGAATGTGGGGATGAGGACTCTTCGACTTCGTCGCGGGTTTCGAGCGACCCTGTTGGCGTTGTCGGTCATGTCGATCTGGATCTCCGGCACCGGCCCCGCCCTTGCCGCCGGTCGGTTCACCGATGACGACGGCTCGGTCCACGAGGGCTACATCGAGGCCGTCGCCACCGAAGGCATCACCGTCGGGTGCAACCCTCCAACGAACACGTTGTTCTGCCCGGACGACCCGGTCACCCGTGGACAGATGGCCGCCTTCCTCGTGAGAGCCTTCGACTACACGGACACCGGCGGGGGCGACCTCTTCGACGACGACGACGCGTCGGCGTTCGAAGCCGACATCGATCGCCTGGCCACCGCCGGCGTGACCGTCGGCTGCAACCCGCCCGCCAACACCCGGTTCTGCCCCGACGATGTGGTCACCCGCGGACAGATGGCCGCCTTCCTCGTGAGAGCCTTCGACTACACGGACACCGGCGGGGGCGACCTCTTCGACGACGACGACGCGTCGGCGTTCGAAAGCGAAATCGATCGCCTGGCCACCGCCGGCGTGACCGTCGGCTGCAACCCGCCCGCCAACACCCGGTTCTGCCCCGACGATGTGGTCACCCGCGGACAGATGGCCAGCTTCCTCGGCCGGGCGCTCGGTTTGACTCCGACACCACCAGGGGGTCTGGGCGGCTACTGGACGTGTACCGAAGTGGTGGGGTTCAGCCAGACCAACCAGTGGTACACAGGCGGCGAGGGGAATCAGGGTGGGAGCCCGTTCGAGTCAATCGTGGGCGACGCCTCCTGGCAGCTGAGATGGCTGGAGGGGGCCGAGGCCCGTATCATCGCCAACGAGGCATGGCCGGCATGGGACGCCTCTCCGGTGTCGGCCTGCACCTCCGGCCCGGTGGACCGAGTGATACTGACGATCAGCGGCTCTCGTGGCACCGACGTCGCCGGATGGGCGATCGACATCCGCGATGCCGTCGAACGTGTTCGCATCGAGATCCCCACGGTCGAGCGCATCCTCCTGCAACCGGTGGTGGGCGGTCCGGCCGGGGAAACCTGCATCTCGGGCGGTGAACAGGTCCGGGCC
Source organism: uncultured bacterium (assembly GCA_963785075.1). Taxonomy (GTDB): domain Bacteria; phylum Actinomycetota; class Acidimicrobiia; order Spongiisociales; family ZC4RG35; genus JAOUGY01. Next base: position 260,855 of record CAWATW010000006.1, read on the forward strand.
GATCTCCAACACCCCTACATCCTGGACGCGATCGTTCAGGTGGCATCCGAGTCGTCCGATGTTTTCACTGGGATGGCACCGCAGGTGGACGCCTGCTCGGATTTCAGCGACGGCCGCGGCCATCTCACCGAGGATGCCGCCGAGCGTATGGGTGCGAAGATCGGCGACTTCTATGCATGAGAGGATGAGATGTCCGAAGTGACCCAAACGATTCGCGAGTACCTCACCGACGAGCTCCTGGACCACGAGGTCGAGCTCGCCGACGACACGCCGCTGCTCAAGACCGAGCTCATCGATTCGATGGGCGTGCTCACCCTCGTCGGATTCATCGAAGACGAGTACGGCATCACGATCGGCGCCGACGACGTCTCCACCGAGAACTTCGCGTCGCTCAACACCATCGCCCAACTGGTGGAGTCCAAACTCGGATGACACGCTTCACGGTGGTCGCTTCGCTGGCACTGGTGCTTGCGGCGTGTTCGTCCGGTGCCGCAACCACCACCACCTCGAGCTCGATCGCAGCGACCACCACCACCACGGGCGCTTCTTCGACGGTGTCGACCACCACCACGACGGCAACCGAACCGTCCACGACCACCACGGCCACACGCGATGGCGCCGACTCGGTGTCCGGCGAGCTGGAGGGGACGGTCGGATACGTCGGCTGTTCGATGAGTCAGAACTCTGTCGAAGGGTACGAGGCCGTCGGTGGAACCAACATGTGGACATTCCGTTTGCCCTACGGCGGCGGCACGATCGGGCGATGGAACGATGGGCTCTCCGGACGCGGCGACTACTGGGGAGGCTTCGACAAGGCTCTCGACCTGAATCCCGACACCTCTTCGGTGTGGTGGAACCTGTGCACCGTCAAGGGCAGCCCCCAGGACTCCTTCGAGAACGCCGTGTCCGTCCTCGACGAGATCCAGAACCGCATCCCCGGTGTCGACGTGTTCGTCTCGGCGCAGCCGCCGTATGCCGACGGCCACGTCTGCGCGCTCGCCGGTGACGGTGGCCCAGAGCTCATGGAGCAGTTGGCCCAGCAGCTCGTCGACGCCGGGCTCGTTCAGCAGGGCCCGGACATGGGGCCCTTGACGAAGGCAGAGACCCGCGACGGTTGCCACGCCAACGAGGACGGGCAGCAGATCCTCGGTCAACAGCTCCTCGACTTCTTCGGATGAGCCACCGGCGACCCAAAACGCCGATGGCCCCCGCGTAGAACGGCGGGGGCCATCTCGATCTTGCTCACACGCAGGCGGTTCAGTCGAGGAAGCTGGCGATGAACTCCAGGTCGTCGGCGCGATCGATGCGATACACGCCTCCGGTGCCGGCGCAGTTGCCGTTGATCCCGAACGACGTGACACCGGCGATGACGTTCGAGTCCCCGAGGAAGTTCGGGCCGCCGGAATCGCCGAAGCAGGTGCCACCGGTTGAGTGGTTGTTCGACAGCAGCAGCGAGAAATCACCCGTGAATCCGGGCGTGTTGATCTGGATGAGGTGCGGGTATGCCACCATCCGCACCCGGTCCGACTGCACGAACACCGGGTTGATCTGCTGCAGCCCGTATCCGACCGCCGTGAATGTCGTGTTCTGACGACCGCGCCGGGTCTTCAGCGTATCGAGCTGGTCGAGGCTCGGGAGCTCCCCGTACTCGCCCATCACCATCGGGGTGTCCAGGACGACCATTCCGAGGTCGTACAGGAAGAACGCATTCGGGTCGTACTGGGGGTGCGTGTACGGCGTGCCGCCGACGTCCCCGGTGAACGGGTAGTCGTTGGCTGGAATCCCGGACTCGACGTCGGCGTCGAACCAGATCTCGACGTGTGCCGCCGGCGCCTCGGTGCAATGCCCGGCCGTCAGGAAGTGCGTCTCGTCCAACAGCGTCCCACTGCAGCGCCACATCGGATTGCCGTCGGCGTCCTGGGCCACCATCAGGCCCACGTACGGGTGGCCGTCTCCATCGAGCTCGCCATCGGTGATCGCCGACGCCGGTGCCACTCCGAGCACCAACAGCAACGCCACAACGAGCAGAACGTACAGATGCTTGCGCATGTCTTCTCCCTTTCGCCTCGTCCCACCTACTCGTTTCGACCTTAGCGAACCGATTGCAGGACCGGCGGGTGGCAGAGGGTTCTGCTGGAGGACGTAGCGATCAGCGGTGGTCGGTGAAGCGACGAGCCTTGAGATCGAACCGCGGGAGGGTGCCGAACTCGACCGCCTCCACCTTGGCACGGAGCGACAGCGCATTCCGGAAGGCGTTCTCGGCGGCCGCCACGACCTCGCCGGCGTCACCGTCGGTGACCTCGACCCGGATCACCATGTCGTCGAGCTCCTGGCGTCGGTAGACGTCCACTGCGAACTCACCGATCTCGGGGATCGAGCGGAGGATGTTCTCGATGGCCGACGGGAAGACGTTGATGCCTCTGACGATCAGCACGTCGTCGACCCGGCCGATCACCCCTCCGTCAAGCCGAGCGTAGGTGCGGCCACACGTGCAGGGGTCGGTGATGATCTTGGCCCTGTCACCCGTGCGGTACCGGAAGACGGGATACCCCGGGCGACCGAGGTTTGTGATCACGACCTCGCCTTCCGCGGCCGCTTCTCCGGTCTCCGGGTCGATGATCTCGATGATGAACTCGCCCTCGTTGACGTGCAAACCGTTCTGATCGAGGCACTCGAATCCCCATGCGCCAACCTCGGTGGCCCCGGCGTGGTCGAAGGTCTTGGCCCCCCAGGTCCGTTGGATCCTGGCCCGGGTGGCGGGCAGGCCGGCGCCCGGCTCGCCGGCGTGGATGGTGGTCCGCACCGACGAGTTGGCGATGTCTAGGCCCTCTTCGGCCGCCACCTCGGCGAGATGGAGGGCATAGGTGGGTGTGCACACCAGCACGGTCACGTCGTTGGCGAGGATCGCCTTGAGACGTTGGAACGACGACATCCCACCACCCGGTATCGCCAGCGCACCGATCCTGCTTGCCCCCTCGTACGACGCCCAGAACCCGATGAAGGGACCGAACGAGAACCCGTAGAAGATCCGGTCGGCCGACGTCACTCCGGCGGACCGGAAGACAGTCGCCCAGCACTCCGCCCACCAATTCCACGATTCGGGCGTGTCGAGGCATCGGAGCGGCTCGCCGGTGGTCCCGGACGTCTGATGGATGCGGATGTACGCGTCGCGCGAGAAGCTGAGATTCGAGCCGTATGGACCGTGCTCGGCCTGATCGGCCGACAGCTCCTTCTTGGTGGTGAACGGAAGCTTGCGGAAGTCCTCCCACGTCTTGACGTCGGCCGACGAATGGACCCCCACGGAGGCGAACTTCGCTGCGTAGAAGGCATTGGTGCCGAGCATCTGGTCGAGCACCATCTGGAACTTGCGCAATTGGAGCTGACCCAGGGCGTCGCGGCCCAGGGTCTCCATCAGTGCGTTGAGCTGGTTGTCGTCCACCAGTAATCGTCTCCTAATCGCGATCGATGTCGTCGTCGGCCCGCAACGGGAACTTCTCGATGATCATGATGACGGGGCGGCCCTCGACCACGATCCGGTAGGCACGGGACAGCAGATCACCGTCGTACACCTTCCGGACCTGTTCCGGCAGGCTCTCTGAGGTCTCACGTCCGTACCACAGCACCTCCCGCCGCTGCTCGACCCGCGATGACAGCAAGATACGGCCGACACTGCCGCCCTGGATCTCCATCGCCGCCCGGATGTCGCGGGGAATGGCATTGGGATTGGTGATCGAGATGGCATAGGCGTAGAGCCGGCCGCTGTATCCGCCGGTGAGCGTGACATGACGAGCCAACACATCGCGCCCTGCTCGCACCTCCAGCCACTCCTGAGCCGTATCAAGCGTCTGTTCGGCCTGACCGAGCGTCGTGACCTCGATCGGCTCCATGTTGTAGGCCTCGAGAAACCTGGTCACGGTTCCATCGATCACCACCAGCGCCCGCTGCATCGGTGAAAGCGCTCGCATGTTGATCGGCTCGAGCCCCGCGGGCCGCTCGAACTGGGCGACAAACAGCCCATCCGCCGGGTCGAAGGCGGCCATCAGTCGATCTCGTACTCCGCCAACTCACCGGCCTCGTACATCTGAGCGAAGTGACGATGACGCCTCTTACCCGAAGAGGTCTTGGTCAGCGTGCCCTGGCTCACCAGCACGACGTCATCGACGCCCACACCGAGCCGCTCGAACACGGCTTGCTTCACGGCGGCCCGGATGTCGTCGGTCTCCTCGGCCCGCTCGTCGCGTACCTCTGTGACGATGACGACCTTCTGGGTGCCGAGCTTGGCGTCGTCGTGTCCGAACGCGGCAAAGGAACCGGCGCGGAGGTCGGGGATGTTCAGGAGGGCAGCCTCGAAGTCGGACGGATCGATCTTGCGGCCTCTCACGGCAATGCGCTCCTTGGCACGACCCGTCCAGAAGAACTCGCCATCACGGAGATACCCGAGGTCCCCTGTCTTGAGGAGATCGCCGTGGAAGGCGGCCTGCGTCGACTCGGGATCGTGGAGGTATCCCTCCATCCGGGAAGCGGTGTCGAGCGCCAGATGACCGACGTGACCGTCGGGGAGATCCCTGCCCTCGTCATCGAGGATGTGAATGGTGATCCCCGGATGCGGCTTGCCACATCCCACCAGCGACAGGTTGCCATGCCCCGGCTCTCCGGCGATCGCCTCCTGGCGTTCGTGGAAGGCGACGGCGTCGATGTGCTCGAACGGCACTTCCTCGTCCGGGGGCGTGAAGGTGGCTCCTCCCACGTTCTCGGCGCAGCCGAAGTTCGTCTTGACGGCGTCGGGGGCGAGCCCGTACGGGGCGAACCGCTCTTTGAAGGCCACAATCGTGTCGTAGTGGATGCGCTCGGCCGCGTTCCAGAAGCCCTTGACGTGATCGAGGGTCACCCCCTCGAGATCCTTGTCCCGGATCCGCTGGGCTGCGAGCGCAAAACCGAAATTCGGGGACCAGGTGATCGTCGCCTGCGTGTCGTATACGCCGCGCATCCAGGAACCGGGGCGCTTCACGAAATCGAACGGGCTCATCATCACCAGGGGGATCCCCTTGGTCAGGCACAGCATGAAGTTGTTCATGAGGCCCATGTCGTGATAGAGCGGAGTCCAGTTCAGGTAGGTGTCGTCCTGACCGACTGCCATGGCCGTGGCCATGCCGTCGAGGGCCGCCATGACGTTTTCCTGCCGCCACATGCAGATGCGCGGGAACCCTGTCGTCCCGGACGTCAACTGCAGCCCGGCCAGATCGTGCGGATCGCGCATGCTCCAGTCGATGCCGGCGGGCCCGGTCCCGAACTCGTCGGGTCCGAAGGCGAATTGCGTCTGGGGATGGCGAGCGTGGAGGTCGTCGCGCATGGACTCGACGGTGTCCGCGGCCACGACCACCGGCGCCGATGTTCGCTCGATGATTCCGTGGAGGATGTCGGGCAAGCTGGAGTTCAGACCCTGAATGGCGGGCGGAGCCACCAACAACGGCAGGCCTCCGACGATCAGCGAGCCGAGGAGGACCTCCGTTGCGAAGCGATCGTTGTAGGGCACCAGGACCATGACGTTGCCCTCTCTGAGACCGAGGTCCCGGAGTCGACCTGCGGCGCGTTCGGCGGCCTCGATGAGCTCGCCGCGTGTGAGCCATTCACAAGTTCGATCCGCCGAATAGAAACCCAGCGCACGCGCACCCGGGTCGGCGTTGGTCATCTCGTAGATGCTCGACTGAAGCGTGTTCCCCATTTCGACCTTCCATCAGCAAACCGCCGGGAGAGTGTACGAGCACATCGAACAGCAGCCCCCAACCCGTCTCTCGCCCAGCACACTGTTCCACGGACCTGCCTGCAGTCAACCCCATCCACGGCCACGACGGCAGACGGCAGACGGATCGTGAACGATCTCGCGAGGCCGCGTCCGCGCCGTAGGCTCTACGTTCTGCTCGCGACCACGCCCATGATCCTGGTTGCAGCCTCGTCGACGGAGAGCTCGGCCGTCGGCAGCACCAGCTCGGGCTCGAGTGGCGCCTCGTAGGGGTCGTCGATGCCGGTGAATCCCTTGATCTCACCCGCCCGAGCCTTCGCATACAGCCCCTTGGGGTCCCGGGACTCGCAGAGATCGATGGGCGTGTCCACGAAGACCTCCACGAACGGAACCTCGGCGACGTCGTGGATCCGCCTGACCCGGTCGCGGTCGGCCCGGTACGGGCTGATGACGGGAACCAGCACCACCAACCCGGCGTCTGCCATCAGCCGGGCGACCTCACCGACCCGGCGGACGTTCTCGGTACGATCCTCTGCCGAAAACCCGAGATCGCCGTTGAGCCCGTGACGGAGATTGTCGCCGTCGAGGACGTACACGGCCCGTCCACCTGCCATCAGGAGCTGCTCCGCCCGGTGTGCAATCGTCGACTTGCCCGAACCCGAGAGCCCGGTCAGCCACACGGTCATCCCGAGTCCGCCGGTCACCGCCGCACGATCGACCCGGGCCACTGCTCCCGGATGCCAAACCACGTTCTCGGTGACTTCAGCCATGCGACGCCGCGCTTCCCTGCGAAGACGAGCTGCGTCCCCGGCTCAGCTGGCGAGGACGAGGACCGGAAACCGGTGACCTGAGCCTCAAACGGCAGGCCCCGTGATCATCCCCGCGGCAACCGTGTTGTTGGTGGCCTCGTCCACCAGGATGAACGATCCGGTCTCGCGGTTCCGGCGGTATTCGTCGAAGAACATTGGGACCGTCGTGCGCAGACGGACACGACCGATCTCGTTCAGAGTCAATGTGTGCTCGGTCTCGTCTCGGTGCAGTGTGTTGATGTTGAGGCGGTACTGCACCTCTTTCACCATCGCGCGAGCCCACCGGCTCGTGTGCTTGATTGCGAACTTGGCCCCAGGTTGGATGGACCCCGTCTCGCTGAGCCAGCAGACCATGGCGTCCAGGTCCTGGCCCACGTGAGGCTGATTGTGGGGTCGGCAGATCATGTCGCCCCGGCTGATGTCGATCTCATCCTCGAGGCGAATCACCACCGACAGCGGTGGCACTGCCTCCTCGACAGGTCCGTCGAATGTATCGATCGCCGCGATCTTGGAAGTGAAACCGGAGGGGAGAACGATCACCTCGTCACCGACCCGGAAAACGCCGCCCTGGACCTGTCCGGCATAGCCGCGGAAGTCCTGGTTCTCCATGGTGTGCGGCCGGATGACGTACTGCACGGGGAACCGGCAATCGATCATGTTGCGGTCGCTGCCGACGTGGATCTCCTCGAGCAGATGCAGCACCGATGGGCCCTTGTACCAGGGCATGTTGTCGCTCTCGTCGACGATGTTGTCGCCCTTGAGCGCGGAAACCGGAACGAACCGGAGATCGGTGATGTCGAGACGGGCGGCGAACTGCCGGAACTCTTCGACGAGCTCGTCGTAGCGCTCCTCCGAATAGTCGACCAGGTCCATCTTGTTGACGCACAGCACCAGGTGCGGAACCTGGAGCAGCGAGGCGATGAACGAGTGACGACGGGTCTGCTCGAGAATGCCTTTGCGGGCGTCGATGAGGACGAGCGCGATATCGGCGGTCGAAGCTCCCGTCACCATGTTCCGCGTGTACTGGACATGCCCGGGGGTGTCGGCGAGCACGAACTTGCGGCGGGGCGTGGCGAAGTACCGGTAGGCGACATCGATCGTGATGCCCTGCTCCCGTTCGGCTCGGAGGCCATCGGTGAGAAGGGCGAGGTCCACGTAGTCGGTGCCGCGTCGTTTGCTCGCTTCTTCGATGGCGATCATCTGGTCTTCGAAGATCTGCTTGGTGTCGAGCAGTAGGCGCCCGATCAGCGTCGACTTCCCGTCGTCGACAGAGCCGGTGGTGGCGAGCCGCACCAGCTCCATGCGTTGTGGAGTTTCGATCGTCGACATGATCTAGAAATAGCCTTCGCGCTTGCGGTCTTCCATGGCTGCCTCGGCGGTGCGGTCGTCTGCCCGGCTGGCACCGCGCTCGGTGATGCGGGAGGCGGACACCTCGGCGATGATCTGCTCGATGTCCGCCGCCGTCGACTCGAACGCCCCCGTGCACGTCATGTCGCCGACCGTACGGAATCGCACCACGGCTTCGAAGATCTCCTCGCCATCCATCAGCTGGAGGAACGGATTCTCCGCCATCAACATCCCATCACGCTCGAACACCCGACGGGTGTGTGAAAAATACACCGAGGGAAGGTCGATCTTCTCTTCGTCGATGTACTGGTAGATGTCCATCTCCGTCCAGTTGGAGATGGGGAAGACCCGCAGATGCTCACCGTTGCGATGCCGGGCGTTGTACAGACTCCACAGTTCGGGCCGTTGGTTCTTGGGATCCCACTGGCCGAACTCGTCCCGGAAGCTGAAGACACGTTCCTTGGCCCGGGCCTTCTCCTCGTCCCGTCGAGCTCCGCCGAAGACGACGTCGAAGCGGTTCTCCTCGATCGCCGACAGGAGAGACTCGGTCTGGAGCCGGTTGCGGCTGGCTCTCGGACCCGTCTCCTCCATCACACGGCCGGCGTCGATCGACTCCTGCACGGAAGCGACGATGAGGGTGGCGCCGAGCTCCTCGACCGTCCGGTCCCGGAACTCGATCACCTCCGGGAAATTGTGCCCGGTGTCGACGTGCATCACGGGGAACGGGAGCCGTGCTGGAAAGAAGGCCTTCACGGCCAGGCGCAGAACGACGGCCGAGTCCTTTCCACCCGAGAACAGGAGTACGGGCCGTTCGCCCTCGGCGACGGCTTCCCTGATGATGTGGATCGACTCGGCTTCGAGCGCGCGCAAATGGTCGAGCTGATAAGACATGAATCCTTGAGGTTATCTCCTCGGCACGGTACCTGCTAAACCGTCATCGTCCATGGGTCCTGACGCTTGGCTCACACTCGCAGTCATCGCACTGGTGTTGTACGCACTGGTCCGCGACCTCACGTCCCCGGCCACGGCTGTCTTCGCCGGGACGGTGCTGTTGCTCGTCTCCGGTGTCATCGACGCCTCCCAAGCCTTCGCAGGGTTCTCGAACTCCGGGCCGATCACAGTGGCCGCCCTGTACGTGCTCGCGGCGGCGGTCGAGAAGACGGGTGCACTGGGCCCGTTGATGCGAAGGACACTCGGCGAGCGCGGGACACTTCGCCGACCACTCCTCCGGCTCCTCGGACCCACCGTGGCATCCTCGGCCTTCCTCAACAACACTCCGATCGTGGCGATGCTGGTGCCGCAGGTGACTGCCTGGGCCGAGCGACGCAACATCTCACCATCGAAACTCCTCATGCCGCTGTCGTTCGGCGCGATCCTCGGCGGTGTCATCACCGTGATCGGGACCTCCACCAACCTGGTGGTCTCGGGTCAGATGGACGCAGCCGGCATGAGGCCGATCGGGTTCTTCGAGATCGCCAAGGTGGGGCTGCCGGTTGCCATCCTCGGCACCGTCCTGGTGATCGCCCTCGCACCTCGGGTGTTGCCGTCGCGGAGATCGGCGAAACAAGGGCTGCTCGACGAATCGAATCGCTTCACCGTCGAGATGGTGGTGGACCCGGCCGGGCCCATGGACGGCAAAACGGTCGAAGAGGCGGGACTGCGCCATCTGTCGGGCGTGTTCCTCGCCGCCGTCGACCGCGGCGACACCGTCATCGCCCCGGTTCGACCTGAAACCGTGCTCAGAGGTGACAATCGTCTGCGGTTCGTCGGCCGCTCCGACGAGGTGCTCGACCTTCGATCGATGCGCGGGCTGCGTTCAGCCGAGGAAGAACACGTCCTCAGCCTCGATCCGATGGTCCGCTACTTCGAGGCCGTGGTCGGAGCCGAGTCTCCGCTGGTTGGGCGCACCCTCGTGGATGTGGGTTTCCGATCGCGTTACCAGGCGGCCGTCCTCGCCATCTCGCGATCGGGACAGCTCTTGGACGCCAAACTGGGCACCGTTTCGCTTCGAGTGGGCGACACGCTGATCGTGATCGCGGATCCCGGCTTCAGGGACCGCTGGAGGAACCGCCTGGACTTCATCCTCGTGGCCGAGATGGACGGATCTCCCCCGATCACATCACGCAACGCCAAGATCGTGGCGACGTTGCTGCTCGGACTCGTCGTTCTGGCCGCCATGGACATCGTCCCGATCCTCCAGGGATCCCTGGTCGCATCGTTGGTGCTGATCGGATTGCGAATCCTCTCGCCCGACGAGGCGCGACGCTCCGTCGATCTCGAAGTCATCGGAGTGATCGCGTCCGCATTCGGGCTGGCGGCAGCCGTCGAGTCGTCGGGGCTTGCGCTCACCGTGGCGGAGGGTCTGGTGCGGCTGTTTGAACCAGTGGGGACGAGTGGCGTCCTCCTGGGGCTCGTCCTCACGACGGTGGTGCTCACCGAGCTCATCACCAACAACGCGGCAGCACTGCTCATGTTTCCCATCGCGGTGGCAGCGGCCAACGCAGAAGGGTTGGACCCTCGGGGTGCCGCCATCGCCGTCGCCGTCGCGGCGTCGGCCTCCTTCCTCACCCCCATCGGCTATCAGACGAACACGATGGTCTACGGTCCGGGCGGCTACCGGTTCTCCGACTACGTGAGGCTTGGCGCCCCGCTCACCGTGGTGATGATTGCGACCATCGTCGTTCTCGTGCCAGTCTTCTGGCCAAGTTGAACGACAGGGATGCAGTGACCGATTACGCAGACGACCTACATCGCATCGAGACCGCGCTCGCTCGGGCGGCCGAGGCACTGAAACGCTTTACACCGGGAGAGGTCGCCTCGACGGCGAAGTCGGGCGGTGACCCGGTGACCGAGGCCGACCTCCTGATCGACGCCATCATGAAAGAGGAGCTTCTCAGAGCCGGCGAAGGATGGCTCTCGGAGGAAACCGCCGACGACACGTCCCGCCTCGAGAGCAGCCGGGTCTGGGTCGTCGATCCACTCGATGGCACGCGGGAGTTCGTGGAAGGCATCCCTGAATGGTGCGTGTCGATCGGCTTGGTCGTCGACGGCGCCCCGGTCGCCGGCGGGATCCTGGCTCCGGGGCCCGATCATCTCATCCTCGGAGCAGTTGGACATGGGGTCACCCTCAACGGCGATCGGGTCGCGACGACCAACACGCCGTCGGTCTCCGGCGCTCTCGTCCTCGCAAGCCGCAGCGAGGTGAAACGTGGAGAATGGGACCGGTTCTTCCGAACGCCGGTCTCGGTCCGGAACATGGGGTCGGTGGCCTACAAGCTCGGACTCGTGGGTGCAGGAGTCGCAGACGCCACGTGGACCCTCGTCCCCAAACACGAGTGGGACGTGGTGGGCGGTGCTGCATTGGTCGTCGCCGGCGGCGGCGAGATCCGCTTCCTCGACGGCACCCAGCCCACGTTCAACCAGACCAACCCCAAGCTCACCGGCTTCCTGGCCACCAACGGCCACCTCATGGACCAGGTCCGGGCGCTCACCGCCGACCACTGACCGAGCTGCGTATTACGTATTACGTATTACGTATTACGTATTACGTGATTGCTGAGGGCGGAGAACCAGTCGACGGTCTTGCGGAGGCCTTCTTCGAGTTGGATCGTGGGCTCGTATCCGATGAGGTTTCGGGCCTTGGTGATGTCCGCCAGAGAATCGCGAACGTCGCCGGGACGCGGATCGCCGTGCTCGACCTGATAGTCCTCCACACCGATGATGCCGGCGAGGACTTCGAGCAACTGATTGAGACTGACGCGAGAGCCGCAGGCGATGTTCATGGCCTGGCCCGAGGATCGTTCGTCGCCGGCGGCAGCTTTCAGGTTGGCCTGGATGACGTTGTCGATGTAGGTGAAGTCACGAGTCTGCTCGCCGTCTCCGTGAACCGTGGGTACTCGACGCTCGAGGAGCGCGGTGGCGAACAGCGGGATCACCGCCGAATAGTGGCTGGTCGGGTCCTGGCGCGGGCCGAACACGTTGAAGTACCTCAGCGCCACCGTTTCGAGGCCGTACACGTGCGAAAACGCGCGGCAGTACTGCTCGCCGGTGAGCTTCGCCACCGCATACGGCGAGAGCGGCGACGGTGCCATGTCCTCCTGCTTGGGGAGCACAGGAGTGTTGCCGTATGCGCTCGAAGACGATGCGTACACGACCCTCCGGGCCCCGGCATCGCGAGCCGACACGAGCACGTTGAGCGTCCCCGTGGCATTCACGGAGTGCGTACGTATCGGGTCGTCGACGCTCCTCTTCACACTCGGGAGTGCGGCCTGGTGAAAGACCACCTCGACTCCGTCCATCGCCCCACTCAGGGCAACGGGATCCTCGATCGAGGACTCGACCACCTCGACGTCGATCCCCTCGAGGTTTTCCCTCCGTCCGGTGGAGAAGTCGTCGATGATCCGAACCTCGTCGCCGCGAGCGAGCAACGCCCGGGCGATGTTGGAACCGATGAATCCGCCCCCACCGGTGACGAGTGCCTTCATGTTCGCCTCCGCTCCCTAGTCAGGCTGATCACACTATCCGTTGGAGGCCGGAGCACCACCCCGGAAGATCCGAGGTCGCAGCACCACGCCGGATACGTGGTTCGATCACTCAGCCACTATCGTCGACCCGATGCTGTTCGAGAGCATGCTCGCGATCGGCGCTGTGCTGTTGATCGGGAGCGGGGGAGCCAAATTGATGGACCGCGCTCCGACGCGCGGCGCGCTGGCCGTCGCCCGTCTACCGGCGTCAGACCCGGTTGTCGTGGCTCTGGCTCTCGTCGAATTGGCCGCAGGGCTCTCCGCCCTGACGCTCTCGTCACCACTCGGTGTTCTCGCCGTCTCGGCGCTCTACCTGGGTTTCGGCGGGTTCGTCGCGTACGCCTTGCGCCAGAACATTCCCATTCAGAGCTGCGGATGCCTCGGGAAGATCGACACGCCCCCGGACGCCACGCACCTCGTGGTCAATCTGACTCTGGCCGCCACGGCGCTCGGGGCGCTCACGCAACCTCGTCTTGTCGATCGACTCATCGAGACTCCCGGCCCGGGGATCGGGCTCACCGTGATGGCCGTGATCGGCTCCTATCTCACCTACCTCATGCTGGCCGAATGGCCGGCCACGCTCAGGGCAATGCGAGGCACGACATGAGCAAGCGCCTCGTCGAGGGAGCAGGCCGCTTCCTCGAACAAAGGACGAGTCGACGCGGATTCCTCAGACGGAGCGCCATCGTGGGCTCGGCGCTCGTGACGGCACCCGCCGCATACGTCCTTCGACCCGGTTCCGCATATTCGGCGGTCGTCAAGACTCCATCCAATTGCCCCAGCGGGTCGAAGTGCGCCAGCGGCGGTTACACGGATTTCTGCTGCACGCTCACCGGGGTCAACACGTGCCCACCGGGATCGATGATCGCCGGGTGGTGGCGGGCCGAAGGTTCCGGCTACTGCGGTGGCGGGTCGCGGTACTACATGGATTGCAACACGGCGTCCTGCGGAACCTGCGGGTGCGGCGGGTCCGGGACGTGTAGTCCCGAATGCGCCGGCACCTCATGCCGTTGCGCAAACAACGACTGCAATCATTGGAAGGTCGGGTGCACTCGATTCCGCTATGGACAATGCAATCAGAACGTCGCGTGCCTCGGCCCCATCGAATGTCGCGTCGTCACCTGTGTTCCACCGTGGGAGTGGGACTCGTCGTGCACTCGCACGGATGCGGTCGATCAGAACACCCGGACCCATGATGCCTCCTGTCTGCACCCGTTCGACACCGGCGACAACCCACCTGTCCCCGCCCGACCCGGCGTGGTCGTCGGGGAAGACTGGTCGCTGCGGAACTCGCTCACCGGTGGAGCCGCCGAGGACACGTTCAACTACGGAGTCGCCGGCGACACACCGATCATGGCCGACTTCTCCGGAAGCGGAATCGAGACGCCCGCCATGGTGCGCGGCGTTCGCCACAGCGTCGGCGGCGATCAGTCGCTCGAGTGGTACATCCGGCAGATCCCCGGGTCGGGCCTGCCCGACCTGGTCATCAGGTACGGACGACTGGGAGACATCCCGGTGGTCGGGGACTGGACCGGCAACGGTGTGGCCACCATCGGAGTCGTTCGCGGGAACCGGTGGTATCTGCGCAACTCCAACAGCCCCGGGCCGGCCGACATCGAGTTCTCGTTCGGAGAGGCGGGCGACATACCCGTGACCGGGGACTGGAACGGCGATGGCGTCGACTCGCCCGGCATGGTGCGAGGCGACCGATGGTTGCTCCGGAACACGGCAACCGGAGGCAACCCCGAGATAGACATCACCTTCGCCGGCTCCGGCGTGCCCATCACCGGTGACTGGACGGGCGGCGGCAGGGATCGGCCCGGATGGTTCGATGCCGGGAGTTGGGCCCTTCGGAACAGCTGGACCTCGGGTGGAGCGGACACCAACTTCTCGTTCGGCTCCGCCGGTGTGCCGGTGGTTTGGGGGCGGATCGCATGACGGTCGTGATCATCGCCGAGGCCGTCGTCATCATCATGTTGGCGATCCTGGTGGCGGGGCTCCTCAGGAGCCATGCCGAGATTCTGCGACGCCTGCACGAGCTCGGAGCAGGAGACGACCACGTCCATTCCGGAATGTCGATCTCACCTCCGTTCCGGCCGAAGGCTCTCGAGGACGTGCCCGACGACGCCATCATCGGCATGACACCGGATGGTGTGACGACCGCAGTCTCGCTCAGCGGCTCGCGCGGCTACACGATGCTCGCCTTCCTTTCGTCGGGATGCGGTACCTGCAAGCGGTTCTGGTCCGACTTCGGGACGGAAGGCCGCACCTCACCCCGTGACGGCGTTCGGACGGTGATCGTGACCAAGTCGGCCACCGACGAGTCGCTTTCGGACATCAAGCGGCTGGCGCCAGGAGACCCGGCCACCGTGATGTCGACCGAGGCATGGGACACATTCGCCGTGCCATACACGCCATATTTCGTGCTCGTCGACACGGAACGTGGCGCCGTCGTGGGCGACGGTGCCGCGGCGGCTTGGGATCAGCTCGTCGGTCTCGTCGACCGAGCCCTGGGGGATCGAGCCGAAGCACACGCGATCGGACGTTCCACCGGTGAACGTCTCGCAGACACCGACGAGGAACTTCGCCGTGCCGGTATCTCCCCCGGGGACCCGGTGCTGTATCGCAAACCCACCGGGGATGTCTGATGACGCCGATGGCCGTCGCCCTGGCACTGATCGCGGCCATCAGGTCGAGCTGGTCGCCATGAGGAGAGTCGATGCTTTCCAGCATCCACCCGCTCGGTGAGCGGGCACGATCGAATCGATGGTGGGTGACGGTTGCCGCTTTTGCGGTCGGCGCCTCTATCGGCGGCGCCGTCCTCGGGGTCGTGGCAGCGGTGGCGGGTGCGTCCACGCGTTTCTCCTCCGCGCCTGCGTCCGTCCTTCTGGTTGCGGTTGGCGCCGCGGCCGTGGCCGATCTGCTGCGGATCCGGGTTCCCACACCGCACCGTCAGGTCAACGAGCGGTGGATCGGGACCTACCGGGGATGGGTGTACGGCGGGGGCTTCGGCTTGCAACTCGGTGCCGGACTCGCCACGTACGTCGTCACGTGGCTCGTACCGGCCCTGGTCGTGTCGATTGCGTGGATCGGCGATCCGGTCGCCGGCGCCTGGGTCGGAGCCACGTTCGGTCTGAGCCGGACCATCCCGCTGCTTGCCGCAGGGTGGATCGACCGACCGGATCGACTCGGTGCATTCCACCAGAAGGTCGCAGCGATCGCCGCACCCACACACTCCGTCGCCGCCGCAACGGCGCTGGCGCTCGTGATCGCAGGCGGGGTGGTCTTGTGAAGTTGACCGGAAATCGGATGCAGATCGATCTCCCCGCAGGGTGGGAAGGCCAGATCGACGAGGGACTCGGACTGCTCGACGACGGCGCCGTGCGTCCGACGGTGGCGCACTTGGCGAACTTCCCGCTGCCGCCCGGACGGGGCGATTTCGGAGGAGGTGCCATCGAAGTCATGCGGCCCGGAGATGCACTCGTCGTGCTGTTCGAGTACGGACCGGAGAGTGCCGGCACCGCCCTCTTCTCCATCGAGGGCATCCCGCGGTTCGTTCAGAGCAAGGACTTCGATCGCGACGTGCTGCACGCCTCCGTCTCGGGCATGTCCGGAGTGCAGAGGTTCTTCACCGTCGCCGGCCGGCCGTTCTGCCTCTACGTGGTGGTCGGTTCTCACATCGACCGAGCGGATGTTCTGCCCGCGATCAACTCGGTTCTCGCGAGCCTCGAGGTGGAGGGATGAGGCCTCATCTCTTGATCTTCGCAGTGATAGGTGCCCTCGTCTGGTCCGCCGTGCCGGCCGACGCGGCCGCCTTGCATGGAGTGTTCGTCGACGACGACTACTCGGTGCACGAACCGGCCATCGAGGCAGTGGCTGCCGAAGGCATCACCGTTGGATGCAATCCGCCGACGTCCGATCAGTTCTGCCCTCGCTCGGTTGTCACCCGCGGTCAGATGGCTGCGTTCCTTCATCGCGGGTTCTCGTCGCAGACTCTTGGCGCGCCGGTCGAGTTCGTCGACGACGACTCCTCGATCTTCGAAGGCGACATCGAGTGGCTGGGGTCGACCGGAATCACCGTTGGATGCAATCCTCCCGTCAACGATCGATTCTGTCCGAACGACTGGGTGACCAGAGGGCAGATGGCCGCGTTCTTGGTACGCGCCCTCGGACTGAGGGACCGGGGGGACAAAGACTTCACCGATGACGACGGATCGGTGTTCGAAGCCGACATCGAACGCCTCGCCACCGCCGGAGTGACACTCGGCTGCAATCCACCGACAAACGACCGGTTCTGCCCCACCGACCCCGTGACGCGGGAGCAGATGGCCTCTTTCCTGGCGCGGGCGCTCGACCTGCCACAGCTGCCACCGGTCGTCGATCTGGCGACTGGATGGTGGTGCACCAAAGACGGTGAGACATGCGGTGGGACAGCCTCGACACGTGGCGGGCGGACCGTGCGGGTGTCCGAAGGCTGGGATCAGGCTGTTCCAATGGCGTCGGGCGAGGAGACGGCCTTTCGGGCTTCAGGGACGCGGTTCGAGTTGCTCCTCGACGGAGTGACTCAATCGCTGGCAGGCCCGGCGGAGACCGACACCACAAGCGTCGCATCTCGCACCTGGACCACGAACATCAAGGCCCCGACCAGCGGCTCCTTCACCTTGGAGGGTCGGTGGTATTGGCAGAACACGTTGGTGAGGCGCACCCGCATCGTGGTGAGCATCGGTTGATCGGGTCTTGCGTCTTGCGTCTTGGGTCTCGGGTCTTGCGGCTGGGTCATGGGTCCCGGGAACTGGAGACTGGAGACCGGGGACTGGAGACCGGAACTGGAGACCGGGACCGGGGACTGGAGACCGGAACTGGAGACCGGCGACTGGAGGCTGGACACCGGCCACCGGCGATGGGCCTATTCGACCTGTACGAGCCCTCTGTTGCTCCGGTTCAGCACGTCAAGGCTTCCGTCGGGAGCGATGACGGCGATGTCCTCGATACGGACGCCAAGCCGCCCCGGCAAGTAGATCCCGGGTTCGATCGAGAACGCGTTGCCGGGCTCGAGCAGGTGATCGTTTCCTTCCACGAGGTATGGCGGCTCGTGGCCGTCGAGGCCGATCCCGTGGCCGAGCCGATGAACGAACTGCTCGCCGTAGCCTGCGTCGGCGATCACTCCTCGCGCGATGGCATCGAGTGACGATCCGCTCACACCGGCCCGGGCAGCCTCGCGGCCTGCGGATTGAGACGCATGCACCACCTCGTGGACTTCTCTCAGCTCGTGCGAAGGCTCCCCGACCGAGAACGTCCGCGACGTGTCGGAGCAATACCCGTCCCGGCGGCCTCCGAAGTCGACGAGCACGACATCACCGGCCTCGACGACCCGATCGCCGGGATCGTGGTGGGGCGAGGCAGCGTTGGGCCCGGAAGCCACGATCCAGAAGGTTGCGACATCGTGGCCTTCCTCGACTGTCATGTCGGCGATGTCCCGCGCTATCTGACGCTCGCTGCGACCCTCGAAGCGCACCTCGTGGGGGATGCGGGCACTGACACGATCGACGCCGCCTGCGGCGATACGCAGCGCTTCGACCTCGGCGGCTTCCTTCACCGCCCGAAGAGGGGCCGTGACCACCGACGACGGCACGAAGGTGGTCGAGGGCATGAGTGCGAGGAGCTCGAGGAGAAACACCACCCACGTTCGGTCGCCCACCGCCGTCACCGTCGGACGGCCGGCCCGGGCCGCCACACGCGCCACCGGGTCCTCTGTCTCCGACCAAGCAGCGAGACGGAAGGGGCCGTCGCCGACGCGGGGAGCCTCGAGCTCGGGGACCAGCAACGTGGGTTCGTCGTCCCTCGGCACTACGAGCATGGTCAGCCGCTCGGACGGCATCCCTTCGTACCCGGTGAGATACCGGAGGTCGGCACCGACACCGACGAGGAGACAATCGACTCCGAGATCTTCCATCGCCGAGCGAGCGCGCTGAACACGAGCATGGTGATCGAACATCTGCCGATGTTACGCCTCGATCAGCAACCGCCGCGGAATCGGTGGAACAACGGATGTACGCCCGACACGATGCTCCGAAATCGCAGCAACTCGTTGTCGGCGTTGGTTCGGAGGCGTGAGAGCTCGAATCGTGGAACCGTCGCGAGCGAGTGGTCGAAGAGCAGGGCCATCGAATAGCCGAGCCGCTCCACCACCGCCCGGGCGTGCTCGGTCCGGTTTCCATTCGGGTACGCAAACAGTCGCTGGTTCCCGCCGATGTGATCCACCAGCCACTCGTGCGCACGCGTGATCTGACGCTCCTGCTCGTCGGGGTGGCATTGGTCGAGCAGCGGATGATCCCATGTGTGATTCCCCACATCACAGCCGGCATCGATCCAGCGGGTGATGTGATCGTGGGTCAGCTGGGGACGCAGCAACTCGGAGCCGGTTTCCTCGACATGGCGATTTCGAAGCTCTTCGATACGCCTGGAGCGGGTCTCGTCGGGAACGAGTTTGAGCGGTCCGACCTCCTGAGGAGCAACGGCGTCGGCGACCTGCCACCAGAACGCCTGATCGGTTCCGACGACGCCAGGGCAGATGAACATCGTGGCTGTGACACCGAGCTCCTCGAGCACCGGAAGGCCATGCTCGACGATCGATGGATCACCATCGTCGAAGGTCACCCACACTGCGTCGGGGCGAAGCGGTCTTCCCGAGAGCCAGGCGATCACCTCGCCGCTCGTCACGGGTGAGTAGTGCTCGACGATGTGCTCCATCTGGGTGCGAAAGCCTGCGACGTCCATCACATCGTGATACCCCAGGACGCGCAGCGGCGCTCGCAGAGCCAGCGTTGCCATCCTGCTGAGAACTGGGTGCCCGGCGAGTCGATCGAAAGCGACCTCGCCGGATCGCCGTCGCACGGGCCTGTCCGATGTCATCACTTCGAGGAACTTACCCCGTGCCGGGCTGCCCTGGAATGGGCCGGACGCCTCAGACGGTCGTCGACCTCCGCAAGAGCGCCTCGAGTTCCGAGGAAACACGACCCAGGTCGCCACGCTCCGTGACGAACCGAACGCCATACGCCGCGCGATCGTCGAGCCTGCCCTTGAGGGCATCGACGATCCCTTCCGCCAGCTCGGCAACATGACCCTGAGGGACCAACGTCGCCGCCCGGCCATCATCGGTCGCCTCCCGGACGGGAGGGATGTCGAATGCAACCACGGGTATCCCGGCGGCGAGCGCCTCGATCACCGCGGTTCCGAGTCCCTCCATCAACGATGTGAACACGAACACGGACCCATGTTCGAGCACGTGTCTGGCGTATGGGGTGTACCCCAGGAGCGTGACCCGGGACTCCAGACCGAAGTTCTCGATCTCTTTCCGAACCTCGCTCTCGGCGTCTCCACCCCGGCCCACTATGACCAGATGAACCTCGGGATGCCGCTCCGCAGTCAGCGCAAACGCCCTGAGCAGATGGACCTGACCCTTTTGAGCGGCGAGGCGAGCGACGTTCACCGCAAGGGGCACGTCTTCGGGAAGACCGAGGGCGGAGCGCGGCATCACGTCTTCCACGGGCTCGGGCACGCCGCGACCGATCACCGTCACCCGATCGAGCGGGACACCGAGCAACGCCGCGTTCGTTTGTTTGGCATCCTCGGTGAGAGACCTGAAGGATGCTCTCGACAATCGAGCCGATGCCGCCGCCATCCGACGCATCATGGCCGCCTTCTTCGATGCGGCCCCGGGCTGGGTGGCCTTGAGGAGTGCGAGGTCACCGGACAGAACAAAGGTCGATACGACGGGGACTCCGGCGGCCCGGGCCGCCAATTGGCCGACGAGGTTGCCGGTGAACAGCGACGTATGGACCACGTCGGGTCGATACGAGCGGATCAGCTTCAAGAGCTTGAGCGTCGCGAACGGAAACGTGCGCGATGCAGCGGCCGCCCTGAATCCGAGCGGAACCACTTCGATGCCGGCCGCGGCGAGGCTCGCATCGAGCTCGTCACGCTCGAACAGCCGGACCACCTTCTGCTCTACGTCAGGTCCGAACCTGCTGATCTCCCGCACCAGTCCGTGCTCGGCGCCCCCGCTGCCGGCCAGGCTGTCCACAACATGTAGTACCCGCATCCGATTCCTCTATCCCCCTGCCCCCTGGAGGGCACATTGCCGTCGCCTCCTCGAGGCGTCCCTCATCGCCTACCGATCGCCACTGGAACCGACCGGTCCGGCTTCCCCACGCCCTTCACACTGTCCTTTGCGTGATAGCTCGATCTCACGAGGGGACCGGATTCCACGTGCGGGATCCCGATACCCTCCCCGAACTCCCGATACTCCTCGAACTCGTCGGGATGCACGTATCGGTGAATGGGCCGGTGCCGCGGTGTGGGACGCAGGTACTGCCCGATCGTGATGATGTCGACGCCTACGGCCCTGAGGTCCGCCAATGCGCCGAGGACTTCTGCCTTGGTCTCCCCCATGCCCACGATCAGTCCCGACTTGGTGAGCCCTTCTGGGTTCATGCGCTTGGCCCGGGACAACAGCGCCAGCGAGCGTCCGTAGTTCGCGGACGTCCGTATGTCTCGCTGGAGCCGCAGCACGGTCTCTGTGTTGTGGTTCAGGACTTCGGGGGCAGCGGCCATCAACACCTCGAGGGGCGCCGTCTCGCCCTTGAAGTCCGGAATGAGCACCTCGATGTCGGTTCCGGGGGATCGCTTTCGCGACTCGGTGATGGTCTGTGCGAATATCCCCGCCCCGCCATCGTCGAGATCGTCCCGGTTGACGGAGGTGATCACCGCGTGCTGCAGGTTCATCGACGCCACCGCCTCGGCTGCTCGGAACGGTTCGAATATGTCGAACTCGGTGGGCTTGCCGGTCGTCACATTGCAGAAGGAACAGGCCCTCGTGCATTTGTCTCCGAGAATCATCAGCGTCGCAGTGCCCATCCCCCAGCATTCGTAGATGTTGGGACACCGAGCTTCTTCGCATACGGTGTGGAGCTCGAGCCCGCGCATCATCTTCTTCAACTCGAGATAGTCGTCGTCCATCCGGGCCGCGACCTTCATCCACGACGGTCGAGCCGGTTCCCCGGGCAGACGGCCCTCGACCAGCACCGGATCTGCCGACCGCCTGTCTGGCGAGAAGGTCCCTTCGGCGAGCAGCCGATCGACCTCGAACTCATGGGGGCGTCCCTGGGCCCGGGTGAACGCAGCAAGCTGCACCTCGGGGTCCGGCCTGTCGAAGACCCGCGCAAAGTGCGGCACCAAAACCTCGATCACCTCCTCGTGTGACACCTTTCGCCCGATGAGCTCGAGCATCGAAGTGACGGGCCGGTCAGGGATGCCGCATGGGACCATCGCCTGGAAGAAGCTCATGTCGGGGTCGAGATTGAGCGAGAACCCGTGCATCGTCACCTGTCGGGACACGCGGACTCCGATGGCTGCGACCTTGCCCTTGTCGGTCCACACGCCCGTGTACCCGTCCTCGCGCCAGGCATGCACGCCGAACTCGGCGAGCGTGTCGATCAGGACAGCCTCGAGCCTCCTCACATGCGGAACAACCTGCATGGGGCTGTCGAGCCGGACGATGGGGTATCCGACCAGCTGGCCCGGACCGTGAAAAGTGACGTCACCCCCGCGATCGACCCTGTGAACCTGAGCACCCCGTCTCGTCAGCATCTCCTCGGACGCCAGCAGGTTCGAGCCGTCCCCGTTGCGACCGATCGTGTACACGGGCGGGTGTTCGAGAAGGATCAGGTAGTCGTCACGGGAGCGGCCCGCAACCCGCCCTTCGTGAAACGCCCGCTGGAGGTCCCAGGCTTCGTCGTAGGGCAGGCGTCCAAGCCATCGCACTCGCAGCATCTCGTGCACGGACCATTGCTACCACGCACTCGACGCTATGGGCGAATCCCCGACCACTTGTGTCGCCTGGGAACGGCTGTCGTTCTGATCAGCGGACGAGACTCGGATCCCACGCCCGAGTCATGGCTTCGGCCACCCACCCGCTCACGAGCTCTGCGGCCGCGATGCCGGAGGGGTGATCCGGCCACCCCTGACCCAGAATCGCAACCACGTAGCCGTCGTCGACGGCCGGCCGGCGCACCCAACCGACCGAGTTGATCGTGATCCCCGCGAAGCCGTTCTTCTGGGCCACGGACCAGCCGTCGGGCACCCCGGCGGTGACGCCCCAGGTTTGGGAGGGAACCACGTGGTCCATCAGGGTCAGGGCGTGCCGCCGATAGTCGGGCTCGAGCGGCCCCCACTCACCCAGAAGCACCTGCCGGATCAAGTCGACCTGATCCGCCGCAGAGGTGGTCGTCAGACCCCAGGCGGAGCCGTCGTCACCCCGGACGATCGTGTCGTCGAGCCCGAAGATCTGGCCTTGCCGGAGGTACCACGGCGATGCCCCGAACGAATACCAGAGGGTACGAACAGGGCCGTTGGCGGACTCGGTGATCATGGGATCGAGCTGGGACCACTCCCATTCGGTGGGCTGACGTCCGTCCTGCTGGGCCTCGAGCAGAGTGCCGGCCATCACCATCACCTTGAACACGGAAGCCGTCCTCTGCCGGTTGGATCGATTGAGCGGGTAGTGACACCCGGTTCGGACGTCGTAGACGTGGGCGCTGATCAGCTGGGATGGATACCGTCGGGCGAGTGCGGCGATACGGTCCAACGTGAAGGGCGTCGGTCGACACAGCTCGACCCCCGCGGCGAGGGCGCTCGCTGCGGCAAGCTCCCCTCGCGTGAGCGTCTCGTCCCCGTCGAACTCCGTTCGCTCGCTGAAGAGGCCATGCCACGCCGCGACCCTCGCCGCCTCGTCGTAGAACCGACCGGCCGTGTCCATCCACGGGGACGCCGCCGAAACGGGCGCGGTCAGCCCGAACGCTGCCACCAGCATCTTCGCCGCCT
Source organism: uncultured bacterium (assembly GCA_963785075.1). Classification (GTDB taxonomy): domain Bacteria; phylum Actinomycetota; class Acidimicrobiia; order Spongiisociales; family ZC4RG35; genus JAOUGY01. The sequence continues at coordinate 284,155 of CAWATW010000006.1, forward strand.
GTCCCCTGGTCACGAGACCGTCGGGGCAGATGTGACGGTTCACGGGCGGGTCGCAGCCGTGGAGGGCACCGACCGCCGCCAACTGCTCGATCAATCGCTCTCCCCCTCCTCCGAGCGCCGAATCGTCATCCACGAACGAATCTGCGCTCGGGGTCCGGTTTGAGCCCACCCACCCTCGAGCCTCGCCGAGCTTGACGATGATCTTCGCCGCCTCAGCCCTCGTGACGGGGTCGTCCGGGCAGCTCCGGTCGTTGGTGGGAGGGTTGCAGCCATCGATCACCCCGACGGTCGCCAGCCATTGGAGCGTCACCTCGGCGGAATGGCCGTCGTCGTCGACGAACCGCCCGGAGGGTGCACCCGAGGCGAAGGCGGGAGTAGCGGTGGCAGCGAGCAGCACGATCGCCATGAGCGCCGACAGCTCACGGCGGTGCTTCATCTCCGACCCGGGCACGAACGACGGACGGGCGACGAAACACCCATCAGCCGGGTGGATGGAATGCCTTGGTCGGATCGACGAGCGCATCGAGGACGTCGGGCATCCAAGGCGCCACGGGCATCGCCCGAAGCTCGTCGACCGAGAACCAACCCAGCTCTTCGAACTCCTCCTGATCCGGTTCCAGCGTCCCGGCAATGATCCTCCCGCCGAACGTGACCATCACGTAGTCGACGATGTCACCGTTGGGATACACCACCTGATGCTCCGGCGACCCGCCCCACACCCCGATCAATCGATCCACGCGGATGTCGAGACCGGTCTCCTCCTTGGTCTCGCGAACGGCGGCACTGGCGGGACTCTCGCCCGGATCCATGGCGCCACCGGGGATGACCCACGAACGAGCGATCGTGTGGTAGCCCGCCAGAATCCGATCGCCGTCGAACACGGCGGCAGACGCCGAAGGCATCAGGAGCGGCCTGCGGCCGACCGCGGCCCGCAACGACGCCAGGTACGGACTGATCACAGCGTCAGGCCAACTCTTGCTCCCAGTCCCAGGTCTCGAGGTTCTCCTTGATCCTCCTGAGGAACAACACCGCCGTCGACCCGTCGAACGCCCGGTGATCCCACGTCAGACCCAGATATCCGATGTGGCGGATGGCGATGACGTCTTCGCCGTCGACCCCGGTCACGACCGCAGGCCGCTTCGTGACGGTCTCGGTCGACAGAATGCCTGTGTTGGGGACGTTGATGATCGGCGCAGACATGAACGAGCCGAATGGGCCGGGATTGGTGATCGTGAACGTCGACCCCGACACGTCGTCGGGATCGAGCTTGCCTTCACGCGCCTTGTCGGCAAGTGCCTTGATCTGGCGGGCGATACCCACGAGGCGGAGGCCATCCGAGTTCCGGATGCTGGCGACGACCAGACCCCTCTGATTGAGGTCGATCGCGATGCCGAGATTCACCGAACGATGGAAGACCGCCTTCTTCTCTTCGAGGTAGAACGACGAGTTGACGACGGGGTACTCCTGCAGGGCGTCGATGGTGGCTCGTGCGATGAACGGCAGGTACGTCAGTGAGAAGCCCTCGGCCGCCTTGAACGCCTCCTTGTGTCGCTGCCGGACACGCTCCACTCGTTCGTAGTCGACCTCCACCGAGGTCCAGACATGGGCAGCCGTCTGCTTGGCCCGAATCATGTTCTCACCGATGCGCACCCGCAGACGGTCGAGGTCGACGGTCTCGGACTCCTCGCCGGCAGGCACAGGCGCCGGTTCGGCGCGCGATGCGGCAGGGGCGGCAACGGCAGGAGCCGCGGCCGGCGTCGGAGCCGCGGCCGGTGGCGCCGGTGCAGGTGCGGGCGGTGGGGAGGGCGCCGCGGCAGGAGCCGCCGGCATCTCGGGCTCCGCGACCGGTGCGGCGGCCGCACCCCCGGAATCGATGAAGGATTCCACGTCCTTCCGCGTGATGCGCCCACCCTCCCCGGTTCCCGGGATCTGCGACACGTCGAGGTTGTGCTCGCGGACCAGACGTCGGACCACCGGAGACAGGAGCCGACGTTCACCGGTCGGGGCATCGACCGCTCTCGGCTCTTCCCCGCCAGAAGAAGGCTGCGACATATCAGGGACCGAGGTCTGCTGTGGGGGCGCCTGCTCGGCTGCAGCCGCCGAGGTTGGTGCGGAGGGAGTGGGAGCGGCTGCTGCCGCGCCGGATTCCTCTCCGATGATGGCGAGGGCGGTCCCGACCTCCACCGTCTCTCCCTCGGGCACCAGGATCTCCAAGACCACACCGGACGCAGGAGATGGCACCTCGGTGTCCACCTTGTCGGTCGAGATCTCCACCAACACCTCATCGGCCGAGATCGAATCACCGACCTGTTTGGCCCACCGAAGGATCGTCCCCTCGGTGACCGTCTCCCCCAACTGGGGCATGCTCACGGTGGTGGACGAACCGGAGGCGGTAGCGGGTGGCTCGGTGGGAGCGGCCGGAGACGGCTCTGCCGGTGCAGAAGCGGGTTCGCTCGCGGGCTCGGATTCAGGAGCAGGCTCCTGCGATGGGGTCTCGGAGGTCGGCTCGGCGGCAGGCGCAACCTGGCCCTCCTCGGATCCGGCGTCGGCTGTGGACTCTCCTGCTTCACCGATGATGGCCATGGCAGTACCCACCTCCACCGTCTCCCCCTCGGGCACCAGGATCTCCAACACCACACCGGACGCAGGAGATGGCACCTCGGTGTCCACCTTGTCGGTCGAGATCTCCACCAACACCTCATCGGCCGAGATCGAATCACCGACCTGCTTGGCCCACCGAAGGATCGTGCCTTCGGTGACCGTCTCCCCGAGTTGGGGCATGCTCACCGTCGTCGCCATTCCGTACCTCCTGGGACCCGCCTCGACCGAGATCCCTCTGTTCGTGTGCCGCCTTGTCTGATCCGGTCAGTGGAGCGAACGCCCTGTGGACGCCAACAGCGTCTCGCCGACCGCCTCCGAAAGTGTGGGATGGGCGTGGATGAACGCAGCCGCCTCACCGGGCAGCGCCTCCCATCCCACCGAATACATGAGTTCGTGGATCATCTCGCCCGCCTGAGGGCCCACGATCACCCCTCCTACGATCGGGCCGTCCTTCTCTGCGATCACTTTCGCGAATCCCTGATTCTCGCCGATGATGATCGCTCGCCCCACGCCGTTGAATGCGTGCTTCGTGACGTCGATCTCAATCCCGGCATCCCGGGCCTGAGCCTCGGTGATGCCGACCTCGGCCACCTCCGGATGGGTGTACGTCACTCTGGGGACAGCTCGATAGTCGACGGGCGCCAACGATCCGTTCGCGATGTGGGTGACGGCTGCAATGCCTTCCGCAAATCCCACGTGAGCGAGCTGCGGGGAACCCTTGACGATGTCTCCCACCGCGTACACGCCGGGCTCCGCCGTCTGCATCGTCAATGGATCGACCTCGACGAAGCCACGATCCACGACGACCTTGGTCGTCTCGAGCCCGACCCCCTCGGTGTTGGGACCGCGGCCAACCGCCATCAGCACGACGTCGACCTCCACCGAAGAGTCGCCGTAGGGCACCACGACCGATTCCGGCCCGATCTTCGGCTCACCAACGGCGATACCGACGTTGAACTTGACGCCACGGCGCCCGAGCTGGCGCTGAAGCTGCTTGGCGGCGTCGGGATCACCGCCCGGGAGGATCTGATCCATCACTTCGAAGACGTGGACCTCGGCTCCGAGATCGGTGAGCATCGAAGCGAACTCACACCCGATCACACCCCCGCCCACGATCGCCACCCGGTTCGGCCGGGCCGGCCAATCGAGCGCATGGTCAGAGGTCACGATCCTCTTCCCGTCGATCGGGTACGGGGGAATCGACCTGGCATGCGAGCCAGTGGCAACGATCACGTTGCGCCCTTCGACCACCCGGTCGCCGTCGGAACCGGAGACGACCACCTTGCGTGGTCCGTCGAGCCGGCCGAAGCCTTCGATCACGTCCACCTTCCGTTGCTTGAGGAGACCGGCCACTCCCCGGAGCAGTCCCTCGACCGTCTTGTTCTTCCTGTCGAGCGCCGCACCCCAGTCGATCTGCGGCTCAGACGCGATCACGCCGAAGTCCGAGGCGTGACGCACCGTCGAGAACACCTCCGCCACCTGTAGCCACTGCTTGGCGGGGATACATCCCCTGATGAGGCACGTGCCTCCGGGACGTTCGTCGTCGACGAGCGCGACGGACAGTCCGAAGTTGTGCGCATAGAGCGCCGAGGCATATCCGCCGGGTCCACCACCGACGACGACGATGTCGTACACCATTCCGTCCCTTTTCAGCCGTTGAGCACGAGCGTAGTTCCGCAGACATGAGAAGCGGATCGTCGAATCGCAAACTCTCGGCGTCCGGGTGCCGCTGTGTACTCTGCCCCCTCGTGCAGACCCGATACCTGCTCATCGCCTCGGCCATCGTCGCGCTGGCCATTCTCGCCGCAGGAGCACTCTGGCTTCTCGTGGGGTTCGCGTGATCGGGGAGCTGTCCACACTCGTCTCGCTCTTCGGAGATCGATGGTTCCTGTCGGGTCTGGCGATTTCGGCGGTCGTACTCGCCATCGGGCTCGCTGCCAGGTCTGGACACGCCTGGACTGGTGCCGCTGCGCTGTTGTTGGGTGTTGGTGGAGCCACTTTCGTCTCAGACATGTTCGAGCCTCTGTCGATGTTCGCGGCAGCGGGTCTCGCTCTTGCAACCGCGGTGCTGAACCGTCCCGTCATCTCCGAGGCGTCCACAGCCGTGATCTCGTACGTCATCTCCAACTCTGCGTGGCGGCCCAGCATCATTTGGCCCGTCTGGTCCACGACTGCGCTCGCCACGATCGTCATCTGGGGCCCTCGGAGGTTCCTCCGGGCGGATCAGCGGGCCGTGGCGGTGGTCGTGGGTGGCGCCGCCGCAGCGATCTGGGCGAGCGTCCCGGACACGGAGGGGCCTCGGGCACTGCTCGGAGCAGCGCTCGCCGTGTGTCTGGCCGCCCTGATCGGTGACCGAACCGTGCTGACGGGGCCCGCCCTCGGCGCCTTCACCGGGCTCGCGGCCTGGGCGACGATGTACGGCGGCGGTGGGCGCCCCGTCTCGGTGTTCGGTGCATGGTGCGGCATGGCACTCATGGCGGTCCTCGGAACCCGACCTCTCGAACGTGTGCCGCTGCCCGCGTGGGTTCTCGCGGAACTGGTGATGGTGGTGGCGGGTTCGCAGCTGGTCGCCGTGTCGGGATCCGGTTGGGCGGCGTTCGGCGTTTCGATGGTCGCCTTGGCCGTAGCCGGCGTCATCCTCGTCGTGGGCGCCGGGAGGGGTATCGGCTCGACCGACGTCGCATTGGAGTGAGGCTCGGTCCCCGAAGCCGCTCGGCGACACACACCACGTACACTGGTTAGCCATGGGAGACACCTCAACGGCCCTCGATCTGATCGACGGGACGTCCGAGCACGTTGCATTCTTCGATGGGTTGTTCGGAGTCACGCACCTGCCGAAGGGGGAGGTGAGGTCTTCGCTGGTGATGTGCTCACCGATCTTCTCCGAGTTCCTGAAGAACAACCGCCGGGAAGTCATGCTCGGGCGCCGACTGGCGGCCGAAGGCATCGCCGTTCAACGGTTCCACTACCGCGGCACCGGCAACAGCGACGGCGACCCGGGCGCCCTCACGCTCGACACCATGTCCGCGGATGCAGCCTCCGCCGCCGAATACCTCCGCAACCTCACGGGCGAGGAGAGGGCGGCAACGCTGGGGACGCTCATCGGCGCATTTCCGGCCGTTGCGATCGCCGATTCCGACACACCGATCGCCTTCTGGGATCCGGTGGTCGACGGTGGCCGCTACTTCAAGGACCTCGTCCGCACGCTCGTCATCGTCGGCATGAGCCACGGTGTGGAGGTCAGCTCTGAAGAGCTCGAAATCGAGTTCCAGGAATCGGGCCGCCTCGACATCGCCGGCTTTTCGGTTCCACGCTCGCTCTACGACAGTGCCCGGGCCCGAAAGCTCCGCGCCCCCGCCGGTACGGCGCCCGCGCTGGTGGTGCAGCTGGGCCGCAAAGCCGAGATCAGCCCGGCTACCGCTCGACTGCTCAAGAAGTTCGAGGATCGCGGCCGAACGGTTTCCGTCGAACCCGTACCCGCCCGCGAGGCGTGGTGGTTCCACCAGGACGTCGACAAGCTGCGGCCGGACGAGAGCGCAATCCTCGACGGTGCGATGATCGAGCCCACGGTCCGATGGTTGATCGAAGAGGCCGGCGGATGAGTACCGCCGTCACCGAGGTTCCGGTGTTCTTCAGCGCCGGAGACGGCGATTGCTTCGGCGTGGTGACGCGGCCCGTCGAGTCGAACGGCGTCGGTGTGATGATCATCCAGGGGGGCGACACGGTCAATGTCTCCATGCAGCGCAACCGGCTGGCGGTCCGATTGGCGCGGATGCTCGCCGAGCGAGGGCACGTGGTCCTGCGATTCGACTACCACGGACTGGGGGAGTCCACCGGAGAGATCGGGGAGCTGAAGCTCACCGAACCGTTCAGCGAGGACGCCATCGCAGCTGCGGAGGTGCTCCGCCGCGAAGGTGCTCGAAGCGTGGTGCTCGTCGGAGCGTGCTTCTCGGCTCGTACTGCGCTGTCCGCGGCGCCCGGCATCCCGGATCTGGCCGGAGTGCTGGCCTCGACACCGCCCGTCGCCGGCTACGGCCGGAGCGATGCCGCTGCGGAGCGGATGGCTCGGGAGCGTTCGATCGCCGACTACGCAGCCTTGGCGTTCCGGCTCAAGACCTTCACGGCGATCTTCGACCCGGCACGCCGCTCTCTCTACCTCAGGTTCGCCAAGAGCAAGCTGCGTCAGGTCTTCCGAAGGGCCGCCGGCGGGGACCGGGGCGAGCACAAATGGTGGGTGAGCCCCCAATTCTTGGAGCCGCTGGAGAACGTGGCGCAGCGGAGGGTGCCGACCCTCATCGTGTACGGGGTCGATGATCCGCTCCTTCGAGAGTTCGACCGTGCCCTGGTGGGGAGACTCGGCAAGATCATCGGCGAGTCGGACGGGAGTATCCAGGTGACTCGCGATTTGCCCGGTGAGATCCACGGGTTTCCCACGATTTCCGGACAAGAGGCGTTTCTCGAGGCGTCGATCGAATGGATCGAGCAGATCAGCAGTGACTAGTCCTCCGGATCTCGTCTTTGCACCCTTGGCGTATCGCTGCGTTTCGGTACGCTGACACCGAGCGGGAGGGCCGCCGCATGGGCGGGACATAGGTACGTGAAACGTGCCGGCCGCGTCTGATGGGTGAACCCTGGGGAGGTTTTCGTGGAAACGACACTCGATCCTGAACATCTCGTGGCGATCGCCACCGAGCTCGGTCAGGTCTTTGCTACGAGGGCGACGGCCCACGACCGGGATGGGTCGTTTCCCGCCCAGGACTTCGAGGATCTCAGAGCAGCGGGCCTGCTCGGCATCATGGTGCCGAGCAGCCATGGTGGTCTCGGCGCCGACTTCCTGACCTACACCAAGGTGCTGGAGCAGATCAGCAAGGGCCATGCCGCCACCGCCCTCACCTACAACATGCACAACATCGTGATGGGCGGGGTCGCCGAGATGGATCTGTCCGAGATCCCCGGCCGGCACGGTGAACGCATGCGGGGATTCGCCGAATGGCTGTTCGCCGAAGCCGTCGAACACCAGCGGGTCTTTGCCTCGGCCACCACCGAGCCCGGTGTGGGAGCCAAATACAGCCAGCTGAAGACGACATATCAGCGAAACGACGACGGCTACTTGCTCAATGGGGTCAAGTCGTTCGTATCGATGGCCGGCTTCGCCGACTACTACGTCGTCGCCGCGAGGCCGGCAGCCGAGACGACAGGATCTGTTCCCACCCTCTCGTATTTCTGCGTCGCCAAAGACTCGGAAGGTGTACGGATCGAGGACGTGTGGGACGTGCTCGGCATGCGGGCCACCACCTCGAACACCGTGTATCTGGAAGACGTCTTCGTTCCCAAAGAGCTGCTCTTCATGGGCAGCGAGGGAATGGCCTTCTACAAACTGCTCAGCCAGCCGCACTGGCAGGTGGGCGGCTACAACGGCGCCTACCTGGGCATCAGCACCGCCATCCTCGAATTCACGACGGACTACCTGTCGAAGAAGGCAGTGGCGGGCACCGATCGAACGGCTGCCGACGATCCCGTCACCCAGTACCAGATCGGTGAGATGGACATCAAGCTGGCAGCCACCAGGGCCATGACCTTCGAGGCTGCCAGGCTCGTCACGGAAAAACCGGGCAGCCCCGAAGCCAACGTCGCCATCCATCGTGCGAAGTACATGGTGGGCGAGGTCGCTCCGGAGCTGGCCTCCATGGCCATTCGGATCTGTGGCGGGTCCACGATCTCGAAGCGGATGCCCCTCGAACGTCTGTACCGGGACGCGCGATGCGGCGGTCTCATGCCGGCCAAGAGCGACGACTGCCTGCGATACGTGGGCAAGGCCGCCCTCGGTACCGACGTGACGAAGGCCGAAGAGAGTTACTGGTAGCCGTGCAGCCCTGGCAGGAACCTTCTCTCGACGAGATCAGGGAGCAGTACGAAGCCATCACGCTGGCGGAGCTCGCCGGTCCGCGCCAGGACTGGGGCGACGACAGCGGTTACGACCCCGAAACGTGGCGCCGGGCAGCCAAGGCCGGCGTCCTGGGCATCTGTATGCCGGAGTCCCTCGGCGGACGAGGCCTGTCGGTGGCCCATGGTGTTGCCGCATTCGAAGGCATCGGCACCGCCTCCACCGACTCGGGGATGCTCTACGCCATGGCCTCTCAGGTCTTCGGCGTCCAGATGCCACTGGCCCTGATGGGTTCGGAAGAGGTCAAGGAGTCCGTGGTGAAGCCTTCGATCGCAGGAGACCTCACGCTGGCCTATGCCTTCACCGAGGAGGCGTCGGGGACCGACATCTTCTCGGGTTCCACACGTGCGGTGAAAGACGGCGACGACTGGGTCCTGACCGGGGCCAAGGCATACATCACGAACGCCCCCATGGCCGACGTGGCGCTCGTGTTCGCCCTCACCGGGGAAGGCCGATCGCCGTTCGCGGTCACGGCATTCGTGGTGGACATGCACTCTCCTGGCGCCGGCTACGGCAGGGACTTCGAAAAGGTCGGGTTTCGAACCGTCCGCATGGGCGAGTTGTGCTTCGACGGGGTCCGGGTACCACGGAGTCACGTGGTCGGGCGCCCGGGAGCCGGCCTCAACGTGCTCACCGAATCGGTCGGCTGGGAGCGCTCGGCCGTCCTCGCCGCCCTCCTCGGGCCCATGCGCCGGGTTCTCACCGACGTCACCGAGTGGACCCGGACGAGGGAGGTCTACGGCGCCCCGATCGGGTCCTTCCAGCAGGTGTCGGCCAAAGTGGCCGACCTCGTGGTTCGCCACAAGATGGCACGTATGGCGGTGTACGACATCGCAGGAAGACTTGGGCATGGAGCATCGACGCAGCCGCTCATGCAGGACATCGCCGTCACCAAGCTCTTTGTGACGGAGACCTATCGCCAATTCATGCTCGACGCCATGCAGCCATACGGAGTCCGCGGTTTCCTCTACGACCACGAGATCCAGCAGCATGTTCGGGACAGCCTCGCTGCCACCATCTGGGCGGGGACCTCCGAATCCATGCGAAACACCATCGCCAAGCTCCAGGGCCTTCCGGTGGAGTGACAACGATGACCTACACACTGCATGGACTTCTCGAACGCTCGGCCCGGGAGCACCCGCACCACGTCGCGGTGATCTCCGGTGACCGTTCGATGACCTTTCGCGAGTTGGACGACGCGGCGAACCGGCTTGCACACACGCTGAGAGACGCCGGGGTCGGCCGAGGTGATCGGGTCGGGCTCTATCTCGAGAAGTCGCTCGAGGCGGTGATCGGCATCTACGGCATCCTCAAGACGGGAGCCGCATACGTGTCGGTCGACGTGAAGGCGCCCACTCCCCGATCCAACTACATCGTGGGGAACTGCGGGATCGAGGTGCTCGTGAGCGCCTCCGATCGTGCGGAAGACTGGGGTCCGCTGGCCGACGAGACATCGCTTCGAACGGTGATCGTGATGGATGGCGACGCCGATACCACCGGCGATCTCGAGTTGATCTCACGCGGCAAGGTGGACGCGGCGTCCGCAGACGCCCTCCAGGTGGGGACCGTCGATCTCGATCTGGCCTACATCATCTACACGTCGGGTTCGACCGGCGCCCCCAAAGGCGTGAAGCTGACCCATCGCAACGCACTCGTGTTCGTGAACTGGACGGTCGACGAATACGACATCACACACGACGACCGGCTGTCGAGTCATGCTCCGTTCCACTTCGACCTCTCGATCCTCGACCTGTATGCGTCGGCGAAGGCCGGAGCGACGCTGTACCTGGTTCCGGCCATGGCGTCGGTCTTTCCGGTCCAGATCAACAAGTTCATCGCACAGCATCGCATCACCGTCTGGTATTCGGTGCCGTCGATCCTCTCGATGCTGGTGCAGCGTGGAAAGCTCGAACCAGGGCTGTTCCCGGACTTGCGCTGGATCCTCTTCGCCGGGGAAGTGTTCCCGACCAAGTATCTGAGTCAGCTCATGGACCTCCTCCCCCACGTGAGGTTCTCCAACCTGTACGGGCCGACCGAAACCAATGTCTGCACGTACTACAACGTCGACACGGCACCCGATCCTCATGGCGGCGACATCCCGATCGGCAAGCCGATCCCCAACACCGACGGCTACGTAGTCGGCGACGACGGGTCGCTGGTCGCAGACGGAGACGTCGGCGAGCTGTGGATCCGCTCGGGGACCGTCATGGCCGGCTATTGGGGAGACCGCGAGCGCACCGCTGAACGTCTGGTGCCGAATCCGTTCGGTGGGGAGATCGTCGACATGGTCTACAAGACCGGCGACCTCGTGCGAGTCGACCACAACGGCGACTACGTTTTCCTCGGTCGTCGCGACAACCAGATAAAGAGCCGGGGCTACCGCATCGAACTCGGCGAGGTCGAGACGGCAATGTACCGTCACCCGGGCGTCGTCGAGTTTGCCGTTGTGGCGGTTCCCGACGACATGGTGACCAACCGTTTGGTGGCTTTTGCAGCCGTCAAGCAGGGCGTGACCGCAGGTGACCTCCTCCATCACTGCAAGGAGGCGGTCCCCCCATACATGATCCCCGAGAAGTTCGAAGTCCTCGAGGTGCTGCCGAAGACCTCGACGGGAAAGATCAACCGACAAGAACTGAAGACGATCGCCGAAGGAGCGTCCGAATGAGCATCCAGAACGAAGTCCGAGACTTCATCGCCACCGAGCTGAGCTGGGATGGGTCACCCGAGGACCTGGCAACCGACTATCCCTTGTTGGAGAAGGAAGTCGTCGACTCGCTGGGCATCTTCAAGATCATCTCGTTCCTCGAGACCAAGTACGACATCGAGATCGACGACGAAGAGCTGGTTCCCGAGAACTTCGAGTCGATCGAGAAGATCAGCGGTCTGGTGACCGCCAAGGTCGGGGCCTGACAGCCGACCGACACGACCGCAAAGGACATGTCGCTCCCCGCAAGACGCGTCCGGGCTGACAGCCAACAGCAGGCGGCCCACCATCCGGTGGTGCGTTCCGCGGGGGCGCATTCGAGAGATGCCTACCGATCGGCGGCACCGACTCTCACCGTCCGGTCACCCCGTGGTCACCAGCCCATGTCGCGGCCCAAGAGCTCCTCGACGGCTTCGATCTCTGCCGCGAGTTGCTCCCTCAGATAGGCCTCGGCTTCGATCGACATCGAATTGTTCGACCGAGTGCCGGTCTCGGGGACATACGAGTAGTTCTCGAACTTCGGCATCACACGGGTGAGGTCGAGGAAGTCCAGCAGCTCCGCATAGGTGGCCTCGGGTTTGGCCCAGAGGTCTTCGGTGCGGATCACGTGCACTCGATCACGTCCGAGCGCCTCGAACCATCGAGTCAGCTGTGGTGCATAGCGGCCACGCTCCATGTATCCATGGGTTCGCAGCTCGACTGCCGGGTAGTCAGGATCTGAAACCAGCTTGTCGAGCTCGCCCACGATCCGTTCCGGTTCCCGTTCCAGAGCAGCCGTGAAAGACAGCTCTTCTCTGTCCAACCTGCGCTGGTGGCCGTACTGGGAAAACGCCCGGGTGATGGGGCTGCGCAGCAGTGCCACAGCCTTCAGGTCCGGGATCAACTCCGCCGCCCTGGCAGCCGCCAGGGGATGGAGCAGGTAATCGGGAGTGGCCTCGAAAGCCACGTGAGGACGCTTGAGAGGACGCTTGATCAGAGGGAAGTGGGCTCGGTACCAACGCTCCCCCATCGAGGAGCGGGTGGAGAAGAACTCGATCTCCTTGCGCAAGGATGGAGCGACGTCGGGATGTGACCCCAGATATCGGTAGATGGATGACGTGCCGGCCCGCTGCGCACCGATCACGAGCACGTTCGGCAACATCCCGAGCGCCGGCCATGCCATGCGGGCCTTGACCCGCATTCGAGACACCTTGCTGCGGGTGTTCACCGAGACGTTCTGGCGAACGGCTTCCTTGAGCGAGGGCATGTCAGTAGCCGCTGAGCAGGCCGAGCTCCCGCGCGATCTCCAGAGATCGACGGAAGAGGAAGAGGCCGATGCCGCCGATCACGACCGTTGTGATCCCCAGCCCGAGCAGTGCTTCTGGGACGGTGATGACGAAGGTGCCTGGATCCTCCATCAAGACGGTGCGGACTCCGTTCATCACGTAGGTGTGCGGGAAGAGGTAACTCACCGGCCGCAACCAGTCGGGCAGCTGGCTCAGCGAAAACGCGGCACCACCAAAGATCGAAGCAGCCAGCCCATACAAGACAACCACCGGCTGGGAGCGCTTGGCCAACACCATCAGACTCGCTGACAACACGCCGATCGCACTGACCGCCATCATGCCGGCGAGCACGAGCACGAGTGCAATCGGAAGGCCGGACCATTCGTACGAGGCGCCGAGCGGAATGCCGAGCATGAGAATGATGGCGGCGTTGACGAAACCGCGGATCATGTTCCACTGGTTGATCCCCATCGGCATCCAGGTCCAGCTGATCGGTTCCACCAGGATCGACTCGAACAGGCCACGGTCCTGGATCTGTTGCAGCCGGTTCCCGAAGCCCTGGAGGGTGGATTGGAGAGCGGCTCCCATCGACAGTCCGATGGTCGCGAAGGTGAAGTAGTCGCCGCCAACGGTGGCGTTGTTGCCGACCAGGTCGTCGATGAAGAACGTGATGAAGATCGGAACGATCACACCGAGCTGCCCCAGCACCAACGCCATCGGATAGCTCAGATCTTCGACGATGGCTGCCCGAAGGAACGCGAGAGCCGTCTGTCTCATGCGCCACAGGCGATATCGCAAAGCCTTCATTGCGTGTCACCTCGATAGACGGTCGCAAGGAGATCGCGGAGCGGCATCGCGTCTTCCCGGACGTTCATGAGCGCCGCTGCGCTCTCACGAGGCAGCGCCGCCACCGCGTCGCCCAAGCTCGCGTCGCCGACCAGCAGACCTCCGACGGCCATGTCGTCGGTGTGGTCGAGCTCGACGATCGAACCGTCGGCCAGTGCTTTCTCCGCAGCTCGAGCAGCCTCGGGAGTGCGGAATTCGACGATGACCCGGGGGCGGGTCCACAGCTCACGAAGAGCATCGAGGCCCCCGTCGTACTTGATCGCACCGCCGTCGAGCAAGATCACATGGCTGCCGAGCGCCTCGATCTCGTCCAGGCGGTGGGAACTGATGAGGACGGACATCTTCCGCTCGGATGCCACCACCTTCAACGTCTCGATGAGCTCATATGACGCTATCGGGTCGACCGTCGCCGTCGGCTCGTCGAGGATCAGAACCTGCGGCCTGTGCAACAGCGACCGCGCCAGCTGGAGACGGGCGCGCATCCCCGAAGACAATGAGAAGACGGAGTCTCTCGCCCGGTGTCCGATGCCGACCAGGTCGAGCGTCTCCTGGATGGCGTATTGCAGTCCGGCGCCCTTCAGACCTTGGAGCTGCCCGTGAAACACGAGGTTGTCGGCACAGCTCAACCGCATGATGAGACTGCGATCCTCAGACGGCATCCATCCGATCAGTCGCCGCACGTCGAGCGACTGAGAGACACAGTCGAGTCCCATGATCTTTGCGGTGCCAGTGGTCGGAGTCGTGAGGCCGATGAGGATCCGGAAGGCCGTGGACTTTCCTGCGCCGTTGGGACCGACCACGGCGCAGATCTCTCCCGGCGAAACGGAAAAGCTGATGCCATCCAAGGCATGCACGTCGTTGCGAATCGGAGAGCGCAGCAAAAAGCTGAGCATCTTGTTGGACGGGCGGTACACCTTGGTCACGTCTCTGACCACGACGCCGTCGGTCTCTGCACTCCCGACAGTCGCCGGATCCCTCATCACCACTCCGCTCGTCACTTGTTTCTCTCCCCGCGTTGATTGGGTGGGAGTGCGCGTCAGATTCCATCTGTTGCTGGAAGGATCGCCGCGGTCTCACCCTGCCCCGGGAGACAGGGTACCACCGGCGGGGACCTGCTCAATGGGGAGATGTGTATACCGCGGTCGTCACGAGTACGTATTACGTGTTACTTGTTACGCATTATGCGTTACGTACTACGTATCACGTAGAACGGATCACTCGTTGCCGCAGCCGGCCTTCCAGTCGGGGAACTCCTGGCCTGGCTTCGGCGTCGCCGAGGTCCACCCGTCGTAGAACGGGGCGATGTCGCGCGTACCCGAGCTCGTGATCTCGAAGGCGTTCCCCGATGCGTCCTGAACCCTGATGATCGAGTTCGGATGCATGTTGCGGGTGTCGAAGTCGCCGGCAGCGAGGTCGCACCGGACGAAGTCGTACCAACCGTGTTGCCGATCGTCGTCGGCGACGAGGATCTGGCCGGCGAACTCGCAGTCGAGATAGAGCGTGAACATCGTGGGCGGAAGGTTGTGATCGAACAGCCACAGCGGTGTCGGATCGTCGAACACCGTCCCCTCGAAGCTCAGCCGCTCCTTGGTGAGGTTCCGCTCCGGGACCGTCGTCTGCGCGTTCTGCTCGGCCGGTCCACCATTGCCGAAGAACAGGCAATTCCGATAGTGGTATCCACGATTGTTGTACGCACCGTGCTTGATCGCCCCAACCCCATTGTTGAAGCTGACGAATCGGTCGATGCCATGCCGTTCGCTCGCCGTGTTCTGCCAGACGAATATTCCGTACTCACGGCTGTTGTGGGTCATGTTGTCCTCGAAGATCCACGGACTCGTCTGTGAGTTGGCCTTCGAGGGCCAGTGATAGCCGGATGTGCGAACACCACCGCCCACTCCGACCGCCACGCAGTTGCGGACGGTGTTGTTGGTGCCGGCGCCCATCAGGAACGCCGACAGCTCATTGGGGCGGGTGACCGGATCATTGAGGTCGGCCCGGTGCACATCGGCGGCGATGCATCGGTCGTAGACGACGTCATGGGTGTTGTTGATCTCGTTGTCGAAGTCCCCTTCGGGCGGGAGATCCCACCAATAGGCGTCGGCTTCGATGTCGTAGGCAACGCAGTCGCGGAGCGTCACGCCATGGGTCCCGTGCACCACGAAAGCGTGGTGGTACGCGTGGTGGACGACCGTACCTTCGATGATGCTGCCTCGGGCACGTTCTCCCATGAGGTGGAAGTGGATGGGGTAGAACCCGACCTCATCGGGATCGCCCACGTACCGGACCTCGGCGTAGTTGAAGGTCTGCACGCCGCTGCCCATCACCATCACGCGGCCCATGGGCGTTGCTTCGGTCCCTTCGATGACGACGTTGCGGGTGAGGTTCATGACCTCGGCCTTGAAGGTGCCGTGGCGGTTGCTGATCGAGGGGACCGAACCACCCTTGGTGAAGGACCGGAATGTGTAGTCGCCCGGGTTGATGGGCGCCACGATGAGTGTGTCCGAGGACCGCCACGTGGCGTCGTCGCCGGTGCGGTTCCAACCGACCTTCTTCGTGCCGTGGATGTCGACCCGGCCGTTGTTCACGACCATGATCGATCCACCGCCGGTGAAGCGGATCTTGTGGACCACGTCCGCACTGGCAGGACGCATCCGCAGCGTTCCCTCGACGAGGAGGGTCGTGTCGGTGTTGCCGGTGAGTGTGAGGGTGGTCGAGGTGTTCGGATCGAACTCGAGCACGTCGCCGGCATCGACCGTCCTCGACGACGCCGTCACGTCACCGGAGATGGTCTCGGTGGCGGCGAGTGCAGGTTGCGGGCGGCTGACCGTGAGACCGACCGGGATACCGGCGGCGGCGGCCGCCATTCCGGCCCGCTTCACGAATTGGCGGCGAGAGATCATGCCCATCTCAAGCCCCTTTGCATCCGAGGTGGTCGAGTGCCCGAACCAGGAAGGAAGCCATCTGCTCCCTCGTCACCAGATCATCTGGGCAGAACTCGGTGTCGGTGCACCCTTTGGCGATCCCTGCGGCGGCCAAGGCGTTGATGTCACCCTGGAACACCGATGCGGAGTCATCGGAGAAGGCGTCGGGTCCATTCGGCAGCTCGAGGGTGCGGACCAGGAAGGCCGCCATCTGGCCACGCGTGATGTCGTCTTCCGTGCAGTACTGCGTGCTGGACGGGGGGTTGCACCCGTTGGTGATCCCGACTCCGGTGATCGAGTTGATGTCGGCTTCGAAGACCGACGTGTCGTCGTCGAAGAAGTAGTCGTATTGCGAGGTCGGCGTCCGGAACGAGCGCCGCATGAAGGCTGCCATCTGGCCCCGTGTCACGTTGTCCCTCGGACAGAACAGGTCGTTCGCCGGCGGATTGCAGCCGGTGGTGATGCCCCAATCGGCGATCAACGCGATGTCGGCCGCATGCACCGAGCCGGTCGTGTCACCGAAGGGAGACACCTGCGCTGTCGCCGGGGTCGGCGGTTGTATCGCAAGCAGCACGAACATCATCACCCAGAACACGACCCCGCGTGGGGCCGTGGAACGGAGCGGTTCTTCCACCATCACAGCTTCCATCCCATTCCTCGTCGTTCGCTTCTCTCGATCCATCATCCAGAGACCGCATCCCCACCATCGACCACTCCCATGGCCGCCATCACCGTATCGGCATCTGGTTGCGCGAAGCCCCAAGGCGTCGTTAAGCCACAGATAAGCGATTCGGCTTCACCCCTTCCGGATCTGGCCACGCCCTTTAGAGTGCTGCTTCGGGTTGGGTCAGGGCGATTCCGCAGGGGCAAACAGTTGACAGGGGAGAGAAGACTCATGGCGCAGCATTCAGGCAACGCTGCGCCGCAGCGTCATCGAGGAGCCAAGGCGAACACCGAGCTGCGCCCCCGATCGAGTGAACCCGAGCCCTTGGAGCAGCGCATGCATGGTCTCGTTGTCGATGGCAACCAGACCTCGGACCCGCTCGTACCCTGCCTCACCGGCGGCCAGCACCGAGGCGATCATGACCCTGGGTGCATAACCCCTGATGCGGTATTCGTCGTCGACAACGATCTGATTGAGATAGGCCGTGGTGCCGTCTGGACGACTCAAAGCGCCGAAGTGGCGATCCGGATGCCCCGTGGTGTTGACCCACTGCAGCCCAACAGGGGTGCCGTCCGGGGCGGCCGCCCACACACAGATGTTGCCCGCAGCGAGGCGTCCCGCGTGGTCGTGTTCTGGAGCCAAGAGCGGCGCCAGCGTCTCGAGGTCCTCGACCACTGCGTGCCTGATCGCCTTGTCCTTGCGGACGAAGTCCATTGCGGTCCCGCGTTCGTACGCAACGATGTGATATCTGCCCAGCACCATGAGAGTCGCGTCAGGATAGAGCCCGATTCGTCCCTTTCCAGAGGGGAGCTCAGTCGTGCCGTCGCCTGACCTCGTCCTCGCACCCCACGATTCGCGTATCACCGGTCTGGTTCCGGCTTGGGACGCCTGCGCGGAGTCGACGGGAGGATCGTTCTTTCAGACGGGCACCTGGACGCTGGCATGGTGGGAGCATCTGGCCGGTCGACCTGAGACGAATGTGGCGTTCTGGACCGACGGAAGGGGGTCCGTCACCACGATCGCTGCCGTGTCCAAGATCGAGCGACCGTTGTTTCGCGGATCCGGTCCCAAGGTGACGATGTGGGCGAACACCGGAAGCGGTGCGGGTGCAGGCGATCATCTGGGTTGGACCAGCACCGAGTCGTCGCAGGAGGACGTCATCCGGTGGATCCTCGAGACCACCCGTGGTCCGGTGATGCTGTCCAACCTGGCTCCCGGTCGGACCGCCGGGCTCCAGGCCGCGGGATTCGAACGGTTCGAGGAGTCACCGACCCTCGCTGCCACCCTGGGCACGGGTGAGGGATGGTTTCCGGGATCGAACGACTTCCGCAAGAAACTCAGATACGCGAGACGTCAACTGGAGAAGCTCGGCGTGGAACTCGAGATGGTGGGGCGTTCAGCGATCGATCGGACACTGTTTGCTCGCCTGCTCGATCTTCACGCGGTCCGAAGCGAGAGCATGGGGTGGTCGAGCCACTTCGACGAGGCTCGCCTCGACTTCCACATGCAGTTGATCTCGTCGGGCGCGGACACGAGAGGGCCCATGGCCTGCGTCGCCCGTCAGGGGGACAAGGTGGTGGGGGTGCTCTACGGATTCCGATTCGGCGACACGTTCGCCTACTACCAGACCGGTTGGTCGAAGGAGTTCGTCAAGCAGAGCCTGGGGTCGGTGCTGGTCGCCACCACGATGGAGTGGGCGGCAGGCGAAGGCCTTTCCACGTTCGATTTCCTGCGCGGAGACGACGAGTACAAGCGACGCTTCGGCGCCGAGCCACACACCGACGAGACGTGGCTGCTCGACCGAGGGCTGGCGGGGAAAGCCTTGAAGGCACGACAGGCGGCCGCGGACATGCTCCGCAGACGGAGCGCCACATGAACCCCCGTGCCTTGGCAAAGCAAGCCGTCAGGACGGTTCAGCGGGCGGGGCTGCTCGTCTCCTCGCCCGAGCGGGCGATGATTCGTCGTGGGATTCTCAATGCGGATCGCCTCAGACTCCCCGACTTCCTCGGGCTGGGGGCACCCAAGTCCGGTTCGACCTGGCTCCATCACAACCTGGATGCACATCCAGACGTCTTCGTGCCGCCCGAGAAGGAACTGCACTACTTCTGCCACTTCCATCACCGGAGCATCCGCTGGTATGCCGGCAAGTTTCAAGCCGCGGGTGACCGAGTCTGCGGCGAGATCACGCCGAACTACGCGTCGCTGAGCGATGAGCTCATAGACGAGGTCGCCGACCTGATGCCGGAAGCCAGGTTGCTGCTCATGATGAGACATCCGGTCGAACGGGCTTGGTCGCATGCCCAGATGAATCTGGGGCGGCAACAGGGACGCGCCGTCGATCAGGTTCCACGGGCGGAGTACGTCGCCCACTTCCGCTCCGTTCACAGCATCGAGTCGGGCGACTACACGGCGATCATCGATCGATGGACCCGCCGTTACCCCGCCAATCGATTGTGGTTGGGAACGTACGACCGAATGGTGAGCGACCCGAAGGGCCTCCTCACCTCGGTCTTCGAGTTCCTCGGCGTCGAGAGCGACGTCGATTGGTCCGCTTTCCCCGCTTCGACGGTGATCGACCGAGGGCGGCCGGGCTCGGATGATCTCGTCGGCCGACGAGGGGGCGGCTCTGAACTTCCGGAGGAACTCGCAAACGAGCTGTGGGAGATCTGGACTCCCAGAATCGCCGCGCTCCGCGTGCGCTACCCGGAGCTCGCCACAGAGTGGGCCCACCGAACCGTCTGAGGATTCAGAGCCCGAGAACGGTGCCGCGCCGGCTCATATCCCGAGTACGTCCAGATACATTCGCTCGAGCCGCTTCGTCACGTCTTCGATCCGGTAGTTGGTCTCGATCTCCTGTCTGGCGGCGGCGGCCAGCTTGTGTCGGGCCTCTGCGTCGTCGAGCAGGCCGGTCACGGAGTCGGCCAGATCGGAAGCATCTGCCGCTCGGAACATGACGCCGGTACGGCCCGGCTCGATGATCTCGTCGAACGGAGGGGCATCGGAGACGGCGCACACCGCCGCCTGGGCAGCCATCGCCTCCAGAAGCGACACCCCGAGACCCTCGAACAACGACGGGAACACGAAGACATCGGCTGCCGCCAACAGCCGAGGGACGTCGTCGCGAACGCCCAGGAAGCGGACGTGACGCTCGAGACCCAGGCTATGGACGAGATCACGAAGCTGCCTGCTCGAGTTTCCGTCGCGCCCTGCAAACACCGCTACGACGTCTGGATGGCGAGCGGCGATCGCGGGCAGGGCCTCGAGCAGGTACCGCTGCCCCTTCTGCGGCTCCTGGCGTGCCACGTTCAACAGCATCGGTGCCGACCCGTCCACGCCGATCGACGCCCGGACCGCCGCTCGATCGACCGTGTCGCGCTCGAAGAGTTCGAGGTCGATCCCCCGCGGGATGACCAGCAGCCGTTCAGGCTCGATTCCGACGTTGTTCTGCCAGGACCGGGCGACCGCCTGTGTCAGCGCATGGAAGCGCGCCACCGGTCTCATCGTGATCCGGTCGATGATCCGATGCATCCCCAGCTTCAACCGGTTCACCGACGGGTTGTCGATCGTCCGCACCGGGTCATGGCTGATGTTCACCAGGCTCTCGACGACCGGTATGCCGCGCCGCCATCCGACGAGCCTCGACGCCAAGGCGGCCTCGGCCAGGGAGCAGTGGATGAGATCGGGCCGCCGATCCGCGACGAACGCGTCGAGCGCCCTGACGATCTCCCACCTACCGGGGCTGGCACCGATCGGGAACAACCCATGCTTGGCGACGTCCGGAAGCGGGTCGGTGTCGTCCCTGCGGAAGATGTAGGCGACCTCGTGAGAGAGATCGGGATGATCGAACATCCGAAGGTTCGTGTAGAGCTGGTTCTCCGCCCCGCCCGAGGTCCCGAACCGGTTGATGACATGCAGGACGCGTGCCATCTCAGGGCCCCGTGTAGCCGGCGAGGCGTCGTCGGATCATGTCCTCGAGGCGGAACCCACCACGAAGCCGCGGCCGAAAGAAGGTCCATCCATCGGACAGCTGGACGGGTAGACGGGGGATGGCGTGGGGAGGCGCAAACCGGCTGGTGGCGCATCCCGCCACCGTCGCCGACACGTATGCCTGCTTGATGACCCGATCGGCGTCCGGCGACCAATACCCCCACGGATACGTGAAGTGCTGAGGCCGGGCGCCTGTTCTTTCTTCGATCAGAGCATTCGAAGTACCCACCTCGTGTTCGATCTCATCGGGCGAGATGAGCCGCAGGTCAGGATGGGTGTGGGTATGGGCACCCAGCGTCACGAGACCAGAGGCGAGCATGTCACCGACCGCGTCCCATTCGACCGGCGTCGAACGCCCGTCCTCTCTGAGAGGAACCCTGGACTCGATGGGGTTCGAAGTCAGATAGAGGACGAACGGCAGGTCGAGCTCGCGCAGGAGTGGGAACCCGTTCTCGTACATGTCCTGATACCCGTCGTCGAAGGTGATCACGTACGAGGTCTGCGGGGAGTCCGGATTGGCAAGGACGTCCTCGAGGCTCCGGACCTGGCCGGATTCAGCCAGCCACCGCATCTGCCGTTCGAACGCATCGCCGTCCAGGTCCATCTCGACACCGTTGCCCGCGTCGACCTGGTGATAGATGAGCAACCGAGCCCCTTCGAGCTGAGGAGCGAGCCGGTCGGTCACAGCCGAGAGACCCTTGAGGGCTTGGCGTGCGAGCCGCTTCGGATCGAAGTTCGATGACCTGGAGCGAACGGATGCGTCGATTGATCCCACCATGCTGTCAGTGTGACCCGGGTTGGCCCAGAAGCAAGCTGGACTGGCCTCGGAGAGTCCTCGCCGAGCTCAGTTCCAGCTGATCGCCTGTTCGGGCTCGAGCTCGCGGAGGTCGACGACCTCGTCGCTGCCGCTCATGGCAGCGACGACCTTGACGCTGTCGACGAGCTGCTCGCGACGCTCGCCCTTCGCCATGTCGGCGAGATCACGAATGGCCTCGAACAGCGCCAACGGGCCTGGAGCCGACGGCCGGGCGAGATTGATCTTCGGATGGTCGCTGGGCAACAAGGGCATTTCGGAGAGGATCTCGGCCAGCTTCTCCCCCGGGCGGATACCGGTGACCGACACCTCGATATCGCGTCCAGGCACGAGCCCTGCGAGGCGGATCATCCGCCGAGCCAAATCCATCACCTTTACGGGTTCTCCCATGTCGAGCACGAAGACCTCGCCTCCTTCGGCGAGCGTCGCCGACTGGAGCACCAACTGCACGGCCTCCGGGACGGTCATGAAGAATCGCGTCATCGCTGGGTCGGTGATCGTGACGGGGCCACCAGAGTGGATCTGGTGCACGAACGTCGGCACCACACTGCCTCGTGATCCGAGTACATTTCCGAACCGGACCGCCGTGTAGACGCAACCGTCTCGTCGCTGATTGGCGAGCTGGGTGAGCATTTCGGCGACCCGCTTGGTTGCGCCCATCACACTCGACGGCTCGACAGCCTTGTCGGTCGAGATGAGCACGAATCGGTCTGCACCCACCTTGGAAACAGCGTCGATGACGTTCTTGGTCCCCAGCACGTTGGTGAACACAGCCTCTTCCGGGAAATGCTCGAGCACCGGCACGTGTTTGAGGGCGGCAGCGTGGAACACCACCTCGGGACACTGCTCCACCATCACCCGGACCACCTTCTCGGCATCGCGGATGTCACACAGCACCGGATGGATCACTCCGTCCTTGTTCCCCACCCTGAGAATCGTCTCGTGGAGATGGGTCTCGTCGTTGTCGAGGGCGATCACGGCGGCCGGATCGAAGGCGCTCACCTGTCGGACGATCTCGGACCCGATCGACCCACCGGCACCGGTGACCAGCACCCTGCGTCCCTTGACGAGCCGTTCGACGTCGCCCAGGTCGGTGGCGATCTCCGGTCGTGGGAGGAGATCCTGGAACTCGATGTCACGTATGTCGATCGGCGACTCGGCACCATCGAGCACGGACCCTGCGCCCGGAGCAACCCTGAGCCGCACATCGACCGACGTGCAGACGTCGACGACCCGTCTGATCAGGTCGCTCTCGACCTCTCCGGCCACCACGACCTGTTGTGCATTGTGCTGGCGGACGAGCGCCGGGAGTTCTTCGAGGCTGCCGAGGATGGGAAGGCCTGCAAGCCGACGATGAGTGAGCGCACGCCCGGGAGACACGAATCCGGCGATCTCGGCGTTCTGACCCAGGCGGAGCACCTCCCGCACGAAGTCCGCAGCGGACTTTCCGTCACCGACCACCAACGTGACCGGGTGATCGGCGGCGATCGCCCGACGAAGCGAGAACAGCCGTGAACGGAACCGGATCAGGCCCATCCCGGCGAGCACCAGGAAGCTTCCGACGATCGCAACGCCGTAAGGAAAGCGCCGAGGGCCATCGGTGATGGCGTCGGCCAGAGGGGTCACGACGAGAACGATCACGCCTGCCGCCGCAATGTTCGAGATGATCACTTTGCGCGCCTCAGAGATCGAGGCGTACTCCCACATGTGTCCGTACGTGCCGGTTGCGAGGTTTGCGAGGAGATGGACGGCGACGAGGATCGGAAGGATCCGGCCGAGTCCAGTCCAGAACAGCGCCGGACGCTCGACTGCACCGTCGAGCATTCTCAATGCAGTGGCCATCGTGTACCCGGCGACGATGATGAACACGTCGACGACAGCAAATGAGATGTCCGCTCGCAGCCGCAACGCAGCCTGAAGCGCCCGGCTCCAGACGCGACCTGCGAAACCCTTCGAAGCGGTGTCCCCCATATGGCCGCGGACGGTGTGGCTGTCGCCAGCCAACGTCTCAGACCTCTCCACGCAATCCTCCCACACAATCCAACGGAAGCGCCCCAACAACGGCAGCTTCCGTTCCCCGTTTCACCCTTGCCGGCGGCACCCCTTCATGCCGCAACGCCGGTTGACCTTGTCTGCGCCTGGCAGACGCCCCTCCGTGGCCAACCGATCGACAACGTACCCCAGGACCCTCGTCGAGTCCATGGGTCAGTTTCCCTATTCCGTATTCAAGCCGATCCATCACAATGACCGTTGATACTGCAATGGTGTTTTTACGGGAGGTCGGTTACATCTGGCTTTCAGACATCGACCGATCGAGGGGCGAGATGAAGAGGGCGACAGGTAACAGGCGCACACGCGTGCTCGTGCTCATCAAGGGCCTGGGGATGGGCGGCGCAGAGCAGCTGATCGTGGAATCGGCAAAGGTGTGGGATCGGGATCGCTTCGAGTACGAGGTCGCCTATGTGCTTCCCTGGAAGGACCAGCTCACCGAAGCGATCAGGTTGACCGGCATCCCGGTGCACTGCTTCGGCGGCACCTCCGGACGGATGGGTCCGGGCACGATTCGGCGGTTCCGAGATCTGGTCGACCGGTTCGACCCCGATCTGATCCACGCCCACCTCCCCTCGACCGGGGTGTTGGCGCGCGTTTTTGGACGACGGCCGGTGGTGTACACGGAGCACAACCTTGCGGACTCTTACCGCTTCCCCACCGGCTGGCTGAACCGGCTCAGCTATGGACGCAATCGTGCTGTCGGCGCCGTGTCCGACGCCGTTGCGACCAGCCTGGCGGGATATCCCGGCCCACGGCCCATGGTGATACCGAACGGCGTCGCAGTGACGGTCACAGACGGCGAACGGTCGGCGGCCCGTTCCGAGCTCGGACTCGACGATTCCACACCACTGATCGTTCACGTCGGAAACATCCGTCCTCTCAAGGGCCACGAGAACCTGATCGCGGCGGCAGGCATTCTGAGGGAATCGGTCCCCCGCTTTCTCATCGCCAGCGTCGGGGGTGAGAAGAATCCCGGTGATCTCGAACGAGTGAGAGCGTCGGCAGCGGCGGCGGGAGTTGGCGAACTCGTCAGGTTCATGGGACGTCGGGACGATGCGCGGAGCTTCATCGCTGCTGCCGACGTGTTTGTGAACCCGAGCGATGTCGAGGGCCTGCCGCTCGTGGTGCTGGAGGCGCTGGCCCTCTCCCGCCCGGTGGTGGCAACCTCGGTTGGCGGCGTGCCGTCTGTGGTGATCGACGGCAGGACGGGCCGGCTGGTGCCACCGAAGGACCCACCGGCATTGGCGAACGCCCTCGCCGAGATGATCGAGAGCGACGCTCGATCGGAACTCGGGGCGGCGGGCTGTGCGCTCGTGGAGGAGCTCTACGGCGCCGCCACCATGGTGGAGTCGTACGAACGGATCTATGAGGAGATCACCCGATGACCGAGCGTTACGGCATCCGACCGATGGTCGAAGATGATCTCGACGAGGTGCTCGAAGTGATGCGACTCTCACTGGGCGAGTCCGAGGTCAACCGACGCAACAGCGAGCTCTTCTCGTGGAAGCATTTCGACAACCCCTTCGGGCGATCGATCATCCTGGTTGCCGACGCCGGGGGGACCATCGCCGGACTCAGAGCGTTCATGCGATGGAACTTGGCGACTCCGGAAGGGCACACCGTGCGCTGTGTGCGGCCCGTCGACACCGCCACCCACCCGGACTTCCGCCGCATGGGGATCTTTCGCAATCTGACCACGTCTGCATTGGAAGAGGCCAGAGCGGACGGAGTCGATCTCGTGTTCAACACACCCAATGCCGATTCAGGCGCCGGCTACCGGTCGATGGGGTGGAAAGACGTGCAGCCGATCGGTGCCCTGGTCCGACCGAAACGTCCTTGGCGTGTCAAAGCCACGGACACGCAGGTCGACCGGTCGTCGTTCGTGCCGGGAGGTGTCGATCCTCAGCCGATCGACACCCCGGACCGGCCGCCGCGCGGGCTACGCACCACCCGCGATGCGGCCTACCGGAAGTGGCGGTTCGTCGACCATCCGACCGCCGGCTACCGCATGGTCCGCCACGCGGGCGGTGCGGTCATGCTTCGGCCCAACGTCCGCAACGGTCGCAGCGAAGTGGTCGTGTCCGATCTGGTCGGGTCGGTCACGAGGGCCGCCTTCCGGGCTGCGGCACACGCCACCGACGCCCACTACCTCGTGGCGTGGTTCTCGGACCACAGCCCCGAACGCACGGCCGCGCTGACATCGGCGTTCGCTCCGATCCCGGGGTTGACGGCCCTCACGCAGGTGGCGCTCCCCCTCACCGAACTCGACCTCGACGTCTTCGACCCGGCGAGCTGGGACCTGAGCACCGGCGATCTCGAATTGCTGTGACAGCCTGCGACAACACCAGGTGTCCTTTCCCGACGTTCCGGACGCTTCATCCCGCCCGGTCATACCTGGTGTCGCCGGCGACGGACGCGTAGGCGGTCCCGGCCAGGACGAGCACCACCGCAAGCGCAGCGCCCGCCGCGATGCTCCATCCGGCGACTACGACGACCAGGACGGCGGCCACGGCGTTCACGAGGGCGAATGACGCGGCGATCCGTCGGACGCTCCACCCGACGTCGTGGAGCCTGTCGTACGTGTGGGATCGATCACCGGCGAAGAGTGGAACTCCAGCCTTTCGTCGGCGGAGGAGTGTCGACCCCAGGTCGACGAGGAAGACGGTCGCACACGCCGCCCCGGCGATCATGTCGACGGGTCCGGTGCCTGACACTCCCAGTTCCACGATCACGGCCGTGAGGATGGTCCCAACGGTGTAGCTGCCGTTGTCGCCGAGGAACATCCGAGCAGGATTCCAATTGTGCGGGAGGAATCCGATGAGGGCTCCCGCACCCACGAGTACGAGGAGCCGGGCGTCGGAGGTGAAGCTGGGGAACATGATGATCCCGAGAAGTCCGGCAGCCGCCGAACTGGTTACGAGCCCATCGAGACCGTCGAACAGGTTGACCGCGTTGATCAGCACAACCGTGGCCCCTGCACCGATCACCGCCTCGACCGCGCCAATGGTTCCCCCGAGGAGAGGCCCGGCCACCAGGATGACGCCGATGAGGGATTCCACGACCAACCGCACCTTCGGCGACAGGTCCAGACGATCATCGGCGAGGCCCAGGCCCGCCGCCAGCAGAACAGCCACCACCGTCGAGGTGCTGAGAGTGCCGGCGGCAGCGGCTCCCACCAGGAACCCGGAGACCACGCCCATGCCACCCAGAGGTGGGATCGGTCTGCTGTGAGTCTTCAGGTCGCCGTCGGGGAGATCCACCAATCCGAGACGCGGACCGACGGCACCGGCGAATGCCGCTGCCAGATACGACACCACTGTCGCGATCGCAAAGACCGTCAGGGCCGCCACACCAGCACCTCCGAGCTCTCGCCTTCGTGGACCTCGATCGTCCGTGCCGGATCGAAACCGGCCCGGCGATACGAGGCGATTGCCGTGTGGTTCTCGGATCCGACCACGACCCGCACCGCCGGCACGCCCATTGAGGTGAGCGTCGACAGCAGTTGATCCTGCATGCGGGCCGCAATACCTCGCCCTCTTCTCTCGGGAATCAGCGCCATCGAGAGCAGCTCTGCCTCGACACCTACATGGTCTTCTCCGCCGTACCGGGCGGTCTCGACCACCTTGCGCAACGCCGAGGGGCGAATCAGACGCGGTGCCGCACGTATGCCGGCCTCGAGGGCGGACCGCTTGACGAAACGCCGATAGAAGGCTCCTGTGTCCACGATCCCGGTCACGAATCCGATCGGCCCCGACTCGTCCTCGGCCACGAGGACCACGGCGTCGGGGTCGGCGATCAGGGCCCGATACAGGACGGTGAGGAAGCCGTCGCCCAACGAGCTCAGGAATCCCGTGTGGATTGCGGTGCGGTGCAGGCGCGCGCAGAAACGCGCGTCGGCGGGTACCGCCGGCCGGATCGACTCGCCGCCGGTCGGCGCTCGCAGCATCGCTCCAACGTCGCTCAAGCCCTTGCGCGAGGCCACATCGGCGTACGTCCCGAGCACACGGCGCACGACCCTCCGCTCATCGAACTCCTGGCGTGCCTTTGCGACACCTGCCGCTCCCATCATCCGCCGGGTATCCGGGTTTCCACCTACTTCTCGAATCGCGGCCTCGATCGCGTCTGGTGAGCGGACGGGAACCAGCCGGCCACTGACACCATCGTCGATGACCTCGCGGCAGCCACGGATGTCGGTCGCAATCACCGGAACTCCGGTGGCGGCCGCTTCCATCGCCGATCGAGGGAACCCCTCCCGATGGCTCGGCAGCACGAACACATCCATGCCGTTGTAGAGACGATCGACATCGGTTCTCATTCCGAGGAACACCACGCCACGCTTGGTCGCAGCCTGGATCTCGGCCTCGGACAGACCATCGGCTTTCTCCGGGTCGGCGGGGCCCACGCACACGAGCTTGAACCGCTGGTCCAGGCGAGCGAACGCTGTGAGCAATTCGGGGTATCCCTTCTCGGCGACGAGGCGGCCGACGATGCCCACGACAACCGTGTCGTCGTCGACGCCGAGTTCCTCACGAACGGCGCGACGGACCCCGGCGTCTGATCTGAACCGCTCCAGGTCGATTCCATTGCCGAGATGACGGAGCTTGTCGACCGGCGCAAGGTGCAACAGTCGCAGCAGCCGGAAGTCCTCGATCGACTGGCACAACTCGGCATCCGAGAATCGAGCTGCCAGCCACTCCAGCGCGTAGACGACCCATCGCTTGAGGAGCCGGTCATCGGTGGTTGCGTAGAGACCATGAACGGTGTTGACGACGATCGGGACACCTGCGAGGCGGCCGACCACCCTCCCGTAGATCCCCGGTTTCGGGTTGTGGGTGTGGAGCACGGTGGGCCGCAGCCGTCGCAGCAGCTTCCAGAGATGGAACGCAGCCCGCAGATCCGCCGCCAGATCCATGCCGCGGGTCGAGTCGTCCAGCGCGATGTGACGGATGCCGGCCGCCTCGAGCTCGGGCACCCATGGACCGGGGGCGGAGATGCCGGCCGACTCGAACCCAAGCTCGATAGGTCGAGTGAGCTGCGGCATCAGCAGATACCGCAGGCTCAGATCGACGGTTGTGAGGTGGGCGATCACGGGCGGGCTCATCTGGACCTCTCGCCCAACCGCCGACGAAGGAGGTCATCGTATCGGTCGAAGCTGTGCTCGAACAGGTATCGCTCACCGACTAGCTTGCGTCCTGCATCTCCCATCCGTGCGCGCATCACCGGGTCGCCGTCGAGTCTCTCGAGCGCGCTCGCCATCGCCTCGATGTCGCCGGGTTTCACCAGGAGCCCGGTCTCGTTGTCGATCACGACGTCGGACACGCCACCCACATCGGTCGCCACCACCGGCAGCCCTGCTGCAAGGGCCTCCAACACCACTCCCGGTAGGCCCTCCGTGCGCGACGACAAGACCAGACATTTCGCCCACTGGAGGTGGGGAGCGATGTCTTCGACCGAGCCGACCGACGAGACGCCCGGTGGCGGCCCATCGTCGACGGCAGAACGAAGTGGCCCGTCTCCGACGAATCGCAACTCTGCATCGCGGGCGAGCCGGGCGGCCGCAAACGCCGCCCGCGCCATGAGCGGGTCCTTCTCGGCTGTCAGACTTCCGACCCACACTGCTCGGAAAGGCGGGGCCACAGGGTCGGTCGCCACGCTCGCCCAGCGCGGTGACACTCCGGTCGAGGCGACCTCCACCCGATCTCCCGGCACTCCGACCTTGTCGACGAGTTGGCGGCGTGTGGCATCGGAGACGGCGAACACGGCATCGCAGCGTTTCAGTTGGGCTCGGAGCAAGAGGAGATGGAGGCGACTTCGCACCCAATACATCGGCTCGCCGATGGACCCGTACACCAGGTAGGGCGACCGTCGCATGGCGGTCGTGGCGGCCACCGCGTAGCGGAGGGTTGCACCGCCGTTGGCGATCACCACGTCGGAGCGTTCGGCGATCAAGCGTGAGCGGAGAGTCGAAACCAAGCTCCGGTTCAGGCCAGACACGGACGACGAGAGCACCTCGGCATTGATGGTTGCCCCTCCACTCGGCGCCGGGCCGAGCGCCCATAGCTCAACCTGCCAGCCACGCTCGGCGAGGCCGTCGGTCAGTTGACTCCCGAACACCTCGGCGCCCCGCCGTGCGTTCGACGTTACGAGCACCACCAACCGCGGGCTCATCCGGTGTCCCCCTTCGTGCGCTCGTTCGATCGTGTGTTCCCGGCCGGCCACCCGCAGATACGATAGGGCCGGTGTCCGAGGGTGCAACGAACGACAACCTCATCCGCCGTCTGAGCCTGACCACGGTCGACGGGGTACGGCTTGATGGTCGCATCCAAGGCGCCGATCGACCGTCGACGATTGTCGTGTGGTGTCACCCCCATCCGTTGTACGGAGGGTCGATGTTTGCGCCACTCATGAACGGGGTGGCCGACGCCCTGACAGACCGAGGACTGGGTGTGCTTCGGTTCGACTTTCGAGGAGTCGGCGAGTCGGAAGGAGTCCACGACGACGGGAGGGCCGAAGTACTCGACGTGGAGGCTGCGGTACTGCAGGCCGAGAGCTCGGCGGTGGACGTCGTGATCGCCGGATGGTCGTTCGGTGCGCTCGTCTCGCTCCGCTATCTCGTCGAGTATCGCCGAGACCACGCCTACGTGGGCGTTGCTCCGCCGATCGCGGATCCCGGTGAATTCCGGTCGCTCGACGGTCGGCGTGCAACGTTCCTGGTCGGCACTCGCGATCACGTGGTGGACGCCGCTGTGATCGGCGACGTTGCCGCAACGATCGGTGGCCGGCTGCGGATGATCGACACCGACCACTTCTTCCTCATGCGCACACAACCGGTGGTGGACGCAATCGTGGATGCCGTTCGTTGATTCAGTGTCGTGGAGGGTGGAATCCCCGATTGCGGGCCTCGGGAACCTCGTCGGGGCCGAAGGTCTGGAGCAGGTTGTTCTGATACAGCCCGTCCTCTTCGACTCGACGGGCGAGCTCTGCCCCCTGATCGGCGTCGTCTGTGTCGTACACGACCATCGTGTCGCGGGCTCCGACGTAGCGATGTTGCTCGAAGCGTCTGAGGCGTCCCATCAGGTCGGCGATTCGGGATCGGTGTAGCCGGTGCTCACATCGTTGCCACAGTTCGGACACGTAGCCGTCTCGATCCGGCCAACGATGAAGCTGAAATCGCACTCGGGGCACGAGATGCGCGGCGACGGTGGATCCGGACGTGGTGGCGGCGGTGGCACGGGCGGCGCCCCTGGCATGCCCGCGGGGGCACCCATCCCCGGGGGCGGTGGTCCACCTCCGGGCGCTGCCGAGACATTGTTGACCGATCCGCATGCCGGGCAGGAGAACCTGCCGGGACCGGGCACGTCGAACTGGCTTCGACACGCTCCACAACGAACGATCATTCCTCAACCTCCGCGGTTCTCTTCTATCACGGGCTCACCGACCGCGCCTATCGATGCGAGATAGGCGGCCTCGTGAGCCAGCACTGCACGTATGTCCTCCAAAGGGTAGGACACCCCATGGGTGTCGGCGATCTGGGCCTGGATGTACTCCACGGCGGCGTCGCTCCCGCCTGCGATCACGTCCACCGGGTTGCGACGCCGTGCCTGCGCCAGGCCCTGCAAATAGAAGACCTCGTATTCGATGATCCGTTTGACGTCGCTCGTCCGGAGTGCGGAGCCTTCGAGCCTGGCGTCGATGTAGTCCACGGCATCGTCCACGACGTAGACGGGCCCTTCGTCGTAGGCCTTCTTCTTTCCCTCTTGCCACACCAGTGCCGCGACGACCACGAGAAACACCGCCAGCAGCACCGCCGCCAGCATGACGAGCGTGATGGGAGCCATGTGAACAGAGCCTAGGTACGGGTCAGGACCAGCAACTCGGTGCGAGCCCGCGGCGCCCGACCATGCAGCGCCGGGCAAAGGACTTCCGGGATCGACCCGACGTCACAGCCCGAGTCGACCCGCGAGGACCTTTCGGTGCTCGCTCGGGCTGCCAAAGAGCAACTCTGAGCTCTTTGCCCTCTTGAAATACAGATGGGCGTCGTGCTCCCAGGTGAACCCGATTCCGCCGTGGATCTGGATGTTGTCCGACGCGCAGCGGTAGAAGGCCTCCGAGCAATACGATTTCACGAGCGGCGCCACCATCTTCACCTCGTCGTTGGATTCGCTGACTGCCCATGCCGCGTAGTGGGCCGCCGCCTTGGCCGACTCCACATGAACCAGCAGGTCGGCGCACATGTGCTTGATCGCCTGGAACGACCCGATCGGGCGACCGAACTGGCGACGATCCTTCGCGTATTCGACGGCCATGTCCAGGCACCGCTGTGCGCCACCGACCTGTTCCACGGCGAGGGCCACCGCTGCGATCTCCATGACCGACTCGATGATCGGCCAGCCTCCGCCGTCGGTCCCCAACAGAGCTTCCGGAGGGAGCGTCACGTCGGTGAGCTCGATGGCAGCCTGCTTGCGGGTGGCATCCATCGTGTTGAGTGCCAGTCTCGACACGCCCGCGGCATCACCCGGTACGAGGAAGAGCGAGACCCCGGCCACGCTGCGGGCCGCCACGATGACCAGGTCCGCCGTGTGCCCGTCGAGTACGTAGCTCTTCGTGCCATTGAGGGACCATCCGGAGTCTTTGGCCGTTGCGGTCGTCTCGACCCCTGTCTCGTCCCAGCGGCCGTTTCGCTCGGTGGTTGCGAGCGTGGCAACCGTCTCGCCGGCTGCGATCTTCGGCAGCCATTCCTTCTTCTGCTCGTCGCTTCCGGCAGCCAGCAGCGCATTCGCCGCCAGCACGACGGTGGAGAAGAACGGCGCCGGCAGCAGCGCAGCGCCCTGTTCCTCCAGAAGGACCGCCAACTCGAGGAAACCGAAACCGGCGCCGCCGTATTCCTCGGGGATGGCCATTCCCTGCCACCCCATCTCGGCGATCTCAGACCAATGACCTCGATCGAACCCTTCGTCCGTCTCCATGAGATCACGCACCGTCTTCGAGGGCGCCCGCTCGGTCAACCACTGGCGGGCATACTTCCGGAGCTCTTCCTGCTCCTCGCTGAAGGCGAAATTCATCTCTGAGGACTCCTCGACGGGTGGCGCACCCGATCTTACCGACGGTCTGGTCGGTTGCTGCCGGCCCCCTTCTACGTTCTACGTTCTACGGGCAACGTTCAACGTTCAAGCAGCTCACCCACATGATCCAGGTGGACGACTGCACGGAGCGGAAGTCCGCCTGCAAGAGCACAGTCCGTCTGTAATCAGAAGGCTTCGACGGGCAGCTCCATGAGGGCGCCGTCTTCGGCTTCGACCGCGGCCCGACGTCCGGCGATCTTGGGCGCGACGTCCTTGATCAGGAATCGTGCTGCCTCGACCTTGCCTCGATAGAACGGATCTTCGTCCGCCTTTGGTGCGGCGATCTCAGCCTGTCTGAGCATCAGATACGAAATCGTCAACTCCGAAATCGATTCGAGCAACGCGTTGGCATGCAAACCCACCTTGTAGATCTCGGTGGGTTGACCGCCCACCGAACCCATGAGGTAGCCCACCATCGCACCAAGGTGTGCCTGGGTGTCGTCGAGAAGGCCGGCGAGCACTTCTCGCTCGCCGGCGATCGGGTCGTCGTCGGCAGTCGCCTTCACGAACGCCCCGATCTCGGCGGCAAGGCCTGCGACGGTCTGGCCCTGATCACGGGCGATCTTCCGGAAGAACAGATCCATCGCCTGGATCCCGGTCGTGCCCTCGTACAACGTGTCGATCTTGGCGTCACGGATGTACTGCTCGATCGGGTAGTCCTGGGTGAACCCTGAACCTCCGAACACTTGAAGAGAGGTCGCCAGCAGCTCGTATGCCTTCTCCGACGAGTAACCCTTGACCAGCGGGAGCAGCAGGTCGGATCGTTTTTCGGCCGTCTCGGTGTCCACGCCGGCTGCAACCAGATCCTGGTAGCGCGCCGCCTCCATCCAGAGCGCCCTGAGTCCTTCGGCGTAGGCCTTCTGGAGCATGAGCATCCGGCGGACGTCTGGATGGGAGATGATGGCAACCCGCGGTGCGGTCTTGTCGGTCGCACGTGTGAGGTCGGCGCCTTGGATCCGCTCCTTGGCATAGTCGAGTGAGTTCAGGTAGCCGGTGGAGAGCGTCGCTGCCGACTTCGTTCCGATCGTCATCCGAGCGTGCTCGATGACCCGGAACATCTGACGGATTCCGTCGTGCACCCCACCCACGAGATACCCGACCGCCGGCCGCTCCGCGCCGAAGGTCAGCTCACATGTCGTGGAGCCCTTCAGCCCCATCTTCTTCTCGATGTTCGTTGCCACGACTCCGTTGCGTTCGCCGAGGTTCCCGTCCTCGTCGACCAGGAACTTCGGCACGATGAACATCGAGAGGCCTTTGGTGCCGGGTCCGGCGCCCTCTGGGCGAGCGAGTACCAGGTGGATGATGTTCTCGGATGCGTCGTGTTCGCCAGAGGTGATGAATCGTTTGACACCTTCGATGTGGTAGGTGTCGCCTTCGACATGGCGGGCCTTGGAGGTCCCGACGCCGACGTCCGAGCCGGCATCGGGTTCCGTGAGCACCATGGTGCCGCCCCAGCCTTTGTCGACCATGAGCCTGGCGAGCTCCTTCTGAGCCTCGGTGCCTTCTTCGAACATCACCCGGGCGAAGAGGGCTCCACCGGCGTAGAAGACTGCCGTGGCATTCCCGCCCAACAGCAACTCTTGTCCGGCCCAGTAAAGGGACGGAGGGACCTCCATTCCTCCCATCTCCGTGGACAGCCCGAAGCGGTTCCAGCCTCCTTCGGCGAGAGCTCGGAGCGAGTCCTTGAGAGACTCGGGGAGCGTGACCTCGCCGTTCTCCAGTTTCAAGGGCGTGCGGTCGGCATCGACGAACGAGGCTGCCCACTCATCGGCTGCAAGCCGGTCGAGTTCCCGTAGGACGTCACGAGCGGTCTCCTCGTCGAACTCGGCCCATGCGCCTTTTCCCAGCAGCTCCTGGACGCGATGGACCTCGAACAGGTTGAACTCGAGATCTCGGAGATTGGATCGGTAGTGGCTCATGAAATGCTCCTCGGTCGTTCGGGCAAGCTGACGCAAACACTTCTTGAGTGAACACTCTAATTTGAGTTTTGATTCAAGAAAGGGGTCATTGGTCCAAAGGGAGCAGCTAGCGTTCCGTGGATGCGGAACCGAGCCGGCCTCGTCACTCGTCAGCGCATCCTCGATGCCACTCGGTCGCTTCTTGCCGAGCGTGGGCTCGACGGCACGACCGTGAAGGCGATCTGTGACACGGCCGGGGTGAGGGCAGGAAGCTTCTACAACCTGTTCGAGTCCAAGGAACGTGCTGTCCTCGCCGTGATGCGCGAGGCGATAACCGCCGTCGACCCCGACCCCGAAGGCACCGGCGAGGACCACACCAGAGATCTGGTCGAGGCCTACATCCGTTTCGTCGACGACGACCCCACGATGGCACGCATCTACCTGGTCGTCGCCTTGACCGGGAGCCTCACCGACGCCGCCATCGCCAAACGCATTGCACGGCACCACGAGGATCGCACCGCGAGATTCGCGGCCGCGCTGCGCAACGACCGGCCGGACCTTCCCATCGAAGAGGTGACGGCCCGCGTCGAGGCACTCCTTGCCGCATTGATGGGCTACACGATGCAGGCCCTGCTCGACCCGTCGTTCGACTTCGCCGCCCACGCCCGACGGCTTCTCACCATGGAGGCAGTGACCGCCACCGAGGCTGGTGACGGCAGATGACTTGGGTTCACGAGGACGAAAACGTTCGGGTCGCCAAGCTCCCGGTGGGCGAGTGGGACAACAATGCCTATGTCGTCGCCTGCGCACAGACCAACCGGGCCGTGATCGTCGATGCCGCCAACGAGGCGGAGACCATCCTCGACACGGTCGCGGGCCTTCACGTCGAACGGATCCTGACCACCCACGGGCACTTCGATCACCTCGTCGCCGTGGATGCGGTGAAGAGCGAACTCGGTGTCCCTTGGTCGATGCACCGCGCCGACATCGACATCGCCGATCGCCGCCCCGACGAGCTGCTGGAACACGGTCAGGAGATCGGGGTGGGGTCGATCGCGATCCACGTTGTACACACCCCCGGACACACACCCGGTTCCGTGTCGTTCGTGGTCGAACCGTTCGTCTTCTCCGGAGACACTCTCTTTCCGGGCGGGCCGGGTGCCACCAGATGGGATTATTCGAGCTTCGGACAGATCATGGACTCGATCGAGACCCAGCTCATGGTCCATCCCGACTCCACGGTCGTGCACCCGGGACACGGGGCATCCACCACCCTCGGCCAGGAACGCCCTCACCTCGAAGAGTGGCGAGCTCGCGGCTGGTAGCCGTCCACGAGCAGGCGCGCACTCGACCATCGACTCCCACAATCGTGTGCAACGAAGGCACCCCCGACCCGGATGCAACCGATTGGTTGCACTAAGGTCGACGCCATGCAGATCGCAGTCCAGACCATGACCAACTACGAGGACACTCTGCGGCTGGCGCAGTGGTGCGAGAACAACGAAGTCGCCTGTCTGGCGGTCGCCGATCACTATCTGTCCGGGCCCGCCCTCGACTCACCGGCCCTCGACCAGCTGGTGCTGCTCGGCGGCATCGCCCGGGAGACATCGACTCTGCGCTTCTGCACGCTCGTCAGTCCGCTGACCTTTCGACACCCCGCCACCCATCTCAAGGCAGCCGTCACGCTCGATCGCATGTCGGGCGGACGTTTCTCACTCGGCATCGGAACTGGCTGGATGCAGGAGGAACACGACGCCTTCGGCTTCGAGCTGTATCCGATGAAGGAGCGATTCGACCGGCTGGAGGAAACGCTCTCGTACCTGCGAGCCGGGATCGATGGGTCGGGGTCGGGCTTCTCAGGGACCCATTACCGACTCGAGGCGTTCGATCCGCAACCCGCACCTGAGAACCTCGCCATCGTCGTCGGCGGGGGTGGCGCGGTGAGGACGCCGGATCTGGCCGGCCGGTTCGCCGACGAGTTCAACATCTTTCCCGCGGAGGCCTCGTGGTCGGAACGTATCGATCGCGCCCGCTTGGCCCGGATCGACTCAGGCCGCCGCGGCGAGCTCTTCCTCTCGACTGCGTTCCCGGCGCTCATCGGGGCGGACACGTCCGAGGCCAAGTTGGCGCTCGATGCTCTTGCCTCCCGCTACAACCGGGACCCGGACGAGCTCTCCGATCGCTATGAGAAGCTCGGCGTGCCCCACGGCCCGATCGGACGGGTTCACGAGGGGCTCGCCCGACTGGCGAACCTGGGTGTGGAGAGGGTGTACCTCCAGACCGGCGTCGACATCGACGGGGCGATCCATCAGACCGAGCTGTTCCTCGAGGCAAGCCAAGGCTGGTGACACCGACCGGTGCTTTCGCAGGTCACCGTGTCCCCTGCCGCTGCCGGGCTCTCACGACCCCTGGTACGTCCATCCCCAGGTCTCGGTCCTCGTCTCGCCATCGTCCTCCACGATTGTCCGCGTCACCCGCACGTAACCCCCGGAGTTGTATGTGATTCCGCTGCTGGGCGACACCGACCAGCTCACGTCGCGACCCATGTCGTTGCCATAGAGGGTCACGGTGATCGAGGTCGACGTGTACGAGGTGCGAATGGTCACGGGGGTCAGCGTGTCGTTCGTGAACACCACGTCGGGGCTCGGATAGCCGAGCGTCGCCTCGATCCCCAAGGGATAGCGATCGATGTATCGGCTGTGCGGCTTGTGACTGACGATCTCGTATCCACTCCTGAAGATCGAGTTGTAGATCGTCGTTCCGAACTGGGAGGTTCCGCCGCCGATGTTCAGGGGGTGATCACAGCAATACCCTTCTCCATTGAGGAGGATCGGAGCCGGCACGTACCCCTTTGATGCGGTCCGGGGTCCGAGATGGTCGTTGAGGGAGAACGTGAACCCCGGGTAGACGACGGCGCCATCGATTGCGCGGGCCATCACTTGGATGTTGGTCACACGCGGCTCACAGCACTTGTGATACGTGGTGAACGACGCAAGACGCTCGACAGGTGGGCGAGGCTCGGGAACGAGGAGCTCGAGCCCGAGCGCCCGTGTGAGGAACGTGGCCATCTCGGCGCGGGTGACGGCCCGGTCCGGGCAGAACTCGGTGTTGGCGGGTGGATTGCAGCCCAAGGTGAGCCTGGCATCGGCCACGCGTGCGACGTCGGTTGCGAACACCGAGCCGATCATGTCGTCGAACGAAGACGACGGCTCCGGATATCGCTCGTCGAGGCCGAGAACCCTGGAGAGGAATGACGCCATCTGACCGCGGGTGACGGGAGCGTCGGGACAGAACTGATCGTTCGCCGGTGGATTGCATCCCACCGTCACCCCTGCAGCCGCCACGGCGGCGATGTCCGCCTCGAAGATGCTCGAGTCGTCGTCGACGAATGGGCCGTCGCCGCCTGCCGGGATGGCGAACGCCCGGCGTAGGAACGCCGCCATCTGACCTCGCGTCACCGCGTCTTCTGCACAGAACAGCGGATACGTGTCGTCGCAACCCGAGCTGATACCTGCATTCGTGATCGCCTCGATCGCACCTTCGTGCACGGAGCCGTCGTCGTCGACGTAGTTCCCGCCGATCGGGAGATCGGTTGCCGCCGCCGGTAGCGCACCAAAAAGGCCGGCGAACGCGGCCAAGAGAAGGATCTTGCGGAGCATCGAGAGCAGTGTCGCACCGCTTCGGCGCTTCGCCAACATCTCTCGAATTGCCGGGCGAAGAATTGTCGTATTTACGGCAATTCGTCCTTCTCTGTCCGATATCCGACGATTAAGATGTCGGTTGTCCCAGCCAGGGACGGGGAGTGGGTCGCCGGGGCGGGCGGCCCCGTACTGGGGAGGAATCGAACATGGCAGTGACAGATCGTGCACCGATCGTTCTCTCGACGGACGGCAGCGACAAAGTCGTACGGTGGGCGCAATACGCGGCAGTTGCCGGCCTGGTCTTCCAGGTCGTACATCTCATCGAACACCTCGCACAGACCGGGTATTGGTTCTTGCACCCGGGCGAAGCGCCGTGGCTCACCCCATGGGCGGTGCTCGGGCGCGACATGCTGGTGGTCGGGGATCGAATCGTCACCGGCAACGAACTGCTGCATCTCCTCGGCAACGGGATCTTCTTCGGAGCGCTGCTTGCCATGCATTGGGTGTGCCGGGTCCACAAGCGTCCTCCCTCACGCTATCCGCATCTCGCCAAGGCCGTCGCCGCTCAGGGCTTCCATCTCGCCGAGCACGTCCTGCTGACGATCACCACCTTCGCTGTCGGGCTTCCGTTGGGCATCTCGACACTGTTCGGCTTCGCCACCGGAGCCTGGGGATCGTCATACCGGGTGTGGTTCCACTTCATCCTCAACTTCATCGCCACCTACTACGCCGCAATGGCGATGGCGGAGATGCATGAGGACGATCTCGTGATCCCGGGCGTACAGAAGGCTGTCGCCACGGTCTGACGTCACCTTCCGGAACGATCGATGAGCGGCCGCACGATGCGGCCGCTCATTCGCGTTCAACGAATCCATCCCGACGCCTACGCTCGGCAAATGGAGTTCTCACTGATGACCGAGCCGCAGCTCGGCGGCACATACGACGACCTTCTCACCGCCGCTCGGTGGTGCGAACACCACGGACTGGTGAGCTTCGCCCGCTCCGACCACTACTACTGGGACCACGACAATCCTCTCGACGCTACCGACGCGTTCGCAACGCTCGCCGGTCTGGCGCGCGAAACCGACACGATCCGGCTGTGCGTGCTGGTGACGCCGATCACCTTTCGTCATCCAGCCACGATCGCCAAGATGGCGGCGTCCATCGACCAGATGTCCGGCGGCCGCTTCGATCTCGGCGTCGGGACCGGCTGGAACGAGCTCGAACACACTGCATTCGGACTCCCATTCCCGGAGCGAAGGGAACGCTTCGACCGGTTGGTCGAGGCGCTCGCCTACCTCGAGGCGTCCTTCGGCGAGGGCCGGTCCACGTTCAGCGGGGATCACTACCTCCTCGACGCCGACGTACGGCCCAAGCCTGAGGACGTCCGCATCATCGTCGGAGGGTCCGGCCCCACCCGGACGCCGACCTTGGCGGGATCTCACGCCCACGAGTACAACACGTTCATATCGACGCCCGAGCAGGCAGGTCCCAGGATCTCCGTCATGCGGGAGTCGGCCCAGAAGTCAGGACGTGACCCGGCGTCGATCCGCGTCTCGATGATGGGTCAGCTCTTCGTCGCCCCGGATGAGTCCGGATATCGGGATCTGATGGCCAGGGCGGCGGCGGAACGCGAGCTGACGGTGATCGAGCTCGAGAATCGTTTCTCGGAGCGGGGAGTTCCCTTTGGAACGCCCGATCGGCTTGCGGCGACACTCGCCGACCTGGAAGAGGTCGGGGTCGACCGTCTCTACATCCAACTGCTCGATGTGACCGATATCGAAAGCCTCGAACGCACCTGGATCGCCATCGGGGCCACCGGCCTCAGCTGAGCCTGCCCCACTCGGCATCGGTGACGCGCTCGAGTTCTTCGACTGCGATCGGAAACACCGTGTTGGGTGTTCCGCCTGCCGCCCACACGATGGTCTCCCTACGCAGTTGGTCGTCTGCGAAGACACGAATGGGAGTCGCGTGGCCGAACGGCGGGGTTCCACCCGCCACGTACCCCGTGGTCGTGCGAACCATGTCGAGCGGGGCCCGATCTACCACGCCACCACCTGCGATCTCCGCGAGGGCGTCGGTGTCGAGACGACGATCACCCGGTACGAGCGCCAGAACCGGTTCACCGTCGATCGTGAACACGAGCGACTTGACGATCGCAGCAACGTCGCATCCGATGGCCTTGGCGGCGTCCACCGCAGTCTTGGTTCCATCGGGGAAATGGTGAATGTCGAGTTCCAAGCCGAGCTCGCGGGCAGCGGCCATCACCCGCTCGGTCGATGCACTGGCTGCCATGGTGCGGAACCCTACCAATGAGTGTCGCGCCTGGAACCACCCTTTTTCACTATCGCCGTAGTGAAAACTACCCTGGCCCGGTGAGCGACACACCTCTTCTCCAAATCAAGAACCTCCACGCATCCGCCGGCGACGTCGAAATCCTCAAGGGAGTCGATCTCACCGTCGATCGCGGTGAGATTCATGCACTGATGGGACCGAACGGCTCGGGGAAGTCGACCCTTGCCAGCGTTCTGATGGGCCATCCTTCGTACAGCGTCACCGAAGGCCAGATCCTCTTCGAAGGCGACGATGTGACCGAGGTCAGCGCCACCGAGCGGGCGCAGAGGGGCATGTTCCTCGCCTTCCAATATCCCGAAGAGATCCCCGGCATCTCCGTGATCCAGTTCCTCCGCCAAGCCCTGTCGAACCGCACCGGAATCGACCTCACGGTTCTCGAGCTTCGCCTGAAGGTGATGGAGGCCATGAAGGATCTGGCCATAGAGTCGAGCTTCGCCGATCGATACCTGAACGAGGGATTCTCCGGTGGGGAGCGCAAGCGCAATGAGGTGCTCCAGATGGCGGTCCTCGAGCCGATTCTGGCTGTGATGGACGAGACCGATTCCGGGCTCGACATCGATGCGTTGCGGACGGTGGCCGAGGGCGTCAATCGTCTCACGTCGGCGGAACGGGGATTCCTGATCATCACCCACTACCAGCGGCTGCTCGACTACATCACACCAGATCACGTCCACATCTTCATGGATGGCCGCGTTCTGCTCTCCGGCGGGGAGGAGCTGGCAGCCCGGCTGGAGGAACAAGGGTATGACTCGTTCCGGCAGTCTGCCTGAATGACCGACCTCTCCCACCTGCGCGCCGACTTCCCGATCCTTCAGCAGCCTGCGGCCGCCCACTTCCTGGATTCGGCGGCCTCGAGCCAGAAGCCGTCGGTGGTGCTCGAGGCGATGGATTCGATGGCGCGGACGATCTACGCCAACGTACATCGGGGCGCCTACCGCTTGTCCGTGGCCTCGACCGAAGCATTCGAGTCGGCACGGGTGGCGGTCGCCCGGTTCATCAACGCCCGGTCCGAGGACGTCGTGCTCAACCGCGGGGCGACC
Organism: uncultured bacterium; assembly: GCA_963785075.1. Lineage (GTDB taxonomy): Bacteria > Actinomycetota > Acidimicrobiia > Spongiisociales > ZC4RG35 > JAOUGY01. The sequence continues at coordinate 326,009 of CAWATW010000006.1, forward strand.
ACCGGCCTCAACCAGGTTGCCTTCGGATGGGGGATCCCCCATCTCGCTCCTGGTGACCGCATCGTGGTCACGTTGATGGAACACCACGCAAACCTCGTCCCATGGCAGATGGTGGCCAAGCGGACCGGGGCGCAACTGGTCCACATCCCGCTCACCTCGGATCATCAACTCGATCTGGCTTTCCTCGACTCCGTCCTCGACGAACGCGTGCGGGTCGTTGCGTTCACGGGGATGTCGAACGTGCTTGGCACGATGCCACCCGTCTCTGCCATCTGCGAGATGGCACGGTCGGTCGGCGCCCTCACCGTCGTCGACGGCGCACAACTCGTACCCCACTCCCCCGTCGACGTCGAGACTCTCGGAGCCGACTTCCTGGCGTTTTCGGCCCACAAGATGCTCGGCCCGACCGGAATCGGCGCCCTCTGGGGCCGACCGGAGCGACTCGAAGAGATGGAGCCGTTCGAGGGAGGCGGCGAGATGATCGCCGACGTCGGACTCCACGAGTCGACATGGGCGCCGATACCACACCGTTTCGAAGCGGGCACTCCGGCCATCATCGAAGCCGTCGGATTCGAGGCCGCAATCGAATACCTCGAAACGGTGGGAATGGATCGGGTCCTCGAGCATGATCGCTGGCTCACCGGGTATGCGCTGGCGAAGCTCGCCGAGATGGACGGCGTCACCACCTACGGGCCAACCGACCTGTCGACGCGAGGCGGAGTCATCTCGTTCACCGTTTCCGACGCCCACCCCCACGACGTCGCAACGATTCTCGACGAGTCCGGTGTCGCCGTGCGAGCGGGACATCATTGCGCCAAACCGCTCGTGAGGGAGTTGGGGGTACCTGCGACGGCGCGCGCCAGCTTCTACGTGTACAACACCGCTGCGGACGTCGACGCTCTCATCGCCGGGATCGATGAGGTGCAAGCCGTGTTTTCGCCGTGAGATCAACCTAGGCCAGGCAACCCGATACCATCCATGAAGACCCATGTCACTCGATGAGCTCTACCGCGAGGTGATCCTCGATCACTACAGGAACCCCCGTAACCGCTCGGCGCTCGGCACTCCGGACGCGACTGCCGACGGCGTGAACCCGCTTTGTGGAGATGAGGTCACGATCGAACTCCATTTCGACGGCGAGAAGATCGACGAAGTGTCCGTTCGGGGCCAGGGTTGTTCGATCAGCCAGTCGTCGGCGTCGATGATGAGCGAGGCCATCAAGGGCAAGTCCCGAAGCGAAGTTGCCGAGCTGAGCCACAAGTTCAGGGCGATGTTGGCCACCGAGGACGGCGAGATCGAGTTCGATGAAGACAAGCCCGGATCGGTGCTCGGCGACCTCGAAGCCCTCCAAGGCGTGAAGAAATACCCGGTTCGGATCAAATGCGCCAGTCTCCCGTGGGCGACGCTGGAAGATGCTCTTTCGTGAGTCGGGGCGTTGAGGTTTCATTGACGACTGCCTGAGGCCAGGCTGATCTGCCGGGCCGCATGCTGTGTTCACCCAAGCTCAAGGAGTGGACACATGCGACAACGACTGACCTTCATCCTCGGGGCGTTCACCGCCCTTCTTCTCGCTGCCGGTGCAGCTTGGGCTGCGATGCCTGCAACGGTCGAATCCGGATCGGTGATCGGGGTCGCCGATGCCGGGACGGTGACCGTCGCCCAGGTCGGCGCCGCACTCGAAATCGTCTCAGTCGAACCCGCCGCCGGGTGGGAACACGAAGTGGAGGTCGCGTCCGGACGTGAAGTCGAGGTCGACTTCCGAAAGGGAACCCGCCGGATTCAGTTCGACGCCGAGCTCGAAGACGGCGAGGTCAGGGTCCGGATACGCGAGCGAGTCCAGGTCGGTGGTTCAACACCCACCAGCGTCGGCGACTCGAGCTCGACCACGATCGACGACTCGACCTCGACCACCATCGACGAACCGACTTCCAGCACCGCCGGCGACACCACATCGAGCACGATCGACGACTCGACCTCGACCACGATCGACGACAACACATCGACGACGGCCCTCGAGGACACCACATCTTCGACGGTCGGCGACACGACGTCCACCACCATGGACGACTCCACCTCGACCACCGTCGACGATGACGACGACGTCCCTGCCGGCAGCGGATCCGAGACCCACTCGGTCGGTGGCGTTGCAACCGTCACCATCGCCTGGGCGGATGGCCGGATGAGCCTGGTGTCGGTGTCGGTCGCAGACGGCTGGCAGACCGAGGAACAAGAAACTCGCGCCGATCGGATCAAGATCGAGTTCGAATCCGACGACGACGGCGAAGCCCGCTTCGAGGCCGAGTTCCACGACGGCTCGATCAGGGTCGAGTCCAAGGTCGACTGAGTCGAACGCCGGCCGGATGGAGAGGGCGGGCCCGGGGCCCGCCCTCTCTTGTTGCACCGGCCTGGGCGCCGAGACGGCCCCTCGTGTCAACGCTCTCGGGGCATCACGGCCTTGGCCCCACGGTCATTGAGCGGGAAGAGCGACGACCACGCTCGCCCCGCCGGCCGCCGACGACCCGATCCGCAGGGTGCCACCCACACGCTCTGCGATCCGTCGGGCGATGTCCAAACCGAGCCCTGTGGATCCGCCGCCGCTCTCGCCGCGCCGGAGAGGATCGCTATCGGCGTCGAAGCCGGCGCCTTCGTCTGCCACCTCCAGCTGGAACCCTGCGCCGTCGGAGGTCACGGTGAGGCTCAGCGCCGTGCCTCTGGGCGTGTGGGCGAACACGTTTCCGATGATCACGTCTATCGCATCCCCCAGATCTTCCTCGAGCAAGGCCACCTCCATCGGCCGATCGGGGATTGCGACATGGAACGTACGACGCTCCTCGTCCGCCAGCACAGACCAGAACTCGGCATGCCGGGCCGCCACTGCACCGAGGTCACAACGGGCCTCGGCATCGACGGCACGCGCGTCCTCGATCAGGCGATCCACGGACGACTGCATCCGATCCAAGAGTGCCGACATCTCAGCGCGGTCGGCGGGATCCGCGATCGACTCGGATTGCAGGCGCAGGGCCGCCAGCGGGGTTCTCAAACGGTGTGACAGGTCGGCCATAGCCTCGCGCTCCGACACGAGCAGGTTCCGTAGTTGAGGTGCAAGGCGATTCAGCGCGTCGGCGATCGCGGACAGCTCAGGGATGCCGGGACGCTCAGCTCGAATGTCGAGGTCCCCCGCTCCGATCCGCCGGGCGACAGCGGCCAACTCCTCGACCGGAGTTCGCAGAGTCCTCCCCAGGCGGTCGGCGAGCACCAGGGAGGTGGCCACGAGGAGCGCACCCATGACACCGAGAAACAACCAGGCTTGGACCACACCACGCATCAATTCCGACCGCGGCACGATCGCGGTCACCACTGCCCATCCGTCACGCCCGATGACGGGCAAGGACACCTGCCAGTCACCCCCCTCGTTGTACCGCGATGACGACGCGCCTTGCTCGGCCGTCCACCGAGCGAACTCGGCGTCGAACTCCGTATCGCCGAGTACCACTCCCTGACTGTCGAGAATGGCCAGACCGTCGGTGACGGCCACCACCGTGCCGGCGAGCGCAGCGTCGACGCGTCCGGTCGACGACGCAGCGGGCACCAAGGAGCGAGCGATGTCCTGAACTTCGCGCTCTGCGGCAGTGCGTGCGCGCTCGTCGGCCTGACTCTGGACGAGCAAAGCCAGCGGGACCGTGTAGGCGATCACCACCAACGACGTGACAGCCAGGACCAGCACTGTGAGTCGGCGTCTCACCGCCGAGGATCGACCAGCTTGACGCCGACCCCGTGCACCGTGATGAGGTAGCGGGGTGCCGACGCCGACTCCCCGAGCTTCTTCCGGAGCCACGAAAGGTGGACATCGACCGTCCTGTCTCCGCCGCCGTAGGGCTGGCGCCACACCTCCGCCAGCATCTCGCGTTTCGACACGACCTCGCCTGACCGCTCGGCAAGCAAGCGGAGCAGTTCGAACTCCTTCGGGGCCAGGTCGAGCAACTCATCCCCGAGCCGCGCCTCCCTGGCCGCGGCGTCGACTGTCAGGTCCCCCACCACCAGCGCATCGTTGGCAGACCCCGACTCCTGACGACGCAGCACGGCCCTCACCCTCGCCTGCAGCTGCTGGACCGAGAATGGCTTGACGATGTAGTCGTCGGCGCCGGCATCGAGCGTCGAAACCACCACGTCGTCGGCGCCGCGTGCGGTAGCCACGATGATGGGTACCTGGGAGACGGCACGGATCATGCGGAGGAGATCCCGGCCGTCGAGGTCTGGCAGACCGAGATCCAGGACGATGAGGTCGAAGGCGTCGGTCGTAGCCATCTTCAACCCACCCATGGCGTTGGCGGCAGAGTCGACGTGATGGCCGCCGTCGGCCAACGCCCGCGCCACCAGACGCCGGAGGTCGGGATCGTCTTCAACCAGGAGTATCGAAGCCATGGACGCAGGTTACGGCGCCCTCGAGCACGCAGCAGCCTGCTTGAGGTTTCCTTGACCTTTTGATGACGACGCCATTGGATGCCGGACGCGATCATGAAGTCGTGAAGCGCTTCTGGTTGTTCATGTCATGGGTGGGTGCCACGGCGCTCGTCTCGTTCGTGACGTTCCAGGCGCTCAACGCCGCTCAGGGTCAGGTCAACGATCGACCCTTGACGCCGGTCGTCGTTGCTTCGACGTTCCAGGTGGCACTGGAACCCACTTCTTCGTCATCGCCGTCGACCACCGACCCGACCAGACGGACCGCGTTGTCGGCCGAGGCGACGTCGTCGTCGCCCGCCGGGTCGGCGCTGCTCGACCCCAACTCGGGGGGCGGCTCCGAACCTCAGCAGACGTCACCCGTCACCTCGCCTGGCGCGGCCGCCGCGCCCGTGACCACCACGACGACCGTGGACTCGACGTCGACCACCAGCAGCTCCACGAATTCCTCGACGAGCACGACGACGACGGTCGGTCAATCCACGACCACCCCCGCTGCATGGACCACCACGACGATCAGCTCACCGGGCGGGAGCGTCACGGTTTCCTATCGACCGGGAGAGGTCCGCTACGACGCGGCCGTGCCGACCGCCGGCTATGCCCTCAGCATCGAAGAAACCGGTCCGGAGGTGCGCGTCGAGTTCGAGCACGAAGACCTGCCGGACTACGAGATCAGGGCACGGTGGAACGATGGAACGTTCGACTCGGAGATCAACGAGAAGGGCTGAGCTCGAACCCGTTTGGACGTCTCAGTGGACGCCTCCCCCGGTCATGCCCTTGAGATCGAGCGCGGCATCGAGATCTTCGGCGGACATCAGACCTTCCTCCAGCACGACGTCTCGAACGGTCCGTCCTTCGGCAAACGCACGCTTTGCGACCCTGGCACCGTTGTCGTATCCGATGTGGGGGTTGAGCGCGGTGACAACGATCACGTTCTTCTCGAGCAGATTCTGAGCACGCTCTGGGTCCGCCTCGATCCCGTCGACGCACTTCGTCGCCAGGTTGGACGCGGCCGCTGCCAGCAGATCGATCGACTCGAGCAGATTCCGCGCCATCACCGGCATCATCACGTTCAACTCGAAGTTCCCGTTCGCTCCACCCCAGGTCACCGCTGCGTCATTGCCCATCACCTGGGCGGCCACCATCATCGCCATCTCCGGCATGACCGGGTTGACTTTGGCCGGCATGATCGAACTTCCAGGCTGAAGCGCCGGGAGCTTGATCTCGGCGATACCGGTGACCGGGCCTGAGGACAACCACCGGAGGTCGTTGGCGATCTTGAAGAGCGAGGTGGCCACCGTCTTCAGCGCTCCCGAGGCGTTGACCGCCGCGTCCTTCGAGGCCTGGGCCTCGAAGTGATTCGCTGCCTCTGCGAACGAGTACCCGGTCCGCTCCGCCATCAGGGCGATGACCTCGGCGGCGAATCCCGGCGGGCAGTTGATACCGGTCCCGACAGCGGTGCCGCCGAGAGCGAGTTCCTCGAGTTCGGGCAGCACCTTGTTCACGCGGTCGATGGATTTGCGGATCTGCGCCGCGTATCCGGAAAACTCCTGCCCGAGCGTGACCGGCACGGCATCCATGAGATGGGTTCGGCCGGACTTCACCACATCGGCGAACGCCGCCGATTTGGCCTCGAGCGACGAAGCCAGGGTCTCGAGTCCGGGGACGAGCCTGGACCGAATGGCGTCGACCGCAGCAAGGTGCATCGCGGTGGGGAACGTGTCGTTCGAGGATTGACCGAAGTTCACATGATCGTTTGGGTGGACCGACTTCGATCCGCGGTCTCCGCCCATGATGTCGATCGCGCGATTGGCGATGACTTCGTTCGCATTGGTATTCGTGGATGTACCAGAGCCGGTCTGATAGATGTCTACGGGGAACTGCTCATCCCAACTCCCTTCCATCACCTCGTCGGCGGCCGCACGCACGGCGTCGGCGACGTCGGACGGGATCTCGCCACGACCGCCGGCCACCGTCGCGACAGAGCCCTTGAGCAGGCCGAAGGCCCACACGAGTCGCCTGCCGACGGACAGTCCGGAGATCGGGAAGTTGTCGACAGCCCGTTGGGTCGACGCACCGTAGAGGGCATCGGCCGGAACCTGAACCTCTCCCATCGAATCCTTCTCGACACGGTATTCCACGTTGAAGCTCTCCTGTAGACGATTCCACGGGAGGCTACCGCCACCGCTTTGCGATGTGCCGCGGCCGAAGGTCCCGAAGAACCGACGTCATGTCACCAGATCGCGACGTCGTTGAAAGCGAGCATCCAGACGATCCACGAGCGTGGACCCGACTCGATCCAGGCCCGACGCCACCGTCAGCATCAGTGAGGCGAGACCATCGAAGTCGGCGAGCGAGATCTCCTCTGGACCGACCCTTGCCGGCGCAGTACCCGCCCGGACACCATCGATATCGACCATGTTGTGGTAATTGCCGAGCGCCAGGCACAGACCTGTGGCGGCATACCCGAACGCCCCGAAGGCTGTGGCTTCGCACGATCCGCCGGCCATGAGCTTACGCTGGTGTTTCAAGCCGGCGGCGCGACACACATCGGTGACTGCGTTGGTGAGTTGGTGGTCGAAGATCGATGCGAGGTCACCCACTCTCACGACCGGTCCTCCACCGATGGGTGAGTCGGCGAAGCTGCGCGACGTCTCGATGGAGAGAAGCCGGGCCTGACCGGGGATCGTGCCCAGCTTGCACGCGGCGATGGCTCCGATGAAACCTTCCTCTTCGGCTCGGGTCAACAGCACCCCGTAGTGGTTCAGTGCGGGCTTCTTTCGCGCTTTGTCGAGCGCGGAGAGCGCAGCGGCCACTCCGGCGAGGTCATCACAGCCAGGAGCCCGTACACGATCGCCACGCAGACCGAGCGAACGCGCCGGAAAGCTCCACCGACCGATGTCCCCGGGCCGGAGCATGTGCGTCGCATTGGTGAGTTTGAGCGTGGCTCGTCCGGTCTCCGGGTCGTGTTCGACCACCTTGCCGGAATGGCGCTCGTCCGCGGCGTCGAACAATTCGACCGCAGCCCCGGGGAAGTATTGGGGCAACACGCCCCCCATGAACTCCGCCTCCGCCGAACGACCAGCGACAGTGGTCAGCACAAATCCCGGATGGTCCATGTGCGCGGTCGCGATCACAGGGTCGTGTCGCTTTCGCCCACCAAGCGTGAGCAGAATGTTGCCGGCGCTGTCGGTCTTCATCCGCACATCGGATCGGCGCCGGGCCCAGGCGTTGACCCAATCGATCACCCGGTGCTCGCGTCCCGACGTGGTCGGGATGTGCGTGAGTTCGAGAAGCCACTTGTGGCGAGGTGGAAGTGAGGCCATTCCGGGAGCCTATAGGCTCCGCCACGTACCGGCCGACGACCCGTGTTTGCTCAGTACCAAGTACTGGGTACTGAGTACTTCTCACATAGAACGTCTTACGTAGAACGTCTTACGTAGAACGTTATACGTAGAACGCAGTACGTAAAGGTGGACGACCGCCGCGGAGCGGAAGTCGGCCTGCCGGGAACCGGGCGACTCCAGGAAGGGCGCAACCCGAGGCGGCAGCCCAGGCCGACCGGCGTCTGTTCCGCTCGGCGTGAACCACACCGCCCACACCATCCGGGTGGACGACCGCCGCGGAGCGGAAGTCGGCCTGCCGGGAACCGGGCCACTCCAGGAAAGGCGCAACCCGAGGCGGCAGCCCAGGCCGACCGGCGTCTGTTCCGCTCGGCGTGAACCACACCGCCCACACCATCCGGGTGGACGACCGCCGCGGAGCGGAAGTCGGCCTGCCGGGAACCGGGCGACTCCAGGAAGGGCGCAACCCGAGGCGGCAGCCCAGGCCGACCGGCGTCTGTTCCGCTCGGCGTGAACCACACCGCCCACACCATCCGGGTGGACGACCGCCGCGGAGCGGAAGTCGGCCTGCAAATCAGAAAGGCGTGTCGGTGAAGTAGTCAGAGGGGCGCTTCTGCGGGGTCGTGCTCACCGTCTCGATGCCGAGGCGCTTCCGGATGCCGTCGTAGCCACCGTCCTCGAGCTCATCCGCCAATTCCGGACCACCGGACTCGACGATTCTCCCGTCGATCATCACGTGGATACGATCGGGAGAGAGGTACTTCAGGATGCGGGAGTAGTGGGTGATCATCAGGATGCCGACCTCGGAGCTGCGCATCGCCTCGACGGCCTCGGCGACCTGTCGCACGGCGTCGATGTCCAGGCCCGAGTCGATCTCGTCGAGGAGCGCAACCTCGGGTTCGAGGACCGCCATCTGGAAGATCTCGGACCGCTTCTTCTCTCCACCTGAGAGGTCGTCGTTGACCGACCGGCCGAGAAAACGCTGCATGTCGAACCGTTCCGCTTGGCGAGCGATCTCGGCGATGGCCTCCGCCGAAGCACCGTTGTATCGCTCTTCCAAGGCTTCTTCGAGAAGCGCCTGAAGCGAGACACCCGGCACCTCCACCGGATACTGAAATCCGAGCATGACGCCCAGCTGGGCGCGTTCGTCGATGCCCAGGTCCAGAATCTCCCGGCCTCCGAGCTTCGCCGATCCGCTGACCACGTAGCCCGCCTTGCCTGTCAGGACGTGGCAAAGCGTCGATTTCCCAGATCCGTTGGGACCCATGATGGCGTGGATCTCGCCGTAGGGAAGCTCGAGATCCAGACCCTTCAGAATCTGTTTTTCCCCGATGCTCACCTCGAGACCCTCGACCTGCAGAGCAACACTCATGATTCATCGACCTCCAAGAACACGGCTCCGTCCTCGATCCGGGCGGCATAGGTGGGAACGGGCATGGTGGCGGGTAGGCTTTTCGCCTGTCCCGTCGTGACGTCGAAGACAGCCCCGTGTCTGGGGCACTCGACCTCGTCTTCGAACAACTCGCCTTCCGACAACGACGCCTCGGCGTGACTGCAGCGATCTCCGATCGCATACACGTCGCCGCCGACGCTGAACAAGGCCACCCGATGCTCGCCGAACTCGACCTTCAGGCCGCCGTGGGTCGGTAGATCGTCCACCAACGCGACTTTCGTCCAGGTCATGCGATACGCCCGGCAGCTTGCGCTTCCGAGAAACGCCGGTACACGACATCGCGAATTGGCGCAGCCAGCCGCGTGCTCGGCAGACGATCGATCACCTCGGAGAAGAAGCCCCTGATCAGCAGACGCTCGGCCCGAGCACGCGAGAGCCCCCGGCTCTGGAGGTAGTAGAGGTGATCCTCTTCGAGCGGGCCGACGGACGACCCGTGCCCACAGACGACATCGTCACACAAGATCTCGAGATTCGGCACGGAGTGTGCTTTGGCCCCTGGAGAGAGCACGAGGTTCCGATTCGTCTCGAATGCCGACGTCCGGACGGCGTCCTTCTCGATGCGCAGGAGACCGGTGAACACCGACCGGGCGTTGTCCTCGACGGCGCCCTTGAGGAAGATGTCGCTGGACGTGTTGCGGCCGATGTGATTCATCACCATCCGGTAGTCGAGCACCTGCTCGTGCTCGCCGAAGTACAACCCGACCACGTCGACAGAAGAACCGTCTCCTGCGAGATCCACGCCCAGGTCGACTCGAGAGAACATGCCGCCCAGACCGACTTCGCCGAGTCGAACCGTGGCGTCGTTTCCGATCCGGACCCGTTGCTGAGCGATACTCGTGGCATCGTCGCCGAGCACCTGCGCGGTCGTGTATCGCAGTCGAGCAGCATTGCCTGCATCGAGTGCGATGTACGGTGCCTGCACCACGGCGCCACTGCCGCTCCGCAACAAGACGAGAACCGACGCTTCGGCGTTTTCACCGAGCCGAACGGAGACCGACGGGAATGAGATGACTCCCGTTTGGGTGGCTTGCACGTCGATGACGAACGGTCTCTCGATCACCTTGCCTGCCGGCACGTCCAGGACGATGCCCTCACCGGAGAAGGCGAGGTTTGCGAAGGCGAATTTGTCGGCGGACCCTGACTCGAGGCCGATCGGGTCGAGCCTGGCCTCGAAGACTGCCTCACTGTCGTGGTCGACCCCCGTGACGAACCCATCGATCATCGTGGCGCGGCCCATGGCATCCTCCACGGAGCCCACGAAGTCGTCATCGGGGATCGAGTCGCCGGGTTCCTCGGCGAGACCGAGGGCATCGAGGTCGAGGTCGAGATCGACATACCTCCACGCCTCGTCCTTGGCGCTGGGCATGGGGGATGTGGCGAAGGATTCGAATGCGGCACGACGACGGGCAGCAGAATCGGGTTCTGATCGGGCGATCAGCTGCTCGACAGTGTCAATGGTCAATGGACGCACGTTGGGAACACTCCGTGAACGATGAGTGATCCGATCGTAATTCGCACTACGGCCGTAGTGGAAATCCCGGGAACACCGGTTACGGTCCGTGGACATGAGCGAAAACCGCACGATCGGGCAGATCTCGGACGAGCTCATCGCATGCCGGAGGTGCCCCCGGCTCACCGCCTGGCGTGAACGGGTGGCGGAAGAGAAGCGACCGTCGTTCGCGAGTGAGTCGTATTGGGGGAAACCGGTCCCCGGCTTCGGCGACAGCCGGGCCGGCGTGGTCGTCGTCGGGTTGGCGCCGGCGGCGCATGGGGCAAACCGCACCGGGCGGATGTTCACCGGAGACCGGTCAGGGGCCTTCCTGTTTGCGTCACTGCATCGGACAGGCTTCGCGAATCAACCTGACTCGTCACATGCGGGCGACGATCTCACGCTCACCGGCCTCTACATCACCTCGGCAGTGAAGTGTGCACCGCCTGGGAATCGCCCGACCTCCGAGGAAGAGAACAACTGCTCGGCATGGCTGCTGGCCGAGATGCGGGCCATGGCCGATCCGGAGGTGGTCGTGGCCCTCGGTGGGCTGGCGTTCGTGCGCCTGTTGCGAATCGGGCGGTCGCTGGGATGGGCCATCGAGTCTCCGCGCCCGAAGTTCGGGCACGGGGCCGAGGTCGAAGTGAGTCCGAGCACCACGCTCCTCGCCAGCTTCCACCCCAGTCAGCAGAACACGTTCACCGGACGGCTCACCCCCGCGATGATGGATGCCGTCTTCGAGCGCGCCCGGCGCCTCATCGGCGCAGACTGATCCATCAGGTTACAAATCCACAGATTGTGGATGAATTGTCCACAGGTTTCCCTTCCCAGATCGAGCGGCGTTCGGTATCGTCCGACCAGATATTGGGGGTAACAACATGACCAAGCGCCGACGGTCAGGGGCCTCGGTGGCTGACACCATCGGTCTGTATCTCGATGAGGTCTCCACCCACGTGCTGCTCTCCGCCGAGGACGAGGTGGCGCTCGCTCGGGCGATCGAAGACGGTCGCAGGGCCGAGATCAGGCTCGAGACATCGGGTGACGAGCTCACCGTCCGAGAACGCATCCGACTCGAAGACCTGGTCGATGCGGGCTACGAGGCACGCATGGCTTTCATCCGCGCCAACCTTCGGCTCGTCATCTCGATCGCCAAACGGTATACGGGCCGGGGGCTCGATCTACTCGACCTGATCCAAGAGGGAAATCTCGGGCTCATCCGGGCCGTCGAGAAGTTCGACTGGCGAAAAGGGTTCAAGTTCTCCACCTATGCCACCTGGTGGATCCGTCAGGCGATCACACGGGGACTGGGAAACTCGGCGCGGACGATCCGTTTGCCGGTCCACATGGTGGATGTGGTGAGAACGGTCCAGGAGACAAATCAGCTGCTCACGGACGAACTCCACCGGCCGCCGACCGTCGAAGAGATCTCCGATCTCTCGGGACTTCCCTCCGATCGTGTGGCGATGGCCCTTCAGGCCCCGACCGACACGGTGTCGCTGGACCGGCCGGTCGGCGACGACGGCGACTCGGAGCTGCACGAGTTCGTCATCGACATCCGAACACGGGATCCGTTCGTCGCAGCTGCCGAGTCGATCCGCAAGGACCAGGTGGACGAGGCACTGCGGCTGCTCGCCGACCCGGACCGGACCGTGGTCACGCTGCGTTTCGGATTGGCCGGAGACGACCCCTGGACGCTGTCGGCCGTGGGCAAACACCTGGGGATCACACGGGAACGGGTACGACAGATCGAGGCGCGTGCCCTCGCCAAACTCAGACATCCATCCTGCGGTTTGGATCTGGAGTCTCTTCTCTGAATGGAATTCGCGGGTAGATTGCCCCTGCGATGAATCTTCCGTCCGAAATTCTGTTTGCAGCGCTCAGGGTCGCACTTGCCGGAGGGGTGGCCGGAATCGTTGGCGGGCTCATCGGCAGCATGCGAGCATCCCTGCTCGGAAGCATGCTGATGGGCGCTCTCGGCGGACTCAGCCTGGCAAGCATCGTCAACATCTCTGGCCTCGATCCGCTCAACAGCGTGATCCTGGATGCCGGAGAGGGGTTCTCCTATGCGTGGGGCGCCATCGGCGGGGCCTTCTTCGGCTACGTGGTCACGAAGTCGAGCGGGAGTGCCGGCAAGTCGAAGATGTGGAAGCGGAGATGATCCGGACCGGCTGACGCCGGCGCCCCGATCGACTCATCAGCCGACCGCTCCCGCATCCGCCATGTTCAGCTCGATGAGGCGGTTCATCTCGACCGCGTACTCCATCGGAAGCTCCTTGACGATCGGTTCGATGAATCCCGCCACGATCATCGAAGTTGCCTCTTCTTCTGTGAGCCCGCGGCTCATCAGATAGAAGAGTTGCTCCTCACCGACCTTCGACACGGTCGCCTCGTGTCCGATCTCGGCGTCGTTCTCTTCGATCTCCATGTACGGATAGGTGTCCGAACGCGACTGTTCGTCGAGGATCAGTGCGTCGCAGCGCACGAAACTCTTGGCGTTCTCGGCTCCCGGTTCCACTCGCACCAGACCGCGATAGCCCGCTCGTCCACCGTTCTTGGAGATCGACTTCGAGACGATCGTCGACGTGGTGTTGGGAGCTACATGCACCATCTTGGCACCGGCGTCTTGATGCTGTCCCTCACCGGCGAAGGCGATGGAGAGGACCTCGCCGTGGGCACCGGGTTCCATCAGCCAGACGGCGGGGTACTTCATGGTCAGCTTCGAGCCGAGGTTTCCGTCGATCCACTCCATGGTGGCGTCGGCGTACGCCGCAGCTCGCTTCGTGACGAGGTTGTAGACGTTGTTCGACCAGTTCTGGATGGTCGAGTAGCGACACCGGCCTCCACGCTTGACGACGATCTCGACCACTGCCGAGTGCAGCGAGTCCGACGAGTAGATCGGGGCCGAGCAGCCTTCGACATAATGGCAGTAGGCGTCTTCGTCGACGATGATCAGCGTGCGCTCGAACTGCCCCATGTTCTCGGAGTTGATCCGGAAATAGGCTTGGAGCGGCTGGTCGACCGTGACGCCCGGTGGCACGTAGATGAACGAACCGCCCGACCAGACCGCGGAGTTGAGGGCCGCGAACTTGTTGTCGTTGGGCGGAATGATGGTGCCGAAATACTCCTGCACGATCTCGGGGTAGTCGCGAACGGCGGTATCCATGTCGCAGAAGAGGACGCCGAGCCCCTCGAGGTCCTCTCGATTCTTGTGGTATACGACCTCGGACTCGTACTGGGCGGTGACGCCGGCGAGATACTTCCGTTCGGCCTCGGGAATGCCGAGCTTCTCGTAGGTCTCCTTGATCGAGTCGGGCACCATGTCCCAGTCCTTGGCCTGGGAGTCGGTCGGCTTCACGTAGTAGTAGATGTCGTCGAAGTCGATCTCCTCCAACGATCCGCCACCACCCCAGTTGGGAATGGGCTTGGCGAGGAAGCGCTTGTAGGCCTTGATCCGGAAGTCGAGCATCCATTCGGGCTCGCCCTTCATCTCGGACATCTGTCGGATGATCTCCTCGTTCAATCCCTTCTGAGGCTTGAACACGTACCCTTCCTCAGAGTCGTGCCATCCCAGTTTGTAGGCACCGAGATCGATGTCGACCGTCGCCATGGTGAAAAACTCCTTCGACCGCTCCGCCCGGACGGTTTTGCACTACGCGGATAGTGTTAATCCTAGTGAACGGCGGCGGATAGCAAAACGCAGAAGGCACTTCGGTGTCCGAGGTCGACCTCGATCGACGGCGATGAGGGGCTCGACCCCTTCCGGTGATCCGATACCGGGAGCGTCCTCGAACGCTGCCCGGTCCCGAGCGTCACGAAGAGTCGTGACCGACGACCCGACGCAGGCGATCCAACCGCTGGTCCCACTCGTTCCCGACCTGGCCGACCCAACTGACGACCGATCCGAGCGTCGCCGGCTGGGCCGAGTACCGGACTTCACGTCCGGATTGGCTTCGCTCGACCAGACCGACCTCATCGAGCACCGAGAGGTGCTTGGCCACGGCCTGCCTGCTCACCGGCACCGTCTTGGCCAACTCGGTGGCCGTCGCCGGCCCGGAGGCCGCGAGGTGCTCGAAGATGTCGAGGCGGGTGGGGTCTGAGAGAGCAGCGAACAACTCGTATGGTTTCATGCCAACCATCGGAGAGCACCGTCGAACCGGCTCGGGTGGTGTTCCATCCGATACTCGAGGAGGGTCTCGGTCACGACCATTCGGACGCCGTCGTCCTCCCCGGTCAGTTCTATGACCACCAGGCTCGGATCCCCGTCGCCGGTGCGCCAACTCCATTGGATCCGGCGCCCGACCTCCAGGTCTTCTACCGTGCCCCATCGCAACGATCCGTCACCGGGATCGAGCTCGACTCGGCCGCCGCGCCGTGCCTCGATGGTGGCCGTCCCCCCGAACCACAGTTCGAGAAGCTCCCCCTTCGTGAGATGCTCCCACACAAGGGCGACGTCGGTCGGCAGCCAGATGCTCTTCTCGATTCCTGGTAGGGCTCCGTCCTCCATGACCTGCAACTTACCAGTTGCACATTGTCTATGCTGATCTGCAACCATTCGATTGCACTAGGAGGCATCCATGCTGATCCCAACCGTCGTCGAGCAGACCGCTCGGGGTGAACGCGCCTATGACATCTACTCGCGGCTTCTGGGGCATCGAGTGGTGTTCCTCGGCAACCCGATCGACTCGGATGTCGCCAATCTGATCGTCGCCCAACTGATCCACCTCGAAGGCGAGGACAGCGAGAAGGACATACACCTCTACATCAACTCCCCGGGCGGTGAGTTGTCGGGGCTGATGGCGATCTACGACGCAATGCAGCATGTCACGCCGGCCGTGTCCACCTTGTGCATCGGGATGGCGGCCTCGTCCGCTGCCGTGCTCCTCGCCGCCGGCGCCCCAGGAAAGCGGCACGTGCTCCCTCACGCCCGGGTTCTCATCCACCAACCGCATCTGATGGGAGGTGGCCTGCAAGGGCAGGCCACCGACATCGAGATCCACGCCAGAGAGATCATCCGGCAGAAGCAGCAGCTCAACGAGATCCTCGCTCTCCACACCGGCCAACAGATCGAGAACGTGATCCGCGACACCGAGCGCGATCATTGGCTGACGGCCGAGGCCGCAGTCGAATACGGGATCGTCGACTCGATCATGGCTCCGTCGGCGGCGCCGGCCGGACTCGGCCCTGCCGGCACTGGACACTGATCAACCCGTGGGGGCACCAGTCAGTTGCGCGTACGGTTGCTCCGCGGGGACGGGACGGCTCGCCCTCAAGACCCAGAATCGATCGATCTGGCGATCCCACACCTCGAGCAGCTGTTCCGCGACCGGGCTGCGGCTCTCGCGATGGTGTTCTTCCACCAATGCCCTGATCTCTCGCGCCTCCCGCTCGCGTGGCCGGCGCATCGACGGCGACGTGTCGGACACGTAGCGATTCAGGGTGACATTCGGGTCCCATATGTATGCGACGCCGCCCGTCATTCCAGCTGCCAGATTCCGACCCACCGGACCAAGGATCACCACGGTGCCGCCGGTCATGTACTCACATGCATGATCGGATACGCCCTCGACGACCGCGGTACCCCCAGAATTCCTGACCGCGAACCGCTGGCCGACGGCACCAGCGAGGAACGCTGTCCCGCCGGTAGCCCCGTAGAGGCATGCATTGCCACCCGCGTGAGGCGCCGAGCTGCCGTCGCCCCGTCTGGGAGCCACGACGATTCGCCCGCCACCCATCCCCTTTCCGACGTAGTCGTTGGCCGTCCCATTCAGACGGAGCGTCACGCCCCTGGAAAGGAAAGCCCCAAAGCTCTGGCCGGCGACACCCGAGAGTCTGATGACGATGGTCCCCTCCTCGAGGCCTGCGTCACCGTACCGGTGCGCGATCTCACCAGACACCCTCGCACCGATCGTCCGGTCGACATTCGAGATCGGATACGAGACGGAAGCCGGCTTGGCCGATTCGATCGCGTCGAGCAGGTCCGACACGAGCCGGTCGGACAGCGTGGACAGCTCCATCTTGCGGAAGCCTGGATGACGAAGCCGCCCTTCAGCACGAACGAGGAGGCTCTCCAGCCTCATCGCAAGAGGATGGTCGACCGTCTCGAGGAGATCGGCCCGACCGATCACCTCGCCCAGGCTCTTGGCGCCGAGCGCGGCGAGGTGAATGCGAACCTCCTCGGCCAGCAGCCGGAACAGGGCGATCACCTGGTCGGCGGCGCCGGTGAACTTCGCTCGCAGATCCTCGCGCTGGGTCGCAATACCCACGGGGCACGTGTTCAGGTGACACTGCCGAACCATCTTGCAGCCGAGCGCGATCAGGGGCAGCGTTCCAAAGCCAAAGCGCTCGGCACCGAGCAGCGCGGCAATCACCACGTCACGGCCGGTCCGGAGCCCCCCGTCGGTCTCGAGAGCGACCAACGAGCGCAAGCCGTTGGCAACCAGGGTCTGATGCGCCTCTGCCAGCCCGAGTTCCCACGGCGACCCGGCGTGTTTGATCGATTGGAGCGGAGAAGCCCCCGTTCCGCCGGCGTCACCGGAGATGAGGATGGCGTCGGCTCGTGCCTTGGCCACGCCCACGGCGACGGTCCCGACACCGGGCTCCGAGACCAGCTTCACGGATACCCGGGATGTCGGCTTGAACGCCTTCAGGTCATAGATCAGCTGGGCGAGGTCTTCGATCGAGTAGATGTCGTGGTGAGGCGGCGGCGAGATGAGACTCACACCGGGTTCGGTGTGCCGCAACGCTGCGATCTCCCCTGTCACTTTGAAACCAGGGATCTGTCCACCCTCGCCCGGCTTCGACCCTTGCGCCATCTTGATCTGGAACTCCTCGGCGGAGGCGAGGTATCCGGGCGTCACGCCGAATCGCCCCGAGGCGATCTGCTTGATCGATGAGTTGCGGGGCGAGTCGAATCGGTCCTGGTCCTCGCCACCCTCGCCTGAGTTCGACAGGCCGCCGATGGCGTTCATGGCCTCGGCGAGCGCCTCATGGGTCTCCTTCGACACGGCGCCGTGCGACATCGCAGCGGTGACGAAGCGGCGCATGATCGATTCCACCGACTCGACCTCGTCGATCGGAACCGGCCGGCGATCGACGAACCGGAGGAGATCGCGGATCTGGGCTGGTTCCCGGTCTTCGATCTTTGCCAGGTATCCCTCCCAGTCGGCGAAGTCACCGGAGCGCACGGCCTTTTGTACAGCGAGCACGACCGCCGGGCTGGTGATGTGAAACGACCCCCCACGGCGCTGCTTGTAGTAGCCGCCGACCATCTCGCCACCCTCGTCGTAGAGAGCGTGGGTCTCGAGCACGCGACCGGCGACGTCGACCAGTGAGCGGCCACCGACCCGCGAGGGGGTGTTTCGGAACGCGAGATCCAGAACGTCACGCTCTAGCCCGAGCGCCTCGAACAGCTCGCTCCCCCGATAGGCCGAGACGGTGCAGATCCCCATCTTCGACATGATCTTCAACAATCCTGACTGGAGTGCCGATCTGTAGTTCTCCTGGGCGGCCACCGGATCCACCATGACCTCGTCACCTTCGGCGAGCTGCCTCACCTGATCGATCGCCAGATATGGGTTGACCGCCGATGCTCCGGCTCCGATGACGCACGCCAGGTCGTGGCTGTCGCGAGTCTCTCCCGAGACCGCGACGATCGAGGCTCGCATGCGGATTCCTGCGTCGATGAGATGGTGGTGCACGGCCCCGACTGCCAGCATCATCGGGATCGGCGCCAGGTCACCATCGACTTCCCAGTCCGAGAGTACGACGATCTGGGACCCGGCCTCGACCGCCTCCGCCGCTTCGACGCAGATCTCACGCAGCCGTGCCTCCATCCCCTGCGGTCCCTCTGCCGCCCGCCACACCACGGCGATCCAGTGGGCGTTGAAACGCGGAGCGTCGACGATGCGCATCAGTTCCGTGTGCGAGAGGATCGGCGAAGCGAGCTCCATCAGATCTGCGATCTGAGGCGTCTCTTCGAGCATCGATCCGCGTCGGCCCATGTAGGTACGGAGCGACATCACCATGTGCTCACGTATCGGGTCCATCGGTGGGTTCGTCACCTGGGCGAAAGCCTGCTGGAAGTACTGCGGGAGCCGACGCGGCTCGGCGGCGAGTGCCGCCAGGGGGGTGTCGCTTCCCATCGATCCGGTCGGGGTCTTGCCCTCGGCCATCTCTGCGAGGACCATCCGGCGCTCCTCCGGCGTGTATCCGAACACACGGCACAGCTTCTCGGGATCCCAGCCTTCTGCGCCGGTGCGGTCGAAGGGGTCCTGCACATAGAGCGTCTCGGTGGAGATCCACTCGCCATAGGGGGCGCCGGCGGCGAGGTCCGCCTTCACCCGATCCGAGAGATGGATCTCGCCCGTGATGCGGTCGAAGTACATGACCTCGCCCGGGCCCAGCTGGCCAGTCCGCAATGCCTGCGCCTCTTCTTCTGGACAGACTCCCGCCTCTGAGGCCACCAACACCACAGATGGCGTGACGGTGTAGCGGGCTGGGCGGAGCCCGTTGCGGTCGAGGCCCATGAGGAGCGACGTCCCGTCGGTGGCAGCCACCGCCGCAGGGCCGTCCCACGGCTCACCGAAGAAAGCGTGATACTCGTAGAACGAGCGAAGTTCGGGATCGAGGTCCACCACGTTCTCCCAGGCTGCCGGGATCAGCATCTCTTTCACATGGTCGACCGACCGCCCGGACCGCAAGAGAAGCTCGAATACGTTGTCGAGGCTCCCCGAATCCGATTGCCCCGGCTGCATCCAGGGCGAGAGGTCGGGCAGCCGGTCACCCCAGAGCGTGGAAGCACCTTGCCGCTCGCGCGCTTGCATCCAAACCCGGTTCGAGCGGATCGTGTTGATCTCGCCATTGTGAGCGATCGTGCGGAACGGCTGTGCGATCTCCCAGGACGGGAAGGTGTTGGTCGAGTACCGCTGGTGGAAGATGGCGAAAGCCGTCTCGTAGTCGGGGTCGGCGAGATCCCAGAAAAAGCTGCTGATGTGGGCCGCCGTGAACAGACCCTTGTACACGATGGTCCGAACCGACGACGACGGGATCGAGAAGTGCTCGAACTGATCGGTGACCCGTTCGACCCGCTTTCGGGCCAGGAGCATCGCGCGTTCGATGTCCTCGACCTCGACATCGTCGTTGGCCCGCACGAGGGCTTGTTCGATCTCTGGCAGCGACTCGACGGCACGCTTGGAGAGGACACCTGGATCGACGGGAACTCGACGCCATCCCAGGAACTCGAATCCCTCCGCCGCCAATGCTTCGGCGACGACGGCACGCGCTTCCTCTGTTCGTGTTTGGGGCAGGAACACCATCATCACGCCGAGGCGCCCCGGTGGCGGCGGGGTCACAGCTTCGGCACGAAGATCACGGGCAAGCAGCCGGTACGGGATCTCGGTGAGCAACCCTGCGCCATCCCCTGTGCCATCGGCCGCCTTCGCCCCTCTGTGATCCAGTCGAGACAGGCACTCGACAGCCTGACGCGTCAGCCGATAGCTGGGCGCCAGATCCCGAGCTGCGATGAAGCCGACACCGCACGCGTCATGTTCGAACGAGGGGTCATAGAGCGGAAACGACGATGGCGTGGACAAGCTTGGACCCCCGAGGTGCTCGCGGAAGTGAGCGGATGAGTCTACAGCAAGCAGCATCCGCCCCAGCCTGGTGACCCGCCCAGCGCCGTCCCGACCGAACCGCTCGCCGAAGTGGCCGGACCGCTCGATCGGTGGGCGCGGGTGTACCCCACGGGATCCCGGCTTCGTCGAGAACGGGGCGTTGGCCGACCTCATAGACTCGGGGAATGCCGGTCATCGTGGTAGGCGCCGACACGGCGCTCGGAGAAGCAATCATCCAGGGCCTCTCGACCAGAGACGGGGAGGTGCGCGCCTTCGTGACGAGTCCGGATGCGGCGCATCGCCTCAAGCGAGTGGGTGTGAAGGTTGCAACAGGGGACGTGAGCGACACGTCGCACGTCGAAGGTGCATGCACGAATGTCCACACCGCCGTGCTCCTCACACGGGCTGCCATCGACGAACGAGAACGGTCGTTTGCCAAGAGCCGCGAGGCGGTGCTGAGAGGATGGGTAGAGGCCGTTGCCGCCGCCATGGTGACCCGAGTCCTGTGGGTCGACGACGGTGACCCGCCCCGGACGGCCGCTGTCGAAGAGGCCGTGATCGACGCCACCCTCGATCAGGGCGAAATCGTCAGCCGAGTGGTCGAACTGGACGAAGCGGGATCGATCCCATCTCGTTGATGAGGTCGGTCAAGGCCGGGAGCGCCGCCGAGGCAGCTTCGACCGAGGCTCGTTCGTACGCCGCCTGGAGGTAGGGGTAGGGGTTGATCGCTACGCCGTTGCGATGAAGCTCGAAATGGGTGTGCGGGCTCGACGGCTCGGCGTTTCCCGAGTCACCGACCCATCCGAGAAGCTCGCCGGCCACGACCCGTTCACCCTCGGCGATCCCCGACGCCAGGGTGAGTGCCCACGGTGCGTCACCGTCATCGGTGCCGGGATTGTCGTTGTTGAGGTGCATGTACCACGATTCCCACCCGCCACCGTGGTCGATGGCGACCCAACGGCCGGCGCGATCGCCGCTCTTGGCGATGGTCACGGTCCCGTCGGCGATGGCGTAGACCGGGCTTCCCTTGGGAGCCATCAGATCCGTCCCTCGGTGTGCCCGTCCGCCTGAGCGGGCGTCACCCCATGAGTTCGTGAAACGCGTGACCAACGGGTCCTGAGGGAACACCGCTGTGAAGTCGCTTCCGTCCTCGGCCATCGCCGGGAGCGACGAGCCCATGAGGGCGACCACGACGAGCGCGGCGAGAAACCATGACTGTTTGATACGTGTCGACACTTGAACCGCCTTGTCCGGATCGCGCCCTACCGGGCATCGCGATCGGCGTCGAGCCGTGGCATGTGGGGTGTTGGCTCGATCCGGCGGGGAACCCTAATCGGAGATGTGCGCCAAACCGAATCTGTCCCGAGATCTGGCGTGCGCCGCGACGCATGGGTGGGGTCGCCGGAACGTAGTCCGTCCCGGCGACCCCGTCCGGCACTCCCCCCGTTGCGGCGCCCACAGCACCGTCCCTGGCTGGAAGAAGGACCGGCGCACCAAGTATCGGCATCCCGGCCGGGATGCTTGAACCGGCGTCGATCTTCCGTGCGCCGAAGCGAAGAACGTCAGTCGAAGGCCACGCCGATCAGTTGAGACAGATCGGCGAGGGCTCGGTCGGGGTCCATCACCTTGATGGTCGTCATGCCCATGGCGCGAGCCGGCTTCAGATTGGGACCGAGGTCGTCCAGCATCACCATGCGCGACGCCTGAAGCCCGAGGCGGTCGACGCACCGTTGGTAGATCAGGCGCTCCGGCTTGCGCACCCCTTCGACCACCGACTCGAGAAACACGTCGAAGAGCGCGGGCAGACCACCCTTGGGGAACGGGGTCCAGTTGTTCGTGATCGCGGCCGCCGACAGGCCCTCTGAGCGGATGCGCTCTATCGCCCGGACCATCTGCGGTCTGGTGCGGAAGCCGGCTTCGATTCGCTCCATGAGCGCGCCGGTCTCGACCCGAAGCCCGTTTCGCGCCAGCTCATCGGCAAACTCCCGGAGGAAGTCCCCATGACGCACCTCGCCTCGTTCGTGGCGCGCCCATGCACCGTCAGGCCCGCCCGAGAACACGATGCGGTTGATCGACCCGGGCTCGATGCCGTTCTCGCGCTCGTAGTCGGCGATGACGTGCATCGGAGAGTCGAGCACGACGCCGCCGAGATCGAACACGACTGCATCGAAGCGTCCGCCGCCTCGGACCACCGTCATCGGTCAGCCATCGGCCAGCTGCGCGGCGAGGAGCTCGGCGTGACCGGTCAACAGATCGCACGCCTCGCGCACCATCGCCGTAGCGTCGTCGATCTCCAGCAGATGCTGGTCGTCGAGGGGAGTCAGGGGGGCGAGCGCCACCAGCTGGTACGCAGCCGCCAGGGGATCGTCGGCGACGCCGAGATCCGCTCTCGCCAACACGTCGGCTCCCAGCTCAGAAGCGAGGGCGAGGACGCGATCGAGGAGCGCGGAAAGCCGATCGAGCTCGGACATCGGCGGCGGATCACCGAACGGCAGCCGCTCGACCTCCGCCCAGGGGTGCGGGTCATCTTCGAGCCAGGACACGACCCGGAGACGCTCGATGCCGGCCACCATGATCGCTCGATGGCCGTCGTCCATGTCTTCGACGCCAACGATTTCGACCAGCGTCCCGGTCCCGAATCGCGCATCCCCTCCTCCGACCTCCACCCCGCGCTCGATCAGCACCATTCCAAAGCGATGATCATCGGCGAGAACGGAGTCGAGCAACGTCTGGTATCTCGGCTCGAACACCCGGAGTGGTACCGCCGTGAACGGGAAGACCACGGCGCCGAGCGGAAACATGGGGATGGTGGCTTCAGGTCTCACGCGTCGGCCGCTGCAGCACGTTGAATCGAAGCCTGTCAGCGGGCTCGTCGTCGAGCGAGAGGACGAACGAATAGGCACCTGCCTTCGGAAACACCAGGTTGTTGAAGGTGAACGAGCGAGCGAGCACCACGTCACTGCCATCGGGAATGCCGGGGGGTCGGGACACCTTCACCCCTTGCGCGATCGGGGGCCCGGGCAGTATCCGGGCGCCATCCTCCTCCTGGAGGTCGATCCCGATCTTGAGAGGCCGATCGGTCCAGCTCCACGGCACCCTCACCCGGAGACCGACACCAAGCGACGGGTGCCTGGCAGGGAATCCGGCCACGAACAACGTGTTCCATCCTCCGCCCAGCACGTAGAGCTTGCCCTGGAGCACCTGCACTGCATCCGCCAGGAGGGCGAAGTCGACCTGGGGCGCGATCTCGGGTTCCACGGAGTGGATGGTACTGGCGCCACGGGTCTGACGTCACCGACCCCCCGGGCTCGAGATCTGTCTGCCTCCCCTGCATCTAACCTCGGCCTCAACAAACCAGGAGTGCACTTGACAGCCATGGACATCGCGCCCGCAGCCGGGAAGCTCGGCATCCTCACCCCTGGCATGGGTGCCGTCGCGACGACCTTCTTCGCGGGTGTCCTCGCAGCCAGGAACGGCTTGGCCGAGCCGGTCGGGTCTGTGAGCCAGATGGGACACATCCGATTGGGCAAGCGAACCGATGACCGCAACCCTCTCATCAAGGACTTCGTACCGATCGCGGACCTCGACCAGATCGTTTTCGGTGGTTGGGATCCGTTCTCGGAAGATGCCTACTCCGCCGCGATGCGAGCCGGTGTCCTCCGTCCGGAACACCTCGAGGCCGTCGGCGACGAGCTGAGAACCATCACACCGATGAGCGCAATCTTCTCGCCGAGGTGGGTGAGCCGGCTCGAGAACACCGACAACGTCGCCACCGCCCCCAACCACATGGAGGCCGTGGAGAAGCTCGTAGAGGACATCGAGACGTTCCGTGCCACCAACGGCTGTGACCGTCTCGTGATGGTGTGGTGTGGGTCGACCGAGGCATTCCACGAGCCGACGGAGGTCCACAGCTCGCTCGCAGCCTTCGAGCAGGGCCTCAGGGACGATGATCCTTCGATCGCACCGAGCCAGCTGTATGCATACGCGGCCCTCACCAGCAGGGTCCCGTTCGCCAATGGTGCACCCAACTTCACAGTGGATCTGCCGGCCATCCTGGAATTGGCCGACCGGGAAGGCGTGCCCATTGCCGGCAAGGACTTCAAGACGGGTCAGACCCTGATGAAGACCATCGTCGCCCCAGGGCTCAAAGCCCGAATGCTCGGGATCCGTGGATGGTATTCCACGAACATCCTGGGCAACCGTGACGGCGAAGTCCTCGACGATCCCGAGAACTTCCGCTCGAAGGAAGTCTCCAAGCTCGGTGTGTTGGAACAGATCCTCCAGCCTGAGTTGTATCCGGACCTCTACGAAGACCTCTACCACATGGTCCGCATCAACTACTACCCGCCTCGCGGGGACGACAAGGAGGGGTGGGACAACATCGACATCTTCGGATGGCTCGGCTACCCGATGCAGATCAAGATCGACTTCCTGTGCAAGGACTCGATCCTCGCGGCGCCGCTCGTGCTCGACCTCGCACTCTTCATGGACCTGGCTGCGCGAGCCGGCAAGAAGGGTGTCCAGGAATGGCTGTCGTTCTATTTCAAGAGCCCGCAGACGGCCCCGGGCCTGTACCCCGAGAACGACATCTTCATCCAGCTCAAGAAGCTGAAGAACACTCTGCGCCATTGGATGGGCGAGGAGTTGATCACACACCTGGGTAGCGAGTACTACGAGGAGCTCTGACCGATGGCCGACCTCGATGACGACCTCGAGGTCGGCCGATACCGGATCCCCGCCGTCGAGCTCGAATGGTCGTTCGGGACATCGGGGGGACCTGGCGGCCAGCATGCCAATCGATCGAACACGCGAGCCGAGCTCCGCTACGACCTGGCCCGGTCGGAAGTGTTCCCGGAGGCCACGCGCGAATGGATGATTCGGCGCCTCGGCAATCGTGTGTCCGACGGAACGGTCATCGTGACAGCCGACGAGTCGCGTTCGCAGTGGCGAAACCGATCCATCGCCCGGAAACGCCTGGCGGAGCATCTCGAAGACGCAATGCGCAGACCCACGCCACGAAAGAAAACCAGACCCACCCGAGCTTCCCAACGACGAAGACTCGAGGAGAAGCGAGCTCGTTCCGACAAGAAGCGCATGCGCCGACGGCCCGACGACGAGTAGCTCGGTCGCCGAAGGCGAACCGTCCGGCTTCGAGTGGCGGTCAGATCATGCGAGCGGCAGCCCGGCGGTCGATCTTTCCGATCGAGATCCGCGGGAGCTCCGCGACCTGGACCCACCGTCGCGGGATCTTGTAGCCCGCCAGCCGGTAACGGGCGTGACGCTCGAGTTCGCCCGGAGCAGCTGTTCCTTCGTACACCGCCACTGCCGTGGCACCCCAGACCGGGTCCGGCTCGCCGATGACCACGACACCGCTCACCGATGGATGCTCGCCGATCACGGCCTCGACCTCGGATGGATGGATGTTCTCACCTCCCGAAACGATCACGTCGTCGGAGCGTCCGAGGACGTCGACGGAGCCGTCATCGTGCACGACACCGAGGTCCCCGGTCTTGAACCAGGCGTCCGAGGCACGCTCGGGCTCACCGATGTAACCGGGGCTGACCATGCGCCCGCGCACTTCGATACGGTCGGCCACGGTTCGTATCTCGGCTCCCGGGATCGCCACCACCTTGCCATCGGAGAGCCGCGCCGTCGCCACCTGGCTGGCTGTTTCGGTCAATCCGTAGGTGGGGAGGGCCGGAAGGCCGGCGGTACGCGCTCGCTCGACGAGGTCGAAAGGGACCGGCCCGCCACCCACGAGCACGGCTCTGACCCCTGCGTACCGTCCGGGATGGACCTCGAGGACCCGGGCCAGGGTCACGGTCACCATGGATCCGAGAGTGGCATCACCGGCACGGAGCAACGCGGCGGCTCTGGTTGCGTCGAAGTGCGGCTCGAGCAGCACCGTCGTCGACTCCCGCACCGATCGGATCAGGATCGAGGCGCCACCCACGTGGAAGATCGGGATGTCGCACAGCCACCGTTCTTCGGGTTCATGACCGAGGTGAGCTGAGCTTCCTGCCGCCGATGCCTCCAGATTGCCGAACGTGAGCCGTACTCCCTTTGGCCGTCCGGTGGATCCCGAGGTGAACACGATCCAGGCCACACGCGTCGGATCTACCTCTCCACGCGTCGTGACAGCCGGCCCTCCATGGGTCTCGACGTCCACCCTGGGAACACCCACCTCGGGAGCATCGTGACCCACGACCAGGTGGGCGCCCGCTTCAGACAACTGCGAGGCCGCTTCAAAGGGAGTGAGGCGGGTGTTCACGAGTTGGACCGCCGCCCCGGCACGCCATATGGCGAACATCGACACGACCGATTGGAGGTCGTTTGTCGCCCAGAGACCGACAACGGACTCGGGCGACACTCCACGGGAACGCAGCCGGGCGGCGGTGGCGGCTGCCCGCGTCGCCACCTCGTCGAAGGTGTGCACGCCGGCCTCATCGACGATGAAGGGATGCTCAGGTCGATTGGAAGCGGCGGTTGCGAGCCAATCACGCACGCGACGAAGGTAGCGCCGAGATACGACCAGAGCCACCGATGCCGATGTCGTTCGGTGGGCTGTGGTCCGCCAAAATGGCGGTCCTTAACCCTGGGTTCGGTGTTGAGGTACCGTCCGGGGATGGTCTCCGAACTGTTCGATCCCGAGGCATGGGACATCGTTCCTGGCTTCGACTTCAGCGATATCACCTACCACCGCGCCAGGCAGGTCGGCTGTGTCCGGATCGCCTTCGCCCGGCCCGAGGTGCGGAACGCCTTCCGTCCCCACACCGTCGACGAGCTCTTCACGGCCTTGGAGCACGCTCGACGCTGGTCAGACGTCGGAGCCGTGATCCTCACAGGGAATGGGCCTTCTCCCAAGGACGGAGGCTGGGCGTTCTGCTCGGGTGGCGATCAGCGGATCCGAGGACGCGACGGATACAAGTACTCCGAGGACGAGTCCGCCGCAGGAATCGACCCGGCTCGGCTGGGCAGACTCCACATTCTCGAAGTGCAAAGGCTGATCCGCTTCATGCCAAAGGTGGTGATGGCCGTGGTGCCGGGCTGGGCCGTTGGTGGCGGACACTCGCTGCACGTCGTGTGCGATCTGACGCTGGCCTCTGAGGAGCACGCCATCTTCAAGCAGACCGACGCCGACGTAGCCTCCTATGACGCCGGATACGGGTCGGCATATCTGGCCAAGATGGTCGGACAGAAGCGAGCGAGGGAGATCTTCTTTCTCGGCCGGAGCTACTCGGCCCGAGAGGCCCACGACATGGGGATGGTCAACGCCGTCGTCCCCCACGCCGACCTCGAGAGGGAAGCGTTGCGATGGGCCAAGGAAATCACCGCCAAGTCCCCGACTGCTCAACGCATGCTCAAGTTTGCGTTCAACCTCGTGGACGACGGCCTGGTCGGTCAGCAGATCTTCGCTGGCGAGGCGACCCGACTTGGATACATGACCGACGAGGCGCAGGAAGGTCGCGACGCCTTTCTCGAAAAGAGGGATCCAGACTTCGGCAGGTTCCCCTGGTGGTACTGAGCGCCGTCCGGATGCTCGCCGACCGTCACGCGACGAGGAATCTCCCGAGAGCCACGGTGCCGAGCGCAGTGAGCACCGACAAATAGGAGAGGCCGGTGGCGGCCATCACCCCCTCATAGCCCGTCTCCTTCAGCGAGAACCAGACGCCGAGCATCATGAGCACGCTGACGAGGGCCAGCACCACGAAGGCCCATCCCACGGCCCCAGCGCCGGCGCCGGCGAGCCCGCCCATCGCGATCACGACGCCTGCGTCGAGCACCAAGCCTGCGATTCCGCTGGCGTCGAGCCGACGGAGCGCCCATCGGGGCAGCCTCGGATCGACCAGATACCAGTGCCCCAGGAGCATCTCGGCGGAGGTGCCGCCCAGTGCCAGCGCACCCGACACGGCCAGGAGACCGTCCGAGGGCGATTGGGCGATGGCGTGGCCGAGGAAGCCGAGTCCGGCCACGCCGAACGCGACTGCGGCGACAGACCCGCGTCGCGCCATCAGGATTGCGGCGACCGCTCCAGCTGTCCCCACCGCCGCCAGCGGACCGGCAGTGGCAGCGGCCGCACCCGCGATCAGCACCGCGCCACCGGCTGTCCAGAGATAGCCGGCTCCAACCACCCGCCACCACGCAACGAATGAAGTCGCAGCTGCGATGCCACCTGCCCACATGGCGAGAAGCGTGGTCGGGCTCATCGAGAGGTCGAACGGCATCTACGCCGGGAGGTTAGAGTCTCGAACCGGCCCCGGAATCGCCCGGCGATGGGGCGATTCACATGGTGCTCGACGAACCACACCAAGAAAAGACGGTCGATGTTGCCGCCCGTGTCGGAGCGTTCGTCCTGCTCACCGGCGGGCTCACGATGGTGTTTCTGGCTGCTGCCACCCTGGCTTCGAACGAACTACTCGCTCTCCCGGCCATGGTGGCCCCCGGGGTCGTGGGCCTGGGGCTTGCGATTCAGCATCGACTCGACCTCGCCGAGGTCATCGGACTGAGGTTCCGCGTCGGGGTCGCCGTGCTTGCGCTTGTCACCGGACCGTTCATCGTCGTTCTTGCGATGGTGCTGACAGGGACCGCCAGAACCCTGACGTCGCCGATGGGACTCTCGTTCTGGCTGGCCCTGGGTGGGGTTGTGGTTGCCGAGTTGGGCTGGTGGGGGTACCTGTATCCCGCCATCCGAATGGCCTGGCCGCCGCTGCAGTCGAGTATGGCGGTGGGACTGATATGGGCGGGATGGCACGGGTTGCTGGCGTGGGCAGGCGCAAACCCCCTCGAAGGGGCTACCCCGGTGCTGCTGGTGCCGTGGGCGCTGGCGGTCGCACTCGTGGCGAGCGCACTCTTGGAGTTCCGCCCGTCCTCTGTGATCCCGGTGTCGGCTTTTCAACTGGGGTTGGCGGCGGCCGCCGCGGCGCTCACGATCACACCCCTGTCGGGGCGCGGTCCCGCCGCAATGCGCACCGCCATCGGACTCCTGGTGGCTGCGGGACTCGTGGCAATGGTCATGGCCCGTCGTGAGGCGGTCAAGAGAGCGCGACACTCGGACCGTCCGATTCCCTAGCCTGAACGCCATGGAGATCTCGCCCGGCAGAGCTTGGCTGATCGCTGCTCGACCGCGCACACTTCCCGCAGCGATCGCGCCTGTTCTCGTCGGCAGTGGACTCGCCGCCGGCGACGGAGCCTTTCGACTCGGCGCCGGCACGGCCGCTCTGGTCGGAGCACTCGCCATCCAGGTTGCGGCCAATTTCGCCAACGACGCATCGGACGCCAAGCGCGGTGCCGACGACGAGAGGGTGGGACCGCCCAGAATGGTCACGGCGGGGGTCATCGGGCCTGTGCAGATGTGGCTCGCCGCCTGGGTCGCCATCGCGGTCGCAGCCGCGGCCGGTGTCTACCTGATCGCCATCGCGGGCTGGGTGGTCGCCGTGATCGGCGTGGCGTCGGTCGCTGCCATGCTCACATACGTCGGTGGGCCGATCCCCTATGGATATCGCGCCCTGGGAGAAGCGGCAGTGTTCGTGTTCTTCGGGTTGGTGGCAACCGTGGGAACCCGGTATGTCCATGATCGGACCGCTCCTGCCGACGCCTGGTGGTTCGGGGTGGTGATGGGATTGCTGGCGGCGGCGATTCTCGTCGCCAACAATCTGCGTGACATCGAGACCGACACCCGAGCCGGCAAGCGGACGCTGGCGGTGGTGATTGGACGTGACCGTACCCGGACGCTCTACGTCGGGGCGGTCCTCGGCTCCTTCCTGTTGATCGCACTGGGTCCGGTCATCGGCATCACCGCACCGATCACAGCGATCGCCGCGCTGTGGGCCGGGCTGTCGATTCCCCTGGTTGCCACCGCTCGAGCGACCGAGGATCCGGTGCAGCTCATCGGTCTGCTCGCGGGGACTGCCCGGCTTCAGCTCGCCGTTGCCGTCAGTCTCGCCGTCACCGCCGCACTCTCGTAGGTTCCACCGACGCCACAGGGCGCGCCGCGACGAGACGATCGATCAGGCGATCGACCTGGCGCGCGACGAGCACCGGATGCTCCATCGGAATGAAGTGGTCTCCCCCGGCCACGACCACCAGGTCTCCATCCACCATCGACCGAGCGATGGTGGCGGCCCAATTCACGTCGTAGGTGTCCGACGCGTCACCCACCATCACGGTTGTCGGAGCGGCAGCGGCGTTCAACAGCCGCGAGGCGCCGTGCCCATGGGCGGTGTCGTAGACCTCAGCCTCGAAATCGGGGTCGCAGGACAACGACACGCCATCGTGGCGGTCGACCAGGCCGTCCTGGAGGTAGCCGGCGAGCGCGTCGGCATGCCAGCGCGAGAACGGCGCTTTGCGTTCGAAGTTCCGGGCCGCCCGATCGCGACTCTCGAAACGACTTCGACGTTTTCGAACGACGTCGGCGAGCGGATACGAAGTCCGACGAACGGGATCGCCGACCAGAATCGGTTCGGCCAACACCAGTCCATCGAACGATCCTGGCCGGGTGATCTCGGCCATGACGAGGGCGGCGCCGCCCATCGAGTGACCCACACCGACATGGATGTCACCGTGGGACGCAAACGCAGACCGGATCTCGATGACGTCGCCGGCCATCGTCCACCACGAAACGGGCAAGGCAGAGCGCTGTGATCGTCCGTGGCCGCGGAAGTCCCACATCACCAGGCGAGCGACTTTCGGGACCAGGAGGTCGACCACCGGCCGCCAGCAGGCACCACAGAAGCCCGTGGCGTGCGACAACCACACGTCCACTCCGGATCCATCCCCTTCGACCACGGTGACGGCGATCTCGGCGCCATCGAAGGACTTCACGTCAATTCGACGTCACGTGATGATCGACGCCCTCGTACAGGTCGACGAAGGTCTCGAGGTCGGACCGCACGTCGTTGGTGATCTCGTCGAAGTAGTACACCTTGGTCCAGGCGACCGCGGCAGCTCGGAACGTGTTCCCATCGTGCTGGATGCCCGAATACGGAGTCATCAACCGGCGAGAACCGGCATCGACGATTTCGGTCAACCCGGCCACGAGATCATCGCATCCGTCGGGACAGTCGTAGGTGAAGACCACGCCGCCGTCTTCGAGGTTGTGTATGAAGAGCTCCTGTGGCACCGGCTCCTCGTGCGCTCCCCACTCGGCGAGGATTCCGAGATGCGGTCCTGACGACGGCGGAGAGGAGTTGTAGGGCGTGTGAGGCTGATCGGGTGCTGAGATGTGGAGGTTCCCGAGGCTCGGGAACGTGACGCCGGGTGGCTGGGGATCGAAGAACACGATCGCGGCGATCGCTGCGGCGACCACCGCAACAACAGCGAGCGGCTTCCACGGGATCTCCCGGGCTTGCTCGACGACCTCGGCCTTCTTGGGTGATGCGGGACGCGCCATGATCCTCGGGGTGGTTGAGTCCGGCGAGGATAGTGCCTCGAGTCGATTACCTACCGAGCCTCACGGTCCGCGACCGTCCGGCCATTCCTCTGGCGGGTATTCCTCACCTTGGTTTGCCGACAGACGGGCCATGTAGGCGGCGGCTTCGCTTCGTCGGTGCATGCCCATCTTGGCGAGCATGTTCGACACGTAGTTCTTCACGGTCTTCTCTGCCAGGAACATCGCCTCGGCGATCTGCCGGTTGGTCTGGCCTTCGGCGATGTGCTCGAGAATCGTGCGTTCCTGCGGAGAGAGCCGGGCAAGCACCGGGTCCTCCGGCTCATCACCTCGAAGTCGTCTGAACAACCGCTCGGTCATGTCGGGGTCGAGGAGCGATTCGCCGCGACCGACACGACGGATCGACTCGACCAGATCCTGGCCTTTGATTCGTTTGAGAACGTATCCGGCGGCGCCGGCGATGATGGCCGACATCAGGGCTTCCTCGTCGGCGAACGAGGTGAGAATCAGCACCTTCACCTCTGGGAACCTCTCGCGAATCTCACGGCAGACCTCGACACCCGACCCATCGGGCAGCCGCACGTCGAGCACGACGATATCCGGATCGTCGAAACCCACCCTTCGCACGGCCTCGGCTGCGGTTGCTGCGGTGCCGACCACTTCGATGTCCTCGACGGCGTCGAGCATGGCTCGTAATCCTTCTCGGACCACTTCGTGGTCGTCCACCAACAGGACTCTCATTCAATCACCTCTGGCGCAAGGGTAATTGGGCCAGGCGCAAGTGGATACTCACCTGGGCGACAACGCGCTTTCGATGGCAGGACCGGACGCTATTACGATCAGAGTCCCATGGATCGAATGCCCCTCGACCGTTTCTCGATGCTGATCGAAGCTGCTGCTGCGGTGGCCGGTCAGGTCGAACTCCGCTCGGTGCTGAGGACCACCGTGCGCATGGCAATCGAGGCCACGGCTGCCTCCTACGGCGCAATCGGAGTTCTGGGAGAGCACGG
The DNA here is from genome assembly GCA_963785075.1 of uncultured bacterium. GTDB lineage: Bacteria > Actinomycetota > Acidimicrobiia > Spongiisociales > ZC4RG35 > JAOUGY01. The sequence goes on from CAWATW010000006.1 coordinate 358,760, forward strand.
AACCCTGGTGGACTTCATCTACGAGGGAATGACGCCTGAGGAGGCGGCGCAGATCGGACCGCCGCCGGTCGGCAAAGGGGTTCTCGGTGTCTTGATCGAACACCCGGAGCCGATCAGACTCGACCGTATCGCGGACCATCCGAGCTCAGCGGGTTTTCCCCCCGGCCACCCGCCGATGACAGCGTTTCTCGGGGTTCCCGTTCGAGTAGGCGACCACGTCTTCGGCAACCTCTATCTGTCGGAGAAGGAGGGGGGGTTCACGGTCGGCGACGAGCAACTGGTGATCGCGCTGGCAGCAGTCGCCGGGTCCGCCGTGTCGGCCTCGCGCCTACATGAGCGCCTGACCCGGGTGGCGCTGGCCGAAGACCGGGAGCGCTTAGCCCGCGACCTCCACGACTCCGTGATCCAGGATCTGTTCGCGACGGGGCTCGGACTGCAGGGCTTGTCCATGAGCATCGAGGACGACGGGCAGGCTCGACGCCTGGACGAGGCAATCGAGCGCATCGATCAGGCGATCGCCTCACTTCGCACGTTCATATTCGACATCCGGTCGTTCGGATCCACCCTTGCCGATCCGGCCCGAACGATCGGCCGGATGGTCGACCGACTCGTCGGGGACCGCCCGATCGAGGTGACCCTCGACGTCGAGCAGCTGACGTCATGCTCGCCGCAACTGCTCGACGACGTGCTCGCCATCATCAGGGAGTCCGTCTCGAACGCCGTCCGCCACGGTCGGCCTCGGGCCATGACGGTTTCCGGGCGGATGGGCGATCGCGGCGTGATCCTCGCAGTGTGGGACGATGGTGTCGGATTCGATCAGGCGGAGGTCCGGCGCGGGATGGGCCTCGACAACCTCGCTGCTCGCACCGCTGACCGAGCGGGCAGCCTTCAGATCGAAACGGCGCCTGGCGGCGGCACCAAGGTCATGGTCGAGCTTCCGGGCTGATCATCGGATCCGGTGCCAGGACCTTGGTCTCCACGACCACCGCCTCGGACAAGCGTTCGAGGAAGTTCCGCACGGTGGATTCTGCGACCCGATGGAGGGCGAGCCGGTCGAGCAGGCGACCCACCCCATCGAGTGGCGGCCGATAGCTACCCCTGAACTCGAGGTGGGTGCCGGATGCACCGAGTGGGGACACGACGACTTCGGCGTCCATCCGGGGAAACAGCCGCGTGACCGTAGATGCGATCCACGACATCGGGATGGTCACGGCCTCCAACCCGGCGATGGGCTCTCCGAGCTGCAGCTCGATTGGCGCAGACACGCCTGAGCGGGGGCCCACAGCGAGCTCTTCGCCGCGCTGGAAGGCAGCAGACGCCCACACCTGAAACTCGTCTTCGGCGCTGCTCAACATGCGTACGACGAGTTCGAAGGGTCGGGCTATCTCGATGAAGTCATAGACCAGCATGTCGGGCTCCCCCCACGGGGCAGGTTGTCAGATCGGTACACCTGAAAGGGCATCGAGAGCGGCGGCCGCCTTGCCAAACCGCCGGGTGATCGCCTCGAAGTAGCCGTCGATCGCGGCTTCCGCCACATGATGCAGACCGAGCCGATCAGCGATGGCCCCCAGGGCACCCGCCGGCGGCCGGTACTCGCCTTCCAGGGCGAGACTCACTCCGCCACTGTGCACCGCGACGACCTCGATCTCCGCGCTCAGAACAGGGAACGAATCGGATTCTGGATCGGCCTCGATCGTGAACGGGACGACGGCCATCTCGAGCGGCGCGTCCATCACCACCAGTTCACCACACACGACTCGAATCGGGTGCGCCACCTCGAACCCGAAGACATCCACGGACAGCGACGCCGAATCCGAGCCGAGAAGCTCCTGCGGGCAGTCCTCGAGCAGCTTGACCGCCGAGGCCATCGACACGCCGAGTCGTATCTCACGACTCACCTTCGCCATGTCAGCCCCCCTTTCCGATCGGCTCCCGCAGGGCCCAGAGAATGTCCTTGATCGAGACGATGCCCAGCAGTGCCCCATCTTCGACGACGGGGAGGTGGCGATACCCGGTCGCCAGCAGCCACTCGGCGGCGTCTTCGACGTCGACCGTCGGGGAGAGCACATCGGGATCCGGGGTCATCCAATCGGCAACCACCTGCTCGGTGGGGTCGGATCCGTCGGCGGCGGCCCGCAGAGCATCACGCTCGGTGAAGATCCCGACCAGACGGCCCTGATCGACCACACCGATCGATCCGATCCTCTCCTTCACCATGGCCTGTGCCGCCACGGAGACCGTCACGTCGGGTCCGCAAACGCTGGCGGTTCCACCAACCAAGGTTCTGATTTCCACTTCGCACCTCCGTCTCACTCCACATGCTCGCCCGATCCAACCCCCAGGAGCAGGGCGGAGAGTCATGACTGGCAGGACCAAAGACCCTACGTGAAGGCCTTTTGGATCCCACGGTGTTCAATCCCCGGCGGTGGCTGCATCCGGACGGAACCGGCGGGTCGAGGTCTTGATCAGGTCGATCGCCAGGGCGGGCACGACGGCGGCGACGGCGATCGCAACCCATCCCTCCACGGGGAACGGAGTCGTCTCGAGGAGGCTCTGACCGATGCTCGTCGAGATCGCCGCTGCGTGAACTGCGAAGGACGCCGCGAGGGACCACAGCAGCCAGGGATTCCGGAGCCTGGTTCTGAACACGGAAGCGCCTTGGGCTCGGACCGTCAAGGCATGCACCAGCTGTACCGCGACCAGGCCCGTGAATGCCATCGATCGGGTCGTCGACCAATCCATGCCGGTGGCCACGCCGTACCCGAACAACGCCAATGGCCCGCATGCCAAGACGGCCCCCTGCCACACCAGGCGACCCTGGTGTGCCAGACCCAGAATGTTGCGATCGAGATCCGGTGGCCGTTTCATGATGTCCCGCGCCGGAGGATCGAGACCGAGGGCCAGTGCAGGTAGCCCGTCCGTGACCAGGTTGACCCACAGGAGCTGCACCGCAACCAGCGGCTCGCCATAGGAGGCGAATAGCAGGAACCCGGCGACCATCACGGTGATCTCGCTGAGGTTGGCGGCCAGCAGGAAGTACGTGACCTTCCTCAGGTTTGCAAAGATCGCCCGGCCCCGCTCGACGGCAGCGACGATGGTTGCGAAGTTGTCATCGGCGAGCACGACGTCCGATGCATCCTTGGCCACATCGGTGCCCGAGCCCATTGCGACGCCGATGTCGGCCATGCGAAGGGCCGGTGCATCGTTGACGCCGTCACCGGTCATCGACACCAGTCGACCGGTCTTCTGCCACGCCTTGACGATGCGAACCTTGTCGGCAGGCTCGACGCGAGCGAATGCTCCGATCGTTTCGATCCTGCCGGCCAGCTCGTCGTCGTCCATCGCCGCCAGCTGTCCGTGATCGACCACCGACCTTCCCTGAAGCAACCCGATCTCGTCGGCGACGGCGCTGGCGGTGACGAGGTGGTCGCCGGTGAGCATCACGACGTCGATTCCGGCAGTCCGGCAGGTGGAGATCGACTCCTGCGCCTCCGGTCGCGTCTCGTCTGCCATTCCAGCAACGCCCAGCCAGGTCAGGCCACGCTCGGCGTCCTCGAGTCGCTCAGGGAGCCCATCGAGCACCACCTCTGCCACGGCGATGGTCCTGAGCCCTCCCCGGGCGAGCATCACGACCTCCTCCAGCCTCAGCTCTCGGCCGGCCTCGTCGAGTGGAAGGTCGCCCTCGGCGCCGGCATACGCAACGGCCAGCGGCGCCACCGCCTCCGGTGCACCCTTCACAGCGACCAACCATCGATCACCGAATCGGTGGATCGTGACCATACGCTTGCGGTCGGAATCGAAGGCGATCTCGGCGACCCGTGGGTGCGCGCCCCGCAGGGCCGCGAGCTCGGGTCCCACCCATTCGGCCAGCGCCACTTCCGTCGGGTCGCCGACCAGACCCGCGTCCCCGTGACGTACGTCGGAACAAAGGGCCAATACTCTCCGGATGCGGGGCTCGGCATCACCACCGTCCGCGTGTGCCATGGCCTGCACCACCATGCGGTTGCGGGTGAGCGTCCCGGTCTTGTCGGTGCAGATGACCTGGGCGGCGCCAAGGGCCTCGACAGCAGGCAGGCTTCGCACGATGGCCTGCCGCTCTGCCATCGACCGGACCCCACGAGCCAGGGTGATCGTCGTCACGGCGGGCAGACCTTCGGGAATCGCTGCCACGGCCAGCGCCACCGCCACGAGGAAGAGCGACTGCAGCGTGCCCCCCGAAGCCAGCCCGACCACGAGCACGACCACGGCCGCCACACCTGCCAGCAACGTCACACGCCGCCCGATCGCTGCGAGTTCGCGCTGCAGGGGCGTGGGTGGCTCGTCCTCGATGAGCATGCCCGCGATCCGCCCCATCTCGGTGCGACGTCCGGTGCCGGTGACGATCGCCCGGCCCCGGCCCGCTGCAACATTCGTCCCGCCAAACACCATCGAGGTGCGGTCGCCCACCATCGAATCGGATGGTGCAGGGACTGTGAGCTTCGCGACCGGGAACGACTCACCTGTGAGCGACGATTCGTCGACCGACAGTGCGATCGCCTCGAGCACCCGACCGTCTGCCGCCAGCCGGTCCCCGGCCTCGAGCACCATGACGTCACCGGGGACGAGGTCCGCGGCCGCGATCGTGACCGCCTTTCCGTCTCGCGTCACGCGCACGGTGGGCGCGGCCAACTGCTGAAGTGCCTCCATCGCATCTTCGGCCCGCCACTCTTGCACGAATCCGATGACACCGTTGATCACGACGATCGCAAGGATGGCGATCGCCTCCAGCACGTCGCCGAGGACCACGCCGCCCACGAATGCCGCCCCGAGCAGGACCCAGACGAGCACGCTCGTGAACTGCCGCCCCAGAACCTTCCACGCACTGGGGCGCGAACGACCGTCGAGGACGTTCGGGCCATGGACCTCGAGCCGGTGGCTCGCCTCCTCAGAAGAGAGGCCGTCCTCTCCGGCCGACAAGAGCGCGAGAACCGCGTCGACGGTCGAGGCGTGCCAGACGGGCTCGGCCGCCTCGGTGTCCGAGTCGACACTGTCGACAGCTTTCAAGAGTCGGGCGCGAACTCGATCGCCCCGCATGGACCACCTCCGCTTTTCGACGGTATCCCGCAACCGGAGGCACCCGCAAGTGAGGAAGGTCCCAGCCGGTCGGTCAGTCCGGCGGTTGGAACCGCAGCTCGGTCGCGGGGCTGCGGCCGTGAGCAAAGTCGTCGATGTTCGTCGCGGTCGTCGCTGCGATCTCCTCCAACGCATTCCGGGTGAAGAACGCCTGGTGACCGGTGACGATCACATTCGGGAATGTCAACAGCCTGCTGAACACGTCATCGTGGATGATCCGGTCAGAAAGGTCTTCGAAGAACAGATCGGTCTCTTCCTCGTAGACGTCGAGTCCCAGGTGTCCGACCTTTCCATCCTTCAGCCCCTCGATGACGGCCGGCGTGTCGATGAGGCCACCACGACTGGTGTTGATGATCATCACACCGTCTTTCATGACCGAGAGGGTGTGCGAATCGACGAGATGGTGGGTCTCGGGTGTCAGAGGGCAATGAAGCGTGATGACGTCGGACTCCTCCAGCAGCCGTTCGAGATCCACGTATTCAACTCCCAGCGCCACACAGTTCGGGTTCGGCTGCACATCGAAGCCGAGGAGTCGACACCCGAACCCACGGAGAATCTGGGCGACCGTCTGACCGATCTGCCCGGTTCCGACGATGCCGACGGTACGGAGATGGAGATCGAACCCGAGAAGACCCTCGAGCGAGAAGTTTCCCTCCCGGACTCTGGCATACGCCCGATGGATCCTCCGGTCCAAGGCCAGCATCAAAGCGACCGCATGCTCGGCCACGGCATACGGGGAGTATCCCGGGACCCTGGCCACCCGGATCCCAACGTCGGCCGCGGCCTTCAGATCCACATGGTTGTAGCCGGCCGAACGCAACACGAGGAAGCGGGTTCCCCCGGCCGCCAACAGCTCGAGGACCGCCCGCGAGGAGTCATCGTTGACGAAGATGCAGACCGCCTCACACCCCGCCGCCAACCTCGCGGTGTGCACGTCGAGGCGAGCCTCGAGAAACACGGGCTCGTGCGAGTCGCCGATCGCGGCCCCCAGATGGTCGCGGTCATATCGCTTGGTACTGAACACCGCTACACGCATCTGGGCAGGATCGGGGCTTGCTCCCGTGACCGCAAGTCGGGAGAGGGGCTTTGAGGGCTTCGCACTTCCCTTCCCGAGTGACCAGTCCCCAGTCCCCAGTCCCCAGTCCCCAGTCCCCGGCGACGCGAGCCACTGCCACACCATCCATCATCACCTGACGCCGCCCAACCCGAACCCACCCGCCGTCAGGACGGCATGCGGGGGTCTGGGGGTCGCCCCCAGACATGGCAGTCCCGAGGGCTTCGCTGCGCTCGCGTCTCTGGTCTCCGGTCTCCAGCCGGCGGCATCGCGAACCTCGGCTTCACCGATCATCGTGACGTGACGCCGCCCAGGTCATGCGTCATGCGTCGTTCGTCTTGCGTCTTGCGTCATACGTCATACGTCATGCGTCATGCGTCTCCAGCACGCGACCCGCGGCTGCACGGTGCGTCGCTGCCTGACGCCGCCCGACCCCAACCTGGCTCCAGTCATGACGGCAGCGGGGGTTTGGGGTCGCTCCCCAGACGTAGTACGTCCAACGTTCTCGTACCTCTCGGGAGGGATGCACCATGCTGGGTGGCAGGGCCGAACGGCCCTGGTGCAACCCATGCGCTGCGCTGAATATGGCATCGAGCAGCGAGGAGGCGTGCAGTGGTGGTGGTGGTCGGAGTCGATGAGTCCGATCACGCCGTCTATGTGGTCGAACGAGCGATGGAAGAGGCCCGGATGAGAGATGCCGAGCTGCACGTGGTCCACGTCTTCCATCCCCCAGTTCTGCCCTACATGGGTGCCCCGATCGACATGGCTGCCGTCGCCGCGGCCCAACGCCAAGCGGTATGGGAGCGGGTCGAGCCATTGGTCGCCAAGGCGGCCACTCCGGTCGAGCGGGTGGACCTAGAGGGGTACCCGCCGGATTCTCTGGTGGACTACTCGCAGAATGTCGGAGCCGAGCTCTTGATCGTCGGATCGAGGGGTCGTGGCGAGTTCGCTGCACTCATCCTGGGATCGACAAGCCATCGCGCCATCCATCTAGCTCATTGCGATGTGTTGGTGGTGAAGCCGTCGCACGCTTGACCGTCTCCGCACCACCGACGCGACGCCGAGGGCGGCCTCCAAGAGGCCGCCCTCCGGCATTTCCGAACCGCGAACCGGCTGCGGCGGCCGATTACGGTGGGTCGGACAGCGGATCCGAAGCCATGGACGGGGGCTCGGGGCCGAGACGAGCGGCCTCGATGCAACCCACCGCCGGTCTGATCAGAATGGGCCCATCGATCCGGAAGGAGACGACATGAGCGACACGGGGGCGGCACCCACAGATCACGCAGGGCTCGAAGTCATGACCCGCGACCAGTGCGACGAGATGCTGGCGGCCACATCGGTTGGCCGGATCGGGTTCCTCGCCGATGGCGACGTCACCATTCTCCCGGTCAACTATCGATTCCACGGTGGGGCCATCGTCTTTCGGACCAGCACCGGTTCGAAGCTCGAGGCGGCGGGTCGCCGCGCGGCAGTGGCCTTCGAGATCGACGGTTGGGATGACGAGACCCAGACCGGCTGGTCCGTTCTCGTGAAGGGAACGGCCGTCGAGGTCCTTTCCGACGAGGACGCAAACACCCTCTTCGACCTCGAGCTCAGGCCTTGGGCCGAGGCCGTGGAGCGACGACAGTGGGTCCGAATACGACCTGACGAGATCACCGGTCGAAAGATCAGTTGATCTTTCGATGGCGATGAACTCTGGCGGGATCGTGCAGCCACCACAATACGATCCGGAGCTCTGACCGCAATGAAGGACGCAAGATCGTGAGTATTTCCTGGGTACGTGACTTCTCGGAGGGCGACGGAACTCAACAGGACCGCCTCGGAGGAAAGGGTGCCGGACTCGCCGAAATGACACGAATGGGCTTGGCCGTGCCACCGGGCTTCACCGTGACCACCGACGCCTGTCGACATGTCATGCACCACGGTGGGATGCCCGACGACCTGTGGGATCAGGTCGATCAGGCGATGACCCGGTTGGAACAGCGGATGGAGCGCACGTTCGGCAGCGGCCCGAACCCGCTGCTCGTATCCGTCCGGTCGGGTGCCTCGGTCTCCATGCCAGGAATGATGGACACCGTCCTCAATCTCGGGATCAACAATGAGGTCCTGCCGGCGCTGATCGACTGGTCGGGCGATTCCCACTTCGCCCACGACGCCTACCGACGATTCCTCCAGATGTACTCGGACGTCGTGCTCGGGATCGACGAGCACCCGTTCCAGGACACGCTGTCCGACCTCCGCCGTCGACGCGGCGTCGTCGATGACTCGAAGCTGACGGCCGACGACCTGGCCGAGGCGGTCGACCGCTTTCGGAAGCTCATCGTGGAAGCGGGGCACATGGTGCCGGAGGATCCCCGGGAACAACTCCATTCCGCCATCGGCGCGGTGTTCAATTCATGGAACAACCCACGCGCAATCGCCTATCGCAGGATCAACCGCATCCCGGATGACCTCGGCACCGCCGCCAACGTTCAGACGATGGTGTTCGGCGACCTGGGCGACAACTCCGGGACCGGCGTCTGCTTCACCCGTGACCCTGCAACCGGGGAGAAGATCCCGTTCGGCGACTACCTGCCGCGGGCCCAGGGCGAAGACGTGGTCGCCGGTATCCGCAACACCCTCTCCCTCGAGGATCTCGCAGAGCTCCACCCGGAGGTCCACGCCGAGTTGCTCTCTGTGATGGACGACCTCGAACGGCATACGACCGACATGGCCGACATCGAGTTCACCGTCGAACGGGGCCGGCTGTGGATCCTCCAGACGCGATCCGGCAAGAGGACAGCCGCCGCTGCGGTGCGGGCCGCCGTCGAAATGGAGCGGGAAGGCCTGATCGAACGAGAGACCGCAGTGATGCGTGTCGATCCGGCTCAGCTGGAACAGCTCGAGCGGCCGAGGATCGACGATGCCGCTCGGGGCGCCGTCGTCGCCACCGGGGTAGCCGCCTCCCCAGGCGCCGCCCAGGGCGAAGCGGTCTTCGATGCCGATCGTGCCGTCGAGGCGAGGGCGGCCGGGCGTCGGGTCGTTCTGGTGCGGCAGGAGACCACGCCCGACGACATCCACGGGATGGACGCCGCCGACGGGATCCTCACGAGTCAAGGCGGCAAGACGAGCCACGCCGCGGTCGTAGCCCGAGGAATGGGCAAGCCGGCCGTCACTGGAGTCGCCGACCTCGCGGTCGACACCAAACGCGGCATCGCCCGCACCAGCACCGCGGAGTTCGCCGAAGGTGACGAGATCACAATCGATGGCACCACCGGCGAGGTCTACCTGGGTCTCCTTCCCCTCATCGAGCCCAAAGAGACTGCAGAGCTGCACGATCTTCTCACATGGGCCAACGAGATTCGGACGCTGGGTGTGCGCGCCAACGCCGACACACCGGAGGATGCCGTCAAGGCACGTGCGTACGGCGCCGAAGGCATCGGACTGGCCCGGACCGAGCACATGTTCATGGGGGACCGTCTCGCTATCGTCCAGACCATCATCCTCGCCGACAACGACGAGGAGAGCAGAGAGGCCCTGACCGAGCTGAAGTCCCTCCAGACCGCCGACTTCGCCGGCATCCTCGAGGCCATGGACGGCCTGCCCGTCGTCGTGCGACTGCTCGACCCCCCGCTCCACGAATTCCTGCCCTCGCTCCTCGACCTGGAACACCAGATGGTCGACCGGGTTCGAGCCCGCGTATCGGCGGACGATCTCGTGAAGACCGCCGCCAAGGTCGCAAGATGGCAAGAGGACAACCCCATGCTCGGACTCCGCGGTGTGCGACTCGGCCTCATGATGGAGCATCTCTACCTGATGCAGGCGGAGGCGGCGGTGGACGCGGTCACGATCCGCAAGGAGGCCGGCGGCGACCCCCATCTCGAGATCATGATCCCCCTCGTTTCCACAGTGCAGGAACTGAGGAGGATGCGCGACATGATCGAAGGCGTCATCCGAGACAAGGTGGCGGCCACGGGGATCGGGCTGGAGATCCCGATCGGGACGATGATCGAACTTCCACGGGCGGCGCTGACCGCCGGGGAGATTGCAGGGGCCGCGGAGTTCTTCTCGTTCGGGACGAACGATCTGACCCAGATGACCTTTGGCTTGAGCCGGGACGACGCCGAGGCACTCTTCCTCCGTGACTACCTCGAACAGAGGATCCTCACGTTCGATCCGTTCCAAACCCTCGACGTCGAAGGAGTCGGACGACTCATGCGACTCGCCAATGCGGAAGGTCGGGCAGCGAACCCCGATTTGACCGTCGGGGTGTGCGGCGAGCACGGAGGCGATCCCGATTCGATCGCGTTCTGCCGCGAGATCGGGCTCGACTACGTGTCGTGTTCTCCGCCCCGGGTTCATGTGGCTCGACTGGCAGCCGCCCAGGCCGAGATCGCCCAGCGCAGCTGAAGCCGGGTCGCGGCCGGCGGCCTACTCTTTGCCGCCGTGGCACTGTCGTCCGATCCCGAGACCCTGTGGTCGTCCGCCGGCAGCGGAGATGTACGGGCGATCGCCCGTGTCTTGTCGATCGTCGAGGATGGCCGTCCGGGCGATCGACTGATACTCGCCAAGGCCCACCGTCGATGGTCGACCGCCAACACGGTGGGAATCACTGGCGCCCCAGGAACCGGAAAGAGCACGCTCACGAACGCTCTCATCACGCGCTTTCGCGCCACCCACGAAAAGGTGGGCGTCGTTGCGGTCGATCCGTCGAGCCCTTTCACCGGTGGCGCCATCCTCGGCGACCGGATTCGGATGCAGGACCACGTCTCGGACATCGGCGTGTTCGTGCGGTCGATGTCGAGCCGTGGCCGTCTGGGCGGCTTGGCGAACGGCACCGCCAAGATCGTGACCGTGCTCTCTGCGCTCGGATACGATCCGATCGCCGTCGAGACCGTCGGCGTCGGGCAGAGCGAGGTCGAGGTCATGGAGCTCACCGACACGGTGATCGTTGTCGTCACACCCGGGATGGGCGACGGGATTCAGGCGGCGAAGGCAGGGCTCCTCGAAGTGGGTGACATCTTCGTGGTCAACAAGGCCGATCTCCCCGGCGCCGGCGAGGTCGTTCGTGATCTCACCCAGATGCTCGAGATGGGGACCACCGATGGTTGGAGGCCGCCGATCATCTCGACTGCGGCCCACATCGGAGAGGGCGTGGACGACGTCGCAGAGGCGATTTCGTCCCACCAGCGCTACCTCGACGAGTCCGGGCTCCTCCAGCAGCGACGGCGATCGCGGGTCGAGAGGACGTTGAAGCGTGCCGTGCTCGGGGCTCTCTCCGATCAGATCGACACGAATGGAATGGCGCCCGAGGTGATCGATAGTGTGATGCGTGGGGAACTGGACCCGTGGACGGCGGCAGAGGAAGTGGCCACCTGACCTTTTGTCAGGCGATGGCGTTGACTTCTTCCACGCCGGGAACCCGATCCTTGAGGATACGTTCGATGCCCGCCTTGAGCGTCATCATCGACATGGGACAACCACCGCATGCGCCGACCATCTGGAGGTTGACTGTCCCGCCTTCTGTGCCCAGGAGCACGATGTCGCCGCCGTCCATCTGGATGGCGGGCCGGATGTATTCCAGGGTCTGTTCGAGCACGTCGACATCGATATCGACGTCGACTCCCGACTCGGCGTCGGGCTTCGAAGTGGTGATTGCGACGGGTGTGGTGCTGTCTGTCATGTGCTTCTTCGGGAGGGTACCGGTGTCTCCAAGAAAAACCGCAAACGGGCGTTGCCTATTCCGCTCCAGGCACGTAGGCGATGCTCGCCATGGCTTCGCCGTCAGGAGACCGGGCTTGCACGACGAGAACTCCCCCGAACGAGGAGCGAAGGGGCCGGACCGCCGACCATGGCCAGCGGACCGGCCCGGCATCGTGAACCTCCCAATCGGACCGGACCAGCGTCCGGGAGCCAGAGCGTTCCACGACCCGCACCTCGGCGGCGGCCGTGATCCAGGCTTCGAGAACGATGGGAATTCGACCGACCCCCACGATTCGGATGGCGTCCACGGCCGGTGGGATGCCCAGGCCGATGGGTGGGACGATCCTCACCCCGTCGCCTGCGTGCTCGAAACGCCACGTTCCGAGCGCACCGGCGGAGACGACGGTGCCGTCCACCTCCACCGTGATCGGGCCGTCTGCGCCCACCTCGATCACAGAGGCACCAGCCTCGAGACCGACCACGACGTCTTCGGGCAGCTCGTCGGAGGTCTGAGGAACAAGCCCCCCATAGAAGTGGGCGAGGATCTCGGGATAGGTGGCGCCATCTGCGGCCATGGCCTCGGCACCAAACTGGCTCATGCCGACCAGATGACCCCAGCCATGGCCCCGGAACACAAAAACGGTCTCGATCATCGGCGGTCCGTCGATGGGCGGAAGGAACCGGCCTTCACGATGGATGGTGAAGGTCGGTGACAGGATCGTCTGCGGGTACCGACGATCCACATCCGGGCGCATCGCGGGAAGCACATCCGGCAACACCCGTGCTGCAGCGGCGTTGAGCTCGGTGCGGAGCTGCCAGGTCCCGATCCGTTCGACGCCTTCACTCCCTTCGATCTCGACGATCCAGCTTCCCTCGCCGTCACCGGTCTTGGTCGTCGTGACATCGATGAGATCCCCCTCGACCAGGCCTGCGTCCTCGAAGAGCAACTCCATCTCGTTGCGATGGAGGGTGAACTCCCAATCGACGAACGGAGAATCCTCCGCCGGGGAGTCGACCGCACGCAGGTAGGGGGTGGGCGACGCTCCCGGGAAGACATCCTCGACCGAGCGTGTACGACCGCCAGACGTACTGGAGTACAGCGCTTGGGCGGGTTCGCCGGCGTACATGAGAATCTCACCACTGGTCGACTCGACGGCACCACGCCAGCGGTCACCGCCCCATCCCTCGACCACTCCGACCCCGGCGTAGACCTGACAGGCCGTCGTGGCGCAGATGTCGTATCCGTACCTGCGGCCGCTCGCGTCCCGGCCCCGGTACAGCGTCCACGCAAGGTACGTCCGGGCGGCGACCGCCTGCGATCGAAGCGCCTCGACCGGCCAGTCGAACGGCACCTCGGCAATACCCTCGAGATAGCCGTCGAGCGTGGTTCGCTCGGTGAGACCGAGACCGGTCGAGATGCCAAGGATCTCGAGTGGTCCTGCGAGCCGGATACCGTCGACATCGAATCTGACGCCGGGAGAGGCCATCATTCGCACGGTGTGCCCAGCGATCGACGCCGGTTCGTCGGGCTGGGAGACCACGTCCCCGCTCACCGGCAGCGGTACCACCAGCGTGGCCGCCAACAGAAGGGCAGCGGACGACGTCGAGGCTCTCATCAGTCTTCGAGCCGCGAGACGGCGCCGCCGAGCGCGGCCAGGTTCTCGGTGAAGCCCTCATAACCCCGGTCGATGTGGTGGGCGTCGCCGACGACAGTCGTACCCTCGGCCCGGAGTCCCGCCAGGACCAGCGCCGCCCCAGCCCTGATGTCGTGTGCCAACACCGGTGCGCCACTGAGCCGGTCGACCCCGCGGATGACCGCGTGCTGCCACTCGGTCGTGATGTCGGCGCCCATCCGCAGCAGCTCACCGACATATCGGAATCGGGCGTCGTAGAGGTTCTCGGTGATGACAGAGGTCCCCTTCGCCACGGCGAGCAGGGCGACCATCTGCGGATGCATGTCCGTGTGAAAGCCAGGGAAGGGCAGGGTGGCAAAGTCGACGGCATTCGGTCGCTCCGGTCCTTTGATCCGCAACCATCCATCGCCGCGCTCGACTTCACATCCGGCTTCCTCCAGCTTGAGCAGCTCCATACGCAGATGCGCCGGATGACATGATGTGACGGTGACGTCGCCTCCGGTGATCGCTCCCGCCACCGCGTAGGTCCCGGCCTCCAGACGATCCGCGACCACCTTGTGTGTGACCGGTTGGAGCGCGTCGACGCCGGTGATCCGAATGAGCGCCGTACCGGCGCCTTCGATCTGAGCTCCCATCTCCACGAGCATCGCCGCCAGGTCCTCGATCTCTGGCTCGCGAGCCGCGTTCACGATGACCGTGTCGCCCTGGGCAAGGGTGCCGGCAAGCAGCATGTTCTCGGTGGCGCCCACGCTGGGAAAGGGCAGCTCGACCTCCGCGCCTCTCAGACGACCGTCACATCTCGCCACCAACTCGCCATGTACGAGCTCGAAGGTGGCGCCCATCTGCTCGAGTCCACCGAGGTGCATGTCGATCGGTCGGGCACCCAGGTCGTCACCGCCAGGAAGCGCCACCCTGGCCTCACCACATCGAGCGAGCAGCGGACCCAGGACGATGATGGAAGCCCGCATCGCGCGGACCAGTTCGATCGGCGCCTCCGGCTCCAGCCCATCGGGGATCACAACCGACAGGTCGTGTTCGTCCAGCGAGACGTGCGCCCCCATGTGTTTGAGAACTCGCCCCATCAATTCCACGTCCAGGATGCCCGGGACGTTGCGGATGATGTGCCGGCCCGGCGCCAGAAGTGTGGCCGCCATTTCCTTCAGGACGGCGTTCTTCGCCCCGAGCACCCCCACGGTGCCTCGTAATGCGCGTCCTCCTTCGACAGCGATTGCGGGCATGAGGCCAGTCTACGGAGCGCAGGACGACAACCAGACTCCCCAAACGACCACCGGAGCAGGCGGCGGCATTACCCTCTGCACCATGCGAATCGCTCTCGGGTCGGACCATGCCGGCTTTGCGCTCAAACAACACCTCGCCCTGCGGCTGGCCGAGACCGGCGTGACGGTCTTCGACCTCGGCACGCACTCGGAGGATCCGGTGGACTATCCCGACTTCGCGGCTGCCGTCGGCCGCGCCGTCGTCGACGGGCGCGCAGACCGCGGCATCGTTGTCTGCGGATCGGGGGCTGGTGCATGCGTGGCGGCCAACAAGATCCGGGGGGTGCGGGCCGCCGTCGCCCACGACACCTACACGGCACATCAGGCGGTCGAACACGACGACGTCAACGTGCTGTGCCTCGGCTCGCGAGTCATCGGGCCGGCCATCGCCGATGAGCTCGTCGATGCCTTTCTGGGTGCGACCTTCTCTCGTGAAGAGCGGCACCAGCGTCGCCTCGAGAAGGTAAAGGCTCTCGAGCTGGACATGTAGGGCCGGCGTTGGCCCGCGGTACTGCAACGAGCACCCCACAGCTTCTCGCCCAGACGGGCATCAATCAACGTCCGAGACGAGATGCCGCGCTCCGCGCGCGGATGTCCAGCAGAAGTGGTCGGGTGCACGCGCACGGTCTAGCGAAGAGACCACACTCGCACTGGAGATCCTCGTAGTCTCCTCGCCCTGGGAGCCACCGACTTGGATGGCTAACGAGGCGACTCTTGGTCGCGACGGCTGCGGCGAGAAGCTTCACTTTCGCGGATGTCCGCTTGGCGAGGTTGGTCACGTATCGCGCGGGAAGCCCCCCACCGCGTCGAGAATCACGTCGAGTCCGACCTCGAACGTGTCGCTGAACTCGTAGCCGGGCTGGAACACGTGATCGAGTGTGAAGCCGACGAGATGAGGGTAGGCGTCTGCGTCCATGGCGGATGCGATGTCCTCGACCACTCCGACGAACTCGCCCTCGGCCTGTGATGGGAGTGAGGCCTCCAGGAGGGCGAACCCATATATGTAGGCGTCCAGCATCGCGTTTGCATGGGCGACCATCTGCCAGTTCAGGCCGCCCCGGCGCAGGCACCCAACAACTGCATCGTGATGCCCGAGGGTCTCCGGGCCGGGTGACGTTCGAGACTCCATGAGGGGCCCCGCCCACCGGTGCTTGTTCAGGACCGCCCTGGCCGACACGCAACGGCGTCGGAGTTCACCCAGCCAGTCCCCATCGGTCGAGGGGCGCTCGATCTCGGCGAAGACCCTGTCGACCATCCCATCGATGATCGCCTCCTTCGATGGGACGTGGCGATAGATCGACATCGGTTTCGTGCCCATCGCTGCTGCGAGCTTGCGGATCGTCAGAGCCTCGATCCCGATCTCGTCCGCCAGGGCTACTGCGCTCTCCAGCACAAGGTCTCGGCTCAGCGATGGTTGTGTCGTGTCCTCCAATTCGGAACCTTCCTCAAGAGCTGCTTGACATAGCGTACTAAGTACGCGTAGGGTACGTCCATACCGCGTACTAAGTACGCAACCCCGATGGAAGGTAGACTCATGTCAACATCAACCCGCTCCCAGTCTCCGGCGACACCGGACAAGTCGGATGACCGACGCCGGGAGGAAGCCCGCGAGTACGTGCACGGGCTACGAGCCTTTCAGGTCCACGCATCGGTCTTCACGGCAGGAATGGTCGTCATCTTCTTGGTGAACCTCTTCACCAACAAGGCTGCCGGGATCAGCGGTGGTGAGTGGTCGGCTTGGTGGTCCGCCTGGGCGCTGATCGGTTGGGGTCTGGGAGTTGCCGTCCACGGGCTCGTCGTACGGCTGTCCCGGCCCGGGATCTCCTCGGCGATTCGGGAGGACAAGCAGATCGACAAGGTCCTGGCCTCGATGGACCCACACCGCTGAGGTCGACGGGAGGACGAGGAGGACGAGATGGGCGAGAAGAAGTACAAACACGCTCTAGGTTCGGCTGACAGGGATGCGAGCGGGCAGACACACGTAGGAGAGGGAGCATGATGAAGGGAATTGTCCAAGAAGGGTTTGGCGAGCCCAGCGGGGTACTGGCACTCACCGAGGTCGACCTACCCGTGGTGGCCGACGACGAGGTGCTGGTCCGTGTCCGTGCGGCGTCGATACACATCGGGGCGGTCTACGGGGTGCGGGGATATCCGAAGGTGATGCGCCCGCTGTTCAAGTCGCTCTTGCCCGAGAGCGGGGTCGTCGGTACGAACATCGCGGGCATCGTCGAAGCCGTAGGCGCGAACGTGACGGGGTTCAGCGAGGGTGACGAGGTGTTTGGTTCGTGCAAGGGAGCCTTTGCCGAGCTCGCAGTTGCAGAAGCCGACGCGCTCGCCCTTGTGCCGGAGAACCTCACCCTGGAGCAGGCTTCGGCGGTCGGAGTGTCTGCCTTCACCGCTTTGCAGGGCCTCAGGGACAATGGCGGCCTCCATGAAGGTCAGAAGGTGCTGATCACCGGAGCTTCTGGTGGTGTGGGCACCTTCGCCGTTCAGATCGCCAAGGCGTTTGGTGCGAATGTGACAGGGGTCTGCAGCACCCGGAATGTCGACCTGGTCCGATCCATCGGCGCGGACCATGTCATCGACTACACCAAAGAGGACTTCACCAAAGGCGGCCCAAAGTACGACCTGATATTCGACAACGTGGGTGCCCACTCGCTCAAAGACACAAGATGCGCCCTCTCTCCCGAGGGGCTGTTGCTTGCCAATGGCGCACCGGCGCCAAAGGGTTGGTTCGGCGGTCTCGGCCATCCCCTGAAAGTCACCCTCGTGTCCATGTTCTCAAAGCAGCAGGGGGGCTCGTTCCTGTCAAAGGAAAACAAGGAAGATCTGGCCACACTGAGAGAACTTGCTGCCTCAGGCAAGATCGTCCCGGTCATCGACAGGACCGTTCCACTCGAGAACGGCATTGAGGCGATCGGCCACGTCGGAGAAGGACACAACCGAGGCACCAGCATCATCACCGTCTGATCCGCCTCGCCGGTGAGATCATCTCTCCCAGCGCAACACACGCCGCGCGCCTGGACCCTATGGGATTCGAAAGGGAAAGGCTTCGTACTCCCGGGGAGAGAGCTTCAGGAAGTTGTTCGTGGCGAGATTGGCCGTGAACCTCAAGGCGAGGACGGCGGTGAAGGCGATGAACCCGGCGCCATAGCCCATGGAGGTGAAGAAGGGGAGGAGAAAGACCCAGAAGACTGCGTTGTAGACGAATCTCACGACCCAACGAGGTTGCGGGAACCCCTGTTCGACCGATACATAGCCAGGTGTGTTTTGGCGAAGCCATGCGAACCGCAGGGTGGTGTGATACTCCACCACCAGTCAGAAGAATCCTCCGAGGACTGACAGCGCGATCAGGGCGCCCCTTTCCGACCAGCTGGAAGTAGAAAAGGCGACTACGACGAGAACCAGAGTGGGGATCCCCAGACCGAGCATGAGAAGGTTGTTCCAGCGCACCGTCAAGAACTTGTCCTTGGCCACTCGAGTCCCTTTTCTCTGATTGACTGCACTCGGCTGAAACGGCAATCGCAGACCGACAACCATCCTAAACACGGGACTGAGCATCCCCCGTAGCTGGCTGAGAGCGCCATCCAATGAGCAACGTGTCGCGTGAGCGGGAGCGTCCCGTGGAGAACCGAGACGTCGGGAATCGGGCGTTGTGGGCGGTGATCCGCAGCTCACGCAACACGCCTATCGGTCGTCGAATACGATTTCGCCACCGACGATCGTCGCCCTCACCTTCAGTTCATCGTCGAGAAGTACCAGATCGCCGCGACATCCCGGTGCGAGGCATCCGCGTGTGTGATCGTCGAGCAGGCCGGCCGGGGTGCTCGTCGCGGAAGCCACCGCCTTGTCGGCGCTCCAGCCGGTGAAATCGATCAGGTTGCGAACTGCCTGATCCATGCTCAGCACGCTCCCCGCAAGCACACCGCCTTCTGTGCGAGCCACCCAGCCCGTGACGGTGATGGTCTCGTCTCCGAGCCGGTAGACGCCGTCACCCCGACCTGCGGCCGCGATGCAATCGGTCACCAGAGCGAGCCGCTGCGGTCCGAGCAGCTCCGCCGCGATCGAGATCATTCTCGGATCCACGTGTATTCCGTCGACGATCACTCCGGAGACCGCACTTCCGTGGGTCAGGAGCGCCGCCGCCAACCCCGGCTTCCGGTGATCCAGACCGGACATCGCGTTGAACAGATGGGTGCCGCAGGTGGCTCCAGCGTCGAGAGCGCTCATGGCGCACTCGAAGTCGGCATCGGAGTGACCCAACGAGACGACGACGCCCTCGCTCACGAGGTGCTCGATCACCCCTCTCGATCCGGGCAGCTCCGGGGCGACCGTCACCATCGAGATGTGCTCGCAGCCTCCCCAGCCGCCGACGACTCGAACCGAGGCGTCCTGGATCCGAGATGGCGGATGCGCACCCGGGCGACCCGCGGAGATCATCGGCCCCTCGCAGTGGATCCCGATCGGAGTAGCCCCCTGCCAGCCATCTGGCGGGCCGGCCCGGAGGATCTCACGTGCGTGCCGCACGATGTCGGCGGTCGACGATATCACCGTGGGGAGGAACGCCGTCACGCCGAATCGCGGAAGCCGGGCGGCCACGTCCCAGATCGACGACGGATCGGAGGTGAAGTCTCGACCGAACGCTCCGTTGACCTGGAGGTCGATGAAGCCGGGAGCGATTCGCAGGCCCCCGGCATCCACGCACAGACCACGCTCGCCCTCACCGACGATCCGACCGGCCAGGATCTCCACCGGCGGCGCCGGCCGGTCATCGAGTGTCCGGCCGCCGCCGACGAACATGCCGGCGCTCATGCTTGCCGATCGATCAGAGCCCGGAGACGTTCTGCATCAAGGAGTCGATCTGATCCGCGCTCAACTCGCCTGCGGCGCGTGCCGCCACGGTGCCGTCGGGAGCGACGATCACCCAGAACGGGTACGACGTCAGCCCGAACGATTCGCCAACGGTCGAATCCTCGTCATCCATGATGATGGGCTCGCTCCACTCCTCCCGGTCGAGCCAGGCGGCGGGCGGGTAATTGGGCTGTCCCTGCTGGCTACCGGTGGCAATCGCAATGACGTCGACGCCGAGACGATCCGGGTTCGCCGCGAGCCAGTCGACGACGCGCGGCACCTCGGCCTGACAGTGCGAGCACCAGTGGGCCACGAACAGCATCACGGTGGGGTTCCCCGGCGTGTACTCCACCGGGGTTCCGGTGGGGTCGACGCCACTAACCGTCGGCGCAGGCTGGCCCACCGCGGGATCGGCATTCGGGCTCTCGAACGGCGTGAGCGCAGCACCCGAGACCGTCACATCTCCAAAGGCGGGATTGGCGAAATCAGAGCTGGACGCAGAACCACTGCACGCGGCGACGAGCAGGGCAATGGTGACCAGCGGCAAGATCTCTTTCATGTCGACTCCTTGAAACGAGCGATCTGAGTCAGGGCAATGATGAGTAGGAAACCACATCCCGCCATGAATGGGATCGAGACGAATCCAAACGCATTCACGTACTTGGCGGAACACGACGCACCGACGACGCACGAATTCTCGCCGCTCAGGGCCGGAAAAGTCTGGATCAGGTAGTGGTACACACTGATTCCCGCGCCTATCACCGCGAGCGGCAACGCGTACCATCGCAGGCTGGGGTCTCTCCTCCAGGCGCCGACGGCGATCACGGGGACGAGTGGATACATGGCGATCCGCTGAAACCAGCACAGGCGACAAGGTTCGAAGAGGAAGTACTCGGAGTAAGTGAGGCTTCCGAGTGTTGCGATCAGTGCCACGATGGCCGCACCCCAGGCGGCGCGCGCCGACACGGCCTCCCTGAGCGACGGGGTCACCGCGAGGAAGGCCGTTGCCACCAGCGCCATCAGCGCCAAGGTGGCCACGAAAGTGTTGAAGACCTGGACAGACATGATGTGGCAGCCCCGACCAGGTTCGAACTGGCGTTTCCGGCTTGAAAGGCCGGCGTCCTAGACCACTGGACGACGGGGCCCTGCGGCAGACAAGCGTAGCCGCTCACAGAATCAGCTCGGCCCCTGGTGCCCCAGTCCGGCTCACGGTGCCGACAGCCCAGGCCGACAGCCGACCTTCTTCACGCCTCGAGCTGCTCGACCGATCGCCGCTCATTCCGATGAGCCCGCCGATCGGGCTCAGTCCAGACCTTCGAGGGCACGTTGGATCTGGGCCGCGTGCTCCCTCGGGTGCTCCGTGTAGATGCGGAGCCAATCGTCGAGCGTGTAGTGGCCGGAGTCCTCGTGCCTCCCAGAGCGACCCAGATCGTCCACCGAGATCCGCTCGAGGAGCTCGAGGTTCGCCAACCGAACCGCCATCAATGTGGCCAGCGAGCCTTCGATCGGCCGGTCGTACGACAACACCCGGGCGTAGTGCTCCTCGTCGTAGGCCTGGATGACGGGATCCTCCTCAGCCAAGAGCTGCCTGAGCCTGATGCAGCTCCTCAGCTCCGCGTCGGCAAGATGATGCACGACCAGACGAGCGGTCCATCCGCTCGGCGGCGTGCGGTCGAGATCCTCTGTGGTTGCGCCTTCGAGGGCGGCGGACACGGTGTCGTAGCCCCGGCGATACTGCTCGATGCGGTCGGCGAGGCTCACAGTCGAGCCCTCGCAGTCAGGATGCGTTCGAGGGATCGTTCCTTGCCGAGCGCCGCCATCGACTCGAAGAGGGGCGGGCTCACCGACGAACCGGTGACGGCCACCCGCAACGGCTGCAGCCCCTTCCGGGCGCCGATCTCGAGCTTCTCGAGCATGGCACGCAGCGCCGTCTCGATCGACGGTGCATCGAAGGCCTCGAGACTCTCGATCCGACGCACTGCTTCGTCGAGGACGTCGGCAACCCCATCCTTGTCCATGACCTTGGACCACGAACCCTCGTCGTAGTCGAGCGATGATGCGTAGAGGAAACGCACCTGTTCCGGGACTTCGACGAGGAACTTGGTCCGCTCTTGGACGAGGGGTGCCATGGCTTCAAAAGACGACACCTCGCCGACGCTCATTGCACGACCGAGGTCCTGCTCGACAAGGCGCCTTGCGTCCCTCGCGAACTGGTCTGGATCCATCGCTCTGATGTACTCGCCGTTGATCCAGGCCAGCTTGTCCACATCGAACACTGCCGGGTTCTTCGAGACATCGGCGAGGTCGAAGGCTGCGATCGCCTCGTCGACCGAGAAGATCGTCTGGTCGGCACCTATCGACCAGCCGAGGAGCGCCAGGAAGTTGACCATCGCCTCGGGCAGGTACCCGCCCTCGCGATACGCCTTGAGCGACGTGTCCCCATGGCGCTTCGAGAGCTTCTTCCCGTCGGGCCCGAACAGCAGCGGAAGGTGGGCGTACGTCGGTATCTCGCCCGTGCCGATCGCGCTCGCCAGGAGGAGGTGCTTCGGAGTGGATGGCAGGAGGTCCTCCCCCCGGGCGACGTGGGTGATCCGATAATCGAGGTCATCGACGACCGATGCGAGATGGTATGTGGGCACCCCGTCTGATCGCAGAATGACAAAATCATCGACGGCGTCGGCCTCGAACCGCATGTCTCCCCGAACGAGATCCCGGAACTCGACCGGACGATCTTGCGGTACCGAGAATCGAATCGGACCGGTGCCCGAAGCCGTGTCGGGGCGCCGGATGTAGTAATTCGGGTGGCGCTTCTCGGCCTGGGCCCGCGTCCGCATCTCCTCGAGCTCGTCCGGGGATCGCGGATCGCGATAGGCAAGACCCCGATCGACCAGGTCCTCTGCGATGTCGCGATAATGATCGAAACGATCCGACTGGCGGTAGCTCCCGTGCGGCCCGCCCACGTCCACACCTTCGTCCCAATCGAGGCCGAGCCATCGGAAGCCGGCCTTGATGTCGTCCTCGTACACCTGCTCCGATCGCTCGACATCGGTGTCGTCGATACGAAGAATGAACGTCCCACCGTGGTGCCGTGCGAAGAGCCAGTTGAAGAGCGCCGCTCGGACGTTGCCGACATGGACATACCCGGTGGGCGAAGGAGCGATTCGAACTCGGACCGTCATGATTTCTCCCTCCCGGGATCCTCGGTCATGGTCTGACGACCCTGTTCATCAGCGTGCCGATCCCGTCGATTTCGACCTCGACGACCTCACCGGGGACGACGGGGACGGCGCCGTCCGGTGTTCCGGTGAGCACCACGTCGCCGGGGAGCAACGTCATGATCGAGGTGATGAACTCGAACAACGCCCCGACGCCGAACACCATGTCCGACGTGAACCCGGCCTGTCGGACCTCGCCGTCCACCCGCCCGATGATCGCCAGCCGCTCCAGCGGATCAAGCTCCGTCTCGACCGCAGGTCCGAGCGGGCAGAAGGTGTCGAACGAGCGGGCGCGCCCGGTGTGCCCGTCTCGAGCAGCGAGATCGGCGGCATGGACATCGTTGGCGGCCGTGTACCCGAACACGTACTGCGACACGTCCTCGGCGCGTACCCCCCGTGCCACGCGCCCGACCACCACCGCGAGTGAGGCCTGAGGCACCACCTCGGTGCTGGACGGCGGGAAGGCGATGGCGGTGTTGGGACCCGTCACGCTCGTCGCCGGCTTGACCGAGATCACGGGCTCATCCGGCGGCGCCGCGTCACCGTCGAGATCCAAGAAGTTCGAGTCGACCGTGACGATCTTGGAGGGAAGCACCGGAGCCAGCAGTTGCACTTGATCCCAAGGGACGACCGTCTCGGTTGCCTCCCACGCAAACAGCGGGGAGCCCTGGTAGACGGTCACGCCATCGGCGTCGGCCAGGCCGTAGGCGATGTCGTCGCCGGCTTTGAATCGAACGATCTTCATGTGGCCACCGACGGTAGAGCGCAGCCAGGAATGCGGCCAAACCTTCGCGCCACCTTGGCTGCACGACGACCGAGGGCCGGATGCTCGGTGGCAGGACTGTGGTGCAGGTTCACCGAACCGACCGCAACATCACGGGTAGTACTCGTCGGAGCGATAGGCGGTATCCGGGTACGGCGTGGTGACGCCCTCCACCGCCTTCGTGAAGTGTTCGATCCCCACGGTGAGGAACAGCGCATTCACCTCGACGTGCACCGTTCCGTCGGGTCCGTAGCCGACCGCCTCGGCGGACAGCTTGCGCCCGTTCACGCCTGAGAGCCAGGCCTCACCTCTGACGGTGACACCGAGCTGGATCGGGTGCAGGTAGTTGACCTCGAGCTTGGCGGTGACGGCCGGCTTCTGATGCACCATGGCCACGAATCCCATCAGGTCGTCGAAGAACGCCGCTATCGCCCCGCCGTGGGCGAGGCCGGGACCGCCTTCGAATCGTGGTTGGAATCGCAACTCGGCGGTGACCTTGTCACCTTCGTATACGGGCACGATGCCCAGCCTCACATCGTTGTCAGGCCCACAACCGAAACAGGTGGGCAGATGATGCTTGGGCATTGCACCGAGGAGGGACTTGTCGGGAACGGGAACCACGTTCCCGCTGAGGAACCGGAAGGTCACAGGCCGACGGTCAACGTCTTGCGCAATTCATCCGGTTTCATCCTGAGCTGCTCCACCGTTACGTCCGCCACCGCCGCTCGGCCCTTCGATCGCTCGTGGGCTACGGCGGAGGTCCAGCGGCGGCGCCGCGCCGAAAGGTCCAGAGGAAGGCCCTCGCCCATCCCACACAGCAGCTTCGCCACGGCGAGATCCTCGGGGATCGGCGCTCTGCCGAACGACGCTGCCCTGGCCGACATCAGCGCCGCCAACACGCTCTCGAGGTTGGAGTCGATGTCACCGCCGACATGGCGGATGATCTTGAGCGCCCAGCCCGTGTCGGGTCCGGGTGTGCCGAAGGTCCCGCCCGCCGGAACCTGCCCAGGAGAGGTGATCACACCCGGCTTGTCGCCGGCCGACCATCTGCGCGCCGGCGAGGTGTCGAGTCCGGTTCTCGGCAGATCAGAAGGGTCGAGTTCGATGTTCGGCTGCTGCGCCACCTGCTTCGCTCCTGACGATGGTCTCTTGGTCCACATCTTGCACGTTCCAGCGGCTGCGGACAAACGTGGTCCTCAGATGTCGGAACCGGTACCCAGCCACCTTCGGTGCCATTCCAGAATGGCCTCGAAACGTTCGACCCGATGCCGCGGCTTCCCGCTGCGCGACATCTCGTGTCCCTCGCCCGGGAACCTCACCATCTCGGTCGGCGTGCCGTTCCTGAGCAACGCCGTGAAGTACTGCTCGGCCTGCTCGATCGGGCATCTGAGATCGGACTCGGCGTGGAGCACCAGCGTTGGTGTCGTGACCCGATCGACGACGGCGAGCGGGCTCCTCTCCCACCAGGTCCGCCACCCCTCGGGATAGCCGGCTCCGAGGTAGCTCTCGGCGAAGACACCGGCGATGTCGGATGTTCCCGAGAAGCTGGTCCAGTTCAGGAGCCCCCGTTCCACGACCGCCGAACGAAAGCGGTCGTGGTGTCCGAGGATCCAGGCCGTGAGGAATCCGCCGTAGGAGCCACCCATGATCCCGATCCTCCCGGGATCGAGGCGCGGATTGGCTTCGAGAGCGGCGTCGAGCGCCACGAGGACGTCTTCGACGTCGACTACTCCCCAACCATCGGCGGTGACCGCTTTCAAGAACTCCTCGCCGCGGCCTGACGACCCTCGAGGGTTGCACGCGACGACCCCGAATCCGGCGGCGGCGTACACCTGGAACTCGTCGAAGAACCCGTCGCCGTACTGGCTGGCCGGGCCGCCGTGGATGTTCAGCAGCACCGGCACCCGACCATCCCCCGGCGGCATCACGACCCACGTGTCGACGTCGTGCGTGCCGGATCGGAAATGACGGGGTTCGACCAATTCCACATCGGAGCGTATGGACTCCAACTCGGACTCACCGCCTTCGATCCACTCCAGCAGCGTTCCGGGCTCGACCGGTGACGAGGCCGTGAACACTATGCGGTCCTCCGACACGTCGAACGAGCCTACGACCCGCCGCCCGCCGATGGCGACCTCGGTGGATCCGTCGGGCTCGACCCGGAGCACGTTCACCGATCCGGCGTCTTCGACGTAGCAGTACAGGGTACGGCCGCGCCATCGCATCTGTGGCGGTCCTCCCGCCAGTGACGCAACGGCACGGTCGACCGGAGCAGTGAGCCCCGTCAGACCGCGGTCGGACTCGACCCGATAGACCCCGAAGACCTGAGGAAACATCGGGTCGGTATGTCCGATCAGATGGAGCACACCGTCGGGCCGGTAGCCGGGCATCGTCCAGAATCCCCGCTCGGCCCTGCGGATCGGGACCCGATCCCCGGCGATGGCGACCTCCCATACGTCCGTGCCGGCCGCGAGACCTTGCCTCGCGTGGCGATCGGAGACGAAC
This sequence comes from uncultured bacterium, assembly GCA_963785075.1. Taxonomy (GTDB): domain Bacteria; phylum Actinomycetota; class Acidimicrobiia; order Spongiisociales; family ZC4RG35; genus JAOUGY01. The sequence goes on from CAWATW010000006.1 coordinate 384,853, forward strand.
GCCAGCGCAGATCCGTCCGGAGACCACGCCAGATTGCGGTCGTCATGGGGCCCGGGGGTGACACAGTCCGGTTCGGCGACGCCTTCTGGGTCGACCAGCCAGATGTGACGTTTCCGGTCGTGGGTCCAGCCCATTTGATCGAACCTGTACGGGATCGAGGTGACGCGTCGCGGTCTACCAGCTCGCTCGTCGTCATCGAGGTCGGCCCAATCGTCGTGCCATGTGATTGCGGTCACGGCGAGACGGCTGCCGTCCGGCGACCATTCGAGCTCCTCGACGCCGAGGTCGAAGTCGGTGATGGCCGCCGCCTCGCCCCCATCGACCGGGATGACCGCCACCTGCGCCGGCTTTGAATCGCGGCTTCGGAGAAAGGCCAGACGGCTGCCGTCCGGCGACCATCGGGGTGCCGAGTCAGCTGGTCCTCCGGTCAGCCTGCGGGCTCCGGAGCCGTCATGGATCCATATCTCGCGTACATATCGATCCTCGTCGAGATCGATGGAGGTCAGGACGAACACGACCCGGTCACCGTGGATCCGAGGATCGCTGGGTGTGACGAGCTTGGAGAGATCAGAAGGTTGCACGTCGGACAGGGTATAGCCCCGAGCAACGAGCAAGAACGTGCCCACGTCGGTCGCGTTCCAGCTTGTTGCCTGGCGGGCTCGGCGCCCGGTCCGAGGTCCGGGGTCCGAGGTCCGAGGTCCGGACTTCGGACCCGAACACCAAACGGGAGACAATCACCACGATCCGTGCGGTCGGCGGCACGGACATCGGACCCGAAGGCCCAAACTCCAAACCGGCGCAGCAACCAGCCCGGGGTCGCGCTGTAGCCTCCTGCTGTGCATCGACTCATTGCCACCTGGTTCGGGACCGGGCTGATCCTCGGCAAGTTGCGAGGGTCCGACAGCGGTTCGGGCACGGTGGCTTCGGTGTTTGCCATGCTGGTGTGGTGGGCGCTCACGCCGTTCGAATGGTGGGTGCAGTTCGTCGTTGCACTGGTCGTGGCCGGGCTGTCGTTGTGGTCGGCCCGTCCGTTTGCAGGTGCGCACGCCGATCCGCCTTGGGTGGTGATCGACGAGGCGGCCGGCGCGTTGATCGCCACGATCGGCCTCACCGGATGGCCGGTGGTGGCGGCATGGTGTGTGTTCAGGCTCGCCGACATCTTGAAACGAGTCTTCCCCGGGGTCGCTGCCGCCGAGAAGCTCCCCGGCCCGATCGGCGTCACCGCCGACGATCTCGTTGCGGGCCTCTACGGTCTCGCTGCCGGCTGGGCCGTTCAGTGGGCGCTGGCATAGGGGACCTCGACATCACGACGCGGCACATGCGGGCATGGAGGTCGCCGCCGTCATCCGGGGCCGGCGCCGATGGCGCAACTCTCGTGCGGTCCACACGGTCGGAAACGGCCCCCGACCAGGTTCCTGAGAGGTCCAACCCGCACATCTCAAATCGTCGACGGTGGCCCCGGACGTGACCATGGCCTTTGCCAACGCATCGGTACCACCGTGCCGGGCCGCCCTCGGGCCACTACGTCCACCAACGGTCCCGGTATAGAGTCGTCGGGAGACGGGAGGCGAGGAATGCCGAACATCACGATGCTGGACATCGACGATCTGTTGGAATCGGAGCTCGCCGGTTTCGTGAGGAAATGCCTCCGTCATCGGGCACCGGACCCTGCGTTCCATGCCATCCAGGGACACAATCCTTCGCTCTCCAAGGCGCTCTACACGGCCTGGGGCACGGTCTTCAACACCGGGAGGGTCGACCACAGCCTGAAGGAGATCATCCGGGTGCAGTTGTCCCGGGCGGCCTCCTGCAACTATTGAGGGAACGTCAGATCTGCTTCGGCGAAGCAGAACGGACTGACCGAGCAGCGCATCGACGAGGGCATCGATCATTGGCGGGACAGCCCCAACTTCACGGATGCCGAGAAGATCGCGCTCGAATACAGCGAGTTGATGCAATTCGCACCTGAGAAGATCGACGCCGACTTCTACCGGCGGCTCCAAAGCCTCTGGTCTGACGACGACATCGTCGAACTCGGGGCGTTCATCGGGTTCAACGTGGGGTATCACACGTTCTTCCGGACGCTCGATTTCTATCCGATGTTCACGCCCGACGGTCGCCTGGTCAGCCAGGAGGTCTCGAGAGCCATCTACGGCGACACACCCGGGTCCCACCTCGACCCACGCGTCATCGAAGCTATGGAGGCTTCGCGGTCAGGAGAGAAGCCATCGTGACCGACACGTTCATCGACCCCGTCGATCTCGAAACGGCTCGCAAGGCCGGCCTGTCGGCGCGAATGGAGTCGCTCGCCCTCGCCGGCGACGTCGACGCCACCTTCATCCGGATCCTCGCCCGCGTGCCCGGCTACGCCGAGGCGCTGTGGGACGCGATGAGCGAATCGCTCATGGAGGGGGGCGTCGATCATCGCCTGAAAGAGCTGGTCAGGATCCAGCTCGCTCGTACCGCCCAGGACCCGTATTTTTCGTCACGGATCCGCTCCAAGAAAGCGCAGCGAGCCGGCATGACCGAAGACTACGTCGATGCTGCCTCAGGCGACTTCGAACACGAAGATCGATTCGGCGACGCAGAGAAATGGGCGCTCCGATACGCCCACCTCATGTACCGGCATCCCGAGAGGGTCGACGCCGACTTCTACGCCGAGGGCAAGCGCCATTTCACCGAGGCCCAGATCATGGAGCTCGGCGGTCTGATTGCGATCCACTACGGAATGCAGGTGTTCATGCGCACGCTGCTGCCATCAGACCCGCCCGCCTTCTCGCACCAGGCGTCCTGAAACGAGTCGGCCGGCGTCACCCCGTCAGGTCGAGATACCGAGCCTCCTGGATGCCGTCCAGCGACCTGAGGCCGCTGAGCTGACTGTCGGAGAGCTCCTGATCCACGTTGAGCCCCATCATGGCGGCTTCCCCGGACTCCATCGATCGGCCCACCACCATGTTGGCGATGTTGATCCGATGGTCTCCCAGGTAGGTGCCGACACGCCCGATCACACCTGGCACATCCGAGTTGCGGACGATGAGCACGTGCTCCGAGAACGGGAGCTCGACTTCGTGTCCGAGAATCTCCACCATGATCGGGCCTTTGCGAGCGATGGTCCCGGCCAGCGAAGCCGACCCGTCTTCGAGGGCGACCCGCAGGCACGACACGTACTCCTCCGCCTCCTCCGAGGATTCGAGATCGACCACGAGGCCGCGTTGCTCGGCGATGCTCGGCGCGTTCACGTACGACACGGGCTCGGTGGAGTAACCGGACAGTGCCCCCTTGAGGAGCGCCAACTTCAGGGGACGGAGCTCATGGGTCGCGATCTTGCCCTCGGCACGAAGGGTGACACGACCCGACATGTGGCCGGCGAGCCCGACGATCGCCTTGCCCAGCTGCTCTGCGAGGGGCAGATAGGCCTGCACCTCCTCGGTCACCTCCCGGCCCAGATCGACATTCACCGCCGAGAGCACCAGTTCGCCGCGCAACGCCGCCGCAACCGCCTCCGCCGTGTCCGTTCCCGCTTTGTCCTGCGCCTCGGCGGTCGACGCCCCGAGGTGGGGTGTGACCACCACCTCGGGCAGGTCGAACAGTGGACTCTCGGTTGTCGGCTCCACCGCGAACACGTCGAGACCGACACCGGCGACGTGGCCTGAGCGGATGGCCTCGGCGAGCGCGTGCTCGTCGATGATGCCGCCACGCGATGTGTTCACGATGCGGACTCCCGGCTTGCAGCGGGCGAGATTGTCCTTGCCGAACAGCCCCTCGGTCTCCTTCGTCTTCGGCAGGTGAATGGTGATGAAGTCGGCCTGAGGAAACAACGCGTCGAGATCGACGAGTTCCACCCCGAGGCGTCGGGCCCGATCGACGGAGACGAAGGGGTCATAGGCGATGAGGCGCATCCCGAATGCGAGGCACCGTTGCGCCACCAGCGTGCCGATCTTCCCGAGTCCGATCACGCCCAACGTCTTCCCGTGCAACTCGACCCCTTGAAAGCTGCTGCGATCCCAGTCTCCGGTGATCAGCTTGCCGTGGGCACGGGGGACGTTTCGAGCCTGGCTCAACAAGAGCGCCATGGTGTGCTCTGCGGCCGAAATCGTGTTGGCGTGCGGGGCGTTGACGACCAGCACGCCACGAGCCGTGGCGGTTTCGAGGTCGATGTTGTCGACGCCGATCCCGGCCCTGCCCACGACCTGAAGAGCCGGTGCAGCCAGAAACATGTCTCTGTCGACCATGGTCGCGGACCGCACGATGAGACCGTTGGCGTCGGCGAGTCGACGCAGCAGCTCCTGACGGTCCAGGCCCACGGCCACGTCGACCACGCACGACTCGGCCAGGGCATCGATGCCCGACTGAGCGATGGTTTCGGCAATGACGACCTTCGGCTTCACGTATTGCTCCGAGATGGGAAACCTGCATTGTCGTGAATCGAACGCTCGGCGACAAAGCGGCGATACCCTGTGATCACCAATATCTGGAGGAGCCCGATGGGCTGGAAGCCCGCACATGTCATCGCCGCAGTCGATGGCTCGGATCAAAGCGTGGCTGCTGCACGTGCTGCAGTCGAAATCGCCCGTGACACAGGGGCAAGACTGACGTTCATCACGGTCGTACGCCCGCCCGAGGGATGGTGGGGCCTCGAAGGCGCGCCTCCGAGCCCCGAGGTCCTGGCGGAGGCGATCGCCGGTGGCCGGCGTGAGCTGAACAGCCTGATCTCGACCCTGGAGGTCACAGATCTGGAGGTGGACACTGCCGAGGAGCTGGGTGACCCCGCCGGGAAGATCATCGACCTCACCGAACAAACCGGCGCCGACCTGCTCGTCATCGGACGGAGAGGGGCGGGTCTGGTGGAACGGATGATGATGGGATCGGTCGCGGACCGCCTTGCTCACAATGCTCCGTGCCCGCTCCTGATCGTTCCGTGAGTCCCGGAGCGGTAGACACTGCCGAGCGTCGGCTGAGAGACGCAATCGAGCCGTTCCACGGCCTGTGCTACTACGTGCCCGAGGTCCGGGCCCGGTACGTCGACGACCTGGGACTCCACCCGTGGTCGGCCTATTTCGCTCAACGGGCTGCACCCATGGGTGCCGTGGGCGCCGCAGTGGTCACCGCGCTGTTCTATGGATTCAGTCCCCGGCTGGTCGGGCGAAGCATCCCTGCCGTCTGGGAGTCGATCGCACCGGCGGAGGCATGGGAAGACCGAGTCCGCGGCGTCTCGGCCGCGCTCGACCGGCTGCTGAGCCATACAGAAGGCACGGAGATCGACATGGCCGCTTCGATCGCCTCCAAAGCGGTGACAGCGATGGAACCGGCAGGGCGCCCACAGGCGGCCGCCCTCGCTGCGATGGATGTGCCCGACACTCCGCTCATGCGTTTGTGGCGCGACGCCTCGGCGCTCAGAGAATATCGGGGAGATGGCCATGTGGCGGCCCTGGTGTCGCACGGGCTCGGGCCCATGGACTCGCTCATCACCTCGGCGGGGTTCTCGAACCTGTCGCTGTCGTTCCACCAGCGCGCACGAGGATGGTCCGAGGAGGAGTGGTCGGCCGGCGTCGAACATTGCCGATCGGACGGTTGGATCGACGCCGAAGACCGCCTGACCGATCGAGGATTGAAGCTCCGGCTCGACATCGAATCGACGACCGACCGGTCGATGGCCGCTGTCACGTCCGCACTCACGGAGGCCGAGATGGAGAGCCTGACCAAGACGTTGCGCGTCCTCAGTCGCCAAGTCGTCGAGGCAGGCGGATTCCCGGTCTGATCCGCGATACTGGCCTTCGATGACTCAAGAGCAGGAAGGCAAACACCCGCGGCCGCCGGTGGATCGGGTCACCCCCGACACCTTCGAACGGCTCGACGCGCTGAGCCGTCCACTGGCGGAACGTGTCCTCAATCGTGCCATCGCGCTCCACCATGACGAGGTCCATGGTCCGGACCGGATCACCAGGAAGCAACTGGATCAGATCGCGAAGGAGCTCGGGATCGAACCAGAGTTCGTGCAGGCGGCTCTGGTCGCCGAGCTCGAGACCGGCCGCGACGCCGACGCTCGTTCGGTCAAGGCGTTGTTTCTGGCACCCGACAGGATAACCGGGGGACGGATCGTCGAGGCCGACCGGTCCACCGTCGAACGGTCGATCATCGAATGGCTTCGCGGCGAAGAAGGTTTTCGACCGAGAAGCAAGACCGGGTCCGGGTACAAGTGGGAGCGAGACGACCACTGGGCCACCAAGCTCAGAATGTCCTTCGGCGGAAGCAAGCCTTCGCTGCGCGGCCTGAAGACGGTCACCCACCGACACACCGACCTCGGTGACGGCCGCCACCTCGTGGAGCTGGACGCCGACGCCAAGGTGGTGTCGATGACCGGAGCCGGACTCATCGCCGGCTTCGGAGCGGCGTCGGTGCTCGGCGGGGTGGCTGCTGCTGCGGGTGTGGCCGGGGGCAACGACCTCGCCCAGTTCCTCACCGCCATGGTGCCCACCGCCGTCACCGGACTGGCGGCGGGACTGATCACTGCCAAGACCTGGTCGGCGAGCATCAGGCGGGGAATCGACCGTGCATTGGACGGCATCACATCCCCGGAGCTCCATCACAGCCGGCGCTCGAGGACGAAACGGAACCGGAAGACCGGCATCGCCAGGGTGCTCGACGACATCGGCGACGCCATCGAGGACCTCTTCGACTGATCAAGCGGTGAGATCGCCGCCCGCGGCGAGTCGCAACGGTGTCGGACCTCGACCGAAGGCGCTTCGATTCTCCGGCCCGGGACCGTCACTCCAGGGCCGGGAGAACCTCGGCCGCAAACAGCTCCAAGCCGGATGTGTCGTGGCCCGCCTCGGCGAAGTAGCAGATCGCATAGCTCATACCTGCCCCGACCCAGGGTTCCAGCTTTTCGACGAGCTGCCCCGGGGTCCCGGAACACTCCGCGAACATCGCCCTCACCTTGGCGGCCCGATCGGCGTCGACGTACCGGCCGTAGTGAGCTTCGATCCAGTCGAGACGTTTGGCGACCTCGACCTCGGTGGGCTCACACACGACATTGAAGTTCGACGATCGCACGATCGCTGTGAAGTCCCTTCCCACGTCGGAACAGTGGCCGTCCAGCACCTCGGACTTGTGTACGAACTCCTCGAGATCCACTCCGAAATTCGTGTAGTCGGCGTGTCGGGCTGCCACGTTGAGCGTGAGTTGCTCCCCTCCCCCTGCGATCCACAGCGGGACGTGAGGGTCCTGGACCGGTTTGGGTTGGCAGATGGCCCCGTCGAGCGTGTAGTACTTCCCGTCGTAGCTGACCTCGTCCTCGGTCCACATGCGGCGCATGATCTCCACTCCCTCGCGGAGCTGACCGATCCGCACCGACGCCTTCGGGAACTCGTATCCGTATCCGAGGTACTCCTTCTCGTACCATCCGGCGCCGATACCCATCTCGAGCCGTCCGTTCGAGATCACGTCGATCGTGGCAGCCACCTTCGCCAGATAGGACGGTGGCCGGTAGGAGTTGCAGGTGCACATCTGCCCGAGGCGAACGGTCGACGTGACCGCCGCCAACGCTCCCATCAGCGTCCACGCCTCGTAGGTGACCTCCTGGGTCGCAACCGGGACCGTGTGGAAGTGGTCGTACACCCACGCCGACTCGTAGCCGGAGGCCTCGATGGTCGTCGCCACCGCCGTCATGGTCGCCCAATGCCGATCACGGTCGATGTCGACGAGGTCGAGTCGCCAACCTTGCGGAACGAATGCGCCTGCTCTCATAGGCAGAGCCTACGGCCTCCACCGGAGGTCGTTGAGCAGTCGTCCGGTCTCCGGTCGCCAGTCCCCGGTCTCCGGTCCCCAGTCCCCAGTCGCCGGTCCCCGGTCCACCGCCCACGTTGGATCCACGATCGCCGTCCACGTTGGCCATCGCCAGAGCCGCCTGCGTCGACTTCCGATCGGTCAGGGGCAGTAGCCTCGCGGGATGCCCAACCCGCTCACCGCTGAAGCTCTCTGGACTATTCCACGGGTGGGGACGCCGACCGTGGCCGGGGGCCGCATCGTCGTGCCGGTCACCACTGCCGACGTCGACGCCAACACCACCGAGACGACGTTGTGGGAGGTGTTCGCAGACGGCCGCTCCGCCCGGACGCTCACCGCCTCGAACGCTTCTCGCCCTTCACTGTCGCCTGACGGGAGCCGGTTGGCGTTTGTGCGCAAGGTGGACGAGCGCCGACAGATCCATGTGATGCCGATGGACGGCGGCGAGGCGACTGCGCTCACGGATCTTCCCCTCGGCGTGATCGGCGCCAAGTGGTTCCCGTCGGGAGAGTCCGTCGCCGTCCTCGCCCTGGTGTTCGACGAGCACCCGGACATCGAGGCGTCCCGGGTGGAGCGCGATCGGCGTGCCGAGCAGAAGCACTCCGCCAAGGTCAGCGACCGAGCGGTCTTCCGGTACTGGGACCGATGGCTCGACGGAGGTGAGGTGCCACACATCTTCAAGGTGGACGTGGAGGGCGGGCACGGCACCGATCTCACCCCGACCTCACGCCGGTGGATGAGGTGGGACAACACCTTCGACCCGCTCGACGACGTCGACATCTCTCCAGACGGCCGGTTGCTGGCGTGGTGCGCCGACAGGTCGGAGTTCCCGCATGGCGAGATCCGATGGTCGCTGTTCACCACCGATGTGGGGTCGCTCGCTGAGCGTTCGCTGACACCGGAACACGAGGGGCATGCTTCCCATCCCCGCTTCGACCCTGCGGGTGGCGCCGTCGTGTACGGGCGCACGGAGGATCCACACTTCTACGCCGACCGCGTGCACCTCATCCGCCACGACCTCGGCTCCGGTTCCGAGACCGATCTCACACCGGACTGGGATCGATCGCCGACCAACTGGTTCTTCGACGGCGCCGATCTGGTCATGGAGGCGGAGGACGATGCCCGGCAACCGCTGTGGCGTTTGACCGAGGACGGCGCGATCGGCGAGGTTGCCCGGCAGGGGACCATCTCCGGAACGTCGCGGCTCGGGGAGCGACGCTACGTCGCTGTGCGGAGCACCATCGTCAGTCCACCCGAGGTTGTGATGGTGGGCGACGGGGTGATCGACCCGCTCAGCGATTTCACGACTCGATCCCTGGCGGACCGCGACCTCCCGACGGTGTCGGAGTTCCGGTTCATCGGCGCCGCCAACCGAGAGATTCAGATGTGGGTGGTCACGGCCGCCGGTGCGCCGGCAGGGCCCGGTCCGGTCGTCCACATGATCCACGGAGGCCCCCACGGGGCATGGACCGATGTATGGCACTGGCGGTGGAACCCGGCCGTGTTCTGCGGATCGGGCCGTCGAGCCGCTCTCGTCAACTTCCACGGCTCCACATCGTGGGGCCAGAGATTTCGCCGCTTCCATTCGAGGGGAGTGGGGCGACAGGCCGGCAGCCGACATCGAAGCCGCCACGGATCGGTTGATCGCCGAAGGCATCGCCGACCCCGAGCGAATCGCCATCGCCGGCGGCTCGTACGGAGGCTATCTCGTGGCGTGGCTCGTGGGTCGAACCGACCGCTACGGCTGTGCGGTCGCGCACGCCGCAGTCACAGACCTTCCCAACATGTACGCCTCTGACGTCACCTCGGGACGGGCCGACGCATACGGCGCAGAGGTCTGGACCGACCTCGAGCGCGTGAACCGCTGGAGTCCCGCCGCCCACGCCAGTGGCTACTCCACTCCGACGTTGGTCATCCATGGCGAGAAGGACTACCGGGTGCCGGTCGGCCAGGGTCTCGAGCTCTACGGAGTCCTCAAGGCCAAGGGAGTCGAGGCTCGCCTGGTCTACTACCCGGACGAGAACCATTGGATTCTCACACCCGCCAACTCGATCCATTGGTACGGCGAAGTGACCGACTGGATCGCTCGGTTCACCGATTGACCGCCGAACGACAACGGGGCCCGTCCTGCGACGAGCCCCGGGTCGGGGAGGATGGAGACCGATCGGGTCAGAGGGTCACGTCGACTCCGCGCCAGAAGGCGACGCGGTCGGCGATCTGACTGGCAGCTTCCTTGGGAGCCGGATAGACCCAGGCTGCGCCTGGGTTCCGAACTCCGTCGACCACCACGTCGTAGTACGACGCCTCGCCCTTCCAAGGGCAGGTCGACTTCAGGGGCGAATCCGCCAGGAATTCACGCTTCACCGAGTCGGCCGGGAAGTAGTGGTTGCCCTCGACGACGATCGTCTCGCCGCTCTCGGCAATCACGGTTCCGTTCCAGGTTGCTTTCGCCAACGTGTGCCTCTTCCGTCCGGTCACGCCATGGAACGCATTCGGGGGCCACGGTATTCCACCGTCGCAGCAGTCTCGGATTCGCAATTAGCCTCGCCCTCAATGCGATCACTCCTGCGGTCGGTGACGGCGGCGATCCCGGTGAAGCCCTTCGACGACGCCAAACGACGCCTCTCGGAGGTCCTGGACGCCGACGGCCGAAGGTCGGTGAGCGAGCAACTGGCGCGCCGGACGGTTCAGACCGTTCGTGCAGCCGGTGTCGAACCGCTCGTGCTGTCGGCCGACGATGGTGTGACGAGGTGGGCTCGGAACGAGGGAGTCGAGGTGTTGCTCGACCGCGGATCGAGCTTGAACGTGGCCGCTACCGCCGCCCGCGATCGAATCCTCGACACGGGCAGCTCCTGGATGATCGTGCACGCCGATCTTCCGTTGCTGTCGGTGGCCGACGTGTTCGACGCCGCGCGGCTCCTGGCAGACGGCAGGGCCGTCATCGCCCCGTCCTCGGACGGAGGGACGAGCATGATCGGTGCGGCCCAGCACGTGAGGTTCGACTACGGGCTCGGCAGCTTCCATCGACATCTCGCGGCTCTCGCATCGGCCGACCCGAGGGTCATCATCAGCGTTGGCTGGGCACTTGATCTCGACACCCCGACCGATTTGACCGCGGCCCTCCGCCACCGGGATGGCGCTTGGCTCAGCGCTCTTCGGCTCTCCTGAGGAACGCTGCCATCTGCCCTCGAGTGATGGGATCGTCGGAGCAGAACGAGGAGTCGCTGCAACCGGCAGTGATGCCCGAAGCCGCCAGCCGATTGATGTCGGATTCGAACACCGACCCATCGTCGTCGGCGAAGAAGTCCGAATCGGTGGCGGGGAGGTCGTACGCTCGAGTGAGGAACGCCGCCATCTGTCCCCGGGTCACCCCCTCGTCGGGACAGAATCTGGTCGGAGTACAGCCTTGCGTGACCTCCGATGCCGCCAACGCATCGATGTCTCCCTCGAACACCGAGTTGTCGTCGTCGGTGAAGTAGTCGCCGGTGTCTCCCGGAAGACTCTGGGCTCGTCCGATGAATGCCGCCATCTGTCCGCGTGTCACCGGATCGTCGGGACAGAAGAGCGTGTCGCTGCACCCCTGTGTGATCCCGCTGGCGAACAGCCACTCGATGTCGGACTCGAAGACCGAGTTGTCATCGTCGGCAAAGGTGCCCACCCAGACATCCCGATCGTCACAGCCGACCCTCTCGGGGCCCAGCGCCAGCGAGTCGAAGTGAATCTCGAGACGGGTGGGCGTGGAGTTCCCCCCGTAGTACACGTCGAACCAGAACATGTCGACGTCGAGGCCACCCTCGTTCGAGCGGCGCCAGGCGAAGTCCGACCTCGAGAACGCCGGATCGCCGTCGACCCATCCCTCCAGTGTCCCGTCGTTCACACCAGGGGTGTTGAGATCGATGTGACCTTCCACGCAATACCACTTCCCGTGGTCGAGGAGGGCAACGTCGTCATCCCAGGTGAGGATGTCACCACGGTTGGACGGTCCATCGAGGTGATAGGTGTAGAACCCGAGCAGTGTCTTGTCGGAAGGCCCGTCCTGGTACAGCCCGAGGTCGTCCTCGTAGTCGCGGGAGAAGAGCATCCTGGCACTCCAGCACGGATTCGCCTCGGTGGACGGCCGCCCGCCGAGGCAGTTGTAGGTGTAGAGGTTGGCGGGGCCCGGGAGCTTGCCGCGGTCGGGAGGATTGACCCGGAATCCGATCGGGAACTTGACGTAGTACCGCCAGTACAGCTCTTCGGGTGCGGTGATCCCATGGTCCTCGAACGTCCATCGACCCGAGGCGCCCCAATGGCCGTCGGCCGGGATCACTGCACGGGTACCGGCACCGACATGCCCCTCGTCGAGCGATTCGAAGGTGTCGACCAGCTCGGTGAAGGTCTGGTTGGCGTCTGTCTCGAAATCCTCGTCGAGGTAGGGGTCGGCGGCGGCGGCAGGCAGGGCGGCTGCGAACAACAGCCCGGCCACCACAGCCATGAGCCACGGACGAGTTCGAACACGGCGGAAACGGTTCATGAACATCCCCCTGGAGCGGATCGAAACAGCGTAGGTCGAAACGGCTTCAAGCCAACCCGAGAAGCCACGACAGCATCGTGAGACCTGCCCCCATGGTCGCCGTAGCGACGCCGAGCACACGCAACGGCATGGTCCCCCAGCGAGCGAGGGTGGTGGCCCGTCCGACGACCCGGTCTCTCGAGGTTGCCACGCCATCGATGATCTGATCCATCCGTGGGGATGTGTCCGGCATCGTGGCGAAGACCGCCGGAAGGCCACGGTCGACGATCCGGGTGAGCATGCCGTCGAGCAATGCTCGGACCACAGGCGCCAGAATCAGGAACCGCCTCGACAACGCGGTGGTGACCGCCGGTATTGCGCTCACCAGGACGAGACCGCGCACGATCTGCTCGGCCGAGCTCGAGAGGGTCTGCAGCTGCGAAGAGGCGTCGTTGGCGACCTGACCTGCGACGCTGAAGATCGTTTCGACCTCCTCGGGGATACGTCGCCGCAGGAGGACACCCGCCACGACCATCGCAACGCCGAGGCCGCCGACCACTCCCCCGAGGACCGCAAAGAAGGCCACGGCGCCGGACAGTCCCATGACCGCAGAGATCGCCCCAATCACGATTGCCATTCCCAAGCCGGCGGTCATCGCGACCAGGAGATCGCGGACCAGACGCCCGCCGGCGTCGCCGTCGGACGCCAGGACACCGCCGATCGAGGGCCGGAGACGCCCGAAGTCGAGCCCCGTGTTCGACAACAACTGGCGCCGAAGCCGCTCTCTCAGCCTCATGAGGTTCTCGATGATCGCACGCGCCGGTACCCTCCGCCGGTATGCCGTCCGCACGCACCAACCTGTTCTCCGAAGCCCGGCGCGAACCGGTGTCCCAACTCGACACACCCGAGCGGGCTCTCGTGATCGCAGCTCATCCGGACGACGCCGAGTTCGGCGCCGGCGCCACCCTGGCGAAGTGGTCCGACGCCGGATGCGAGGTCTCGCTGCTCATCGCCACCGACGGATCGAAGGGAACGTGGGATCCCGATCAGAGCCAGGCCGAGTTGATCGAGGCGCGGCGTCAGGAATCGCGGCGTGCCGCCGACATCCTCGGCGCGCGGGGCGAACTCGTGTTCCTCGATCACGTCGATGGTGAGCTGATCCATTCGATGGCGCTCAGGGAGGAGGTCGCGTTGTGGATCCGTCGCTTGCGACCGAACGTGGTGCTCAGCTGGGATCCCTGGCGCCGCTACATGCTGCATCCCGACCATCGTGAGATCGGGTGGGGCGCCATCGACGGCGTGGTGGCCGCACGAGATCACCTCTTCTTCCCCCACCAACTGGTCGACGGCGTCACCAAGCACCGACCCGAGACGATCTTGCTGTTCGCTGCTGACGAGGTGGATTACTGGGAGGACGTCACTTCCACCTTCGATCGGAAGGTCGATGCACTGTTGTGCCACTCGTCGCAAACCCACACGACCATGGGCGATGCGTTGAGCACCGAACAACACCGAGCCGATTTCACCGCTCGAATTCGAGAGTGGTGCGCCTCGATGGGTGAAGCTGCGGGAATGGAGCTGGCCGAGGCGTTCAAGCTCCTCAAACCCTGATCCGACGTTCGGCAGGATGTCGAGACCCTTCGACGAGAGGTAGGCCCCGCGTCTACCGGAACTGGTCGATGAGGATGGCGTTGCCGTCAGGGTCGACCAACGTGATGTGACCGGGGCCCGTCGTGTCCGGGTCGACCCGGTCGTTCAGTTCGACGCCCGCATTCGTCAGCTCCTGCTGGATCACTCTCACATCGGTGAAGGGCTCGACCTCTGCGGTGTCCTGACCGTGCCCCGGATTGAAGGTGAGAATGTGCCCGTCGAACATCCCGTGGAAGAGTCCGATCAGCGCGCCGCCGTTGCGGAGGATCAGATAGTTCTGATCGGGATCGCCTCCGACCACCTCGAAGCCGAGCTTTTCGTAGAACGCCCGGGATCGCTCGAGGTCCGAGACCGACAGGCTGATGGAGAATGCGCCGAGTTCCATCACCCAAACGTAGCTCAACCGGCCAGCGCACGCTCGTACTGGTCGGCCGTCGCCCGATCGAACGCCACGAGAATCACTTCGTCGACGTCGGCGTCGAGGGACGTCAGCGTGTCCACCGCCACCCGAGCCGCCTGATCCTTCGGGTAGCCATAGACCCCTGTCGAGATCGCCGGGAATGCCATCGACCGAGCTCCTACTGCCTCGGCCTGCTCGACCGATCGCCGATAGCAGCTGGCGAGCAACGCCGGTTCACCGTGCTCGCCCCCACGCCACACCGGGCCCACCGCGTGGATCACCCAGCGAGCCGGAAGCGCAAAGCCCGGCGTGGCCTTGGCGTCGCCGGTCTCGCAACCCTCGAGCTTTCGGCAGGCTTCGAGAAGCTCAGGACCAGCCGCCCTGTGAATGGCCCCGTCGACACCTCCACCTCCGAGGAGCGACGAATTCGCAGCATTGACGATCGCATCGACTTCGAGCGTGGTGATGTCGCCGACGTATACGGAGATCCTCATGGGCCCATTGTCGCGAATGGACTGCCAGCCGTCAGGTGACATCTTCGGCATTCGCACGGTCTAGCGGTGCGCGACTTCCGGCTCGACGTCCAGCGCCATCCGGATCCCGGCCAACCGCTCGGGCTGGAGCCGGTGATACACCCACTTTCCGCGCCGCTCCGAGGTGGTGAAACCTGCCTCTCGCAACACCTTCATGTGGTGACTCACCGTCGGCTGGGAGAGGTCGAGCGGGTCGGTGAGATCGCACACGCAGATCTCATGGCCCTCGGCACGGGCGAGCATCGACAATATGCGCAGCCGGGCGGGATCGGCCACCACCTTCAGCAGCGCCGCGGTCTGCTCGGCCTCCTCGGCCGACATCACTCCCGAGATCGGGGTACAGCAGGAATCCATATCCATATATTGACAACGATCGATGCATCGGTCAAGATCAATACATCGACGGCCATCGATGTATTGATTCTCGAAACGACCAAGGAGACAGACATGAGCAGATTGCAGCTGGCACTCACCGTGCGCGATGTCGATGCAGCGGTTGACTTCTACAGCACGATGTTCCAGTCCCAGCCCGCCAAGCGCCGGCCCGGATACGCCAACTTCGCCATCACCGATCCCCCGCTCAAGCTGGTGCTGATCGAAGGGGCCGACGGCGGGACTTTGAACCACCTCGGTGTCGAGGTCGAGGGCACGCAGGAAGTCCACACCGCGACGGGCCGCTTCGATGACGCCGGGTTGTCCACCCGCCTCGAGGACGGCGTCGAGTGTTGCTACGCACTCCAGGACAAGGTGTGGGTCAGGGATCCCGATGGTGCCGAATGGGAGTGGTACACGGTGCTCGGAGATTCGCAACGAATGGAGTCGACCGACGACGCCTGCTGCGCAGCTGAAGAGTCCGACCCGGCAGCCGCCGCCTGCTGCTGATCGGCTTGACTGCGGAGCCGATGACCGTCGGCTCCGCACCGCCCAGGCCCCGCGAGGCGGCGATCGTGGCGCTCGCCTGCGTCACGCTCGCCGCCTATGGGTCCTGGATCTACAGCTTCGGGGTCATCCTCGACGATCTGACAGCCGACCTCGGGGCGTCGGAGTCCTCGATGGTCGCGGCCTTCGGCGCCGCCCAGCTCCTCGCCGGCGCCGGAAGTGTGGCCGCCGGGCGCCTGCTCGATCGGAGAGGGTCTCGGCCGGTGTTCGTGATCGGCATGGTCGGTGCCCTCGTCCTCGCCGCCGCCACGCTGGCAGGTTCGCCGCTCGGCTTCGGGGCTCTGTTCTCGGTGGGAGCCGGCATCGTCGGGGCGACCGGCTTCTATCACATCTCCCAGACCGCCGCCGCACGCGTCGCACCCGGCCACGAGGCCGCAGCGATCACACGCCTCACGCTCTACGCGGCGTTTTCGTCTCCGATCTTCTATCCCCTCTCGGCATGGCTCGTGGAGCGTTCCGGCTGGCGGCTCGCCCTGCAGGCCGGAGCCGCGATGACGCTTGCGTCGTTCGTCGCCGCGCTGTCGATAGCGAACAGCCCGGCGACGGACGTCTCCCGTACCTCGTGGCGCCTGGCGCCGGGTGGTTTCGACCGCCGAGCCCTCCGATTCGGGGCCGGTGTGGTCCTCGCCACCGGAACCATCCAGCTGCTGTCGGTGTATCAGGTGCCGGTGATGAGCTCGGCCGGGCTCGGGTTGGCGACCGCATCGACGCTTGCCGGTGCTCGCGGGATCATGCAGTTCTTCGGGCGCCTGCCCCTGACCCGGGTGGCGGCGCGCTTCGGTGCAGCCCGCACGCTCAGGTCGGCGATCCTCATGCTCGCCGTGGGGACCGCGCTCCTCGCCGGCAGCGGGTGGTTCCCTGTCGCGCTGGTGGCGATGACGATCACCGGACTGTCGATCGGAGCGCAATCGCCGCTGGTGGGCATCCGGGGACGGGAGGTCTTCGGAGATCGTGTTCTGGGCACGTCGCTCGGCACGGTGACGCTCGGCACCTTCGTCGCCGGGGCAGTGACACCAGTCGTCGCCGGAACGCTGGTGGAGTCGACCGGCAGCAGGATGTCGGCGGTGGTGATCGGGACGGTGATCGCCCTCGGGGCCGCCATCGTCGTGGGAGGCGACGAATGACCCGGGAGCGGGTCCTCACCGCCTATCGCTCGGCCCTCCAGGCCGTCGATCCCGAGGCTGCCGTCGCCCGAGCGGTGCGGGATCTGGAAAGCGAGCGGGTATGGGTGGCTGCCGTCGGCAAGGCGGCGCCGGCGATGGTCCGGGGCGCGGCGTCCGCTCTCGGCGAGGCGATGCGCGGTTTCCTGGCGGTCTCCGACCACGTCGAGCCGACCGCTGCCAACGGATCGGTGTTCGTGGGAGGACACCCGTTTCCCGACGAACGATCGGAACGAGCCGGACGGGCGTTGTTGTCGTTCGTCGGCTCGATCCCGCCGGACGACCTGCTGCTCGTGCTCGTCTCCGGCGGCGGCTCAGCCCTCGTGGAGGTCCCGGTCGAGGGCGTCGCCGTCGAGGACGTGGCCAGGCTCACGGACCGGCTCATGCACGTGGGCACCCCCATCGAGGAGATCAACCTGGTGCGAAGACACCTGTCTCGCATCAAGAACGGCGGCCTGCTGCGCGCAACCACTGCGACCCGAGCGGTGACGCTCGTGGTGTCCGACGTGATCGACGCCGGACCGGAGGTGGTCGCGTCCGGTCCCACACTCGTCGACGGATCGTCGGTCGACGACGCCGTCGAAGTGATCCGATCGCGGCTCGGTGTCGACTTTCCAGTTCGTCCCGTGGGCCCGACAGGCCCGCTCCCGGAGCATCGGGCCGAAGTGGTGGCCGACTGTTCGATGGCCGCTCTGGCGGCGGCCGACGAACTCGGCGCCGAGGTGTGGACCGCCGCCCTGCGCGGCGAGGCATCCGAGCAGGCCAGACGGATGGTGGCCGCCGGCGAGAAGCGTCCGCTGGTGGCGACGGGCGAGACCACCGTGACGGTGCGAGGTGCGGGCCTCGGTGGTCGCAATCAGGAGGCGGCGCTCGCCGCAGCGATCGCGCTGGACGGAGAGACCGGATGGTTCGGTGCGCTCGGCACCGACGGCATCGACGGTCCCACCGAGGCGGCCGGCGCCATCGTCGACGGGAACTCGGCGGATCGGATGCGCCGCCTGGGTGTCGACCCCTACCGCGCCCTCGAGTCCAACGACTCGCACGGGGCGTTGGCGGCTGCGCGGCGATCTCGTCGTCACCGGGCCCTCCGGCACCAACGTCGGCGATCTGTGGATCAGCCTTCCCTGAGAACGATCAGGGCGCAAGCGTGGACAGATCGTCGACGGTGATGGTGGCTCCGGCCTCCGCCAGTGCTGCCGACGAGTCGGTGCGATCGACGCCGACGACGACGGCGAAACCGCCGGCCGCACCTGCCGCCACTCCGCTGACCGCGTCCTCGAAGACAACCGTGCGACCCGGCGCTGCGCCGAGCTCTGCGGCGGCATCGAGGAAGGTGTCGGGAGCCGGCTTCCCGGGAAGTGATCGTTGCCGGGCGACGACCCCGTCCATCACGAAGCGAAATCGGTCGGACAGATCCGCTGCAGCCAGCACCGGCTTGGCGTTGGCGCTGGACGAAACCACCGCGAGGCCGATCTCCGTGGCCGCCAAGGCGTCGAGCAGCCCGACTGCGTCGGGGTACGGCTCCACACCCTCATCCTCCAGCACCCGGTTGAACATGGCGTTCTTCAGGTTGCCGAGGGCACACACCGTGTCGTGACCCGGCGCATCCCCTGGGTCACCCTCGGGGAGCACGATATTGCGGGAGGCGAGGAAGTCCCTGACCCCGTCGTAGCGCGGCTTGCCGTCGACGTGTGCCAGGTAATCGGCCTCGACGAACGGCACGAAGGCGGGACCGCTCCGAGCGGCGAGGAACTCGTCGAACGATCGCTTCCAAGCAGATTCGTGCACCCGTGCCGTCGGAGTCAGGACGCCGTCGAGATCGAACAAAACTGCGTCGATGGCCTGCCAGTCGATGAGGCTCATGCCCGCACCCTGGCACAGAGGAGGTCATCAGCCAACCCCATCATCGATGGGCCACCACGAACCGGTCCCGCCCGGTGAGGTCTCGACGAACCGAGACAGAGGCGAATGCCCGCTCGAACAACACCGTCACCTCGGGACCCTGCTCATCGCCGATCTCGCAGATCACCGTCCCACCGGGCGCGAGCCAGCGGACCGCCTCGAAGGCGATGCGATCGAGCACCTCGAGTCCGGTCGGGCCGGACACGAGCGCCATCCGCGGCTCATCCTTCACGTCGGGAGGCAGGTCATCGAACTCCGCATCCGTGACGTACGGCGGATTGGACACGATGAGGTCCAGCAGCCCGGACAGCTCCGGCGGCAGCGCCTCGAACAGATCCCCTTGGAGGACCTCGATGTCCGACCGTGAGCGAGCGACGTTGAGCCGAGCGACGTCAACGGCGTCGGGCGAGAGGTCGGTTGCGATCACCCGCGCAGCGGGCCAGGTGGACTTGCAGGCGATCGCCAGCGCGCCAGATCCGGTGCACAGGTCGACCACGACAGCCGGGTCGATCACCTCCGCCACCGCCAGCTCCCAGAGCTGCTCCGTCTCGGGACGTGGGATCAGCACGCGTTCGTCGACCACGAGTTCGAAAGGGCCGAACGCAGCGGTTCCCTCGAGGTACTGCAGTGGCGCGCCCGCCAACCTCCGGCGAAGGAGATCGGCGAACAGGCGGTCGTCGCCTCCGCTCGCCGCCCTCAGGCGACGTTCCTCATGGGCCGGGAGGACGGGGTCGGACACAACGGCAGTGTGGCACCTTCGACACGATTCAACATGCCACAAACGGCCCAGGACGGGTGCGCTGACTGGCGTCGTGCCCTATCGGGTCGGAGCCTTCGGCCCGTAGCGTGGGGAACGAAGGAGGTGTCGCCATGCAACCGATCGCAGTGGCGATCGTTCACGGGATCGAGATCGAAGACCCCGACTTCGCCACAACCCCGACCAAGTTGCTGAAGGAGGCGTTCGCCGATCAGTTCGGACCGCACGGTCCCGACCCGGATCAGGCACTGATCGTGGAACCGATCGCCTGGGCCGCCGAGGCACAGGCACGACAGCAGCAGCTCTTCGATCACGTCTTCGCCACCGATTCGCACGAGTTCTTCGAGGACCGCATCTCCCGGATCATCACCAAGCTGAACGCCGGGTCGACCCGCCACCTCGTGCCGCTGATCCTGTCCATGTCCGACCGGAAGGTTCCGGGGATGAAAGAGCTTCATTGGCCGACCGCCCGGTGGCTCATGATGCATTTCGTTGGTGACGTCATCGCATATGACCGAACCGGGGACGGCGCCAACTATCACGCGGTACACGGGACCTTCGCAAGCGGTCTCGAATCACTCGCCCGCCGGGCCGGCCCGGAGGCTCCGCTGTGCGTGATCGCACACTCGTTCGGCACGGTGCTCGCCACCGACTACTTCTACGACCAGCAACAATGGCGCCGGCGGCTGGCCGCCGAAACTGTCGACGCCGCACGTGGGAAGTCTGCACTGGCCCGCGGCCACACGTTGGCCTGGCTCTACACGATGGGAAGCCCGCTCGCCCTCTGGAGCCTGCGCTATGCGTCCGACTCCCGACAGATGAGCAAGCCGATCAGGTTTCCCGGACAACGCATCGAGACAGACCGTCCCGATCTGAACACCGAGTGGGTGAACATCTACGAGAAGGACGACATCATCGCATACCCGCTCCGCGGGCTCAGCGAGGCGTACGCGGCGACGGTCGACGAGGATCGCGCAGTCGACGTGTCCGGCCCCGTGTCGACGACCCCGCTGACTCACATCTTCTACTGGTCGGACCGCAAGGTGATCGATCCGATCGGAGCAAGACTCGCTCAGGGGTGGCGGCTGCTCAACGAGTGATGTCACGAAGCACCCAAGTCACCGAAGGAGTCTTGCCTTGATGGGATGGAGAGAGGTTTTGAGCGTGTAGCTCGAAACTGCTGACGACCAAACGAGAGGGAGAAGCGCGGACGCGTTCCGCGCTGCCGCTTTCGTAGTAGTTCAACTGGCCCCCTGGGCGCGTCGACCGTGGCCTCGACAAGTGATGCAGCCCCATTCGATCTGTGCCTATCCGAACCGGCTGAGAGTGGGACGTTCCGCCCGGGATCTCGCACAGAGGGCGTGCAGAGTCACGGTCCGCGAGGTGGTTATCGTTCGTCGATGGCTGATGTACCGCCGATTCTCGAGTTCGACCCGGACCGAGCGGCGCTGATCGATCCTCGATCGGAGCCGCCGATTCCCGGGGCCCCCGTTGCTGCTGTTGCGTGCTTCTTCCCGTCGCTGATCGCCGAGCTGTCCGAGACTGGTCAGGTGCTACTTCAGTTGCCCAGCCTGGGAGAGCTGTGGAAGATCGACTACGACGGAGAGCCACTTGCCGTGTTCTACCCCGGCCAGGGGGCTTCGCTGGCGGCCGTCACCGTCGAGCGTGTTCTAGCAGCGGGCATCGAAGCAGTCGTTGCCTGCGGAGGTGCTGGAGCTGTGGTGCCCGACTTGTCGCTCGGGCACGTGATCGTCGTCGATTCCGCGATCCGCGACGAAGGCACGTCGTACCACTACATCGCTCCATCACGAGAGATCTCAACCCCAAAGAAGGTTGTTGCCGTCCTGCGCGACGTTGCGCAGAAATCCGGGTTGGCGTACACAGTCGGCAAGACCTGGACCACCGACGGGTTCTTCCGGGAGACGCCCGGGCGAATCCAGCGACGACGTGACGAGGGTTGCATCGTCGTGGAAGCAGAGGCGGCCGCCTTGCTCGCGGTTGGACAGTTCCGAGGGGCACCAATCGGGCAGTACCTATTCGCTGGTGACGATGTCAGCGGAGAGGTGAGGGACGACCGGGGCTGGCGCACAGCCGACGAGCTTCACATGGCGCTGTTCAACCTGGCTGCTCGATCGGCCCTCCGTCTGGTGGCCGGCTGACGTCAGCACCCGATCGACACTGCCATCTGGGTGACATGAGTCTTCCGGTTCGGGGGGCGGAGAGGCGGCAAGATTCGCTAGAGGCAATCTCGAGGATGACCGACGACGCGGAGAGGTCGGCATGGCGGCCGTGACAGACCACGAAACCGTGCGACACGCCAACGCTCACGCGGGGCGGCAGATGATCACTGCCGCAGCGACGCGTCAGACCTTGCTTCGGCTCTCACCAGGATGGACCCGACCGGGACCACCAACTGCAAGAGCGTCAACTCGACACGGCGCTCGAGCGTGACCGTCACCGATTGCCCGTCACCCGCAACCACGATCTGCGGCGAGGCGTCCAGATCACCGCCGTTGGGCTGAGCATCGATGAGTCGAAGCGCCAGACCACTCGCCAACGCCGGGTCGAGCACCACCCTGCCCTCGTTTCGGAAGGTTTCCGCGTCCACGCCCGACGCACCTGCTACTGCGGCGGCATCGGCGATCCCCGCCAAGTCACGATGTGCGCCGAGAGCACTCCAAAGGTCCAGGCCGAAGGGACCAAAGGGCACCGTGCCCTCCAGATACTGCAATGGCTCGCCGGCCATTCGGCGCTTCTCCATCTCCACCAAGACAGAGTCATCACCGCCGGACGCTTCTCGCAATCGACGCCTCTCGTGTGCTGGGAGCTCGGCCATCGCTTGATTCTGCCACCGTCATCCGGCAGTCCGCTTCCCGGGCCGGACCGGCGAGGCCAGCCCTCCGCCCGGTCGCCGTCACGCAATCGTCAGCGGAGCGGGAAGAAGATCGGGATTGCGATGGCGGCCGCTACGACCGTCACGACCGTGAGCGGTGCACCAAGACGGGTGAAATCCGAGAAGCGATATCCGCCCATGCCGTAGACGATGGTGTTGGTCTGGTAGCCGATCGGGGTGAGGAAGGAACACGACGCTCCCACGACGATCGCAACCGCCATCGCTCGCATGTTCAGACCCTGAGACACCGCTGTGGCTTGCGCCACCGGGAAGACCAGGATGGCAGCGGCATTGTTGGAGAGAAGTTCTGTGGCAGCCATCGTCGCTACCAGGATGCCAACCAGCACGGCCACATCTCCGAAGCCGCTGAACATCGACACCATCCCCGACGCGAGCACGGCGTCGAGCCCACTGACATCGACAGCCGCACCCAATCCGAAGCTCAGCGCCACCAGCAATACCGTGTTCAGGTCGATGGCTTCGCGAGCCTCAGCCACCGACAACACGCCCGTTCCGATCACTGCGAGGGCCGCTACCAGCGCGGCCTGGGGGAGATCAACGAGGCTGGTGGCGGAGGCGATGATGAGGGCGGCAGTCACCGCACGGACGATCCATGCCTTCGTGCGTCGGACCGGGACCGAGCCGTCGAGCGGCGAAACCAGGAGGAGGCCCTCACGGTCGTGCCACCGCCTGATGAAGCCTCGATCGGAGACCAGCATCAAGACATCGCCGAGCTTGAGGGTCACGTCACCGAGCTTTCCGCCCAGCCGCTCCCCCGCCCGGTGGATGGCCAGGACGGCCGCTCCAAACCGGTTGCGAAAGTCGGCGTCGCGCAGATTGGTGCCCAGCAAACCTGCTCCTACGACCGCCTCGTAATACCGCTGGCCTCCGGCTCCGAAGTGGGGCTCCTCCAGGGGCAAGAGACCCCGGAGCGACTGAAGATCCACTACGCGGGCGACGTCTCCCACGAAGGCGAGCCGGTCGCCCGCTCTGAGGATCTGCTCGGGCGCCACTGGTGCGAGGACCGCCTCATCACGTTCGAGCTGAGCCAGAAACACTCCCGCGAGGTGACGCAGGCCCGCATCCTCCACGGTCTTCCCCTCGAGGGCACCACCCGCCTCGACCTCCATCTCGACGATGAACTCTCTCATCGAGTCCATCCGGTCGCGCTTCGGGTGATGCTCTCGCTGCAACCAAGGGGCCACCACAAGCAGTACGCCGACTCCGACTGAAGCCACGAGCATCCCGACCCCACTGAACTCGAAGACACCAAAGGGAGCCATGCCGGCGTCGCTCATGAGCCCGTTGACGGTGAGGTTCGTCGAGGTTCCGAGCACCGTGATCACCCCGCCGAAGACGGTCGCGAAGCTGAGCGGCATCAGGAAGCGGGAGACCGGCCGTCCGGTTCGTCGGCACCACGAGTCGATCCGAGGGGCCAACATCGCCACCAACGGTGTATTGGCGATGAACGCAGATGCTGCCGCAGCCGGAACACAGATCCGGGCGAGTTGGCGCCGCTCTCCACCTTCTGCCGCGCCGCTGCCGAGAAGCCTGTCGGTCAGGCCCGTCAATGCTCCGGTGGCTTCGACCGCGGCGGCCAGCACGTAGAGCGCAGCGATCGTGATCGGCGCCGAGTTGGCGAGCCCTCCGAAGGCCTCCTGGAAATCGATCACGCCTGCGAGATGAAGAACCGTCACAGCCACCAGCGTCACGGCTGCCGCGTGAAACCTCTCACTGACGAACGCAGCGATTGCGACGGACAGGACGGCAGCCGTCAACCAGGCGTCCGGGGTCACGCAGGCGCCCCACCCCGCGCAGCCCTACGGCGCAAAACTCCCAGGACCTCTCGACCGACCGGCAGCAATGAGAGCGCCACGATCGCCATCGCAGCCACCTCGACGTTGTCGCGTACAAGCGGCAGACTGCCCAACCACCACCCCACGATTGGTAGACCGACGGCCCACAGGATGGCGCCGATGACGTTGGCCCTGGTGAACGCAGGGCGAGACATCCCGGCGATGCCTGCTGCCAGCGGAGCGAACGTCCGGACGATTGGCACGAAGCGAGCGAGCACGACGCCACGCCGGCCATACGCCGTGACAAAACGGCTGGCGCGCTCGAAACGATCGCGGGTGAAGAAGCGCCCGTCGGGACGGTTCAGGAATCTACGCCCGGCGCGACGACCGATCGAATACCCGACCTGATCACCGGCGACAGCCGCCGCGAACGCGGCGAGGATCACAACGATCAAGGGCGGCATGACCTGACCACCCGCAGGGGACGCAAGGAATCCGGCGATGAACAATAGGGAGTCGCCCGGAAGGAACAGTCCGACGAGAAGACCGGACTCTACGAAGACGATCGCCATCAACATCAGCAAACCTCCGGCGGACAGCAGAGATTCGGGGTCCAGCAAGGACATCACGCGTCGGTCCTCCAGCGTTTTCGGTCACTCATAATATCTCTTTCGGTCTACTGAATCTAGGAGGCACCGGGGGCGAGTGACGCCTCGGTTGGAGAAAGGGGCCGGGGCGCCATCGGGGATCTCCGGTCAGGGATGGAGCTCAGCGGCCGGCGATACTGCCCGCCTCGGCCAGATGAAACGGAACGCTGGTCACCGCAACGCCCGGCTCGGAAGCCAAGACCCCCTTTATGGCCAGCCCCGTCTGGTTGTGGAGGAACTGCGCCACCCTGCCCGGTACGACGAACTCGGGCACCACCACATTGATCACCGTGCCGGGAAGCGCTCGACGCCGACGCTCCCTGAGATACTTCACGAGGGGGCGAACAATGCCCCGATACGGGGAAGCCACGACCTCGAGCGCCACTTCACCGCCCGGAACCGCCCATGAGTCGATGGAACCATCCCACTCGCGCAAGAGCCTCTCCCGCTGGCGATCTTCCACGTCGACGTGGACGGCGGTGAGCGGCAGCCCGAGCCCGGAGGCATACGCCAGGGCTTCTAGCACGGGTCTGGTCAAGTCGGAGATCAGGACGATGGTCTCGACGTGGCGCACGGGAACAGGCGTGAGACCCGCGGGCCGGCGACGACGAAGCAGCGTGAGATCCGTGACAGCCACTCTCGGCTCGAACAGCAGCCTGGCCTTGATGGCGAGAGAACGCGGATGACGTGCGAGCTCTGCCATCGTCCGCCGCCGGAATCGTTCCGACATGACCACGGTGATCCTGTGCTCAGGGTGGGCATCACGGGTTCGGCGGACGTGGTCGACGATACGTCCCGTCACCGATCGTCGTTGACCCTGAAGCAACTCGATGGGACGATCAGGGTGAAGGCTTTCCCACGCATACAGGAGGTCGTCGGAACCCTCCTCTTCGGCATGGACGAACGCCAAGGAATCGGCGGGGATCCGCTTGGCGAACTCCAATGCGCGCTCGGTCGCCTGGTCGGAATGGTTGACCAAGACAATCACCAGATTCGATCGCGAGTGCACCTCGGACGGCATCGCCTTGAGTTGTGCCGCCACGCTCTCGTAGTGACGCCGCATGGCCATCATGACCGCCACGATCAGCGGCACCGAGGCAATCACGATCCACGCGCCATGCGTGAACTTCACCACGGCTACCACCACCAGGACCACGCCCGTCGTAGCGGAGCCGATCGCGTTCAAGATCACCGATCGTCTCCAGCCTGCATCTCGCGCCTTCAGCCAGTGCCGCACCATGCCGGCCTGGCTGAGTGTGAAGCTGGTGAACACGCCCACCACGTAGAGCTGGATGAGCCTGGAGACCTGTGCGTCGAAAACAACCAATAGGGCCGAAGCGAGCAAAGCCAGCACGATGACACCGTTCGAAAAAACGAGGCGGTCGCCGCGATTGCGAAACTGTCGTGGCATCAAACGGTGGTCGGCGAGTATCGCCGACAGTCGCGGGAAGTCCTGATACGCCGTGTTGGCCGCCAGCACCAGGATCCCCGCAGTGAACGCCTGGAGGAGCCAGAATCCCACGCCCCCGTTGAACGCCGCTCGCCCGATCTGAGAGATCACGGTGCCGAACTGCTCGATGTTGCCTTCGCTCGGCTGCACGCCAAACGCCCGGGCCAGCGTCGAGATACCGAAGAACATCGTGATCGAGATCGCACCCATCACCGTGAGCGTGGTGACGGCGTTCTTGCTCTTGGGTTCGCGGAATGCCTGCACACCGTTGGCGATTGCTTCCACACCGGTGAGCGCGGTGGAGCCCGACGCAAAGGCCCGCAGGATCAGAAAGAGACCTGCGGCGCCGAGCTCAAGTTCGATCTCGGCACCCGAGCTGACCGCGATCGGACAATCGCCGTCGAAACACTCCACGAATCCCACCATGAGCATCACGAAGACCGTGCCGACGAAGAGATAGGTCGGGATTGCGAAAATGGTCGACGCTTCTTTCACGCCGCGCAGGTTCGCCATGGTCAGCAGCATGACAAATCCCAGTGCCAGCCAGACCCGCGCCGTGACCAGGGCCGGCACCGCGGACGTGATGGCGGCGACACCTGCAGCCACCGACACCGACACCGTGAGGGTGTAGTCCACCAGCAGCGCCGAGGCAGCCACCGTCCCCGCTCCAACGCCGAGGTTCTCCGACGCAACGATGAATGCGCCGCCCCCACTGGGGTAGGCCCGGATGGTTTGCCGGTACGACACGATCACGATCGCCAGCAGGATTCCGACAGCTGCCGTGATCGGTCCGATGAGAGAGAAGGCGGACGCCCCGGCCAGCGACAAGACGAGCATGGCCTCCTCGGTTGCATAGGCGACCGAAGAAAGCGGATCGGATGCGAAGACGGGGAGGGCCAGACGCTTGGCGAGAAGCTGATGTTCCGCCTCGTCACTGGCGATGGGCCGGCCAATGACCGTACTCTTCAGCCGTGACAACGATCCGCCCGATACTCCGCTCGCCCTGGGCGAGCCCCCAGCCCGGTAGCTCATTCTCAGAAAGTATATCCTTACTGGACGTCCGTCAAGTTGTATGCTCCTGTCATGGCACGCGGTCCTAGTCGACGGCAACTCATTCTCGATACGGCGCGCGCGGCGTTCGCCGAGCGGGGCTACGACGGCACCAGTGTCGGAGAGATCGCCGGTTCGATCGGTGTATCCAAGTCGGCAGTGAGCTTTCATTTCCCCTCGAAGGAAGACCTGTTGGTGGCTTTGGTCGAGCCGTTCTTCGCGGAGATGGATGAGCTCTTCGATCCTCAGCCGTCCCCCTCGTGGCCCGACGGAGTGCTGGAGCTGGCCGGCGACTACTTCGATGTGTTGATCCGGCACCATGACATTGCGGTGTGGATCGATGCCGACAGATCGGTCCAGGTGCGCTACGAAACACAGGTGAGCGCCCTCTTCAGTCGAATGGCCGATGCAATCACCGGACCCGATCCCGATCCCGCCGCTCATGTCCGGGCTCTCGCAGCGGTCGGCGGCCTGTGGCGACCGCTCCGACTGTTGGACGATGCCGCCCTCGGCGAGCATCGATCCGAACTGCTGGAAGCGGCATTGGTCAGCTACGCGCCGCTGTGATCCTGGATGTCCAGCTCACTGCCTGAGTGACGCGTCGGAGCGGGCTTCGGCGCTCACCAGAATCGACCCGACCGGGACCACCAGCCGCAAGAGCGTCAACTCGACGCGGCGTTCGAGCGTGACCGTCACCGATTGCCCGTCACCGGCAACCACGATCTGCGGTGAGGCGTCCAGATCACCGCCGTTGGGCTGAGCATCGATGAGTCGAAGCGCCAGACCACTCGCCAACGCCGGGTCGAGCACCACCCTGCCCTCGTTTCGGAAGGTTTCCGCGTCCACGCCCGACGCACCGGCTACTGCGGCGGCATCGG
Organism: uncultured bacterium; assembly: GCA_963785075.1. Classification (GTDB taxonomy): domain Bacteria; phylum Actinomycetota; class Acidimicrobiia; order Spongiisociales; family ZC4RG35; genus JAOUGY01. Next base: position 413,185 of record CAWATW010000006.1, read on the forward strand.
CGATCCCCGCCAAGTCACGATGTGCCCCGAGAGCACTCCACAGGTCCAAGCTGATTCCCCCCACCATCAACAACGTGATCGCAAGCGCCAGGGTCCACAGAGTCGTGCTACCCCGCTCGTCGCGGTGCAGCCAACGCATCAGCCGACGCTCCGGTACAGGTCGACGAGCGACTGGTGCTCGGACCAGACCTCGACGCCGCCAACGCCGGCGTCGATACCGGGGACGACGATCAGCGGAATGTCCATCTCCACGCGGGCCACGATGGTCTGATCCCGCTGCAACGGCGCTGGACATGCCGCCGCCCCACCCGACGAGACCGGAGCCGGGACGGCACCGCACAGCCCGACGCGGACCTCTGAGGCTTCGAAGCCGTGGTTGGCCGCCATCGTGGCGATCTGCGCCATGGCCGTCGCCGTTTCCCCATCTGCGATCACCACAGCACGTGAGGCCTCTGCAGCCGCCTGTCGCACGAACGAGCGCATTTCCAGCGCGGGACCGAACGACAGAACGATCATCGCCATCGGGATCATCAGCAGGCCCACACCCAGCGCCAACTCGAGTGGGGCGGCGCCACGTTCGGCCCTCATGGGGTCAGGTCCTCCAGCGGAGCCCGTGCCTCCCGCGTGAATGACAGATCAGGCACCGGCGGAGCCCATCCATCGAGCGTCCCGTCGACCCGGGCCACCACCCACGGACCATCGATCGAGCATTGGAGGCTCGCCCCCACCACTGCTCCGCCGAGCACCGAGTCGAAGGTCGAATGCGCCCGGCTCTCGCATGCCCCGATCGGATCGAGCGATCGAGCGCCCTGGCGGACGCCCTCGTCGAGGGCCGCCACGGTGACTCCGAGTGCGTACTGCATCACGATCAGATTCGTGAGGATGGCAAAGAAGAGCAACGCCAAGGCCGCCGCAGCCACGTTCTCGAGCGTGGCAAAGCCGCCCTCTCCGGCGGTCAGCCGATCCCGAGCTGGGATGCGATCCAATCGACAACGCTGACTCCCAGGGCCTCGAGCGCTCCCCAGATCACCAGCAAGGCAGCAATCGCCAGCGCGGCGTTGCCGAGAAGCTCGGCCGTGTTCAGGCCTCGTTCGTCCTCGTGTACCTGGCGCACGACCGCGCCGACGTGTTCCCTCACCGTGTGCATCCCGGTCCCTCTCTCTCGTTCCCGTCATTGCCAACCGAGCACCAATCGCGGCAGCGGGGCAGCCACGAAAATCAACATCACCGGAGCGAGAATGGCGATGGTTGGTATGAGCATCGCCGCCCTCCGCTTCGTCGCATTGCGTTTGATGGAGGCTCGTCTCGCCTCACGGACGTCCTCCGACAGCGACAGCAGCCCCTCCGCCAGATCGACACCTCTGTCCTCGGCCACAGCGAGCAGCGAGTAGGTGCGGGCGCAGACTGGCTCGGGGGTGGCCTCCGCAATCCGGTGGAATGCCTCGGAGGCTCGGATTCCCGCCCGCTGGAGCCGCAGGGCCTCACGCAATTCGGAGACCACCTCGCCATGTCCGCGGGCCACGAGCTGAGACACCGCTTGAACCACACCGCCCCCGGCACGCGCGCGCACCGCGAGCAACTGATTCACCGTATAGATCTCGATCCGCATTCGGTTCTGTCGATCCTCGATCGCACGATCGAGCCGGCCCCGTTGGCGGGTGGCGCCGATCATCACTCCTGAGGCGACCAGGACCAGCCCGATCCCCGTGGACAGGTCGAGCAGCAGCGCCACGCCGATCGCCCCACCCAGCCACAACGCAAGCGTCGTGAGCTGCCGCATCCGGTACGCCCCCAGCCGTTCCGACTCGGGGATCTCCGGGAACAAGCGGGCCTGGCGGATCTTGAGCGCCAGCACCTCGTCGCCACCACGGTCGATGAATCCACTCAACCGACGGGCGACACCGCCTGCCAGCGGCCCGAACACACCTTTGATCGCAGTCCCGGCGCCGCCATCGGCCACCCCACGCACGTCGGCACTTCCGCCCAGGCTGGTCCGGGCGCCGATCGCATACGGTCGGACTCGGGGACCGAGTCGCCGGGTCGGGGGGATGAGCACACTGGCAAACGCCATCACGGCCACGGCCGAGGCGATCGCCGCCAGCGCGAGCATCGGGTCGATCAAAACGCCTCCCCTGTGGAACTGGCGGCGCCTCCGAAGACCCTTGGCTCGTCTGGCTCGGCTCCGAGCCTCGACACCAGCCACATGCCGAACCCGCTCATCAGCCCACACACCACCACCACCACGACACCGCCTCCGCTTGCGTAGAACTCCCGGAAAGGACCCGGACGCGCCGTGATGGCGATGAGGATCAGCCAGGGGATGACGAAGACCGCCCGGGCGTTGATCTTCTGCTCGAGGGACTGAGTCTCGATCTCTTCGATCGTCCACACATCGCGCACGGTCGCATCGGCGAGATCCCTCAGGATCTCGGGAACGATGGCCCCACCGCGCTGATGGGCGAGTATCACGACCTCGATGATTCTGTCGCTCGTTGGGTCGGCAAGCTCCTCCTTGATGACTTCGAGCGCAGGCACCATACCGAGGGTCCTGGCGAGATACGGGAAGCGAGCGAATGCCACACGCAGGGGCATCGGACCGGTGAGCGCAAGGTTCTCGACGGCCCGCTGAAGCGACATTCCAGCGGTGATGGACGCCACGAGATCCCTCAATCCGTCGGGCCACGCTTTCTGGACCTCCGACATGCGGAGCGCACGACGGCGGGCGTAGAACGCTCTCGGCAACACTGCGATCAGCGCCGCCGCCACCAGCGCCACCGACACCAATCCGGTCACCAGCAGGACGAACAGGAAGGCGAGCACCCCCGCCCCGAGGCTCACCAGGCGAAACTGCCGGGGTGTGATCTCGAGACCGGCCTGGATCAGCCACTGCTGACGCGGGTCGACCTGTGGCGCGGCAGTGAGCTGTGCCCGACGCCGGGGGACTACACCCATCACCAGACCGATGGCGGTGCCGATGGCGACAGCACTCGAGAGGGCGGCCACAATGATCACGGCAGCGCCGCTCGTCCGTCGAGCACGTCGGCCAACCCCACCCCGTCGGGCAGGATCTGGGCGATCTGTCCCGACAACCTGGACGGGGGCAGCGCGCCTGTCCACCGCATAGGAGCCCCGACCCGCTCGCGCACGAAGATCGGCTCCGTGCTGAAATCGTCGTGGAGCGAAGGCACCACTGCCAGGATTTCTCTCACCTGACGCTTCATTCCTCCGTCGTCACCGCGCACGGCTTCACGGTCGCAGTGAACGACCAGATCGAGCGATGCGGAGAACACGTTGCGCACCACAGCCTCCGGAACGTTCTCGCCGGCCATGAGGGCGGCGTTCACCATCGCCGCCAGCGCATCGGCTGCAGAGTTGGCGTGGATCGTGCAAGCAAAGCCGGTGCCGGCGTTCACGGCTCGTGTCAGCTCGAATGCTTCAGCGCCGCGGACCTCGCCCACCACGATGCGATCGGGACGCATGGCCAGCACCACCTTCACCAGGTCACGCAGCGAGACCTCGCCCGAACCGTCGAGCCCCGGGGGGCGGGCCTCGTAGAACGAGCCGTGCACCAGCGGGAAATGAAGCTCACGCACCTCTTCGCAGCATCGCAGACAATGATCCGAGGGCGCGGCATTCAGCATCGCAGAAAGCAGCGAGGTCTTTCCGGCACCGGGCGGCCCCGAGATCATGATGCTTGAGTTCGTCTGCATGACCGCCCAGAGGAACCCGGCGGCGGAACCGGTGAGCGAGTCGAGCTCGACCAGCGAAGACAAGCTCTCCTTGCGCAACGCGTATCGACGGATGGTCGCAGACAACTGGTCCGCAATCGGCGGGATCACCGCCGTGAGACGAGCCGTGCCTTCGAGCACCCTTCCCTGCACGATGGGACTGGATGCATCCATCCTCCTGTCGGTGGAGGCGAGAAGCCGGTCGACCACCTGACGGTTCTCATCGATGGTCGTCGGCTCACCGAGCCCGCGCAGGCGCCCGGTGCCATCGATGAACGTGACGCGGGGGCCTTCGATGAAGATCTCCTCGACATCGGTGCGTTGGAGCAGCTCGGTCAGCGGCCCGTAGTCGGCGAGGGACCGCACGATTCGTTCGACCATGTGGCCGGGATCGCTGATGGCCCTGTTCTCACCGAGGTTCGAACGCCGCTGGTATTCGTCGACCGCACGAGAAACCAGATCGCGGACCATGTCGCGATCACCCGACGCGTCCACATGCGCCTCTTCCACGAGCTGGAGGGCACGACGCCGGATCGAGTCGTAGGCGTGGGACCGGTTGGTCATATCTCCCCATCCACGAACCGATCGACCCACCGGTCGAGCGACCGACGGAACTTGCCACGACTCGGCACCGAGCCATCCCAGGTCATCGACGACATCCGGCTGTCTTCGGGCAGGAAGGCGAAGCTGGTCGGCGGGTAGGTACGAGTGATCTCCTGGACCAGTTCGCCCCTGCGGAACTGGTCCCCGGGTGCACGATTCACAAGGATGTCGGCTCGCGGTGAACCGCCGATCGACTGGGCGGTGGCGAGCCATTCGAGCAGCCGCGCCACCCCGACCGGCGTCCCGAGACCGACGACCACCAGCCTGTCACAATGCTCGACGGCCACCCGGCTCGTCCCGTAGCGGGGCTGGCCCTCACCAAAGGCGTCGGCATCGATTCGACTGCCGACATTCACCACCACGTGCACATGACTCATTGCCAGCTCGCGGACGAGGTCGAGCGCCTGCCGGGGGCGTATCTCATGCCAGTCGCGAATCGTGGCAAGGCCCGGGAGCGCAACGAGCCCTTCGACCCCGGTCTGGTGCAGAACCCTCTCGAGCGAGCCGGTCCGCTGTTCGAGGATGTCGATGGCAGTTCGGATGTTCGGATAGAGCGGCAGACCGAGCCGCTGGGCGAGCGACGGCGCGTTCTCGTCGACTTCGACGAGCACCGTCGTGCCGCGTCTCACCAGTCGGGCAGCCAGACCGAGCGCCACCTCGGTGGATCCCACCCCACCACTCGGACCGCCGACCGCAATGACCGTCGGCGCGCCGACAGGGGCCCGCTGCTCGGGCTCCTTCTCGGAGCTCGGACTCGGAGATTCCACCTCGATGGTCGGTTCTCGCTGGGTCGCAAGTCGTGCAATCGTCTTGAGGAACTCCTCTGGACGAGCATCGGCTTCGACGACGTCGGCGACGCCACACTCGAGAAGCCGGTCCTTACCATCGGCGAACTCGGCCGGGTCGTAGACACCGAGGACCACCCGTCCCTGGTCGGAGACCAGGTCCACGAGTCGGGGAGTCAGAAACGAGCAGATGTCGTCGATGAGCAGCAGGTCGTACGCCTCTACCAGCAGGTCTTCGGGACCCATCGCGGCGACACGCACCCTGGCCCCACCGTGGTCTGCGAGAAAATGACGGAGGCGGTCAGGCCACTCTCGGGCCGACAGCGCGATTGCGAGCTCGGTCTCGGGCATCAGCCACCGGCTCCGGCCTCGTCGTCCTCAAGTTCCCCTCCGCCGGACTCGGGCGTGCCTTCCACCGGTGCCTCGTCAGGGCCTTCCTCCAGGGTGAGACGCTCGGGGGCGGGAGCCCCGGTCGCCAGCACGACCTCTACCGAGTCCGACTGCAGGGCTTCGGCCACCGACAGCGCTGTGTCTGCGTCGACGGCGATCACGATGAAGTAGTCGTTGATGGAAACGAGACCTCCGCTGGAGTCTTGAGCGGGCACCCGCAGTACCTGTGCTCCGGTCACCACGTATCGGGCCCTCCCGTCCTCGACGGCGATGATGTCGATGAGATCGCCACGTTCGATGAGCGAACCGCCGCCGGCGTGGTCGGCATCGACCCTCACCGTGACGGCGCGGAGGTTCTCCTGGGCGGCCTGGTCTGCGAGATCGGCTGTGGCAACGAATTCACCTTCGAGGACTCGGCTGGTGACGATCTTGCCCTCGAACGAAGCAAGGGCCTCTTCAGGCATCAGTCGATCGATGACCGGGTTCTCGGCATCGATCGGCACCATCTCGACCATGGACGCGTCGAACTCGACGCCGGGTACGAGGTCCTCGGTGGCGACCGCCACCATCGTCACCGCCTCCTGGGCGCGGATGACATTCACGTTCAGCACGAAGGCAGCCAGACCAGCGACGATCATGACGATTTGCCCCATCGACATACGCGACCAGAACGGCCGACGCTTGGCCGGCGCGGGCTCTTTGCGTACGTTGTCCCCTGGCTGTTGACTCAGCATTTGGCCCCTCCCCGAGAGGGCATGGTATCCAGGAGGCTCCGATGACGGAAGATGCGAACTCCGATCGAGGCCCTCGAGACTGGGACGACGATCCTCTCGAGAGCCTCGCGAGGGAACTCCGCGAAACCGTTGGTTCGGAGTTCCGGGCCGAGGCGGAAATGGTCGAGATCGAGACCGAGATCGGCCGGTTGCGGAGACGTTCGCTCAGAGAGGTTGCCCGGGAGGCCGCGAATCGGGGCGACCGCGTATCTGTCGTCACTGCGGGCCGCACCGTCACCGGATCCGTTGCACACGTCGGGAAGGATTACGTGTCGATCGAAACTCCGACCGAACACCTGGACGCGAGGCTCGACAGGGTCGCTCTCGTGGTCGCGCACAGCGCCGCCGGAGGGATCGGCCCCCGAGGCGGATCGATCACATTCAAAGCTCGTCTCTCCGAGTTCGAACAAACCGGAGAGACGGTGGAGGTCGTAGCACCCCGATTGGACTCGTCGGTCGCGGGCAGAATCCAGGTGGTGGCCGACGATCACGTGGTGATGGTGGATCCGGACGGCACTCGCGTCATCTTTGCGCTCGACGTGATCGACCTCGTGATCAGGACGCGTCGATCTCGTTGAGCGATTCTTCGGCACCGGCATCGGCTTCTGCCACCACGGGATGGGCACGCACGAAGTCGAATACCTCGTCACGGAAGAACTTGAAGGTCCGGCCGCCCGGAAGCTTGTAGGCGGGAATCCGACCCTCCCGTGCGTATCTGCGCACCATCTGGATGTTCATTCCCAGGAGATCGGCGACCTGGGAAGCGTCGAGGATCGGCGGGAAGTCTTCGAGGTCTGCCACGTCATGCCTCCTTCTGGTCGTGCGTGTCGTCGTGTCCGCTTGGTTGCTCTGGTCGTGCCTGCAGGTTCAGCTCAGTCCTACTCCACGCAGCGCCCACGCGACATGTGGCGTTGTGTAACGATAGCAGAAAGCTGTTGAAGATGTGGGAGGAGCCAGGTATCTGCGACAGGCATCACACGGTAGGCTGGCCCGATGAGCGAAGAAGCGATGCGCCCCGACGCCGTCGAGACGGCCGGCAACCCTGCCGACGACGGCGAGAACGGCGACGGCCCGGCGGTCCTCCAGCCCACGAAGCTGATCCGGATCGCCTCGATGACCAGAGCGATGCTCGACGAGGTGCGTCAGGCCCCCCTCGACGAGGCCGGGCGCGAACGACTGAAGCGCATCCACCAGCGTTCGCTCGATGAGATGCGCGAGGTGCTCTCTGCCGACCTCCAGGACGAGTTCAACGAGATCTTCGAACCGATCCACGGCGACGAGGTCCCATCCGAGTCCGTCCTCCGGATTGCGCAGGCGCAGCTGATCGGATGGCTCGAAGGCTTGTTCCACGGAATCCAGGCCTCGCTGTTCAGCCAGCAGATGGCGGCGCAGGCCCAACTCGCCGAGATGCAACGTCGCGCCATTCCCCCGGGCCGACCCGAGGGGGACGAGCCCACCGGCCTGTATTTGTAAGGGGAGTACCGAGTACCAAGTACCAAGTACCGAGTCGAGTACCAAGTACCGAGTACCAAGTACTGGGTACACCAGGTATCAGTCGCTCTGGTCGCCTTCTTCGGCGATCAGATCCTCGAGGCTGATCTCTGCGGTCGGCTCGTCCGCCGATTCGTTCAGACTGTCGATCAAACGTTTACGCGATGGCTCGCTGCCGAATGCGGTCACGACGTCACCGGACTCGAGCGCTGTGTTGCCCACTGGAACAAGCACCTCGCGGTGGCGCCTGACCGACACGAGCGTGCATCCGCACCAGTCCACTTCGCGCACCTCGACACCCGAGGCGACGGAACCAGGCGGGATACGGAAATCGAAGTAGGCGGCGCCGGGGTCGGTCCGTTGGCGAAGTCGATCACGATCGAGATGCATCCCGGTGTGGCTGCCCAGAGCGAGGTGATAGGCGCGGATGGCGTCCTCTCGGCGGAACAACCCCACCAGCCTCGTGGAGTCCTCTTCGGATACGACGGGCAGCCGCCCCACTCCGAGCACCGCCATGCGTTCCAGCGCTTGGGACACCGGGGTCTTCGGACCGACCGTCACCGGTCGAGCGGTCATCGCATCGCCGGCCGTGCGACCCTCCGCCGCACCACCGGCACGCTCGATGTCGCTGACGGTGATGATGCCCACCAGTCGCCCGTGTTCGACCACCGGAAGACCGTGCGAGCGAAGCCGATCGAGAATCGCTTCGACGACGTCGAGCGACATGTCTGGTGAAACCTCGGCTCGGGCCGGACGCATCACGGCGCCCACGTCGACCGTGTCCAGGAGGTCCATGTCGCCGGGACGGCCCAGCGAGATACCACGGCGTTTGAGCGGAAGGGTGTAGACGCTCTCCGGATGGACCCGGTCGGCGACGAACGTCGCAAACGCCGCAGACAACATCAGTGGCAGGACCAACCCGTAGTCGTTGGCACCCGTCACCTCGAACACGATCAACATGGCAGTGAGCGGAGCGCGGGCCACCGCCGCAAAAACCGTCGCCATCCCAACGACGGCGAACGCCCCGGGGAGGATCACCGACACCGACTCGGGCCACAGCGGCTCGATCAGCTTGGCGTACCCGGCACCGAGGGCGGCGCCGATGAACAGGCTCGGCATGAATGCGCCTCCCGACCCTCCGGTCGCGACCGTCAGTGCGGTTGCGACGATCTTGCCGGCGGCCAGTGCCAGCAAGGCGGCGACCGTGATGGTCTGTACGCCGGCCTCTTCGAACTTGAGGTTCACCGTCAACAACTCTCTCACGAAGTCCTGACCGGTACCCAGCAGTCGGGGATCCACCATTCCCATGGCACCGACGGCGAGACCGAGCCCGACGGGACGAAGCCACGCCGGTCGTGCAGTCCGGTGCGAGAACCGCTCCACCACGTCCAGGAGCCGAAGGAACAGGTAGGCCGCGAGAGTGGCTGCCACCGCGAGCCCGGCGTAGAGAATCAGCTCGCGTGGATCGCCGATCTCATACGCGGCGGCGCTGAGCACTGCCTCTGGCGGGAGGAGCGAGCGGAAGGTGACGGCTGCCGAGATGCTCGCCAACACCACGGACGACATGTGTCGAACGGCGAAAGACCCGAGTATCACCTCCAGCGCAAACAACATACCGGCAATGGGGGCGTTGAAGGACGCACCGATCCCTGCCGCGGCCCCTGCGGCCACCAGGCTCCGAAGCTGATCCTCGCCGACGTGGAATCTCCGCGAGACCGACGAGCCGATGGCACTGCCGACCTGGACGATGGGCCCTTCTCGTCCGGCCGACCCACCTCCACCCAGCGTGAGTGCCGTCACGATGATCTTGAGGGGTATCGACTTCGTCGACATGTAGCCGCCGTGAACCGCGAGGGCGGCACATGCCTCGGGAACACCGTCGCCCGCGACCTCGGGCGCAAACGTCTTGGCGATCCACCACGCCGCGGTCACACCGAATGGCACCGAGATCAAGACGAACCAGGAAGCGCCACCCACCAGGTTCTCGTTGATCCAGTGGAAGCCCTCGGCGACACCTTCCGCCACCACCACCAGCAGCGCGGCGCCCAGCCCCACGACCACCCCGACGAGCAATGAGATGCCGAGAAAGCCGGCAGTCTCTCGATCCCGCAGGGCGGCGAGTCCGCGCTCGGGGATACGCGTCCACGTCTTCACATGCCGAGCGTAGACCCGATCCGGCGAACCTCCGGTGCGCCGTCACGATACGATCGAACCATGACCTTGCATCCGGACCTTCGCGAACTCGCCTTTCTCGCCGGCACATGGTCCGGGCGAGGGCACGGCGAATATCCCACGATCGACGACTTCGACTACCACGAGGAGATCACGATCGCCCAACTCCCGGGCAAACCGGTGCTCACCTACCACCAGCGAACCCGCCGGGTTGGCACCGACGAGCCTCTCCACAGCGAGTTCGGGTACTTCCGGTGGGCCGGAGCAGGTCGCGCAGAGCTCGTGCTCGCACAACCAACCGGGATCGCGGAGGTACATGCCGGAAGCATCGATGGCACCCACCTCCACCTGAGGGCTCTGGCGGTCGGTCGGACGCCCACGGCGGTCGACGTGGAAGATGTCGAACGTCACATAGAGGTCGACGGCGACACGATGGCCTACCGACTTTCGATGGCCGCCGTTGGTCACCCCCTCCAGGTACACCTGCGGGCGACGCTCTCACGGACCTGAGCGCCCGGTCAGTCTCGGGCGACGAACGGGCAATGCCGACATCCTGTCTCACAGCAGGAGCCGCGTTCCCATAGATACGAAGCGGTGAACACGCTCAGCCGGGACACCGGATCGACATAGCTGTCCGAGCCTCTGGACAGCGCCTCGTCGTGACAGGCGAGGATTCGCTCGTACGCGGGGAGGGCAGGATCGAGACGCGACCGGGCCGGACGTCTGCGATCGTCGGGAAGGCCGGGCCGCGTCATCACACGAACCGTGGCACGCCTCGAGTCGGGATGCGAGCCAAGCCGGCGTATCGTGGCGCACGATGCGCCGTATGACAGGTCTCCAGCGGACGATCGACCCCCGCCTCCAGTCCAACCGGTATGTGGTGCTCGTCACCGTGGTCGCCGGAGCCGTTGCCTTTGCGGCGGCCCCTTCCGACGCTCGTATTCGTACTGCCGTCACCGTGGCCGGATCCGCATTCCTCGGGTGGGCTCTCGCCCGGGAGATCGACCCCGACCGCTCGATCACCGCAACTCTTGCCGCACCTGCTGCCGGTCTCGTGGCTTGGATCGATGCCTCGGCCGGCCACCCTGCATCGCTCGGAGCCATCTATCTGGTGATGCTGACCGCACGAATACTCGTGCGCAGTACCGGCCGTGTTCCAACCACGCTGGACCTCGCCCTCCACCTGGGCGTGGTCGTCTGGCTGGCGTGGGGGTCGATCGCTTGGGTCCCGGCAGTCGGATTGGCGGTGGCATTGGTGCTAGACACCAGACTGCCCATGCCCGCGCCAACGACCCAACTCTGGTGGGGCGGCGGCATGGGGGTGGCTGCATCCCTCGTGGCCGGACTCACAGGCGATACGCCCTCGTGGGTCGCGCCTCGCCCGGCGGAATGGGTCCCCATGGCGATCGGAGTCCTCGGAGCCATCTTCGTGATCCGCCCCGAGATCGTGCTGTCGTCTGCGGACACAGGCGACTCTCTACTCCACCCACAGCGTCTGCTCGTCGCACGGATCGCAATCGGGATCTCGGCGGTTCTGGTCAGCGTGGTCGGGGGTGCGAACGGGGTATCGGCCATCGGCGCCGTCTGGGCCGTGCTGGCGGCGGGCGGACTGGTCAGGATCGTGGGCCCCGACCGGCGGTTGTGAGGCGTTCGACATCCGCCTCCATCAGAAGGTGGGGACCGATCCCCACGATGTCGAAGGCGTCGCCCACCGCATGGAAGCCGTGTGCCAGGTAGAAACCCGCTGCGTGGACCCGAGCGGTACACCAGATCGCAGTTCCGCCGTGGCCGACCACGTGTTCGGCGCACCGCCGGAGAAGCTGTCGCCCGACACCGAGCCCGCGAACCTCCGGCGCAGTCGCCATCGACCGGAGTCTCCACTCGTCCTTTGCGCCATCGTGGCGGGGCTGAGGGAGGACACCTGCGCAGCCAACGACCTCGCCACTCACAGATGCCGCATACCAACCCGCCAGCGGGCCGTATTCACCATCGATGACCAGTTCTTCGAACGTCTGATGGGGGCGCAACACCCGCTGCCTCAGTGGCCAGGTCTCCGACGGCGCAACCGCATGGATCACCCACGAGGTCGCCGCCGCCTCCCCGCCCGTTTTCTCCATGATGGTGCCGCCTCCTCGAGTGCCGGTCGTCGCCGGATGCGCTCATCGCCGAGAAGCCTCGCATCTCTGTCCGAATCCCGCCATACTGCGGTCGTCGATGCGTGCTGTGTCGACGAAGGGGCTGAACAACCAACCGGGCACCCAGGGAGGCCTCAACCATGAGATCCAAAGCCGCGCGGCGGATACTCGCCGCTGTGACTGCTGTACTGGCAGCCGGACTGTTGGCGCTGCCGGCTGGAGCGGCCGTCGTTTCGTTCTCGTTTGCAGGATCCGACTTCTATCTTCCGCGACCGGCCGAGGCCTCGGATCAGGTCGGTGTCTATCGCCTTGTCACGACCTACGATCTCGCGGCCAACGGATTCGAAGACCTGATCGGCGAAGAATGCACGTTCAGTGTCTCGGCTGCGAACGGTGAGAGCGTGCATCTCTTGAACTTCGGGGCGATCGTGACCGGCGGGAGCGAGACCGACGTGTACGACACCGAGTCCGAACCGAACGTCACGCAGACTCGCCTCGAGGACGCAACCCTCGTCCTGGGTTCGACCATCGAGTTGTTCAACATCATGCTTCCGGATCCCAACGGTCTCGTCGGCACGTCCGTCGACTACACCGTGACGGTGAGCTGCGGCACCGAGGACACGACCACCACAACGGCCGCCACCACCACGACCACCGAGGGCACAACCACGACGACCGAGGGCACCACCACGACCACCGTGTCGCCGACGACGAGTTCGAGCGTCCTCGGTACCACCACCAGCACGTCGGTCGCCGCAACCAGCACCAGCACCGTGCCCCCGGTGTCCGGATCGACGCTGCCCTTTACGGGCCCACCCGTCGAAGCCGCCGGGCTGGCAATGGCGGCCGCCGCCCTGCTGATGCTCGGAGGCGGTGTCCTGGTGGCCGGTCGCGATCGCTGAGTACGAAAACCCAGTCTTGTGGCGGCTGGCCGACGGTGCCCAGTGCTAGCCTCCCTGATCAGCTCAAGTGCCGCCATGGGTGGTGGCGACCCGGAAGAGGTGTTCGATGTTCACGCAATCCGCTCGACGTGCCTTCGCAGTGGCGGTGGCCGCTGCCATGACCCTGCTGATGTCATTGCCCGCCTTTGCGGCACCGGTCACCCTGTTCACCACATCGGACTTCTACATTCCCCGGCCCGCCGACGCGTCGGATCAGGTGGGTGTTCGGCGGCTGCTCGATTCCTTCGATCTCGCTGCCAACGGTTTCGAAGACCTCATCGGCGACGAATGCCTCTTCACGGTGTCGGCGGCCAACGGCGACAGCGTCCACCTGAACAACTTCGCAGTGATCACCACCGGTACGAATGAAACCGATGTCTACGGCACCGAATCCCTGCCCAACGTGGAAACCACCACTCTCGAGGATGCAACGCACGTACTCGGTCCCACTATCGAGTTCTACAACGTGATGCTCCCCGACGCCGACGGCCTGATCGGGACGTCCGTGGACTTCGTTGTGACCGTCGACTGCGAGTTCGACGAGGAGACCACCACGACCACCGAGGGCACGACCACCACCACCGAGGGCACGACCACCACCACCGAGGGCTCGAGCACCACGACGGAAAGCTCGACCACCACCACGACCATTCCCACGACCAGTTCGAGCGTGTTGGGAACGACGACGACCACGATCCCGCCCGTCTCGGGCTCTACCCTCCCGTTCACCGGCCCGCCGGTGGAGGCCGCAGGACTGGCGATGGCGGCCGCCGCACTCCTCATGCTCGGATCCGGCGTGCTGATTGCGGCGCGACAGCGCTGATACCGTCGCCCTGGCCTGAGGGACAGGGTGGGATGAATCTGTTCGGCGAGCTCACGAGACCGTATCGCGCGCACCCGGCCAAAGTGGTGATCGACGTACCTGACGGCGATGCCTGGACGTTCGCCCGCCTGGACGACCTGATCGGGCGTATGGCCTCGGTGCTCCAGGCGCGGGGAGTGGCCACAGGGGATCGGGTGGTCGCCCAAGTCCACAAGTCGCCCGAAGGGTTGGCGCTGTACCTCGCCTGTTTGAGGTCGGGTGCCGTGTTCGTGCCACTGAACACTGCCTACACCGACCGCGAAGTCAGGGGCTTCCTGGAGGATGCCGATCCGGCGGTGATCGTCCTCGACCCGGCCCGACATGTGGATTCCGACCCGAAGGTCCTCACCCTCGGCGGGGCCGGATCAGGCAGTCTTCTCGATCTGGCCGCGACGGCCGAATCGAGTGAGGCCGTGGACCGATCTCCCGACGACCCGGCCGCCATGCTGTACACATCGGGAACGACCGGGCGCTCGAAGGGCGCCGTGTTGACCCATCAGAACCTCTTCTCCAACGCACAGATGCTGGTGGACACCTGGCGCTTCACCTCCGATGACGTTCTCCTGCACATGCTTCCGGTCTTCCACGTGCACGGGCTCTTCGTGGCAGTGCATTGTGCGATGCTCAGTGGGGCGAGCATGTTGTTTCACCCGACCTTTGACATCGGGACGGTGATCGATGCTCTCCCCCACTGCACGGTCATGATGGGGGTTCCCACCCACTACACCCGGCTGCTCGCAGACGATCGCTTCGACCGGGATCGCTGCCGCGGGGTTCGGCTGTTCACGTCGGGATCCGCGCCGCTCACCGCTCAGACCCATGCCGCCGTATTCGAGCGAACCGGTCACGCCATCATCGAGCGATACGGGATGACCGAAGCCGGGATGATCACCTCGAATCCCTACGACGGACCCAGAGAGGCCGGCACCGTCGGCTTTCCCCTTCCCGGGGTCGAGATCAGGATCGTCGGTGATCGAGGCGAGCCCCGGCCCCCGGGCACACCGGGTGTCGTCGAGACCAGGGGGCCTCACGTCTTCGCCGAATACCGGGGCATGCCCGACAAGACCGCCGAGGCCAAATCCTCCGACGGCTGGCTTCGAACCGGCGACATCGGGTCTGTCGACGAAGAGGGCCGCCTGAGTCTGATCGGGCGTCAATCGGACATGATCATCAGCGGCGGATTGAACGTGTACCCGCGTGACATCGAGATCGTGCTCGATCGCGTTCCGGGCGTTGCCGAGTCGGCAGTGGTGGGGTTGCCGCATCCAGATCTCGGTGAGGCAGTGGTGGCCTTCGTCGTTGCTTCCGGCGAGTTTGACGACGCGGCCGCCGCAGAGGCGCTGTCGGACATCGCCCGCTTCAAGCATCCCAGGCAGTACGTGTTGGTCGACGAGCTCCCTCGGAACGCCATGGGGAAGGTCCAGAAGGCACAGCTGCGCACGGAGCACGCGGCGCTGTTCGAGTGATGCGGCTCACCGAAGCACTAGACATCCCACGGTTCGAAGTGTCAAGCGGCGGTGATCGGCGACGTTGCGGCGTAGTTCTTGCGAGACTTGGCGTCTGTGTAGCGGTTCGGGTCGTCCCCGAACTCGCCCAGCGCCCGGGCGCCGAGAATCGTCCCGAGTCCTGGCAGGGAACGGATGATCTTGGCGTCCGGGTGCTGTTCAAAACGGTCGGCCAGGACGGTTTCGAGCCGTTCGATCCGAGCGACGATCGACGTGGTGACTGCCAGGGCGTCACCCGACGCCACGTCGTCGAACGCTTCGAGAGCGGGCGGGGTAGAACTCCCGCAGCGTCGAAGGGACTTGTTGGTGTTCCGCTGCCGGCTCCAGATCAGGTTCTGATGGGCACGGGCCAGCACTTTGACCGCTTCGGCCAGCTCAGAGTCTCCGGCGATCGGCCGATGATTGTGACCATCCAACCGGGCGATATCAGATGGCACCCGGGCATCACCGGCATCGGACTTGGCACCCGACGTCGACAACCGTTGCCGATACCGTGACGTGGCGATCGGGTTCACCGCGATCACCTGATAGCCAGGAGCGACCAGCAGCCCGCTAATGGTTCAGTGCTCACTCAGAAAAGGGCACGCCATCCCACCAGCCGTCGGAGTCGACCCCACCGACCGGCCGGTGCACGATCTAGTACTAGAGCTCAAAAGCTCGGCCTCGCACAGTGCTCACCCGCCGGTGGCTCAGCAGTCATCCTCGCCGACGCGAGAACGATCCGCCCCCATTAGCCTCTCGGCGATGAACCAAGACGATCGGGTACCGAAGTGGTTGCGTCACCTGGCCTCGCTGTCGTGGCGGTACCTGCTCGTGCTCGGCGCGATCTATGTGACCTTTTTCGCTCTCGGCATCGTCAAGGTGGTGGCGATTCCAGTCGTGCTGGCTCTGTTCCCGGCGTCGGTGTTCTCGCCCCTGGTGGTGGCACTCAAACGGCGGGGTTGGTCTCCGCTCCTGGCCACGTGGGGCACGATCCTGGGCGTCCTACCGATCCTTGCGATCATCGTCGCGATCGCGGTTCCGTCGATCGCGGGTAGTACACAGCAACTCGGCGACGACCTCGAGGCCGCCACCGATTCGGTGACCGAATGGTTGTCGACGGGTCCGCTGCAGCTCTCTGACACCGAGATCCAGGGGTATATCGACTCTGCGATCGCTTCGATCCGCGAGAACGCATCCGGGATCACGACCGGTGTGCTGGGGGGCGCCACGGTGGCCATCGAGCTGATAACCGGAGCCGTGCTCATGATCCTGGCGCTCTTCTTCTTTCTGAAGGACGGTGACCGCGCAGTCGCGGGGGTGCTGGCCCGATCTCGAAATCAAGACCGCACGAGCAAGGCCATGGACGCGGCGTGGCGAACCTTGTCGTCCTATGTCCGGGGGCTCGTCGTGGTTGGCGCAGTCGACGCCACTTTCATCGGTATCGGCCTCGCCATCGTCGGCACGCCCTTGATAGCGGTCTTGATGCTCCTGGTGTTCGTGGGCGCCTTCTTCCCGGTCGTGGGTGCCTTCGTGTCCGGACTGGTGGCGGTGGCGGTCACCCTGGTCAACGGTGGCATCGGCAGTGCCCTCATCGTTCTCGCCGTGGTGATCGGGGTGCAACAGTTCGAAGGACACGTGCTGTATCCGATCGTGTTCAGGCGAGCCCTGTCACTGCATCCTCTCGTGATCCTTCTTGCGCTCAGCGTGGGAGGCGTTGCGTTCGGCATCGTTGGTGCGTTCCTTGCCGTGCCCCTGGCTGCGGTCGCGGTGTCGGTTCACCAGGCGGTGTCCGAGGAGCCGGACTCGACCTACGTTGCGCTGCTCACCAGCCGGCCGTACGAGGCCGAGGAGCCGGCCATCGTGGACGTCTTCGACCCGGCCCATGAAGAGACCGAGGAGACCGGCGACCTCGAGGATTCAGTCTGAGAGCGCCCGACGGAGAAACGCCGCCATCTGACCCCTCGTCACCGGATCGTCCGGGCAGAACGAATCGTTGACCGGCGGATCACAGCCCCGAGTGATCCCGGCAGCAGCCAGAGCCGAGATATCCGCAGCGAACACCGAATCCGCAGTGTCGTCGAACCCAACCGACCCCTCCGCCAGACCCAAGCCGCGAACCAAGAACGCCGCCATCTGACCCCGTGTGACCACATCGTCGGGGCAGAACAAGTCGTTGACCGGCGGATCACAACCCCGAGTGATCCCGGCAGCAGCCAGAGCCGAGATATCCGCAGCGAACACCGAATCCGCAGTGTCGTCGAACCCAACCGACCCCTCCGCCAGATCCAAGCCGCGAACCAAGAACGCCGCCATCTGACCCCTCGTCACCTCCCCATCTGGGCAGAACAGATCTCCAAACGGTGGATTGCAGCCCGACGTGATGCCCGAAGCGGCCAGCCACATCGCGTCGTCCTCGAACTCCGAGCCGAGCACATCGATCATGAGGTCCGGCGCGGGAAGCACCTCCACCGCACGCGCTGCCACGACGAGGTCGAGGAGGTCGCGCCGGCGGGCGGCGGCATCGGGGCAGAAGGACCGCTCGTCACACTCCGCGATGATCCCGAGGTGGTCGAGGCGGCGGATGTCTGCGGCGTTGAACGAGCCTGCGAGATCGTCGAATGTCGTGCCGGCAGGATCGACGCCGCCGAGAGAGAGCGCATCCACAACTACGGACGCCAGCTCGCCTCGTGTGAGATAGCCGAAGGGACAGAACGTGGTCGGACCACAGCCGGCTGTCAGGCCGCGCTCACCCAGCAGGTCGATGTCGCGTTCGTACGACAGACCGGCATCGTCTTCGTACACGTCCGTGCCTGCTGTCTGGTCGCTGAGGCCCAACGCCCGGACCAGTAGATGAGCAGCAGGACCTCGAGCCAATGGGTAGTCGGGGCAGGACACGGCGTCGTCGAACGATCCCAAGGGCATCCCGAGCGTGCTGCGTCCGCACACCACCACGTCGACGCCGACGTAGGTCCACTCCCACGGCTCCGGTTTCGGTCCCTGCGATGCCGCCCCGTCCGGGTAGCTCGGAATGAAGCCATTCCGCTTTGCGGCCTCGGCATTGTCGGCCGACAACCAGCGAAACGCCGCGGAGGTCCCAAAGCTCGTGAACGCAGAGCCGGGCGCTGCGACGTCCACCGCATATCCCGTGTGGTGCTTCGAGAAGCCGGGCGGTGCCGCCGTTCGCAGCCGGGTTTCGATGGCGCTGTCGCTCGTCCCACGGAGCTTCCCGACGAAGATCCCAACCTGATCGGCGTGGCTGCGGTATCCCGAGACCAGCGAGATCGAGTGGCCATGCGCTCTGGCGTCGTCCTGCAGGAGTTCCCAAGCCGACACAACACCGGGTTGGACGGGAATTCCGTCCGCCGACCACAGCCCGCCCGAGGGCAGCGGGCGGCGTTCGTAGCCTCGGGCTTCTGCGAGCTCACGGATGCGCTCGTCCACAGCATCTGATCCAGTGATCGCTGGTGCCGGACCGACCGCATCCAGACCATCGAGCGGCGCCGTCAGGAAGAGGAGGTTGAACTCATCGGGGTCGTAATCAGGCAGATCCCCGGCGTGCGCGACTGCAGGCAACGCCACGAGCACGAGAAGGGAGATTGCGAGGACCGAGCGCCGGTGACTGGCCACTGACGGCGAGGATACCTAGCGAACGCGATGCAGAATCGCCTCGGCGGACAGCGTGATCGGCGGCAGAGGCAACGCCTCCTGGACGCCGCCCCACTCCCAGTGCCACGGCTCCGACGTGCTCTTGCCACAGCGAGCCCAATCGGGATGGACCCATCCGAACCGTGCGGCGTTGGCGTTGAGCCACGTGAAGGCGCTGTGGTTGCACCCGAGAGAGGATCGGCCATTCGACGTGAAGTCGATTGCGCGTCCCCATCCGTGATTCGATGTCCCCGGAATGGCGATCGGCGGACCGCTGCACTCTCGCTGTGCGGTCGTCCCGACCACGATCGTCTCGTCGGTGGCAGAGTCGTACTTCGTGATCTCGGTCTCAACCTCCGGACATCTCGCCTCGTAAGCCGCTCGCTGTTGAGCGATGGATCGGTAACAGTCGCCGGGGGACAGCCACACGCCGTCCCTGCCGGCGGCCTCGATCATCAGCGCCAGCGTGTATGCGGCATCCCGCTCGAGCGTGCAGCCGCCCACCGTGATCATCCGCACCGACGGCATGTCGCCGTTGCGCAAACGAGCGACTTCGAGGTCTTCGACGTACGCCTCGGAGGAGATGGGTTCGTAGTTCGGTTCGCTCCAGACGGGCGGCATGGCCGCCGATGCGAGAAGCGCAAGCGTGACAAGGGTGTTGAACATGTCCTTCGAAACGAGATTGGAGTCTGTGTTGTCCATCGGCCGCCGGACCGTCCAACTTGAACCAACCGTCCTGGCAAATATCTGACTGGTCATATAATGCGAGATCAGATATGATGAGCCCATCTCGAGGAGCAGACGATGACCGAGCCCACACAGGAACCTTCGAATGAGTTTTCGGACCTGAGGATGCCGACGATCTTCCTCAGTCACGGTGCTCCACCCCTGGCAGACGATCCGACATGGACGGACGAGCTGTCCCGGTGGGCCGCGGGCATGAGCCGCCCGAGCTCGATGCTCATGGTGTCTGCGCACTGGGAGGAGGCGCCGCTGACCATCGGTGCAACCTCGACCGTGCCGTTGGTGTACGACTTCTGGGGCTTTCCCGAGCACTACTACCGAGTCACCTACCCCGCTCCCGGTGCGCCGGCGCTCGCCGACCAGGTTGCGGCGTTGCTCGCCTCGCCCTCTCACCACACCCACAGCGACCCGACGCGCGGTCTGGATCACGGGGCCTACGTCCCCCTGAAGGAGATGTACCCCGAGGCCGACATCCCGGTGCTGCAGATTTCGATGCCCACGCTGGACCCTGCCGAGCTCTTCGCCGTTGGTCAGGAGCTCGCTCCCCTGAGAGACCAAGGAGTCCTGATCGTGGGAAGCGGATTCTCGACCCACAACCTTCGGGAGATGAGGATGGATCTCCCCGCTCAGGCCGAGCCGCCATCGTGGTCGGCCGAGTTCGACCAATGGCTTGCCGAGTCGCTCGACCACAACGACGTCGACGGGCTCATCGATTTCCAACGAACCGCTCCGGCCGCCTACCTCGCCCACCCGAGGACCGAACACTTTGCTCCCCTCTTCGTGGCGCTCGGCGCCGCCGCAGGCGGCACCGACTCCGGCGACACCGTGATAGACGGATTCTGGTTCGGCCTCTCCAAACGGTCGGTCCAGTTCAACTGACCCGACCCGGCCGGATCGGCGCTCCGGCGCTGGACGGTCGTCGAGGGGCTCGCGGTCGGTAAGGTTCCGCCTCGCATGCCAACAGATCCCATCCGCATCCTTCGACGCCATCTCGAATACACACCGCATGCCGATGTGAGCCAGATGATCCGTGAGCGGGATCACGTGCTTCGCAGGTACGCCGACACCTTCACTCCATCGGGCATCGACGTCCTCACAGCCGATGAGTTCGGCGGCTTCCTCCAATTCGAGAACAACGGTCATTGGTGGGGGCTTCACCGCGACCAGGCTCGCATGACACACAGCATGGATTTGCTCCGCTGGGCCCTGGGCGTGCTCGTCGACGAGTCGCGCCCGATCGAGGAACGAGTCGACGAGATCGATCCCATCGACGGACACCAGGCCGTGCCGGGTCTCGATCGCTCGGTGTACACACCGATCCTCCTGGTCTCCAAGCCGGATGCCTACGGAGTGTGGAACACCATCTCGGAGGCAGCCATGAGACGCCTCGGGCTGTGGCCCGATCTCGATGCGGTCGCGACCAACGGGCGCCGGTACGCAGAGGTCAACGACATGATCCTGACGATCGCAGCAGACGTTGGCACCGACCCCTGGACGCTCGACGCACTCTGGTGGGCCGTCGAGAAGGAGCACGATCCGGGCAGCCATTTCGTGACCAGCCGAACCGCCACCGTCATTTCGAAGTCTCCGCCCCGCCGGCCTCGCGATTCGAAGCCGGCCACAACCCGAAGACCCGCCCGCCCGCAGGCGGCCACCTTCGTGTGCACGAACTGCTTCCAACAGAAGCCGTTGAATCTGATGTCGGATGACCCGAATACCTGCATCGACTGCGCCTGACGCTCTGAAGCCACGTCTCCGACGAGAGGACATCGCCCCTGGTATCCGAGGGGCACGGCGCCGGAACATGGAGCTGGCATCGTCGAATGCCACCGCAACCCCGAGTGCGTGCGACGTCGTCGAGAGACGGTTCACGCGGGGCCGACCGAAGGGAGGCCCGCCGTGAAGATCGACGCCTACGGCTGCTACACGATCCAGAGCGCTCTTGGAAAGCCGAACAAGGACGGCTATCTCCATATCCCCGGCGCAACGCTCGAGAAGAACAAACCGATCACACTGTGGGGGCTCGACACGAGAGGTGTCGAGTTCACCGACCACTTCGAATTCGCGCTCATCCCGGTGCCGAACACGGCCAACACGTATTACATCGTCAGCCGCCGGTCGGGACTCGCACTGATCGCATTGCCCGACAGGGTGGTCCAGGGCACCCCCGGTGAAGGGATCCCCAACAACCCGTCCGATGACGCGCTGTTCGAGTTCGCCGCGCAATTCGTTTTCGAGCCGACCGGCGACGCAACATTCGCCATTTCGAGCCAGCTCCTGGGCACGTACCTGGCAGCCAAGGACCAGAAGACCGCCAACGGGACGCCGCTCGTCTCGGTGCCGGCGATCGAGGCTCACGAGACAGCCAAGACACACAAAGAGTTCCGGCTCACTCGTGTGGCTCGCCTCATGGGCACCATCCCGGCCCCGGTGGCGAAGGCCGGTCGTCGATTCCCACAGCTGAAGAATCTCCATACCGAACTGCCCTTGGACACCGAGCCTCTCCTCCGGGAGATCGAGACTGTGCCGTTCTTCGCCATCAACGATCCTGTGTACCCGCCCTACCGTCAGGTGGCTGTGAGCCCCTACTACACGGTGAGTCGCTCGACGCTGTGGAGCAAAGTGTTCGATCGACAGCTCGATGGAATCGTCGAGCGGGAGACCGTCGATACCGCCGAGACGGGACTGAGTCAGATGGCAGCTACGAGCGTGCGGTCCACCTTCTCGAAGTCGATCTCGACGACTGCCAAGGCGGGCTACAGCGGATTCGGGGTGAGCGCATCGGTGAGCGTCACCGGGAAGCTCGCCATGGAGAGCGAGCGCACCTCGCAGATGAGCACAGAAGCCCGACAGGCTCACATGTTCACCGAGACGATCCTCTATCCCGCCGTCGGCAAGCCCTATCGGCTGGCGAAGTGGCGACCAGTCGATCGCTACGAGCTCAAGCGGAAAGACGGATCTCTGGTCGCCAGTTGGGACGCCGTCCGCACCGAAGAGGAGGTGATCGACGTGTTCCCCAGGAGCGTGGGTGCGCCCGAACGGAAACTCCCGGCCTCCGAGACGGATCGCAAGGTACGAGCAGCAGCCAGAAAGGAGCTCGCCGCGGTCGGCTGACGACGATCGTCGTTCCCCGTCTTGCTTCTGCCCGGGAGCGAAGAGACCGCGGATTCGGGATGCGTCCGCCGGCAACCACGACAAGCGTCCCGGGTCGGTGGCCCGTTTGGGGCTGACACCCCCGGCGTCGACGGACGCCGGGGGCTTGGGGGCCGGCGACCGACCGCTGCGCGCGCCCGCCGCCGGTGGTATTCGAAGCGGCGATACTCGCGGGGATGCGCTCCATCATCACACCGAGATTCGCTCGTGCCTGGATCGCCAACTTCTTTTCGGACCTGTCGTTCACACTCTTCGTGCACTTCGCCGGATTCCTCAGCGGCCTGGGTGCCGGCGAGGCCGTGATCGGAGCCACTGCGTCGGTGGCGGCGGTGACCGCCATCGTGGTACGGCCGCGGACGGGATCATGGATGGACCAATACGGCCGCATTCCGATCGTTCGGTTGGCCGCGGTCGTGCGGATCCTCGCAACACTGTCGTTCCTCATGGTGAACGGAATAGGGCCCATGGTCTTCGTGATCCGGGCCATCCACATGACGGCCGTGGCCGTGACGTTCACCGGGCTCATCACATACGCCTCCGATGCGATGCCCGCCGACCGCCGATCACAGGCGATCGCCTGGTACGGGCTCTCGGGGATGGTGGCGAGCGCCATCGGGCCTCTGCTGGGCGACCGCCTGGTGGCGTCGTACGGGTACTCAGGGATCTTCATCGGGATGGCGGCCGCCGAGGCGGCACTGTTGGTCGTCTTGTTCTCGATGAAGGCCATCGAGAACCGGCCAAGGCTCCATACTCCAGGCGGGTCGCTGGCTCTGATCAGGTACCGGCCGCTGATCCCGATCTGGCTCATGATGGTGGGTTTCGGTCTGGGGTTCGGAACGCTCCTCAACTTCATGCGTACCTTTGTCGACGCAACGGGCATCGGGGCGGTCGGCCCGTTCTTCACCGCATACGCGGTGGCGGCCATCGTCACCAGGCTGGGACTCTCCTCCCTTCCACAGCGAGTCGGCGAGATGCGGGTCCTCTACCCGGCGATCGCGTTCTACGGCGCCGGGATCGCGCTGCTCTCGATCACCTCGACGACGACGATGCTCTGGATCGCAGCCGCCGTCGCCGGCACCGGTCACGCCTTCATGTTCCCGATCCTCGGTGGCCTCGTCGTGGGGCGATCTCCAGAGGATCGACGCGCCGGGGGCATGAGCCTCTTCTCCGCCACGTTCGACCTCGGTCCGCTGATCGGGGCACCGATCATCGGGCTCATCGTGGAACGCCAGGGCTATGGGCCCATGTGGATCGGACTCGCGGCCACGATCGTGGCCGTCGGGCTTGCGTTCTTCGTGCTGGACGGCAAAGTGGTCGAGGAACTCGCTCCTCGACCACTCTGACGTCTCAGCGGGTCGCCCGTCACGGCGACCATTCGTTGACGGTCAGACCGACCACCCTGGGTTCACCGCTCTCGTAGTCGATCGACACGTACCAGGCGGTCCAGTCGAGGCCGCCGTACTGAGGATCGTCACCCGAGTCGTACACACTCACGAAGTGGAACCCTTCGAACTCGAAGGGAATGGCGTACTCGGCGGGAATCCCGTTGCCTCCGACCTCGGCCGTATCCCTCATGAGTGACACATCGTCGTCGACGAAGGTCGAGACGAACCGGTCACCGATCGCCTCGGCGAAGGTCCGGGACGGGATCTCAGGGCTCCCGGGTTCGAGCGCCGCCGAACCCCACTTGTAGGTGGTTGTATCCGTCATGACGGTTGCCAGCTGATCGACGTCGAACCGGATGGGGGGTGCGTTGTGCGCCACATACAGCCCTCTGCTCGACACGACCGACGTGAGATCGCCGTCATCGGCCATGATCTCGGCCATCTGCTGGAGAAGGGCCAGTACCTTCGGGTCGGCAGCGAACACTGCGTCGCTCACGACCGCACCCAGGAAGCGTCCGTTCACCCAGCCGGAGCCATCGGGAGTCACGATCTCGAGCCATGTGGACGTTCCCACGGCCCGCCGCTGTCCGGTGACTCTGACGACCGCGCCGGGCGCGAGCATCCCGGTGATCTCATTGTCGACGCCTGCCCCACTGCGGACGTTCAACACGTCATCGGAGGTGACCAGAACCACCCGCCGCTGCTCATCGAGCGGGACACCTTCCAGGGACGGCAGGTCGGACTGCGTCCAGCGAGCTGCCGGGGCGCTCAGCGGCAACGCCGATTCGTAGTCGGAGCGTCCGACCGGCTCCTCCAACAGGATGCCCTCCCCAGAGAAGACCGTGACCAGTTCCCCGTCGATCCAGAAGACCACCTCATCGACGGTGTCGAACTGTGTGAGGGTGTACACGACCTGGGCCAGCCGGCTGGTCATGCCGAACGTGCCGCCGCCCTGCTCGAACTCCTGCGAGAGATCGACGGTGGCGATCCCGCCGGAGATGTCGATGCCGAGCAGCAAGGTGTCTTCCGGAATCGCGGTCGACAACCCGGCCTCGGCCTCGGACGCGGTGGGGCCGGCGATCAGCGCGCGGACCGCGTTGGCGGCCACATCGAGCGTGCCGGGCACCGTCCTCGTCACCGCCTTGGCGTAGGCGCTGTCCTGAACCAGATACACCTGTACGAACCGCTCGCCGACCGGCTGGGTGGTCGGCGGCGGCGTCGTGGTCGTGGTCGTTCCGGTGCCCGGTGCCGTCGTGTCCGTCGTCGTGCTGCTGCCCGGTGAATCGGGCAGAGTGGTGACCGGACCACCGTCACCCACATCGTCGCCACATGCAACCAGCACCAACGCCAGCAAACCGATGATGGCAATGAGTCGTCTCATCGCTTCCTCCTCTCGGATCTCATTTCTCACCATCAGCATGCGGCGCAGACGTCTCACCGAGCACGGCAGCGTGTAACGAGTCGGTCACGGGAAATCTCAACTCGAAGACGAGACCTCCGCCTGGGCGGGCAGCAGCCGTGAGACCGCCGCCCAATCTGGCGGCATGGCGCTTGGCGATCGCAAGACCCAATCCGCTCCCCCCTTGTCGCGAAGCATCGGCCTTGAAGAACCGGTCGAACAACCGGGGCAGAGATTCCGGGTCGACTCCCGGACCGTCGTCTTCGACCTCGATCGACAGCACTCCCAGTTCCAGGGCATACGTGATTGCGACGGCGGCACCGGGCGCATGGACGAGAGCGTTGTCGAGTAGGTTCGAAACGACGCGCTCGACACTCCGTCGGTCACACTCCACGTTGACGGCCTCACCCACGACCCGGGCGTCCGCGTGTCGCTCCGAAACCAGAGCGCTGAGCAGTCGCCCGACGTCGGTCGTCTCGAGGTCGCGCTCATGGGTGCCGGCATCGAGGCGCGAGATCTCGAGCAGCTCCTCCACGAGTCTGCGAAGACGGGTGACGTCGGCCATCAGCAGCTCGGCTGCACGCCTCCCGACGCCGGTGAGCTCGTCCATGTGCGGCCGCAGCAGCTCGGCCTCGTTCGACAGGCCCGTCAACGGCGTACGAAGCTCGTGCGAGACGTCGGCGACGAAGCGCCTTTCCCGGGCCTCGGCCTCTTCGAGCTCGGTGACCTGAGCCTGCAATGAGGCCGCCATCATGTTGAACGTCTCCGAAAGACGGCCGAACTCGTCGTCGGAGGTCACGGCCACCCTCGTCTCGAGCTCTCCTGCTGCGATCCGCTGCGCAGCGCGTCCGGCCGAGTCGACGGGCCTCAGGACACCTCGTGCCACGGTGCCCGCCGCCAGAATCGCCAGCGCCACGACGATCCCGGCCGCCACGACCAGGTACCTGCCCAGATCGGAGGCTGCCCGGCCAACCACCGAGGCGTCGTTGAAGAAGTAATAGATCTCGTCGCCCGATGGACGTCGGCCCGCCACGACCAGCATCGGGTCCTGCCCGACCAGGACGAACTGATATCCGTATCTCCCGTTGCCGGCGAGCTCGGTGAGCTCCGGATCGATGATCTGCGGCGTTTCCAGAAGGTCCGGTCGGGAGGCGTAGGGGTCACCGTCCCCGAAATCGACGTACACGCCGGCGGCACCGCGAAGCAGGAACCGGTCGATCAGTCGGCTCTGCTCGAAACCTTCCCGTTCGAGGGAAGCCGGGATCGCCTCGGCATCGGCGAGCTGGACCAGGTTGAATTCTGCACGTGTCAGCGCTTCTTCCACGAGTTGACCGCGCAGCGAGTTGCGAACGAGGAAGAACGCCCCGGCCGACAGCGAACCGGCTGTGACGACAACCAGCACGATGATGGTGATGGTGAGCCTGGCCCGGAAGCTCCGGGTCATCGGCGCACCGCTCGGTAACCGACGCCCCGCACCGTCTCGATCAGTGTCGGATCATGAGGATCTGGCTCGACCTTCCCCCTAAGGCGTTGGACGGCCATGTCGACCAGTCTCGAGTCGCCGAGATAGTCATACCCCCACACACGTTCGAGCAGGATCTCCCGGGAGAACACCCGACCGGGCGCCTGCGCCAACTCGACGAGCAGTCGGAATTCGGTCGGCGACAATCCGAGGTCCTGGCCGTGGCGTTCCGCTGCGTGGGCCGGTACATCGATCTCGACGTCACCCAGCCGGAGCACCTCTGCCGAGTCGTGACCCCGGACACGCCGCAGTGCGGCCCGGATCCGAGCGACGAGTACCGGCATCTCGAAGGGCTTGGTGACATAGTCGTCGGCTCCCGACTCGAGACCCACCACGATGTCGATGGCATCGGATCGTGCCGTGAGCATGACCACCGGAACGCTCGAATCCCGTCTGATGATCCGGCACACCTCGAGGCCGTCACGTTTCGGCAGCATGACGTCGAGCAGCACGAGATCTGGACGCGAGTGACGGAACCGGGCGAGTCCTTCGTCGCCGTCGGCAGCCGACTCGACGTCGAATCCGGCCGCCTCGAGGCCCAAAGCCGTCGTCTCGCGAATCGAGGGGTCGTCTTCGATCAATAGTATGCGTGCGTCCACCCTCGGATTATCGCCGTCCGTCCAACCCGACGAGCGGCATCGAGCCGGGCCGGTGTTGCGCGAACGTGACCGCGAAGGCCGCTCAGTAGCCGAGCTCGGCCGGGAGTCCGCCCGTAACCTCGTCCAGCTTGCCTACGAGACGGGATGGCAGCCGGTCCCTCCAATCGCCGGGAGTACCTCGCCTCAGGTGACTTCCCACGTCCTCAGAGCCCTGGTCTCGACCCGTGACCGCACGGAAGCTCTTTCGCTCGCACAGCGACTCGAACTCACCCGGTGGTATCTGGATCTGGAGGTGATCGAAGACGTCACTCAGGAACTTGCGATGATCCAATGCGAGGTCCTCATACCGGAACACGCGAGGACCGTCGCCGGTCGACGGTGCTCCCCACGACCGCTGCGCCCGGAACAGACCCCACTCGTCGAGGGTGTCGAGCACCAGCTCCATGCCCTGCTCGTCGTCGAGTCCGGTCAGCTTCCGCCGCAGTTCCGGAATCTCACCGATCGGCTTGTGAGAGTGGCGCGCCGCGAAGTAGAAGGAGACGACGATGTCTCGCGGGTCCCGTGTCACGAAGAAGGCGGCGTGGTCCTTCGGCTTCGGCATGGCATCGAATGTCGGCCGGTTGATGTAGAGATGGGCAGCGATCGTCCTCTTTGGGAACGCCTCGGTGATCTGCGCCGAATCCAGCCCGCGCTCGATGAACGGCACCACGTACAACCCCGTGTACCGATAGACCGTCTCGTCATTGAGGATGAGCCGGAACCATTGGCTGGCGGTGCGCTGCACACAGCAGTGAAATATGTTGTCGAACGGCGACTTGACCTCTGCGCCGAGACCGAGGCGGCGTTTCGCCCGCGTGATCCGCCGCTGCATCGTCGACATCGAACCGTGTGCCATTTCGCCACTCCCTACCCCAGCTTTCCTCCCCGAGATCACCCTAGCCCGCAGCACAGCGTCGAGGACAGGGCCAATCAACTCACGTCCTGAAGCATCAGACCACGGCAAGGGCTCGCCGAACCCTCGGCGCGACCTCAGTGCCCAGGAGTTCGATGGCGTTCAGCACCCGGTCGTGAGGGAGGGTGCCGACGCTGACGTGAAGCATGAACCGGTCGATACCGAGCACCTCCCGCCACAGCAGGATCTTGGCCGCGACATCGTCGGGGTCTCCCAACACGAGGGAGCCTTCCGCCGACCGCATCGAATCGAATTGGAGACGAGTCATCGGCCCCCATCCCCGCTCTTCGCCGAGTCCGCTCATCGCTGCGGCGTAGGAGGGGTAGTAGAAATCAGCTGCTTCCGATCGGCTACCACCTATGAAGCCGTGTGCGTGAACGGCCAGCGGCACCCGCTTCGGATGGAACCCGTTCTCCTCGAGCGTGCGCCGGTGCAAGTTGGCCAGCGCCGCGAATCGATGCGGGGCGCCACCGATGATCGCAAGGGCAACTGGAAGGCCGCGAACACCCGCACGTACGATGGAATGGGGATTCCCACCCACTCCCACCCAGATCGGGAGCGGGTCCTGGTGCGGCCGGGGGTACACGCCCCGCTCGTGGATCGGCGCTCTGAACCTACCCGTCCAGGTCACGGTCTCGTTGTCCCTGACCGCGAGCAGAAGGTCCAGTTTCTCCGCAAAGAGCGCGTCGTAGTCCTCGAGGGAGTACCCGAACAGTGGGAAGGACTCGATGAACGATCCACGTCCGACGAGCAACTCGGCCCGGCCGGCGGAGAGAAGGTCGAGAGTCGCGAACTGCTGGAAAACCCGAACCGGGTCATCGGACGACAACACGCTGACGGCTGGTGTCAGGCGGATTCGCTCGGTCCGACCTGCGGCCGCGGCCAGGACGACCGCCGGAGCCGAAGAGGCAAAGTCCGGTCGATGGTGCTCTCCCACGCCGTAAACGTCGAGGCCGACTTCCTCGGCCTTTTGAACCTCCTCGACCACTTGTTGCAGCCGTTCCCCGGCTTCGACCGGTGTTCCCGAGTGCGGCTCCACAAGTGTCTCGGCGAAGGTGGTGATTCCCAGTTCCATTGCTCCTCATCACACGGGTCCGAGGCAACGATCGCAGGTTCCGCCGATTGTGACGGATTGGTCGGCAGATGCGGCTCGGGGTTTGCCGGTCGACGAACCGGGTAGGTCTCGAGGGTCGGCGCCCTGGTGGGCGCCGATCCAATCAGAAGGAGACACCATGAAGCTGAAGAAGA
Organism: uncultured bacterium; assembly: GCA_963785075.1. Lineage (GTDB taxonomy): Bacteria > Actinomycetota > Acidimicrobiia > Spongiisociales > ZC4RG35 > JAOUGY01. The sequence continues at coordinate 443,199 of CAWATW010000006.1, forward strand.
TGATTGCTGCCGCCCTGGTCGCCGCCATGCCATTGGCGCTCGCGGCCTGTGCAGACGAGGACAACGACGGAGTCACCACCGACGAAGAGTTGGAGCAGATGGAGGACGGCGTCGACGAGGGCGCAGACCACGTCGAAGACGGTGCCGACGAGCTCGAGGACGAGCTGACCGGCACAACCGAAGCCAACTGACGGTCGACCGCACACGAGGGGGCGGGGCCAGGGCCCCGCCCCCTTGTTGTCAGTCCTCAGACGACCGTCCGAGTTCGAGCTCGATCCGTTCCATCAGCTCGTCTACGACTTCGGCCGGCGTGCGCCACTCCGTCTCCACCTGGAGAAACTGCCCGTATCCGGCCTTCCGATCCTCGAGGAGGGTCAGGATCCGCTGGAGGGGATCATCGCCCGCCAACAATGGCCGCTGTGATGCGCCTTCCCCGGAACCGGCCCGCCGTAGGATCGTCTCCGGTTCGGCGAGCAAACAGAACACCGGACCGGTTTGCCCGAGTGCGGAGGCGTTCTCGGCATCGAGCATCAGGCGGCCGCCGGTGGCGATCACCAGGCCCCGCGCCAGCGCGAGCTCACGGGCAACTTCGCGCTCGAATGCCCTGAAGGTCGCTTCACCCCGGCTTCGGAAGATGTCGGGTATCGGACCGTGCCGCTCCACGATCAAATCATCGGTGTCGACGAACACCAGCCCGAGTCGTTCGGCCAGCAGCCGTCCCACGGTGGTCTTGCCGGTTCCCATGAAACCGGTCAACACGATGTTGATTTCGTCGATGGATCGGGCCACGGTGACCTTCGTTGCCAGGTGTTGCCAACAGCATACGGGCGGCGACAATCCGCGGACCCGACCAAGTGCGGCGTGCGCTCGGGACTAGCCTCGGTCCGCAGTACGGACAACCGTTCGCACTGCGACAGGTGTATGAACAACGGAGAAGACATGCGCCCGCAGGTGACGATCATCGACGTCCGCCCCGCAGGATTCGACCGGTTCGACTGGTCCGGCGGGCCCGCCCACCGTCCCGACATCCAGGGCTCCGAAGAGACCGACCTCGACGGTTCCTGATGGCGGAGATCACGACGCTCGAGGATGCGATTGGGACGCTGGTGAAGGATGGTCAGACCGTGGCCCTCGAGGGCTTCACCCACCTGATCCCCTTCGCCGCCGGGCACGAGATCATCCGGCAGCAGCGGCGTGACCTCACCTTGATCCGGATGACTCCGGATCTGATCTACGACCAGATGATCGGAATGGGAACAGCACGCAAGCTCGTCTTCTCCTGGGGCGGAAACCCCGGGGTCGGGTCGCTCCATCGGTTTCGCGACGCCATCGAGCACCGGTGGCCGCGTCCGCTCGAGATCGAGGAGCACAGCCATTCGGCGATGGCAAACGCATGGGCCGCCGGCGCTGCCGGCCTCCCCTTTGCTGTGTTCCGGGGATATCGAGGAACCAGCCTTCCCGAGGTCAACGAGGGGATTCGGTCGGTGACCTGTCCCTTCACGGGCGAGGAGCTCGCGGCGGTCGTCGCGCACCGACCCGACGTCGGAATCATCCACGCCCAACGGGCCGACCGGAAAGGCAACGTGTTGATCGAAGGCATCGTGGGGGTTCAGAAGGAGGTCGCGCTTGCCTCGTCTGCTTCCATCGCCACCGTCGAGGAGATCGTGGAGGATCTCGATCCGCCGAGCCTCAACAGCGTTGTGCTGCCACATTGGACTCTCGACGCCGTGGTCGCAGCGCCGCACGGCGCATGGCCCTCCTACGCTCACGGCTACTACTCCAGGGACAACGCCTTCTATCAGGCTTGGGACGACATCTCTCGAGAACGTGATCACTTCACGCAATGGATGAACGAACACGTCATGGGTGTGTCGATGTGATCGACCACACGCCCGATGAGATGATGACCGTCGCCGCCGCTCGAGCACTCCGCAATGACGACGTCTGCTTCGTGGGGATCGGGGCACCGTCTGCTGCCTGCAACCTGGCACGATTGACCCACGCCCCCGATCTCACGCTCATCTACGAGTCAGGAACGATCGGTACACGGCCAGACATCCTTCCTCTGTCGATCGGCGACGGTGAGCTCGCCGAGACCGCCATCACCACCGTGTCGGTGCCAGAGATGTTCCAGTACTGGCTGCAGGGCGGGCGGATCTCCATCGGCTTTCTCGGAGCCGCCCAGCTGGACCGATTCGGCAACATCAACACAACCGTCATCGGACCCTACGACGACCCGAAGGTTCGCCTTCCAGGCGGCGGCGGCGCACCGGAGATCGCCGCCTCCTGCGCCGAGGTCTTTGTCACGATGAAGCACCACCCTCGCGGGCTCGTGGAGACGGTGGACTTCGTCACCTCGCTGGGATTCGGCCCGACCGGCACGGAACGTGCATCACTGGGCGTGTTCACCCGAGGTCCCACGCTGGTGGTCACGGATCTGGCGACTCTCCAGCCCGATCCTCACACCCGCGAACTCGTGGTGAGCTCTCTCCACCCGGGCGTCGACCGCGAGCGGGTGCTGACCGCAACCGGGTGGGAGGTGAGGTTCGCGGACGATCTCGAGGAGACCCCCGTACCCACCTCCGAGGAGTTGTCGATCCTGCGCGAACTCCACCGCCGGACTGCCGAGGCGCACCGTTCATGACCGTATTCGCGGTCCCAGGACATTCCCATCGCACATGCGCCCTCCCACCCTCGGAATGCGGGAAGTCGCCCAGACGACCCGATCAGGTGGACGCAGGCACTCGCCAAATGGTTCACAACATCGTCGAATCATGAATGCCAACGACGGTGGGAAAGCCTAGATCTCAACTGGAACTTGAGACTCTTGGGGCCGAGTTTGGAGGTGAATGCAGCCTGGTGTGGAGCTCAGCGGCAGGTAACGTGACATTCGTCTCTTGCCGTCGACACGAGGTGGCACCGTGCAGAATCAAGGGCTTGGCTCCTGGCCCCGCAGGCGAAGCCGGATGACGCCTGATCGGGTGGCATTGACCGACGGATCGGCCACCACCTCCTACCGGGAACTCGCCGATCGCACCACACGTGTGGCCAACACCCTCAGGGATCAGGGAGTCCGGAGGGGCGATCGGGTCGCCTATCTCGGTCCCAATCACTCGACCTACTTCGATGTCCTGTTCGGCGCTTGTGCGATCGGGGCCATCGTGGTGCCGGTCAACACCCGGCTGGCGGTTCCCGAGCTCGAATTCGTGCTCTCGGATTCCGGAGCGCACACCGTGCTGGTGGCTCCCAGCCACCAGGGAGTCCTCGAGCGGGCGCTGCACTCGCTCCCCCATCATCGTGTGATCTCCACGGCCGGCGAGCTCGACCAGCTGATGGAGACCGCCGATCCGTCCTGGGTCGACGAGCCGGTCGACCTCGACGACGTGGCCATCGTGATGTACACGTCCGGCACCACCGGCCGCCCAAAAGGTGCGATGCTCACACACGGCAACCTGACGTGGAACGTCACCAACGTGCTGATCGACCTCGACCTCCGCCACGACGAAGTGGCTCTGGTGGTCGCACCACTGTTCCACATCGCAGCCCTTGCCATGATCAGCCTGCCCGTACTGGTCAAAGGCGGAACCCTCCTCCTGCAATCGGCCTTCGACCCGGAGGGCGCCCTGAACCTCATCGAATGTCACGCCGTCACCCAGATGTTCGGTGTTCCCACCATGTTCAATGCCATGGCCAAGAACGATGCCTGGCCAGGCGCAGACTTGTCCAGTCTCAGGACCGTGATCTGCGGCGGTGCCCCCGTCCCGACGGCCATCATCGAGACCTACCTCGAACGCGACATCGTGTTCCTCCAGGGATACGGCATGACCGAGACCGCCCCCGGATTGCTGTTTCTCGACGGGCCGAGCTCGACCACGAAGGCAGGAAGCGCGGGCGTCCCGTCGTTCTTCACCGACGTACGGTTGGTCGACGCCGAGATGAAGGACGTGCTCCCCGGCGAGCGGGGCGAGGTCGTAGCGTCAGGACCGAACGTCATGCGCGGATACTGGGGTATGCCCGGCGAAACCGCCGAGTCTTTCTCGGGAGACTGGTTCCACACTGGCGACGTCGCCACCACCGATGACGACGGCTACTACACGATCGTGGACCGGGTGAAGGACATCATCATCTCCGGAGGCGAGAACGTCTACCCCGCCGAGATCGAAGATGCGCTGCTCTACCACCCGGCTGTCGCCGAAGCCGCCGTGATCGGCGTACCCCACGCCGACTGGGGCGAGGTCGGTCGGGCGGTCGTGGTACTCCGGCCCGGCCACACGGCCGGCGAAGACGAGCTACTGGCGTTTCTCGACGGCCGGCTGGCCCGCTACAAGATCCCGAAGTCGGTTGTGTTCGTCGCCGAGATCCCGAAGAGCGGGGCGGGCAAGATCCTCAAACCGGAAATCCGGATGCGGCACGCGCCGTGAGCGACCGCGCCGCCCCGAGGGGCCGGGCGACTCGATCGCTTTCGCCGAGTGCAGCGTCAGGCAGGCGCTCACCGAGACGCTGCGGGCCTTCGGTGTGACGGTGGCGCAGCACACGATGCTCTCCCTGCTGGAGCCAAGCCGGATCGTCGCCCCCAACCTCGCCCGTCGCGCCTCAGGCGATGAGCGAGGTCGGAGGCATCTGGAGAACTCGGTGCTCGAGGTGAGGCAGCTGTCGGCAATCCCCCGGACGCGGCACCGGCAGGGTGAACCCGGGCGTTGACGGAGACAGTCGCGCTCGACTCGGCCCCTCGAAGATCACGTAGCCTGATGAGCCCACGAGCTCTCGGAAGGTAGGTGGTCCCGGAATGACCGAAAGGCTGACCCTCGACGACGTTGTGGCGATCGATTTCCATGTGCACGTCGAACTCGGCGCCGACGGCCACGATCATCTCTCCCCCGAGCTGCGGGAGGCCGCCAACCGGTACTTCCGGGGCGATCCCATCATCCCCGACGGCCAGTCCGTAGCCGACCACTACCGGGAGCGGAAGATGATGGCGGTGGTGTTCACCGTCGACGACGAGCTGACCACGGGCCAGCCTCGCATCCCCAATCGAGATGTGATCGACGCCTCTTCCGCCAACGCCGACGTGTTGATCCCGTTTGCCAGCATCGATCCACGGCGAGGCGCCGCAGGCGTGGCCGAAGCCAGAGAGCTGTTGAGCGGTGGGTTGGTGAAAGGCTTCAAGTTCCACCCCAACCTGCAGCAGTTCCACGCCAACGACCGAATCGCCTACCCCCTGTACGAGGTCATCGAGGAACACGGCGCGATAGCGCTGTTCCACACCGGGCACAGCGGGATCGGATCCGGGCTGCCTGGAGGCGGTGGAATCAGGTTGAAATACGGAAACCCCATGGACGTCGACGACGTTGCGGTCGACTTCCCGGGTCTGAAGATCGTGCTCGCTCATCCGAGTTTTCCATGGCAGGACGAAGCCCTCTCGGTGGCGATGCACAAGAAGCAGGTGTCGATAGACCTGTCGGGATGGTCGCCGAAGTACTTCCCGCCACAACTGGTGCGTCATGCCGGATCGATGCTCCGCTCCCAGATGCTCTTTGGTTCCGACTACCCGCTCATCTCACCGGATCGTTGGCTGTCCGACTTCGAGACCCTGGACATTCCCGACGAGGTGGTACCCCTCATCTTGAAGGACAACGCCGTCAGGCTGCTCGGGCTCCGCTGAAGCTCATCCCTGCGGTTCGACCGAGCCCTGTTCGGGTTCCAGGTGCCCACTCCCCGCGGCTCGCAGAGCGGCGAGCACCGCCTCGGCCTGACCGTCCGACGGCGCAGGGTCGAACCTCCGGAGCACCACGCCATCAGCGTCGGCGAGAACGGTGACGCGGCGTACCGTCCGATCGGGCGCGGCGGCATCGAATGCGCGGGCCATCTCTGTACCGGCATCCGCCAGGATCGGAACCGTCAGACTGCGTTCGTCGGTCACCTCTCGCACCCGGCGAGCGGTTTCCGGCACTACCACCAGGACATGAGATCGCTCGGATCCGAACTCGGACAGCGAGCGATCGAAATCCGCGATCTGATCACGCGATGCGTCGTCGTCGAGGCCCGGCACGAACACAATCGCGAGCGGCACCTTCCCTGTAAAGGACGCTCGCTCCAACGTCTGTCCGTTGCTCGAGGGCAATCTGAAGTCGGGAATAACGTCAGTTCGTGTGACACTCATGTCACGTCTCTACCCCAGCCGACTCCGCGGCAAACACCCTGGCTGATCGACCACGTGGCCCGAGTCACGGACTTCGGCGCTCCGGGCGGTCCGCTCGGTGGACGGATACCACGTCGGCCGGAATCTCACCGAAGGTGGCCATCAGATCACGTTCGGGAATCCGCTCTCGAGTCGACCAGGCCTCTTGGACACGATCGAGGCGAAACACCCGGCCGTCGGCTCTGAGGCGACACCATGCGAATATCAACCACCGGTCCCGATCCAGCCCCATCGCCAGGGGCTCGATGGTGCGTTCCGTCGCTGTCCCTGCGCCGTCGAGGTAGCGCATCTTGACCGCGGTGCCCGCGCGGACAGCTGCTTCGATCACCCTCATCGCTCGGGGCGAAGGCTCAACCACGGTCTCCCGAACGTAGACCCGAGATGCTTCTTCCTCGAATCGCAATCTCGTGCGGTCGTCCATCGAACCGACCACCTTTTGCAGCGCGCTCCGGCCCTCGATCTCGAATGGGAGATCTTGTCCGACGGCGAGAGCCACCGCCAGAGCCAGCGCCTCACCGGTGGTGAAGGCGATAGGCGGAAGGGTGGCGCTCGCTTCGAGCACATAGCCTCCGCCGGGTCCAATCGACACCCAGATCGGCACCCCGGCCTGCTGGAGTGCCGAGATGTCGCGCTTGACGGTGCGCGTGGACACCTCGAACCGTGACGCCAGCCAGGCCGCGGTTCGAGGGCGAGGACTTGTGCCTCGGAGCTCTTCGACGAGGGCATAGAGACGATCGGTTCGATTCATTCTCGGAATCTTGCTACCCAAAGGGTGACAACACGGTGTCACCCGCGTCCGAGATCATGGTGCCATGACGACACACGAACCTCGAACGATCTCCACCGGCCAACACCGGACGGTGGGATTCCGCACACTCGGCAGCGAAGCCGGGCGGGCTGTGATGCTCTGTCACTCTGCGCCCGGGTCGTCCGCATTCGATCCGCAGCCCCCGATCACCGCCGGTCTGGGCGTCCGTCTGATCACCGTCGATCGTCCCGGCTACGGAGCGTCTACGCCACTTGCAGGCACTCCGTCGATCGGTGCGTTTGCCGAGGATCTGATCGCTGTACTCGACCATCTGGAAGTCGAGTCGGCACCGCTGGTCGGATGGTCGGCAGGTGGGCGGGTGGCGCTGGCCGCGGCGAGTCGGCATCCGGGGCGGGTGCCTGCAGTGGCCACGGTGGGAACCCCGGCACCTCACGACCAGGTGCCCTGGATACCCGACGAGCAGGCGGCCATGCTCGACGCCCTCAGGTCGGACCCGGAGGGCGCCGTGAGCCAGCTCGCAGGGATCTTCGGAGGTCTGGCTTCGGAGGCGTCGACACTCGTAGGAATGCTGGCGGGCAGTCCTGTCGACTCCCGCCTGCTCGAGGCCGATGCCGATCTGGCGCAACAGCTCGATTCGATGCTGCGAGATGCGACGGTTCAAGGCGCCATCGGCATGGCGGCCGACATCGTCTCGTACACACTCGTGCCCTGGGGCTTCGATCCGGCCGACGTACCCGTGCCGACCACCAATTTCAGTGGAACGGATGACCCTGTGGTGCCGCCGTCTCACGCCGCCTGGTATACCTCCCGCATGCCCTATGCCCGCCAAGTGGTCGTCGAGGGAGCGGGACACCTGCTCATCTCCACTGGATGGGACGAGATCCTGTCGGCCGTGTTGTCCTAGCGCCGACGCCGGAGGGAACGCCCCCTATCGCTGTGCGATCACCGCGACGCCGTCAGCCGTCCCGCCGCTCCAATTGGCCCGCATCACGTATCGATCACCACGGATGATGGTGATACGCCACTCGAGAGGCCGGCCCTGCCACTCGGTGCGCCTGTCCACCTCGAATGCAGGGGTGCCGGACGCCATCTGCAGAAGTTTGGATTCGTCGCCGTCGGGCACGATGGGACGGATCCACTCAGATCCCTTCTCGGGGATGGCACCACAGTTGATCCGCAGCTCGTCGTACAGAGCGGTACGCCGAAAGTCGACTCCCATCAGGGGCGAAGCCACATCGAACGGGATCCAAGCCCTGTCGTGGGCGATAGGCACTCCATCGACCAGACGCACGCGCTCGAGGTAGAACAAGTCCGCTCGGCCCTCACACGCAAGAACCTCGGCCGCCTCTGCGTCGTTTCGCCGCTCCCTCACCAGAACTCGCGACGTCTGCTCAGAACCGGTCGCCTCGATGCTGCGAAACAGGCTGTAGAGAGCGCCGAGGGGTTGCACGATCGGCGCCTGTACCACGGTCGAACCACGCCCTCTATGCCGATCGACCACTCCTTCCATCTGGAGGCGCCGCACAGCCTCCCGAATCGTGTGCCTGCTCACCTCATACGTATCGACCAGCTCACGGTCGGTGGGGAATCGATCCGGGAACTCACCCTGATCGATCCGCTCACGTAGATCGTCGAGGACTTGACTCCACAAAGGGGTGTCGGGCGAGGAGCGAACCGTGTACCTACCGGACATCGTCGGAATTGTACGTACCGGCACCAACGGTCCCACACGCACGCGCCCGAGACATCGCGTTCGTGGGAGTCCACGTGGAGAAACCGAGGTGTATCCTCCCAAATTGTCCGTACAAATCGATCGACGGGAGAAGCGGCAATGGAAGTCCTATCGATACGGACCCCCAGTCTCGGGGATGCCACCTATATCGCGATCCATGGTGATCACGCAGTCGTGGTCGACCCGCAACGTGACATCGGTCGGTTTCTCGATGCGCTCGCCGACCGCAGGCTCACCGCCACACATGTTCTCGAGACACATGTGCACAACGACTACATCTCTGGAGGACGAGATCTGGCCACCCGGCTCGGCGCCGACCTCGTGCTGCCCGCTGCCTCGGGAGCCGCATTCCCCTTCAAGCCGGCATTCCACGGCGAAGACATCGAAAGCGAGTCCGGGCTCAGCATCCGCCCGCTCCACACGCCCGGACACACCCCCGAGCACACCAGCTACCTCCTCCTGATCGATGGGAAGGAGTGGGCGGTCTTCACCGGAGGAAGCCTGCTCGTCGGCGCCGCCGGCCGTTCCGACCTGTTGGGCATCCAGTACGCCAGACAGCTGTCACGTCTCCAATTCGGCAGCCTCGAGCGCCTCGGCAGGCTCCCCGACGAGACGGGCGTCTTCCCCACCCACGGCGAGGGATCGTTCTGCACCGCCTCGGGAGCCGGCCGCACCACCTCCACGATCGGGCAGGAGAAAGCGGAGAATCCCCTGTACCGCTTCGAAGACGTCGAGGCATTCGTCGACGACCAGCTCTCGGGGCTGGTCCCGTACCCTCGGTACTACGCGCAGATGGGCCCGACGAACAAGCAGAACCCCACGGCCGTCGAAGTGTCCACTCCCCCGGACTTGTCCGTGGATCAGGCGGCGTCCGCGATCGACGCCGGGGCCGCGGTGCTCGATGGCCGGGACAGAGAGGCCTTCGCCGCGGCCCACGTGGCCCAGTCGATCGGCATCGAGCTCGGCGACAGCTTCGCACCGTGGGCCGGCTGGCTGATCGAATACAACGCCCCGCTCGTGCTGGTGCTCGAGACCGGTGCCGACGCCGCCACGGCGGCAACGGAGCTGGCCCGTATCGGGTTCACGGACATCCGTGGGGTCATGCGCGGCGTCGATGATTGGCACGCCTCTGGACGGGCCACCAGGAGTTTCAAAACCGTATCGCACGCGGAGCTCGCCGACGCTCTCGGCGACGACGAGCCTCCTCAAGTCCTCGACGTGCGCGATCCCAAAGAATGGGAAGCCGGGCACATAGACGGGTCGCTGCATCGCTACGTCCCCGATCTGCTGACGGGCCTCCCCGAGGCGCTCGACACGTCGAAGCCTGTGTGGGTGATCTGCCGGACCGGCAATCGCTCGACGATCGCGGCGGGCCTCCTCGAACGGCTCGGCGCGAGCCCGGTCGTGGTCACACGTGGCGGCGTGCCCGACATGCTCGTTGCGGCTGAAGTCTGAGCGGGACGAGCATCCGCCCGAATCCGCAGCCTCGACCACCTCGTCAGTGGGTGATGGTCTCCTGAGACCGATCGCCCTCGACCTTGTCTTCCTCGCCCGAGCGCCGGAACCGACGCCCGAACCAGGCGTTGGCGAGTGCCAGCCCGATTGCGACGCCCATGGCTGCCCCGAACACCCACACCGCGCCAGTGATCGAGGTCATGGCATCTGGCTCGACGATCAACGTGACCGCGAGTGAGACCATCAGCGCACCACTGATCAACTTCAGGATTCGCCCACCTCTTTCCTGGAGCTTGAACGAGCGCATGGCCACCACAGCCGATCCGAAGATGGCCAGCTCATCGACCAGGAATACGAGCATGTACACGCCGAAGAGCGCCGCCACGGCCGCGAATCCGGCGCCGCTGTCGGACACGAGGTTTGCCCAGAGCAGCGGGTACCCGGCCGTGCACGGGGTCTCGAGCAACGAAACACCCACGGCCAGTCCTGCTGTACCGAGCAGAACTGCGGGGAGCGGTCGATCGACGTCGGACACATCCCGCATTCGGGCGTACATCTTGGGCTTGGCGCCGGCGGGGATCGACAGCGAAAGGCCCTGTTTGAACCACAGGTAGTCCTTGAGGTTGACCAGCCCGAACGCCAGCGCGATCCCCGCCATCGCGCCCCGAATCCAGGCCGCTTCGGCCGCATAGCTGAGTGCGCCGTACAGGCCGCCGATGAACAGGCCGTACAAGAGGGTCGTCACCGCCAAGAACACACCGCCCACGGCGAGAACTCGCTTTCGAGAGCCCGAACGCAACACCAGGGCGAGCAGGATCGACAGCGCCCACAGGGAACACGGATTGAACCCGTCGACCAGGGCGATCGCGATCGTGGCCGGCACGAGACCGACGTTCGTCAGCTCGACCTCTCCCAACAGCGGCAGATCGATGGTCCCTTGTTCCACCGTCGTACCCTGGATCGGACCGGGAGCAAGACGACGCTCGACCTCTCCCGAGATCTCGGAAGCCACACGGTCGTCGAACCCAACCCACACGAGTCCCCCGTAGATCGTGGTGGGCACGGCTCGGGCGTCTTCGCCGATCGCGGCCATGGCCTCGAGAAACACCCGCCGGCCTTCCAGGTCATACCAGACCTCGTGCTCTTCGACGGCGAGCTGGGGGAATTCGGACCTCAGTTCGGCGAGGAACTCCTTCTCGGATGCACAGTGGGGACATCCGTCGCCCCAGAAGAAGAGCAGGACTTCGTCGTCGACCACGGGCGTACCGGCGGCGGGCAGCACGAGAGCCATCAGAGCCATGCCCACCAGGAGGCGCGCGAACGCCCGCATGTGTCCAGCCTGGATCCACAGGCAAGTCTGCGCCAGACGTCAAAGGTCCCGGAGGTCAGGTCGAAGGGTGATCCTTGTCGTCCCAGACCCTGGCGACGATCCGCTCGGCAGCCGGATTCACATTCACGATCTCCACCCGACAGTTGCCGCTCGTGAGGTGGTCCCACATCGCCTCGAGGGTGCGCGCTGCCGTGTAGTCGAGCCGACCAACGCCTTCGAGATCGATCACGACCCGATCGACGTCCGGGTGATCGGCGAGCACCTGCACGAGCCGATCGTCGACGTCCTGGGCCGAGCCGAAGAAGAGGACGCCGTTGAGTCGCACCGTGAGCGTGTTCCCTTCGTACACGGTGTCGATCGGCACGCGCAGCTCCCGCCACAGGTGCACCAGGATGGCCAGCGCGATGCCGACCATGACGCCGAGATCGATTCGAGGCGACAGCATCAACGTCGCCACGAACGCGGTCACGCCGACGACCCCCTGGGCGGGCGTCACCCTCCAGATGTGCAACAGCTCGTCGGGTCTGATCAGTTTGGCGACGGCTGCGATGATGATGGCCGACAGCACGGCCCGAGGAAGCCCGGACAAGATGCCGGAGAAGGGGAGGAACGCCAGCACGAGGATGCCCACGATCGCTCCGGCCCACTGCGTTCGGGCTCCGGCAATGTGGGCGACGGAGGTGCGGGAGAACGATCCGCCGATCGGGAAGCCGCCTGAGATCCCCGACGCCAGATTGGCGACTCCCTGTGAGATCAGCTCGCGATCCGCCGACCATCGCTCGCGATCGGCGGCAGCGAAGGTGCGGGCGATCGACGCCGGTTCGGCAAACCCGACGAGCGCCACCACGAGAGCGGGCACGACCAGCGCTGGGACCTCGGCCCACGGGAGGTCGAGCGACAGGGGCGGGAAACCGGCGGGGATCTGTCCGACGAGTTCACCGTCGAAGCCGGTCACGGTGGCGGCGATCAGCCCCAGGACCAGGACGATCGGCACGGCGGGAAGGAGGGGGTGAACCCGCGGAGCGAGGACGACGAGCATCACGGCGACGCCCGACAGCAGCGCCGCTCCCACGTTCCACGACCCCGGCGCGGCCAGCGCCCGCATTGCTTCCACCACGAGCGTGTCGTCGCCCCGAGGCACGCCGAGCGCAGTGGGGACCTGTGAGGCGAGGATCAGGATGGCTGCGGCCGATGTGAATCCCTTCAACACGGGCTGCGAGAGGAGAAAGGCGATGACGCCGCCCCGCAACAATCCGAGCCCGACACGAATCAGCCCCACGAGGACGGCGAGCAGCGCAGCAGACGCCATCCACTCCTCACCCTCCGGCATCAGGCCGAGCGGCTTCAGGCCGCCATACGTCAGCAGGGCCGTCATGGCCACCGGGCCGGTCTGCAGATAGCGCGATGACGCGAAGAACGCAGCAGCCAACGGAGGGATCGCCGCCGCGAAGAGGCCGGCGTAGGCGGGCATCCCTGCGAGTTCCGCATATGCGAGCGACTGCGGGATGAGGATCACTGCCACGGAGACGCCGGCGATCAGATCGCCGGCGGTCGGCCTGGCGAAGAGAGCAGATCTCACGGCGTGGATCTCAGCTCACGAGCACGATGACCGCACCGACGGCGGCGACCAACCCCACGAGGGCAGTGAGCATCGGACCCCAGGCGGCCGCCTGGAAGCGCCCCTCGTCGAGCAGCGCCGTCACCTTCTCGAACCGTGCGGTCGCATAGATCACCATCCCGGTACCCACCACCACGAGGACCACGCCGACCACCTCCGCGAGAAAGCCCTCGGCATCCACCAGCTTCCCGACCACGACCCCGAGCCCGACGATCCCGAGTGCAGTCCGGATCCACGCGAGGAACGTGCGCTCGTTGGCGAGATGGTCGCGTGCGTCTGAGCCCGAATTTGCTCTGATCGGACGGGCACCGGGTCGAGGGAAGTAGCTCATCCGGGCAAAGCGTAGAGCCTGCAGAGATCGCCTCGTTCCGATCTCGGTGCGCCGGCTGCGGCTCTGACCGGCGACCCGGCCACGGTGCTACTTGCTCAGGGCGCACTCGTTGCGGCCGACCTCGAGTTCCTTCGCCCGGTCGGCGTCGACCGTCGTCCAGCCCATGTTGACCTTGCGAATGTCCTGATAGATGCCGGGCGCTTCTCCGAGATGCGTGACGACGTGGTGGACGAATGCCTCCTCGTCGGTCATCGAGACAACCGGGTCGTGTTCCAACAGGTCCCCGAGGCGCCGTCGGAGAGTCCCGTCGCTGCTCGACTCGGATCGCGCCGTGTAATGGGCCGGACAGACCTCGAGGTCATGGTCGAGATGAGCGAGCTTGTCATGGATCGTGTGGAAGAGATCGCGCGCCCAGGGTTCGGTCTGCCCGCCGAGATCAGGGCGACCGATGCCGCTCACGAACACGGCGTCGCCGGTCATGAGAAAGCGACCCGCCACCTCGAGCGAGGTGGACCCGGGGGTGTGACCTGGCGTCGCCACCGATCGCACGATGAGATCCATGTTCCCGAATCGGAAAGTCTCGCCATCCTGCAACGCGGCGTAGTCGAACGACGCTCCTTCGGCGTCCCCCTCGGAGATGTGATAGATGGCCCCGCTTGCCTCGACGATCTTGCGGGCGAAGGAGATGTGGTCGGCGTGCAGATGGGTGTCGAACACATCGGTGATCTCTGCCTCCATGTCGGCAGCGATCGCCAGGTAGGCGTCGGTATCGGCGGCCGGATCGATGATCGCCATCGTGCCTCCGCGGGCTCCGACGGCGTAGGACAGGCAAGCCTTGGCGATCCGATCGAACTGGATCACGAAATGTGTGCCATCGTCCCAGAGGGTGTGAGGGACCAACGTCACCGCCCAGGCATCCATGCCGCCTTCGAGGTTCCGCAGATTCGGCAGGCCGAGGGTCTCGACGACCAGATCCGACGAGCCGCCGTGCGCGCAGACGACGACGACGTCGCGATCCTCGGGGAGTTGCGGCTTGACGCTGTCGCCTTCGACGATGGCGGTCCAGTATGGGATGTTCAGAGCGTCGATCGCCGCCTTTCCTTCGATCCTCCACCGCTCGAAAGCATCGGGCGCTCGTACGTCGAGCACAAAGGGTGTGTGTTCGCTGTCATCGACGAGACGGGCGAGATCGGTGGTGCTGATGGTGCTCATCGGGTCGGTTCTCCTTCCGCGGTCCGTGAAGCATATGCGCGCATGCGCATGTACGGACCGAATCGGGGGATATTTCTACGAATCATCGCAGCGGCTCCAGTTTCTGCCAGGAGCATCGGCGAAAAAAACCCCGGAATCAGTTGACAGGCCGCCACCCGAATCCCCAAGATGCGGATAACTGCATATATGCAGTTGGGCATGCGCGAGGTCAGGCGATGGTCCCCGGGGACGGAGGTGCGACATGGCAGACACGATGACGGTCGGAGAGGATGCGGTAGCCGATCCGCCACCGGAGAAGGACAAGATGGTGCTGATCGCGGCATCCGGCGACCTCGACAAGGCCTGGCCGGTCATGATCCTGGCCACGACCGGCGCCGCCTACGGAATGGACGTCACCGTCTTCTTCACCTTCTGGGGTCTCGGCATCCTCAAGCGCCCCGACGCCGGAATCACGGGTGAAGACTGGCGCCAGAAGATGATGTCGGTGTTCAAGAAGGGCTCACCCAACGGTCTTCAGCTGTCCACGATGAACTTTGGTGGTCTCGGCGCCCGGATGATGAAAGACCTCGCCGACGACAACAAGGTCGCATCGGTGCAGGAGCTGCTCGAACTGGCACAACAGATGGGGGTGAAGCTGTGGCCATGCCAGATGACCATGGACCTCATGGGCCTCAGCCCCGATGACATGATCGCAGGGCTCGACGCACCCGCTGGAGCCGGCTCGGCAATCAGCCTCATGCGTGACGCCAAGATCAGCTTGTTCATCTGAGACCGGACCAAGGAGGAGACACATGGCAGACATCACCGTCGACGCTCGCGGGCTCCAATGCCCGATGCCAGTCATCAAGACCGCCCAGGCGATGGGTGAAATCGGAAGCGGCCAGACGCTGGAGGTGCTCGCCAGCGACCGGGGCGCCCTCTCCGACATCCCGGCTTGGGCCAAGGACATGGGCCACACCTTGAAAGAGCAGTTCGAGGAGTCCGACGTCTTCCACTTCGTGCTCGTGAAGTCGTGAGCGTCGCCGAGATCGGTTTGAATGCAATCGATTTCGCCATCGGAAGCGGAAGTGGCCGTGGGCACCGAGATGTTGTCTGTCATCGCCCACGACGATGACAGACAACGATTCAGTCGAGCGAGAGGGAGATCGCACGTGAGGTTCGACCGCTGATGGCGAGCTACGGATTCGTCATCGACCAGGACTCGTGCATCGGCTGCCATGCCTGCACGGTCGCTTGCAAGACGGAGCACGGCGTGGCCCTTGGCGTGAACCGCACCTGGGTCAAGTACGTCGAAAAGGGTGCCTGGCCGGACACCAAGCGGTATTTCAGCGTCATGCGCTGCAACCATTGCGGCGACGCACCCTGTGTCGGAATATGCCCCACCAGCGCCCTGTACATCCGAGACAACGGGATCGTCGACTTCGACACCTCGCGCTGCATCGGATGCAAGTCGTGCATGCAGGCTTGCCCATACGATGCGCTCTACATCGACCCCGACGAGCACACCGCTCAGAAGTGCAACTACTGCGTACACCGGGTCGAGGTCGGGATCGAGCCCGCATGCGTCGTGGTCTGCCCGGAGCAAGCGATCATCGCCGGCGATCTCGATGATCCGACATCCAAAATCGCCCGGATGGTTGCCACCGAGCAGTTGCACGTGCGGGCTCCCGAGCAGGGCACCAACCCCAAGCTCTGGTACAAGGGCGCCGAACAGGTGAACCTGGATCCGGTGATGGCAGAAACTCGCGCCGGCTCGATGATCTGGCGTGACGACCCCAGCCCGACCCCTGCATGGATGACGGTCGACCTCACCCCGAAGGACACTTCGGGCCCGTCCGGTCCCACCCATGTCGCGTTCGACGAGTCCGCCCCCCGGGTGGTCTACAACACCGACCATCCCATGCCTTGGGGATGGCGCGTGTCGGCCTATTTCCTCACCAAGGGAATCGCAGCCGGTCTCGTCCTCGCCGTGGTCATCGCTCTCCTCATGGGAGCGGACGCCGGCGACGGTTGGATCGGCTGGGGCACCCCCCTCGTAGCCGGCCTGTTCCTCGCACTCACGGGTGTTCTTCTCGTATGGGACCTCAAGCGCCCCGATCGCTTCTACTACCTGATCACGAAGGGAAACCCCGGTTCTTGGCTCGTTCGCGGTGCATGGATCCTGTCGGCGTACGCCGCGGTCCTGGCGATCTGGTTCTTCGCCGGTGTGTTCGGCGCCGAAGGCCTCGTGACGGCGATGGCCTGGGTCGGGGCACCCCTGGCACTGGCAACCGCCGGGTACACGGCGTTCCTGTTCGGCCAGGCCGAGGCTCGCGACCTGTGGCAGTCACCGATGCTGCTGTGGCACATGGTGGCCGGCGCATTCGCCGCCGGTGGTGGGATCGGATCGTTCGTGGCGGCGTTCGGGTCTCCCGACCCGTCGTATGCTCGGGCGGCGGTGTGGTCGCTGGTGGGCGGATCGATTGCGCTGGGACTCTTCGCTCTGATCGAGCTCACCTCGCACCATCCGACCCGCAACATCGAGATGGCGCTGCACCACATGACGAAAGGCACCTTCAGCCGGCAATGGTGGCTGGGTGGCCAGTTGCTCGGGGTGCTCGTACCGATCGCGTTTGGCGTCGGCACCCTCAGCGGCTCCCCTCAGTGGGTCGCCGCCATCGGCGGGTTGGCGGCAGGAGCCGGGATCTACTTCGCCGACGATGCATTCGTGAAGGCGGGCCAAAGCGTGCCGCTGTCATGATCAAAGGGCTCACCTCATACGCTGCGCTTGCGCCGAATTTGCCAGTCGCCAGTCGCCAGTCACCGGCCAGCGGTCGCCGGCTTGGCCTCGATTCGGGACCGGAGACCGGAGACCGGAAACTGGAGACCTTCGGTTCATCGCCACAATCTGTCCCAACCACAGGCGGTCGTCCTAATGAGCATTGAGATTCCACGCCTGACTCCGGGAACGGGGTTGACCAACTTTCCGCCGCCGGATCGGTGGGATGACTGGCGCGAGTACGACGCCAAGGCGTGGCCCGAGAAGGTCGCACACGAGTACAGGCTGGTGCCGACGACTTGTTTCAATTGCGAGTCGGCGTGTGGGCTCCTCGCCTACGTCGACAAAGAGACCGGGGACATCCAAAAGTTCGAGGGCAACCCCGCCCACCCTGGATCGCGTGGTCGCAACTGCGCCAAAGGCCCGGCAACGCTCAATCAGGTCTACGACCCGGAGCGGATTCTCCATCCCATGAAGCGAAAGGGCGCTCGGGGATCGGGTGAATGGGAGCGGGTGACGTGGGACGACGCGCTCACCGACATCGGATCGCGCATCGGAAAGGCCATCCGCGAAGGGCGACACAACGAAGTGATGTACCACGTCGGACGTCCCGGCGAAGACGGGTTCATGGACCGCACCCTCAAGGCCTGGGGGGTGGACGGCCACAACTCCCACACCAACATCTGTTCATCGGGCGCCCGCGTGGGCTACGCCACCTGGATGGGGTACGACCGACCGTCCGCCGACTTCGCCAACGCACGGTTCATCCTCCTCCTGTCGTCACATCTCGAAACCGGTCACTACTTCAACCCTCATGCCCAGCGGATCATGGAGGGCAAGCAGGCGGGGGCGAAGCTGTGTGCCATCGATCCGAGGCTGTCGAACACGGCCTCCATGTCCGACTACTGGCTCTCGACCTGGCCTGGCACCGAGCCCGCCCTGTTCCTGGCCATCGCTCGACTCCTCCTCGAGTGGGACACGGTCGACCACGGTTTCGTTCGTCGTTGGGTGAACTGGAAGGAGACACTCGCCGAGAAGTACCCGGAACGCCCGCAGACCTACGAGGCGTTCGTGGAGGTGCTGAAGGAGACCTACGCCGGCTATACGGTCGAGTGGGCCGCCGAGGAGACGGGCGTGTCCGGCGACAAGATAGAGGCTGTCGCCCGTGAGGTCGCCAAAGCGGGATCGCGGTTCGCGTCGCACACCTGGAGGTCTACGGGGTCAGGCAACCTCGGTGGCTGGCAGGCAGCTCGCACACTGCTCTTCCTCCACGTACTCACTGGATCGGTCGGCACCGTTGGTGGGACGTCACCGAGCGCGTGGGACAAGTTCAAGCCAGAACACTGGAAAATGCCACCGCCGCATTCGAAGTGGAATGAGCTGCTCTGGCCGAAGGAGTACCCGTTCAGCCACCATGAGCTGTCGATCCTCCTGCCTCACTTCCTCAAGGAGGGCCGGGGCAAGCTCGACGTCTACTTCACCCGCGTCTACAACCCCATCTGGACCAATCCGGACGGCTTCAGCTGGCTGGAGGTGCTCACCGACGAGTCGCTGGTCGGTATGCACGTCGCACTCACGCCCACCTGGTCCGAGACTGCATGGTTCGCCGACTACGTGCTTCCGATGGGCGTGTCGGCGGAGCGTCACGACACGCATTCGTACGAAACCCACGCCGGACAATGGCTCGGCTTCCGCCAGCCGGTCTTCCGGGTGGCGGGCGAGCGTGACGGCAAGACCTTCGATCGCACCTATGAGGCGAATCCCGGAGAGGTGTGGGAGGAGACCGAGTTCTGGATCGATCTCTCGTGGAAGATCGACCCCGATGGCTCGCTCGGGGTCCGGAAGTGGTTCGAATCCCCATCGGATCCTTCCCGCCCGGTCACCGTCGACGAGTACTACGGATGGATGTTCGAGAACTCCGTGCCCGGGCTGCCGGCGGCGGCGGAAGCCGAAGGCCTGTCGCCGCTCGGGTACATGCGCAAGTACGGCGCTTTCGAGGTGGCGAAGGACATCTACGAGGTGCATGAGCGGCCGCTCGATACGGGTGTGACGCTGGAAGACGGCACAACCCGTCATGGGTTCAAGTCACCGACAAAGAAGCTCGAGTGGTGGTCCAAGACCATGCACGAATGGGGTTGGGAGGATGAAGCCATCCCCGGCTACCAGAAGACGCACGTCTACTGGCGGGACATGGACATGGGCGGCAATGAACGCATCCTTCTCCCCATCTTCCGACTCCCAACCCTGATCCACACACGGTCCGGCAACGCCAAGTACCTGTACGAGATCAGCCACGGCCACCCGCTCTGGGTGAATCCCAAGGACGCCGACGCCCTCGGATTCGCCACCGGCGACCTGGTTCGGCTCACCACCGACTCCGGCTACTTCGTGATGCGGGTCTGGCGCACGGAGGGCATTCGTCCTGGTGTGGTTGCCGCGTCGCACCACCTCGGAAGGTGGCGGCTCTCCGACTCCCTGGGCAACGACCGGTGGTCGTCTGCGCTCGTCGACATCCAGAAGACCGGGGACAGCACCTGGCGACTCCGTCAAAAGAAGGGAATCGAACCGTTCTCCAGCGACGACCCCGATTCCGAGCGAGTGTGGTGGAAGGACGCCGGCGTGAACCAGAACCTGGCCTTCCCGCCTCACCCAGACCCGATCTCGGGCATGCACTGCTGGCACCAGCGAGTCCGGCTGACCAAGGCCGAAGCCGGCGACCAGTACGGTGATGTCGTGGTCGACACGTCGAAGTCGTTCGAGGTGTATCGGGAGTGGCTCGGTATGACGAAGCCGGCCCCCGGGCCCGGCGGCCTTCGTCGACCGCTCTGGATAGATCGGCCGGTCAAGCCGACCGAAGACGCCTACTACATGTGACCGCCGGCGACCGCGCCCGATCGGATGTCGAGCGGTGGGTGCGAATCGCCCAGCGGGCACAGGAACTCGGATCGGCAGGCCTGGAGCCGAGCGCCCGCGAGGTCGAGGTCACGGGCTACGACCCGTCCCGCGACCTCGAACGCAGGAGCCGTCGGTGGAGCCACGACCTCGCCGACGACGGTCTGGTGGAACTCGCACGTTTTGCTGCGGGACTGGCGTCAGCCGAGGCGGAAGCGTGGGATCGCGACGACCCCATCGTCGCCACCCAGGCATTCGAGGATCGGCGATTCCTGTTCGCCGACCGCATCGTCCACTGGGCCGTGCCGTGGGCCGACGTCGCCGGCCGATGCCATCCGAACCTCCGGCACGTTGCTCACGAAATCCGGGACAGCCTGCTCGTCATGGGCGACGAGCTGCGACCTGCGCCGCTGCTCACCGGAGACGAGGGGCTTCATCCGCCCGGTGAAGACTCGTTTGGACCCTTGACCGACGAGCCTCGACTCGAGACGCTGCGGTCGGGAACGGTCTTCTTCGCAGCGACCTTGGCCTCGCTCAGCGGGGAAGAGAACACCCAACGACTCGTTCTCCGCCAACCTTCGCGGTCGCTGCGACGAGACCTGGTGACCCACTTCGAGGCGGTTGCTGCTCGCTGGCGAACGTGTGCCGAGGACCATCCTGGAACCTCGAGACTCTGGCGAGACCTCTCACAACGCGCAGCGGCGACAGCCAGGCGACTGGCGACCTGAGATCAGGCGGCGCCGGCGTCTTTCTCGTCCAGCTTCGCCGACGGGTCGTGGGCCGCCGCTTCGATCGCATCGAAACCATGTCGATCCGCCCGTTTCTTGGCGTGAATGAGGCTGCTCCGATGTACCCGGCGGGAATCACCGTGCGGCAACCCGAACCGGTCCTTGGTCTCGACGTTCGCATCGGCGGCAAGCCCGAGATGCCATTCCGAGAATCCGTCCCGCTCGATCTCGTCGATCTGCCGGTTCCCCGCGTCGCTGTCGGGCTGGGTCGTTCCCCGATCGCTGTCGCGCACGGACTGATTGGAGTCAATCATCTGCCGCGCCTTGTGAACTGCGATCTGGTTCACGTGATGGTCGGTCATCGCTGCATGGGCTCCTCTCGGGACGCCGGGGGGCCGCTCCGGTCCATCAATATCGGGTCGATGCCACCACATTGCATTGCTGGACCGGCTCGTGGAGGGGTTCTATGCGCCCGCCCCCGAACAAGATGAGACCGGCGATGCGATCCTGGAGGTCGAGGTCGCCGTCCTGTTCTTCCTAGTGAACGGCCAGTCCCTGGTGGATTCGTCGAGCTTGGCCCACACCGGGGGAGTATCGACGACCAGTCCCAGGACCTCGATTCTTCCGTCGAGGCTAGCGAGCAGGACGGGATGGACGTAGCTGGCGCGACACACGGCTCTCGTGTTGTCGAGGACTGATGCCGCATCGTCGAGTGCACACGGGTACGCGCACGGATCGTCTCCCCTCGCCAGGTGCCCCATCACCGCGCAGCCGGCTTCCCCACGCGCGGAAGTCCTTGGCGGACAGGTCGATCCGGCTGATCTCACAGTGGTGCTCGTCGACGTCGCGTGGCACCAAGGTCTTCGGTGCCACGAGCCTGCGGGTCGAGCCCTCGGGAGCTCGACCCGCTCGAATCGTCGTACCCGAGGCAGAGTCGCCGCGGGATGTCTCAGCTCCCAGGGGCGAGTTCGACTCTTCTCAGCAGTTGGGCGTTGGCGGCCACGATCACTGTCGATGCGCTCATCAGAACTGCTGCGCCGGCAGGCGGGAGGACAAAGCCGGCCCAGGCGAGAGCACCGGCTGCGAGCGGGATCGCCACCACGTTGTACCCGGCCGCCCACACGAGGTTCTGGATCATCTTCCGATATCCAGCCTGAGACAGTCGCCTGATGCCGACGACGCCGCGGGGGTCGTCGGAGGCGAGCACGATGCCTGCCGACTCGATGGCGACATCCGTCCCGGCGCCGATCGCGATTCCGACATCGGCCTGTGCAAGCGCCGGGGCGTCGTTGACGCCGTCCCCCACCATCGCCACCCGATCGCCCCGATCCTGGAACTCAGCCACCTTCGAGTGCTTGTCTTCCGGCAGGACCTCGGCGAGCACTTCGTCGATACCGAGATCGGCAGCGACCGCTTCGGCCACTTGCCGGGCATCGCCAGTGATCATCGCCACCCGGACACCCAACTGGTGCAGCCGTTCGATTGCCTGGCGGGACTCGGAACGAATCTCGTCCTCGAGCGCCAAAGCCCCGATCACCTGGTCGGCTGCGACGACGTAGAGCACAGCCGCGCCACGATCCTTCCACGACGAGGCCTCCTCGTCGACTGCAGAAGTGTCGAGCCCACGTTCACCGGCGAGCGCAGGTCCCCCGACGGACACTGTCAGACCGTCCACGTCCGCCTCCACGCCACGGCCGCTCATGGACCTGAAGCCTGATACCGATGGGATTTCGCCCCGTTCCCGAGCGGCCCTCAGGATCGCTCGGGCAAGCGGATGCTCGCTGTCGGACTCGACCGCCGCTGCCAGCAGAAGCAGACGATCGTCGTCACCGTCGACCGCATGGACGCCAGTGACGGTGTGCTGGCCCTTTGTGAGGGTGCCGGTCTTGTCGAACAGTACGACGTCGATGTTGCGCATCCGTTCCAGCGCCAGTCGGTCCTTGACGAGGATGCCGTCGCGGGCCGCCATCGATGTCGAGATCGCTATCACGAGTGGAATGGCAAGGCCGAGGGCGTGCGGGCACGCAATCACCAACACTGCGACCGTACGGACCACCGCTTCGTCGACCCGGCCGAGTGCCAACCACGTGACCACAGTGATCACCGCCGAGGCGACAGCCACGTAGAACAACATGGCGGCAGCGCGGTCCGCCAGCACCTGTGCACGCGACCTCGACTCTTGCGCCCGCGCCACGAGCCGCTGGATCCCGGCCAGTGCCGTGTCGTCTCCGACAGCGTCGACACGAACTCGAACGGCGGAGTCGGTTGCAACCGTTCCGGCAACCACCCGATCGGCCGTCGCCTTGGCGACCGGACGGGACTCACCGGTGACCATCGACTCGTCGATCTCGGCGGTGCCTTCGACGACGACCCCGTCGGCGGGTACGCGTCCGCCCGGCCGCACCAAGACCACGTCACCTACCTCGACCGCCCCGATCGAAATCGTCTCGATGCCACCTGCAACGACTCGCTCGGCCCCGTCGGGCAGCAGCTCGGCCAGAGCTGCCAGGGCTCCGCGAGCCTGTCCGATCGCTCGCATCTCCATCCAGTGGCCCAACAGCATGATGGCGATGAGCGCCGCCAGCTCCCACCAGAACTCGAGGTCGAACCAGCCGAGCGTCGTGGCGGCAGAGGCGACGAACGCCACGGTGATGGCCATGCCGATGAGCAGCATCATCCCCGGCTGCCGATCCCGAGCCTCCTGCGCCGCACCCTTCAGAAACGGTGCACCCCCATAGACGAATATGACGGTTCCGAGCACGGGTGCGATCCAGTCCGAAAACAGGAACTGAGGGGCCGTGTACCCGAACCACTCTTGGATCATTTGGCTGTAGAACACGACCGGCAGTGTCAGGAGGAGGGACAACCAGAAGCGGTCCCTGAACATCGCCGGGCTGTGGCCTGCATGCTTGTCGTGCCCGCCGCCTCCGCCGTGGGCGTCGTGGCCGCCATGACGCCCGGGACCACCGTCCGTCGGCGAGTGGTCGCCGTGTGTCGATACCAGGTCCGGATGATCGTGGAGTTCGGCTCGCATGATGTCTCCGTTCATGACTTGATCAGACGCGCTATTGCCCTGGTGGCCTCGGCCACCATTCGGTCGGCTTCGGCCGGATCGTCTCCCGACGCGGCCTCGGTGACGCAATGGCGGATGTGTTCGTCCAGGAGCCCAACCGCCAGCGCACGCAGCGCCGCCGAGGCCGCCGATATCTGGGTGAGCACGTCGATGCAGTAGGTGTCCTCCTCGACCTGGCGGCCAAGCCCACGGACCTGACCCTCGATCCGAGCCAGCCGCTTCAAGTAGTCGTCCTTGCTCATCGCATACCCAACCATCATTCGCTCCTGCGCAATATACCCTAGGGGGGTATGGTATACCGACCGGGAGAAGGATGTCAACCCCATCTCCATGTGGACCCGCCACGGCCCGGGACGTCTCAACCAGCGCCAACTCGTGCGAGAGCCTCGCAAGCAGACGGAACCTCCGTGGTTGGCACCAGGAGGCGATGGCTAGGCGGACATGACGACCGTGGAGCCAGCGATGACGACGAGACCCTCTGGAGGATCGCCGGCCTTGCTCATCCAGAGGAGTGGTGGACGAGTTGGCCTACCGATGACGGTCGAACCGAACAGCCGAACACGGGATCACGTTGTCCGGATCATGGTCAGCAGCATGCGGCTCGGTTCGTCGGCATACACCGAGTGGGGCTCTCCCGCCTCGAGGTAGAGCCACGAACTCGGCCCCATTCCATGACGTTCACCGGCAACCTCGATCGTGAGCGCGCCGGATATCACCTGCACGATGACAGGCACCGAGGCAGTGTGCTCGGTCAACTCCTGACCCGCACCGAACCCAAACCCCACCAGCCGAACAGGTCCGTGTTTGACGAGCACTCGGCTGAGCGTGCCATCGGCAGGGATGTCCACCTCGCCGATGAGGTCGTCGAACAGCGTGTGTGTCATGTCGTCCTTTCTGGCGGTCGGATGTCGGATCGTCCGGTGCCCGGTGGAGGGTCGCCGCCACGATCTTGCCCGCGAGGAACAGCCCGCTCGCCGGCGCTGTGCCGACGGCGCCCCGCCTCCGCAGCGATGCATCGGCCCCCGAGCTAGCCGGCCAACCCGCAACACCACGACAGATGCAGCACGGCGAGATTCCCCCGCACCAGGGCAGATACGGCACGATCAGCCCGAGGACGGCTGGCGGGCAGACCCACTGCGGGTGGTGAGTATGTTCATCTGATCCGTTCGAGCGGCTTCTCTGCTGCCGGGTGATAGACGTACGGCTCCCGACTCATCCTGATCACCTTCTGCCAGGGCCGCGTGAGGTAGCCCAGGGGCACGGTCACGATGTGCACCAGCCGTGAGAATGGAAAGATCGCAAGGAACACGAAGAACAAGAAGGCGTGGAGCTGGAGCACGAACGGGAGCGGCTCCACGAGTTCTGGACGTGGTTGAAAGGTGAGAAGAGACCGTATGTAGGGGACGAACACCGACGTACCCCAAAACGAACCCCACCGGTAGCCGACCGCAATCCAACCTCCCGTGACGATCTGCGCCAGGATCACCATCAACACGACCAGATCCATGGGTGTCGTCACCGCTCGCACCCGAGGCGTGGTGAGCCGGCGGTAGATGAGAACCGATACGCCGAACAGCGCCCACAGCGCGAGCGCAAACCCGGTCGCCTCCAGCAGGTACAGCCGAGCCGGCGCACCATTCCACAGTTCGAATCCTCGGGGGACGAGCAGGGCAGCGAGGTGCCCGAGGAGGATGAGGGTGATTCCCCAATGGAATGACACCGTCCCCCAATAGAGCCTGCGACCCTCGAGCAGCTGGGATGACAGCGCCGACACCGTGAACGGATGACGGCGCCATCGGATGACGCTCACCACGACCGCCAGCACGAAGGCGACGTAGGGAAACACGACGAACAGCAGCTGGTTCATGCGATCGCTCCTTCGGCCAGCCGGGCATCGACGGCCGAGGCGACCGCCGCCAACAGATGGCGGTAGGGGTTGTCGGGCTCGGCCTTCTTCAGATCCTTCCGCATCGTCGAGACGGCCGGAGCCAGCACCTCGGTGAGATCCGGAAGCAGATCGTCGACCCGATCGAGGTATCCGAGGATCGGAACGATGTGATCCGGCAGCTCGCCATGCTGGTCGACCCCGGCATCGAGTTGAGCACGCTGGAGCTCTGCCATGAAGGCGCCTCTCCGGTAGCTCTCACCCCATGCCAGGTGCCCCACGTAGGGAACGAACAACGGCGAGAGATCGAGCGTCCGGGTGTGGAGCTCTTCCCACTCGCCGATCTCGAGACGTTCCACCTCGGCGACGTATCGCTGCAGCTCGCGGCGAGCACCATCCGGCGGGAGGGCATCGATCGCGGTCCTCAGCTCTTCGATCGTGTCGTGGCCGGGGTAGCTGAAGGCGAGCACAAGGGCGGCGAAAGCTGACGTCATGCTCCCCTCCTCGGCGGTGACAGGTAGCCGGTTCCGATCTCACCCTTGTGGATCAGAGGGTCACCGGCCTCGTCGATGGACATCTCGCGGTGATAGGGCGGCAACACGAACCGCTCCTCGACCGTGGGGAGGGTCGTGAGGCGGTAGATGTCTTCGACCTCGTCTGGATTGGTACCTGCGGATTCCAGCAGTTCGAGCGTCGCCCCGTCGATCGTCCCGTCGACGCTCTGGCGGCGTTTGTAGATCCGAACCGCCAGCATCTTCCTCAGGATCTTTCGGATCACATCGACATCGCCGTTGGAGAACAGATTGGCGAGGTACTCGACCGGGAGACGCGCCTTGTCGAGTTGATCGAACAATTCGAAGTCGACTCGCTCGCCCGGCAGATCGAGGCGGACGAGCTCGCGTTCGATGGTGGAGACGACCGGTGAGAGCGGCGGGATGTAGAACATCATGGCCACGGTCCGGAACTCGGGGTGGAGAGGAAGCGCCAGCCCCCATTGCTTGACGAACTTCCATGCCGGGGAGCGTCTGGCAGCATCCATCCAACCCTGGTCGATCCCTGCGCATTCGGCCGCCAGCTCGACTTTCGGGTCCCACGGGTCGAGGATCGCGTCGAGCTGAGCATCCAGGAGCTCGTCGTCGGGCGCACCGGCGGCGGCCGTTATCTTGTCCTGGTCGTAGAGAAGGACACCCATGTACCGGATACGACCGACACACGAGTGGGCACACGCCGGCGCCTGCCCGGTCTCCATACGCGGGAAGCACAGGATGCACTTTTCGGACTTGCCTGTCGACCAGTTGTAGTAGACCTTCTTGTAGGGGCATGCCGCCACGCACATCCTCCACGCCCGGCACTTGTCCTCGTTGACCAGGACGATCCCATCCTCTGCCCGTTTGTAGATCGCACCGGAGGGGCAGGCACCGACGCACGCCGGATTCAGGCAGTGGTTGCAGATCCGTGGCAGATAGTTGAAGACAACGCGCTCGATCTCCTGCATCTGCTCCCGGACCACCGGGTCGAGCCCACCGAGGCTCGGATCGTTGCGCGCATAGACGTCCGAGCCACCCAGGTCGTCGTCCCAGTTGGGCCCGGCGGCGATCTCCATCTCGTCGCCCGTCACCATCGAGATCGGACGTGCCGTCGGCTGGTGCTCACCGGCGGGAGCGGAGAACAGGTCGCCGTATCGGAACGTGAACGGCTCGTAGTAGTCGTCCAATTCGGGGAGCGCAGGGTTGAAGAACAGCCTCCCCAGGCCCTTGGCCTTCGAGTGGAGCGTGAGATGCAGACGGCCCTTGTCGTCTCGCCGCCAACCACCCTGATAGTGATCCTGATCCTCCCATCCGGTCGGGTACCCGGTCCCGGGGCGGGTTTCGACGTTGTTCCACCACATGTACTCGGCGCCCTTGCGGTCGGTCCACGTGTTCTTGCACGCGACCGAGCACGTATGACACCCGATGCACTTGTCGAGGTGGAAGAGCATGCTCATCTGGGCTCTGACTCTCATGGCATGCCTCCTCAGTACTCGGGCCGATCGATCCGGCGGAGATAGACGAATGTGTCACGGTTCACCCCGGTGGGCCCCCAATAGTTGAAGAAGTAGGTGAACTGGGCGTATCCGCCGCTCATGAGCACCGGCTTGAGCCTCGCCCGGGTGAGCGAGTTGTTCATGCCTGCGCGCTTCTTGCGTCTCGGGGAGATCGGCACGCCGATCGTGCGTTCGGTGGCGTGGTACACGAACACCGTGTTCCGGGGGATCCGCGCAGAGGTGACGCACCGCTGGACGAACACGCCGTTGTCGTTGTACAGCTCCACCCAGTCGTTGTCGGCGATCCCCAGATCGGCGGCATCCTTGTCGTTGATCCAGATGGGATACCCGCCCCTGGACAGGGTCATCATCCGGTGGTTGTCCGAGTACGTGGAGTGGATCGACCACTTGCCGTGCGGCGTGATGTAGCTGAACAACCGCCCGCCCTGTCCCTCGGCGAGCGTCTGCTCGGTCTCCGACAGCATGCTGTGATCGGGACGCGGCTTGTACACGGGGAGGTGCTCTCCCCATGCCAGGTACTGCTCGTGGTCGAGATAGAAGTGCTGACGTCCGGTGAGTGTTCGCCACGGAACCAGCTGATCGACGTTGAAGGTGAACGGGCTGTAGGCGCGGCCCTTGGTGATCACGCCCGACCAGGTTGGGGTGGTGAGCACCCGGCGGGGCTGGGCCACCAGATCCGAGAACTGGTAGCGGGTGTCGCGCTGTCCGTCACCCAGATGCCTCAGCATGCGACCGGTCTTGTGCTCTTCTGCCTCGAAGGCGCGATAGGCCAGTTCGCCATTGGAGGCCGGATCCAGGGCGAGAATGATCTCGCAGACCTCCCGATCGTGTTCCATCGACGGCATGACGTGCCCGTCCGCCAGCGGACTGGCCGTCCGCGGCTGGCGTCGCGCTATCTCGTCGTAGAAGTCGGCAACGTCGATCTTGAGACCGTGGGCAGCCACCCCGTTGGTTCGCACGCCTGTCCCGAGCGAGACCATCTGCTCGTGGAGATGGGCGTAGTCCCGTTTGACGACGCGGAATTTCGGCATTGTCTTCCCGGGGATGGGATCCACCTCTCCGGTCCGCCAGTCGACGACCTCGGGCTGTGCGAGCTCGTCGGGTGTGTCGTGAGTGAGTGGGATCATCACGACATCCTCGACCTGTCCGGGGAGTCTCCCGGCTGCCATCTTCGTGAAGCGCTCGGCGATCGCCGCGAAGATCTGCCAGTCCGATCGCGATTCCCACGCCGGTGCCACCGCGGCCTGCATCGGGTTGATGAAGGTGTGACAGTCGGTGGTGTTGAGATCGTCCTTCTCGTACCAGGTGGCCGCAGGCAGCACGATGTCGGAGTAGAGCGCCGAGGTGTCCATCCGGAAGTTCAGGTCGACCACCAGGTCCATCTTCCCGACCGGAGCGTCCGGTCGCACGACGACCTCCTGGACGCCGAGCGACTCGGGCTCCGCCGCGATGGCCGTGGAGTCGGTGCCGAGATAGTGACGCATGAAGAACTCGTGGCCCTTGGCGGACGTGCCGATGGCGTTGCCACGCCAGATGAACCACGTGCGCGGCCAGTTCTCCGGGCTGTCGGGATCGTCGATGGCGAATTCGATCTCACCTTTCGTGAGCCCCTCGACCACGCGTTCGACGACGGCTTCGTCCGTGGTTGCTCCCGTGCGGCGGAGTCGTCGGACCAGGTCGATCGGGTTCTGTTTGAACTGCGGGAAGAACGGCAGCCATCCGCGTCGAACAGCCTGCGCTTGGTGGTCGATGGTGTGGGCGTCGGGGTGGCCATCGGGAAGGGTGTCGTAGTCGCGATAACCCCGTTCGTACCGCCACTGGTCGGAGTGGACGTAGTGGAACGACGGGGTGTTCTGATGCCGCGGTGCCATCCCCCAGTCCAGCCCGAACGCCAAGGAACTCCACGAAGCCTGATTCACCAGCTTCTCCTGACCGACGTAGTGGCCGAGCCCGCCCCCGTTCACGCCCACCGAGCCGGTGAGCATGAGGGCGACGATCGCAGATCGGTACAGGAGGTTGTTGTGATACCAGTGGTTGGCACCGGCACCGATGATCACCAGGTTCTTTCCGTGGGTGAGTTCACCGTTCCGCACCCATTCGCGTGCGAAGGCGATCACGGTGTCACGGTGGATCCCGGTGTACTTCTCCTGCCAGGCCGGCGTGTACGGGACGTCTTCGTCGTCGTAGCTCCCGGCGTCGAAGCCCTCGAAGCCCCGATCGACACCGAAGCGGGCCATCAGCAGATCGAACACCGTCGTGACGGTCACTTCACCATCGACGGTCGTCACTCGCCGCACGGGCACGCCGCGCCGTACGACCTCTCCGCCTCCGAAATCATCGAAGTCGACGGCGACGACGGCGTCGTGCGCCTCGACGAAGCTGAGCCGCGGTGCGATCTTGGTGCCTGCGACCTGGTCCGTCAGTTCGAGGTTCCAGTGCCCGGGGGTCTTGTCGGCCCACCGGTAGCCGATGGAGCCGTTGGGGATCCGTGGGGTGTCGTCGGCGTCGTCCCACATCGCCAGCTTCCATTCGCCGTTCTCGACACCCGTGTAACCGGGGAGCCGGTCCGCCCGCAGGTACTTGCCCGGAGCCCCGTCGGGCCCGATCTCGACCAGGAACGGCAGGTCGGTGTATTGCTTGACGTAGTCGTCGAAGTATTCGACGGAACGGTCGCGATACGCCTCGGTCAAGATGATGTGATCGACGGCGAGCCAGAACGCCGTGTCCTGTCCCGCGTTGGCGGGGATCCACCAGTCTGCGTATTTCGCCACCATCGAGAAGTCGGGGCTGAACACGGCAAGCTTGGCTCCGGCGTGGCGGACTTCGGAGATGAAGTGGGTGTCGGGCGTGCGGGTCATGTTGAGGTTGGATCCCATGACCGCCACGAACCTCGCGTTGTACCAGTCGGCGGCTTCGTGGACATCGGTCTGCTCGCCCCAGATCTCGGGAGAGGCCGGTGGTAGGTCGCAGTACCAGTCGTAGAAGCTCATCACGACGCCACCGAGCAGCGAGAGGAATCGGCTGCCCGCCGCATACGAGACCTGTGACATGGCGGGGATGGGAGAGAACCCGGCCACCCGGTCTGGACCGTACGCCTGGACGGTGTGGATCACCGATGCGGCAGTGATCTCGAGCGCTTCGTCCCAGGTGACCCTCCGGAACCCTCCCTTGCCGCGCGCCTGTTGGTAGCGACGCCGGCGCTCGGGGTTCTCCTGGATGAGACGCCAGGCGTTGACCGGGTCACCGAGGGCTTCGGACTTGGCCTGCCGCCACAGGTCGAGGAGCGCGCCCCGGGCATAGGGATACTTGACGCGGATCGGGCTGTACAGGTACCAGGAGAAGGACGCACCGCGCTGGCAGCCCGCGCGGCTCGTACGGCGGGAGCCCTTCTTCGAGTTCGGGGTAGTCGGTCGCCTGCATCTCCCACGTGACGATGCCATCCTTGACGAACACCTCCCAGGAGCACGACCCGGTGCAGTTGACACCGTGGGTCGTCCGCACCCGCTTGTCGTGGGCAAAACGGTTTCGGTAGAACTCCTCCCACTGCCGCGATGCGGGGTCGACCGACTCCTGAATCCAGTTCTCGTTCATCACGTTCTCCTGAGCTGGTCGACGTAGGCGCCACGAGGTCGTTTGAAGAAGATCGCCATGGCCACAAACAGCACCGCAAGCCCTACAGCACTCCCGATGAGCATCACGTCGGGACCGCGAGCGGGTGCGGTTCCGTCGACCGACACCAGAAACGCGACCAGGTCGGCGATCTCGGCTTCATCGAGCGGGTGGACGCCGAAGATCGGCTGCATGGTGGGCGACGGAGGCGCAGCCAGCCATCCGGTCAGGCCGGCCTCGCCACCGAGGCGGGAAGCCACGTCGGTGAGGTCGGGTCCGAGGGTGGCACCGCCGTAGGGACCGGCGGCGTGACACGAAGAGCAGGTGGCGCCGCCCGCAGCGAGTGTCATCCGGCCGCCGAACAGATCCTCACCTCGGTCTGCGTCCCCGGTCGTCGCCGCCGGCACGGTCGTCGACGGGCCGGCTGAAGGAGTCGCAGAGCCGAGCTCGACCACGTAGGCGGCAACCGCCTCGATCTGGGCGTCGGTGAGGTTGCCGACCGGCGGCATGACCCCGTCATAGGAGACGCTGTCGACGGTGATAGGGCCTTGCTTGCCGTTGCGGATCACGTCGATCACGTAGTTCGGGTCGGCGATGTTCGGGTTGCCGGCCAACGGAGGGAACGTTCCTTCCACGCCTGATCCGTCGGGTTGATGGCAGGCTGCGCATACCTCCTGATACGTCGCTGCCCCGTCTTCTTGCGCAGCCGCCGGGGCTGTCGGCAATCCGAGCGCAACCGCGATGAAGGTGGCGAGAACGAAGGTCAGGTGGAGCAGCCGGTGGCCTCGGCCACGGTGGTCTTCGAGAGGCGCTCCAGCAGTGCCTGCCGGGCAGGGACCCATGCCTCGTGCAGGGCGCAGTTTTCGCTCGTTGGGCAGGGTCCCCCGCTGAGCGCGCATCTTCCGTTGTCGGTGGGGCCCTCGATCGCCTCGATCACGTCGAGCATCGACAGCTTCTGGAGCGTCGTTTCCAGTCGATATCCGCCGTTCGGACCAGGGTCTGAATCCACCCAACCTGCATGGACCAGCGGCGTCATCACCTGAGCCATGAAACCCCGACTCGACCCGACCAGGTCGGCCAGCTCCGAGCCCTTCATCCGGCCCCGAGTATCGAGCGCACAAAGGGCGCGGACTGCCAGGTCGCTCTTTCGGGTGATCTCGAGTCGCATCGTGGCGCTCCAGTCTGCCATTCAGCATGGCTTCTCGGCTCCCTTCCGGGCGTAGAACCACCAGTTGATGACGATGTTGGCGGTGTAGAAGATGGCAATCCCGATGAAGAACCCCGTGGGTCTCCCGGTGGAACCGAGGACCGCCCCGATCAACGCAGAGAAGATGAAGGGCCCGTAGGCGGCGATGGCCGCGGTCCAACCCAGCACTCCCGACGCCTGTCGTGCCGGGAAGATCATCGGCATCTGCTTGTAGGTGGAGGCGTTGCCGATGCCGGAGAAGAGGAAGATCCCGAGCATCAGTCCGACGAACCACGGGAATTGTTCGAGTGAAGTCGGATCGAGGAAGAAGAGGACCCCGATGGTGGACCCGAGGAGGCCAAAGCCGGCAACCTGCGTGACCCTCGCTCCGCCGAGCTTGTCGGAGACCGGCCCGGCGGCAACTCGGGCGGCGGATCCAACCAGTGGACCCAAGAATGCAAAGGTGAGTGGGTCTGGAGCGTTCTCGAACGAGCCGTACACCTCTCTGATCAGGAGTGGGAACGCCGCCGAGAACCCGGCGAACGACCCGAACGTCATGACATACAGCGACGTCATCCACCATGTGTGCTTGTCCCGGAAGATGTCCATCTGCTCGCGCACATTGGCCCGCACCGGGACACTTCGAAGCATGAACCATGCTGCGATCGACAAGACGGCGACGATGGGAATCCAGACGAGGGTGGCGTTCTGCAGCCAGATGTCCTGAGTGGATCCTTCTTTCGTGAATGTCTCCGCCCCACCGGCAAGCGAGCCGAATGCGGCAAACCCGATGATCCACGGCGTGACGAATTGCACGAGCGACACGCCGAAGTTGCCGATCCCTGCTTGCAGCCCCAGTGCGGTTCCCTGCAAACGCTTGGGGAAGAACAGGCTCGTGGACGGCATGAACGACGAGAAGTTGCCTCCACCGAGCCCGGCCAGGAAGGCCAACAGCATCAACACCCAGAACGGAGTGCTCGGATCCTTCACTGCCACGAACAAGCCAACGAGCGGCACCAGCAGGAGGAGACTGGAGGCACTCACGACCTTGCGAGTCCCGAGAATCGGTATGAGGAACGTATGGACGATTCGAAGGGTGCCGCCCGCCAAGCCTGGCATCGCCGCCAGCCAGAACAGCTGCGAGGTGGTCAGGTCGAACCCGACGTTGGGCAGGCGGACCACGAGGGCGCTGACGACGAACCAGGTCACGAACGCCATCGTGAGGTTGGCAGTCGTGATCCACAGCGTGCGCCAGGCGATCCGTTTGCCGGTCGACTCCCAGAAGTCCTCGTCCTCCGGGTCCCAGTGTTCCAGCCAGTCGTTGCCCGATTTGGAGCGTTCGATCGTCATGAGGTCCCCTCTGCCTGTGCGAGTTGATCAGCGGTGTACATCTCGTCGGCGTGCGACCCCTCCGGCTCTTTGAGGAACACCATCACGAAGACGAAGGAGAAGAAGGCACCGGCAGCGAGGATGTAGAAGAAGGTGGAGGCGTCGACCAGCGAGAACAAGACCAGATAGACCACGGCGCCGACATTCCCGAACGCTCCTGCCATGCCGGCGATCTGACCCGTCATCGGCTTGTGGATCAGCGGGATGATCGCAAACGTGGCGCCCTCGGCGCCCTGCACGAAGATCGAGCACAACACGGTCACGAACACCGCGGCCACGATCGGCCACGCGGAATCGATCAACCCCATGCCCAGGAACCCGAGTCCGATACCGAGCATGTAGCCGAGCATCACCACCTTCCTGTTCGTCAGCTTGTCCGAGATGAGGCCGCCCAGCGGACGGGCGAACAGGTTCACGACTGCGAACGAAGAGGCGATCAATCCGGCCGCTTCAGGGCCGAGCGTGAACGTGGACTCGAAGAAGGCAGGGAGCATCGACACCACCGCCAGCTCGGCACCGAAGTTCGCCACATAGGTGGTGTTGAGCGCCGCAACGCTCGAGAACGGATAGCGGTCGGATTCCGGTACGCCGGCGCGAAGACGTGGCCGGTTCACCTGGATCGACTTGGCCACGTGGGCGGCATACGCCACGAGCAGACCGCCGTACACGAGCCACAACATCCCGTCCGAGATCAACGCCGCCCCATCGATCTGAATCCGACTGATCCGCCATGCCAGCAGGCCGAGAGCGCCGAAGATCGGGAACGACCACAGAAGGTATTGCACGAGGTCGCCGGTCGAGCTGACGAGCATTGGCTGGGTCTTCTTGACACCGACGAAAGGCACTCCCTCCGGTGTGTCCTTGACGAGGAAGTAGTACATCACGCCGTAGATCAGGGCCACGAGCCCGTTCACGAACAGTGCCCAGCGCCACCCGTCCGCAATCCCGAACCAGTCCTCGAACACGGTGATCGCGATCCACGGGAGCGTGATGGCCGCCCATGCCGAGCCGAAGTTTCCCCACCCGGCGTAGAAGCCTTCGGCTCGTCCGATCATCTTCGGCGGGAACCACTGCGCCACCATGCGGATCCCGATGACGAAGCTGGCTCCCACCGTGCTCAAGACCAGGCGCGAAACGAGAAGCTGCGTGAGATTGTCGCCGAACGCAAAGAAGAACGTTGGAAACGCCATGGTCACCAACAGCGCAGAGAAGACGATGCGTGGGCCGTATTTGTCTATCAGCGCTCCCACGAGGATCCGAGCCGGGATGGTGAGCGCAACGTTGACGATGGCGAGCACCTTGATGTGCTCCTCGGTCAGCCACCCGACATCTCGCAACATGGTCGTCGCAAGTGGCGCCATGTTGAACCAGATGTAGAAGGAGATGAAGAAGGCGATCCACGTGTAGTGGAGCACCTTGATCCGTTCCTGACGGAAGTCGACCAGCTCGGGTCTAGCCATGCAATCCTCCTCAAGATTTATAGTCGAAGACTATATAATTGGAGGATAGGGCCGAAGGTCCCGGGGGCGGACCGGTTGACAGGGTTGCCATTCGCCCATCGACACCCAGCGTCAGACGGGGACCCGTGCGGCGGAGAGACTGCCCTCGACCGTGCGGCAGGAGTCCCAAAGGCGCCCGGTCACGCCCGATACGGAGCGGGGCGAGCTGCAACCTGACCTGACCCTGCACGAGGACACAAGGCGCGCCCCGTTGGTCGCCTGTCGGCGACAGCTCGGTTGACCATCTCGTCGGCGGTCACGATCCGGGTGCGGCATCGACAGAGCGGCGGCGTACCGGGCTGCCGCTCCACTCGAGGGGAGATCACCGCCCGGCGGTGTGGACGTCCTGGTACACGCGCACGTAGTCGACGTACATCTGCTGAGGGAACTCCGTGTCGAGGGGGACCGCCCCGCCCAATGTTCCACCCAGTGCGAGGTTGAGGATGATGAAGAACGGCTGGTCGAACACCCATTCGCGGTCGCCGACGACGTCTCGCGACTTGTCGGCGAACACGTCGCCGTCGAACAGCCAGCGAATACCTTCCTCGTCCCAGTCGACCGCGAAGGTGTGGAAGTCGTCGCCGACGTCGTAGTCGAGTCGGTTCCAGGTGGAGAAACCGCCGGCCCCCGCATACCCCGGCCCGTGAATCGTGCCGAGCACCAGATCAGGCTCCCGACCGACGTATTCCATGATGTCGATCTCACCGACATTCGGCCATCGGTTTGCGGGGTCCTCGGCCTCCTCTTCGAAGCTCTCTCCGAGCATCCAGAAGGCCGGCCACGTTCCAACCCCCTTGGGGACCTTGATTCGTGCCTCGATGTGTCCGTACCGGAATGCCTGGAGTCCCTGTGTCTTGAGACGAGCCGACGTGTAGTAGGACCCCTCGTACTGCTCCTGGCGGAGTTCGATGGTCAGGAGCCCGTTCCGCACACGGGCGTTGTCTTCCCGATCGGTGTAGAACTGCGATTCTCCGTTGCCCCAGCCCCAGCCTCCGATGTCGTAGGTCCAGTTGGTGGGGTCGATGGTGTCCCCATCGAACTCGTCGTTCCACACGAGTTCCATGCCCTCCGGTGGCTCGATCGGAATCGGCTCTGGTGCTGCGATCGTGGTGGTCGTGGTTGTCGGCGCCGACGTGGTGGTCGGCGCCGACGTCACTTCGCTCGTGGCGGGCGATTCCGTGGTGGGAGAGCCGCTCTCCGGGTTCGTGGTTCCCGGCTCCGCATCGCCGGAACCGCAGCCGGTTGCCGCGAGCGCCAAGGCGGCCGCCATCCACAGCACCCGGAACCGTTGCATCTCGGCCGCCACCTACCCCTTGACTGCGCCCGCAGTGAGTCCACCGATGATGTAGCGCTGCAGGAACATGAAGAGGATCAGCATCGGCAGCATGAGCATGAGGACGGCTGCGGCGATCCCGGGCCAGTTGCTCCCGTACACGCCCTCGAACACGATCAAACCCCTCGTGATCGGGAAGTAGTCCTGATTCGTGAGGTAGATCGTCGGGAGAATCAGCTCGTTCCAGATACCGATGGCATGGAGCACGGTGACCGTCGCCACCGCCGGCCTGATCAACGGGAAGATCACAGTGAACACATACCGGATGTAGCCCGAGCCGTCGACAGCCGCCGATTCGTCGAGCTCGCGGGGAATAGACTTCATGTAGTTGACCAGGATGATCATGCCGATCGGGTTGATCAGGAACAACAGGATGTAGCCGGGACGGGTGTTGTACAGGCCCAGATTCAGAATCAACTGGAACTGGGGGATCAGTGCCGGGGGAAGGAACAGGGCCACGACGTACATGGTCAGGATCGCACCGCTGCCCTTGAAGTACCCCCGAGCGATCGGAAACGCCACGAAGAGCGACGTCGCGATGAAGACGGCGGTGGCGATGGCGGTGTACAGGGCCGAGTTGAGCATGTACTGCGGGAAGTTGGCGAGCTCCCAGGCCTCGCCGAAGTTGGCCAGGCTGGGGCCGCTGACGACCCCGGCCGGGTCCCTCAAGTAGTCCGGCAGGGTCTTCAGCGCCGTGTTGATCAGCATGAAGACCGGCCAGAGGTAGAACACGGCCACCAGACCGAGCACGAAATACGAGAAGATCTTCAGGAGCCGTGATCGCGCCGTGACGCTGGCCGGTTCCTTCCCGGTGAGATCCATCACCTGGTCGAGGGTCTTGGTGACCCCGTGTTGTTCGAGGGCGTCACTCATCCCATGTACCTCGCTTCTCTCCAGCTGACGTACTTGTTGGCCAGGAATCCGATGATCAGGACCAGGAAGAACAGCACGATGGACGCTGCGGCGGCGAAGCCCTGGCGGAACGCCGGGGAGTCACCTTGTCCGAAACCCTCCGCAAAGACCAGGTAGCCGAGCACCTGGGTTCCGGGCTTGTAGCCGATCGCCACGAGGAACAGCTGCCACGCCTGCAGCGACCCGATGATGTTCAAGAGGAAGTTCGTGTTGATCGCCGGTGTGAGCTGTGGCCAGGTGATGTTGCGGAACAGCGACCATCCGCTCGCGCCGTCGATTCGAGCCGCCTCGTACAGGTCGGTGTTGATGGTCTGCATGCCGGCCAGGAAGATGACCATGGTGATGCCGACATTCGCCCAGATCTGCACCACGATCACCCAGCCAAAGGCCTCACCGGGCTGCCCCCCGAGGAACTCCGATGAGAGCCCGAACCAGTCGAAGATCATTGCCATGGGCCCTCCCCGCGGTTGGAGGAAGAGCTTCCACATCAGGCCCTGGATCACCACGCCGAGGATCACCGGCAGGAAGAAGAGGGTTCGGAAGAACGTCCGGCCCTTCAGCTTCTGGTTCACCAGGAGTGCAAGGATCAGACCCAGGGTGAACTGGACGAAGGTGACGATCACGGAGAACTGGAGCGTTCTCAACGTGGCGTCGAGGTTGTCTCTCGAGGCGAGGCCCCGGAACAGGAACTCGTCGTAGTTGTCGAGTCCGATCCAGTTGACCGGCGCCCCCCTGAGTCCGCTTGCGTCGGTGAAGGAGTACCCGACTGTCGCCAGAGAGGGGCCGAGGGCGATCAGCACGTACAGGAGAACGCCGGGGATCAGGAGCATGAGGGGCGTGAAGCGCCTCCCCCTGCCGGCACTGCCGAACAGATAGTTCTTGTTCATGATCGCCATCGAATCATGCCTCCCCGGTCTGTTGCCTCTTCCGGAGGGTCCTCGCCGCTGTGGCGAGGACCCTCCGTCGGAGGTGTGCTATTCGGTGTCTACTCGGTGCTACCCGGCGCTGAGGCCGGCCTCGAGGTCTGCTTGCGCCTGATCGGCGAGGGCTTTCGCATCGTCCCACTCGTTGAACGGTGTGAACCACGACGCTCCCTGCCAGCCATTCGCCCACTGGCCGGCACCGGTCGGTGCGACCCAGATCTGCTCGAAGGCGGTGCGATAGTTGGCGAGAAGCGGCGCAACCGCGTCACCAACCGTGCTGTCGAGCGTCGCCGTGGGCTGCGTGGGAATGAAGCCCGTTGCGTCCACGAATGCCTGGTAGTTGTCGGGGTCCGAGATGGCTGCGAGATACGCCTTTGCCACATCCGGGTTCGGCGTGTCCTCGGCGATCATGAAGCTGAGGTCGTACTTGCCGAACAGGTACTGGTTGTCGGCCGGATCATCGGATCCCGGGACGGGAACGTAGGTCCAGGCGAAGTCGGGCTCGAAGCCTTCGAGGTTGGCGCCCTGCCACGTGCCGGTGGGCAAGAAGGCCACATCGCCGGCCGCGTACCGGGCCGTGGCCTCGTCGTGGCTGAGACCTGTCACACCCGGTTCGAGCATGTCCTGGGCATACACCTGGAGCTTCTCCATGAGCTCGAGGCCCTCACCCTCGTTCCACTTGATCTCGCCGGTCCACAGGCCTTCGGACAGCGCGGCCTGGTCGGGGAACTGTGCCCCGAGGATGCCGTAGGAACCCACGAAGATCGGCCACACGTCGCCGCCGCCCTGCGTCATGCAGGCGTAGTCGGCAGCGATGATGGTCTCACATGCGGCGACCAGTTCGCTCCACGTCGTCGGGATCTCTACTCCGACCTCGGCCAACAGATCGGTGTTCGTGAACATACCGCTGAAGGCGCTGCGACCCATGTTGATGGCGTACACGCTCCCATTGAACGAACCGGCATCCTGGATGGTCGGCTCGTCGAAGTTCTGGACGAATGGCTCATCGGTGATGTCCATGATCAGCCCGGCCTCGATCAGCTGCTGCCACGTGGGAGGGGAGCTGATGCCCGACATGTACGGCTGGATGCCGTTGGTGAATCCTGCACACGGTGCCACGCAGTAGTCGATCACGTCGACGTCTGACGCCGAGAGCCGGGTCTGAATCGAGGTGGGCATGTCCTCGGGAGTCACGATCGACATGTCGACGGTGACGCCGGGGTTCGCGGCCTCGAAGTCGGCGTTGAACGAGTCCATGTACTCGGTGAACGCCGGGTTCTGATGGATGAGGACCCGCAACGTCACATCTTCGCCGGTGCTCCCGCCGCCTGCGGCGGTGGTTTCGCTGGAGCCGCCGGCTGCGGTGGTTTCACTCGTGTCGCCCTCGGTCGTCGCGGCGCCGTCGTCTCCACCGCATGCGGCGAGCACCATCGCCAGCGCGACGAGGAGCGCCACCCACAGGCTTCGTGTCTTCTTCATCGATCCGTCCTCCTCTTTCGAACTACTCGGCCATCCGAGAATCTCCCGTGTGAACGCTCTCATGATGGGTATGTGAGAGCGCTCTCACACGACTATACGACTGCCGGAGAGCCCCGTCAAGTGTTGACATCATGGGCTATGTTCTTTACGATCGGACGCTGTGAGAGCGCTTCCTGAGAGCGCTGCCACACTCGCCACGGAGAGCGAAGCGGCAGGAGGGCGACGTGAGTTTGACACTCGAGGACATCGGCAGACTGGCCGGCGTGTCCCGATCGACGGTGTCACGCGTCGTCAACGGCAACACTCGAGTCAATCCCAACGTGCGTCGCCGCGTCGAAGAAGTGATCGAGCGCACTGGGTACGCGCCAAATGTCGCCGCCCGGTCGCTCGTCTCGGGGCGAAGCGGTGTGATCGGCCTCGTGATCCCGAGCAGGGTGCACAGCCTGTTCGAAGACCCCTACTTCGCCCGACTCATTCAAGGCATCAGCGCAGCGAGCAACCGGTCGAGCAACACACTGTCGCTCTTCCTGTTCCAAAGCGCGGAGGAAGAAGCCGCGCTCTACCCGAGGGTCGTGACATCCGGCTTCTTGGATGGGTTGATCCTGACCGCCACGCGAATGGCAGACCCGCTGCTGACCCGCATGGCGGGGAGCGACATTCCGATCGTCGTGGTCGGGCGTCCGGACATGGGGGGCATCAGCTACGTCGATGTAGACAACCGCGGCGGCGCCAGGCGCGCTGCGACCCACCTGTGCGATCTCGGCTACGAGCGGATCGGGCTGCTGGGCGCACCGGTTTCCACGACTGCCGGCGTCGATCGACTGAACGGATTCATCGAGGGACTCGCTCTGTGCGGGAAGGCACTGCATCCGAGCCTCCGAGTCGACGGCGACTTCAGCGAGTCGAGCGGACATCGAGGGATGCAGGAACTGCTCGTCCAGAAGCCCGATGCAGTCTTCGTAGCGTCCGACACGATGGCCATCGGAGCCCTGAGGGCTCTCCGAGAGGCCGGCTTCCAGGTGCCGCAGGACGTCGCAATCGTGAGCTTCGACGGGCTCCCGGCATCCGAGATGTCGATTCCGGCGCTGACCACCATCCGCCAACCCGTGGTCGACACCGGGGCGCGTGCCGTCCAGATGCTCAACGACCTGGTCTCTGGAGCAACCACCGCACCGGTCGTCGAGATCATGCCCGTTGAGCTCGTCGTCAGAGAGTCGTGCGGAGGGATGCGGATGTCGGCGGACACGGGGATCGAATAGTACGCGAGTCGGTACATCGGCTCTGCTGAGGCATTGTTGAATCGGCGACCGGTCTCAGAGGAGATCGGCGAGGGAGAGGGACAGGGAGAGAAGTATGAGCATGACGGTCACAGACCATCGACGACGACTCGGCGTCTTCGTCGCGTTCAGCGTGCTGCTGTCGGTGTTGGCGATGACCTCGGCACCGCCGGCAGGCGCCGTCACCACCGTGTTCGACGACATGGAGCACGGCGACCCATTCAACAACGGATGGTTCGCATTCGGCGGTTCGGTTGGGGGCGGAGGCATATCCCCGAACGCGGCCGATATTCCACCGAGCGACGGTGGAGCCTTCTCGCTCGAGACCGGATGGGGTTCCGGCGGGGTGTCGGGTTTCTACGGTGGGTTCGGCCGTAACGCTCCAACCGACCTCTCCGGCACCGACCACTTCAACTTCTGGATCAACCCGGACGACGGTCAGGACTACACCCTGGAGATCAACCTCCAGGATGACGACAACGGCGACAACGCCATTGCCGATCCCAACAACGGCGAAGACGACGAGTTCCAGTACAACTGCGTGGTCTCGGC
Source organism: uncultured bacterium (assembly GCA_963785075.1). Lineage (GTDB taxonomy): Bacteria > Actinomycetota > Acidimicrobiia > Spongiisociales > ZC4RG35 > JAOUGY01. Next base: position 485,384 of record CAWATW010000006.1, read on the forward strand.
CGCCGGTCCGTGCGCGGTCAGTGGTGCCGGCTGGCAGCTGGTGTCGATTCCCCTCGCCGACTTCTCCGACGACAACTCGTTCCTGACGGGCGGCAACGGCGTTCTCGATGTCGTGCCGGCATCGGCAGGCGGCAACGGCCAGCTGATCAATGTGGTCGTCGCGGTCATCGGCACCGGCAGCGACGTCAACTTCCGCACCGACTACTGGGTGTTCTCGACCGGGCCGATCGCCGAGCCGACTCAGCTCGTTGACGACTTCGAATCAGGACTGCCCTTTGGAGCCGACGGCGATGGGAACCTGGTCGGGTTCTTCACCTTCAGCGACGGAAGCCCCGTCTCGATCGCAACCGTCGATACGCCACCGGCGCCCGTCCCGGATTCGGCGGCGGGGAACTCCGTCCTGGCGCTCACGGGCGACGTGACGGCATTTGCCGGATTCATCCACGCGTTCGAGAACACCGCAGCGGACGCCTGGGTCACTCAGGACTGGAGCGGCTTCGAAGGCATGAGCCTGTGGGTATTCGGACAGAACACAGGGACGACGCTGTTCATCGACGTCCTCGACAACCGCAATCCTGGCTCGACGACGGACGACGCCGAGCGCTTCACCGTGAGCTTCATCGACGACTTCTCCGGCTGGCAGCTCTTCGAGTTCCCATTCTCGGACTTCGTCCGCAAGGACATCGGAAACGGTGCCCCGAATGACGGATTCACGCTGACTCAGGTGCATGGCTGGGCGCTCGGAACCCTGAACACGCCCGGCGAGGTGACGTACTACGTCGACGACGCTCGTCTGTACGGCGTCGCCGAGATCCCCGATCTCGCAGTGACGTTTGCCTCCGGCAACTACGACATCGAAGAGGGAACCGTAGGCGACGTCGTCGTCAAGCTGAATCGGCCGATGAACGGTGACGACCCGGCTCAGGTCTCCGTGGACTACCTCACGGAACCTGGCACCGCCACGCCCGACCGGGACTACACCCCGGTGTCAGGCACACTCACGTTCGTCAACGGTGGCCCATCGGAGCTCAGCTTCCCGCAGCCGACCATGGACGACTCGAAGTGGGAGGGCAACGAGACGATCATTCTGCGTCTGGCCAACCCCGTCGGTGTCGCCGCCGGCTTTGCTATGCAGGCAAGCGGAACCGTCGTCGACGACGACCCGTACGATCCGTTCCTGCTGGACGACTTCGAGCGATTCCCTGATCTGTGGGATTCGACGGACAACACGACGATGTCCAACCCAGAGCTCGCCGACGGCGACCCCCTGGCCCGACCGGGCCAAGATGCGTTCGAGGGCGTGCTGCGGGTCGACGGACCTCTCGCCGTCGACATCGACGTGCAGGGCAACACTTGTCTAGCCGGCAACGGTGTCATACCCGTGCACCTGCTCAGCACCGATACGTTTGACGCCCTGAGCGTCGATCACACGACGGTGATGTTCGGTGATGCATCCGAAACCCATCTCGACAATCGGACGGGCGAGGCACGGCGACACGAGGAGGACGTCAACGACGACGGTCTGACGGACCTCGTGTTTCACTTCCGCGCCCGGGAGCTCGGCGTGGACTGCACGGGACCGATTCCGTTCAATGGCTGGACGTTCGAAGGGCAGCCGATCACGGCGGGTGGGTCGAGTGCCTCGCTCTGGCGCGACTTCCCGATCGGTCAGGACTGGTCGAACGGTGAAGCACTCAGCTTCTGGTACTACGGCACCAACGCCGGCGAGGATGTCACCGTTCATCTGAAAGACAATCGCGCCGCGGATCCCGGCCCGAGCGGCTGGAGTCTGGTGTGGGGTGAGGAGTTCAACGAGCCCGCCGGCGCTCAGCCGGACCCCGAGAACTGGGGCTACGAGATCGGCGACGGAACGGTCAACGGGATTCCCGGCTGGGGAAACGACGAGTTGCAGTACTACACCGATGACCCGGCCAACGTCGCGACTGACGGAAACGGCAATCTCGTACTGACCTTGCGCGAGGCGGATGGCTCGCTGGAGTGCTACTACGGCGCGTGTGAATACACGTCTGCGCGCCTCGTCTCGAAGCACAAGGCGGAGTTCGCCTACGGGCGAATCGAGTCGCGGATCCTCGTCCCCGACGGGGCACCCGGGCTGTGGCCCACGTTCTGGAGCCTTGGAACCGACATCGACGTCGTGAGCTGGCCCCAGACCGGTGAGATCGACTTCATGGAGTACGTGAGCCGTCTGCCCAACGAGATCTTTGGGACGATCCACGGGCCTGGCTACTCCGGCGGACAGAGCTTCGGCAATGTCTACGACTTCGGTGAACCGGTCTCCAACGGCTACCACACGTTCACCATCGAATGGGAGCCCGACCTGATCAAGTGGTACGTGGACGACCTCCTGTACCACACCGCCACCCCCGCCGACGTCCCAGGCGAATGGGTGTTCAACGACGCGGTGTACCTGCTCTTGAACATGGCGATCGGCGGCAACTTCGGCGGTGCGGTCGACCCCAATCTGGAGCTGCCGCAGTCGATGGCTGTCGACTACATCCGGGTGTACCAGGGTCCCGACACGGCCGAACGGTTCGAAGCGTCGTTCGTGGACAACTTCGACGGCTGGCAGTTGATCGAGATCCCGTTCGCTTCGTTCGGACGTAGCTCCGATCAGCCGGACGGTGCACCCGACGACGGACTGAACCTGAACGACGTGTGGGGCTACGGCTTCACGCTGCCCGACGGAGGGCTGCCCGGCGGAACCACGTGGTTCGACCTGGTACAGGTGGAAGAGATCCCACCACCGACCGCGGTGACCGTCACCAGCCTCGCCGACGCAGGTCCCGGCTCGTTGCGAGAAGCGCTCGACATCATCGCCGCCGAGGGCACGATCACCTTCGATCCGGCGCTGGCGGGTGAAACGATCACGCTCACGTCGGGACAACTAGAGGTCGGCAAGTCGGTGACGATCGACGGCTCCGGCGCTTCGGGTCTCACGGTCAGCGGAAACAACTCCTCCCGGGTGTTCCGTGTGGCGGCTGGCATCGACGTCACGATGCGGGAACTGGTCGTCGCCGACGGAGCCGGCGCACCCCAAGGAGGCGGCGTCCTGAACTTCGGGACCCTCACCCTCAACGGTGTGGTGGTCACCAACAACACCGAGTCGAGCGGCGGCGGTGCCAGCTTCGACCTCGGCGGCGGCGGGATCTACAACGGCGATGGCGCCACTCTGAATCTCGTCGACAGCACCGTGAGCAACAACTCGACCCTCGGTCAGCCCGGCGGCGGTGTCTACGGGTTCTTCAACTCGACGCTCAACGTCACGCGGAGCACGATCAGTGGGAACGTCGCCGGCGACGTGGCCGGCGGGATCCGAGCGCTCGGCGATGTCACGATCGTCAACAGCACCATCAGTGGCAACACGTCGACGGCATGGCACGGAGGTGCGGCGTTCCTGACGGACGGGACGACCACCATCGCCAACAGCACGATCGTCGACAACATCGCACCAGCCGGGACCGCCGGTGGCGTTTTTGTGGGCACCTTCGGACCGGCGGCGGCAACGCTGACGCTCCAGAACACGATCGTTGCCAACAACGGCGGAGTGGGATGTTTCCAGGGCTTCTTCGGAGCCGGTGCCGTGACGTTGACCTCGCTGGGCAACAACGTCTTCACCGACTCGACCTGTGCCCCCGTGGGGTCCGACCTGGTGGTGGCCGATGCAGGACTCGATTCGCTGGCCAACAACGGTGGGCCGACGCTCACGCATGCCCTGTCGGCAGGGAGTCCCGCGCTCGATTCGGCAAACGCGGGTGCGTGCCCAGCGACCGATCAACGAGGCGTCGTCCGTCCCCAGGGGGCGGCATGTGATGTCGGAGCGTTCGAGTTGGAGTGATTCCTCCCGCGCTCAATTCGCGGGTCCTGGTCACCGGCCGGGACCCGCGCTCCGACCCCCTACCCCAGGAGAAGCCGGCGTGACGCGTCCACAGCGATCCATTGAAGACATCATCGACGACATGACCGTGGCGGAGAAGATCGGTCAGATGACGCAGGTCTCCAACGAGGACATCACTCCGTCGGAGGTGGCCGATCACTTCATCGGATCGGTGCTCAGCGGAGGGAACGGGAACCCCCAGCCGAACACCCCTGCGGTCTGGACCGACATGGTCTCGTCGTATGTCGATGCGTCCACCGAGACGCGGCTGGGCATTCCGCTCATCTACGGAGTGGACGCGGTCCACGGTCACGGCAATGTCGCCGGAGCAACGGTGTTCCCACACAACATCGGGCTGGGTGCGGCCGCAGACGCCGCGCTCGTCGAACAGATCGGCCGTGCCACCGCCATCGAGATGCAGGCAACAGGGATCAGGTGGGCGTTCGCTCCCACCCTCGCCGTCCCCCACGACATCCGCTGGGGACGGACGTACGAGGGCTACGGAAGAGATACGAGCCTCGTGTCCTCGCTCGGGTCAGCGCAGATCCGTGGCCTCCAGGGATCGGAACCGGGTGCCGTCGATGTCCTCGCGTGCGTCAAGCACTTCGTCGGCGATGGCGCCACATCGTGGGGCACTGCTCCACGATACGAGTGGACCGACTGGTGGGACGGCTGGGGCGACACCTGGCAGATCGACCAGGGAGATGCCCGGATCACCGAAGCCGAGCTACGAACCACGCATCTGGCGCCATACCGCACGGCGATCGAAGCAGACGCACTGACCGCCATGGTGTCATACAGCTCGTGGAACGGGGACAAGCTGCATTCCCACCGACATCTGCTCACCGATGTGCTCAAGACAGAGCTGGGATTCCGCGGATTCGTCGTTTCCGACTGGAAGGGCGTGGATCAGGTTGCGCCACGGTACGAAGACGCGGTCGTCGCCTGCATCAACGCCGGCCTGGACATGGTGATGGTCCCCGACGACTTCGAGAAGTTCATCGACGTGATGCTCGAGGCGACATTGCATGGGCGCATCCCCATGTCGCGAATCGATGACGCCGTGCGCCGGATACTCACGGCCAAGCGTGCAGTCGGGCTGTTCGCCCCCGATGCCGATCCTCCGCCTCTCAGTGCGGTCGGTGCCGCGGCACACAGGGCAATCGCCGCCGAAGCTGTACGGCGCAGCGCAGTTCTGCTGAAGAACGACCGTGCGGTCCCGCTCGACTCCGCCACTCTGACGATCGACGTAGCCGGGGTCGCCGCCAACGACATCGGACTCCAATGTGGCGGGTGGACCGTCGGCTGGCAGGGCGGCACCGGATCCACCACCCCCGGATCCACCATCCTCGACGGACTTCGGTCGTCGACGGCTGCCGAGATCAGCTTCGACGCCGACGGACACTTCCCCGGACACGATCGATGCGATGTCGGAGTCGTGTGTCTCGCCGAGCCACCCTATGCGGAAGGACCCGGTGATCGCGCCGAACCGGCGCTGAGCGACCAGGACCGCGCCGTATTCGAGAGAATCCGTCTACGGGCGGACAAAGTCGTGCTGGTCGTCTACTCGGGACGGCCGCTGATCATCGACGACCTGATGGATCGAGCAGATGCGGTGGTGGCGGCCTGGTTGCCGGGATCGGAGGGTGCGGCGTTGGGCGAGCTGCTTGCGGGGGCACATCCCTTCATGGGGCGCACACCACAGCCGTGGCCCCGCTCGTTCGCCGACCTCGACGATCCCGAAGCGACTCCGCTCTTCCCGACCGGTCACGGGCTCGGATCGACACTCACGTCGATCGGTGGGCGGCCATGATCTCGACCACCGAATTCGCCGGCGAACGCCCTGTCGAGGAAGGTCTCGTAGAGATCGGTGGACAGGGCTACTACGCCATCCCCGACGTCCACACGATGCCGCCGTTCCTGATGAGTGTGGTGAGTGACGGGGATCGGTGGATGTTCCTGTCGAGCACCGGCGGACTCACCGCCGGCAGAGGCGATGCGTCCTGTGCCCTCTTCCCCTACGAGACCGACGACCGCCTCCATCGCAATGCCGGCGTGATCGGACCCGTGACCGCCGTTCGCCTTCCCGGCGTGGACACCGTCTGGACCCCATTCCGAGGTTCGCCACCGGCGGGGGTGAGCAGAACGCTGTACAAGTCGGTGGTCGGTGACTCCGTGCTGTTCGAGGAGGTGAACCCCAGCATGGGACTCACCTTTCGATATCGCTGGGCCAGCAGCCACCGCTTCGGGTTCGTCCGGACCGCCACGCTGGTCAACGAGACGAACGCACCGTCGGCGGTCGACCTGATCGACGGCCTGCTCGGGGTCCTCCCCTACGGCCTCGATCCTGCGGTGTATCAGCGCATGAGCAATCTCACCAACGCCTACAAGCGGGGCGAGATCGTCGATGGGGCAGGACGGCTCGCCGTGTACTCGCTCGAATCTCGCGTCGTCGACCGCACCGAGCCCGAAGAGGTGCTGCGAGCCTCGGTTGCATGGTCCACCGGCCTCCCCGATGCGGAGCTCACGCTTCACCCCGACGCCGTCGGGGCGTTCGAATCCGGGCAGCAGTGCGAGCCCATTTCGCTGATGACCGGTTCCCCGGCCGGATATCTGCTGAGTTCCCATGTCGAGCTACCCCCGGGAGCGCAATCCGGCTGGCACATCGTCGCCGATGTCGCCCAGGACCAGCGGAATGTGGCCGCCCTGAGGAACAGCTTGCACGGAACTGCGAGCGTCGATGATCAGATCGAGGCGTCACTTCAGGACGCAACGCGATCGCTGGTCAAGATCATGGCGCCGGCCGATGGACTGCAACGCACCGGCGATCGCGTTGCGACGGCACATCAGTTCGCGAACGTCACATACAACGTGATGCGCGGGGGCGTCCCGCTCGACGGCTACAGGATCCACATCGACGACCTCGCGGCGTTCGTGCGAGAGCGGAACCGACAGGTGGCAGACCGCCACCAGGCGTGGTTCGATTCGCTCCCGGCCGTCGTCGAGCGCAAGGCACTGTTGGAATCCATCCAGGCCTCGGGGGACACCCACCTCGTACGGCTGGGCCTGGAATACCTGCCGTTCACGTTCTCACGTCGACACGGCGACCCAAGCCGACCCTGGAACGCCTTCTCGATTCGTGTACGGGACGCTGCAGACCGGCCGAACGTGTACTACGAGGGGAACTGGCGCGACATCTTCCAGAATTGGGAGGCCCTGTCGATGAGCTTCCCGGAGTACCTCCCGAGCATGATCTCGGTGTTCGTCAATGCGTCGACTTCGGATGGCTTCAACCCGTACCGGATCAACCGCCATGGCATCGACTGGGAGGTCCCGGATCCCGACGACCCGTGGAGCAACATCGGGTATTGGGGCGATCATCAGGTCGTCTATCTGCTCCGGCTGCTCGAGGCGTGCGACCGCTACCTCCCAGGATGGGTCGAGAGCGCACTGGGTGAGCAGTGGTTCTCTTATGCCGACGTTCCATACCGCCTCGCCGACTACGAGGAACTCGTCGAGAACCCGAAATCGACGATCACCTACGACGAGGGCGCTGCCCGGCGTTCCGCCGCGCGAGTGGAGATGACCGGTGGCGACGGGAAGCTGCTGTACACCGATGACCACCACGTCTACCTCACCTCGCTTCTGGAGAAGCTTCTCGTGCCGGCTCTCTCGAAGCTGTCCAGCTTCGTCCCCGGGGGCGGGATCTGGATGAACACTCAACGACCCGAGTGGAACGACGCCAACAACGCCCTCGTGGGGTTCGGGCTGTCCATGGTCACGCTGTACCACCTCCGTCGGTACCTCGATCACCTCCGGGTCCTCGTCCGCCGGGCCGGCCTTGGCGACGTCGAGGTCTCGAAAGAGGTCGCCAAGTGGCTCGCAACGGTCCGCGATGCCCTCGAGGCTCATCCGGCGAGCGAAACGCGTCGCAGCGACGGCGCCCGCAAGGCGTTGATGGACCAGCTGGGCCAGGCGTTCACGGACTATCGAACCCCGGTGTATCGGTTCGGGTTCACCGGGAGGACCAAGATCGCAACCGAGGCGGTGGCGGCGTTGTGCGACACCGCGCTCGAGCACCTGGACGAGACGATCCGTCACAGCCGGCGAGCAGATGGGCTCTTCCACTCCTACAACCTCATCCACTTCGGTTCGGATCGCTCGACGGCCGTGGTCGACCACCTCCATGAGATGCTGGAGGGCCAGGTAGCTGCGCTCGACTCAGGCTTCCTGACTCCAGACGAACGACTCCAGATGATCGACGCGCTGTTCGAGAGCGCCCTCTACCGGGAGGATCAGCGCAGCTTCGTGCTCTACCCGGCCCGCCGACCCCCCTCGTTTCTCGACAAGAACGTGATCCCGATCGAGGCCATCGACAGCAATCCACTCCTTGCATCCCTCATCGCAGATGGCGACGAGTCCGTAGTGCTCGTCGATGGCGATGGGCGACACCGCTTCAACGCCGAATTCTCCAATAGAGACGACCTGGAGGAAGCCCTGAATCGACTCTCGGCCGATGTTCGTTGGGTCGACCTCGTCGCGGAGAGCCACGAAGCGACGCTCGAAACCTACGAGGGGGTGTTCCAACATCACTCGTACACGGGTCGCTCGGGTTCGATGTACGGATACGAAGGGATCGGGTCCATCTACTGGCACATGGTTGCCAAGCTGCTGGTGGCGATTCAGGAGTCGGTGCTCGACGCCGCATCCCGAGGAGCCGACCGTCTCACGCTCCGGCGGCTGGTCGACGCCTACTGGCGTGTGCGATCCGGGCTGGGCTTCAACAAGACTGCAAAGGAATTCGGGGCCATTCCGCTCGACCCGTACTCTCACTCACCCGCCCACGCCGGGGCCCAGCAGCCAGGTATGACCGGCCTGGTCAAGGAGGAGCTCCTCACCCGACCCCTCGAGGTCGCAGTACGGGTCGATGCCGGTGCCATCGAACTCGACCCGATCCTGCTCAGAGAAGACGAGCTGCTGCCCGGCACGGAGACGTGGCGGCCGTTCGATCTCGATCTGCGTCCGTCGACGGTGGAGATTCCCGCATCATCGCTCGGTGTGACGGTGTGCCAGGTCCCTGTCGTCGTGTCGGCGACCTCCGGCGACCCTCAGATCGAGATTCATCGGCGTGATGGATCCACGAGTCGGATCTCGGGCACGCGAATCGACCTCGAAACCAGTGCACAGATCTTCGGCCGCACGGGAGAGATCGAATCCATCCGTGCCACCGTTCCCGCATCGGAGATCGGGTCGAACAACCGATGAAGGGTCTCACCACCGACGGGCCAGACGACGTCACCAGGTCATCAACGCCGCGTCCCCGGACTGCTCTCCCAGAGCTCTTCCAGTCCCGCCGGCGTGATCGTTGCCAGCTCCGATGCGGTGAACCTCGGCGGAACATGCTCGAGGACGCCGACCGTGCGCGATCCCATGAGATGGCCCAGCCGAAGCCGGGCAGATGTCGGCCAGCCGAACACTCTCGCTGCCAGATACCCGGCGGCGAACGCATCGCCTGCACCCGTGGGCTCGACCACCGCGACGTGAAGAGCCGGCTCGGAGATCTCTTGGGTCGCGGTGACGACCGAAGCCGGGTTCGCTCCCCTCTTCAGGACCAGTTCCTGGTCGGTGCGTTCGAGAATCGAGTCCGAGAGGACCACCACGTCCGACGTGCCGACCAAAGCCTGAGACTCGTCGTCGCCGATGAACACGACATCGGCGGCGCGGGCGAGGCGCAGCAGCGTACGGCGGGCCATCTCGGTGCTCGGCCACAGCGCCGGTCGGAAGTTCACGTCGAAAGAGACGAGAGCACCGCTGCCACTCCGATCCTCCACCACGGATTCGACGAGTTCGAACGCGGAGTCCGAGAGCGCCGGTGTGATTCCGGTCAGGTGAGTCCAGCGGCTTGGACTCACCCTGAGCAGGTCTTGGGGCGACAGCGTGCGGGCGGCGCTCTCGCTGCGGTAGTACGTCGACGACCTCTCGGGGCCGTCGACGTGAATCGTCATCACACCCGTGGGCCGTGCGTCGTCACGCACCACTTCCACCACCACCCCGGCCGCCGACACCGCCTCCTCGACGAAGCGCCCCAGGGGATCTGCACCCAGGCGCGACACCCACTGTGTCCGGCAACCCAGGCGAGCCATGCCGATCGCAACGTTCGACTCGGCGCCTGCCGGCACGGCGAGGTAGTGGTGAGGGTCGTTGCGCGAGACGAACGCGACCATGGTCTCACCGATCGCCACCAGATCGAATGGTCTCTCGGGGGAAGGGCCGTCAGACTGCATGTTCAGATCGAAGAGTATGGCTGCGCCACGGCCATGCCGGCACCAAGAGGGGAGTCGTATCGATGAAGGTCGCCATCACCGGCGCCAGTGGCACCGTCGGGCGGGCCGTGGTCGACCTGGCCGTGGCGGCGGGCCACTCTGTCGTCCTCATCGATCGCGCCCCGGGCGCCCACGCGACGGAAGATTCGACCTTTCTCGAGATCGACGTCACAGACTACCCAAGCCTCGCTTCCGGCCTCGACGGATGTGAAGCCTTGATTCATCTCGCCGCCATCAACGGGCCAGGGCGACACCCCGACAACGTCGTCCACAACAACAACGTGGTGGGCAGCTACAACGCTCTCCGCGCGGCCGCCGAGGCCGGCATCCGACGAGTGGCACAGGCCTCGAGCGTCAACGCGATCGGTGGCCGGTTCAGCCGGCGGGCTCTCTACGACTACTTCCCGCTCGACGAGAAACACCCGTGCTATGCCGAAGATCCGTACAGTCTGTCGAAGTGGATCTGCGAGCAACAGGCGGACGCGGTCGTCAGGCGGTTCGAGTCGATGTCCGTGGCGAGCCTTCGGCTCCACGGTATCGTCGAAGCCCGGACCGACACCGCCGGTTGGGTGGACCTCCCGGACCAGGGCCTCGTCAAACAGCTGTGGGCGTACACGAAGCGACGGTCGGCGGCACGGGCGTTCCTGCTCGGAGTGACCTCCGACTTCGCAGGTCACGAGGCTTTCTACATCGTCGCTCCCGACACCATGGTGGACACTCCCTCGCTCGACCTCCGGGAGCGCCACTACCCCGATGTGCCCGTCCGGGGAGACCTGAGCGGGCATCGCAGCTTCTTCGACTCCACAAAGGCCGAACGCATCCTCGGGTGGAGTCACGATGACGACTGAGCGAGTACCTTCCTCGACGCTCGCCCCGAGTGGAGGATCCCCCCTGCTCCGCCCACGGCTCGCTGCAGATTCGCAGCGCAAGCACCGCCGAGCGGCTCGCGAATCCGGTGATCCCTCATGACCAAGATCGCCAATGTCAGAACGATTCTCACCGCACCCGACGGCATCGCCTTGGTCGTCGTGCGGGTGGACACCGACCAGGACGGACTCTACGGCCTCGGGTGCGCCACCTTCACCCAACGCCCGACCCTGGTGGCCAGCGCGGTCGACGACTATCTGGCACCACTGTTGAGGGAACGCGATCCGGCGAACATCGAGGACCTCTGGCATCTCATGTATGTCAACGCCTACTGGCGCAACGGACCAGTGCTGAACAATGCCATCAGCGGCGTCGACATGGCGCTGTGGGACATCAAAGGCAAAGTGGCAGGGCTCCCTGTGTACGACCTGCTGGGAGGCAAGTGCCGTGAGGCCGCGATGGTTTACCGGCACGCAGACGGGCGCGACCCGCTCGAAGTGGTCGACAAGGTGCAGGCCTACCGGGAAGATGGCCACTTGGCCGTCCGCTGCCAGATGGGCGGCTATGGGGGGCGGTGGAAGAAGCCCGACGGGGTCCCTCCGACTCGCAAGAGCGCCACCGACGCTCGGCTCAGAGATGGGTTTCCGGGCGCCTACTACGAACCCGACCGGTACGCACGGTCGGTGGTCGACATGTTCGAGCATGTGCGGAGCGAGGTGGGAGACGATCTCTTCTTGCTGCACGACATACACGAGCGGCTGGCGCCGATCGACGCCATCCGGATGGCAAAGGCGCTCGAACCCTTCCATCTCTTCTTTCTCGAGGATCCGCTGCCTCCCGACCAGGTCGAGTGGTTCGCACGACTCCGCCAGCAGACCTCCACCCCGATCGCCATGGGCGAGCTCCACAACCACCCGCTGGAATGGCGGCCCCTCATCACTTCGCACCTGATCGACTTCATCCGATCCCACCTCTCGCAGCTCGGCGGATTGACCCCGGCTCGCAAGCTCGCCGCCTTGTGCGAGGCCTTCGGCATCCGGACTGCATGGCACGGACCCGGTGATGTCTCCCCGGTGGGACACGCCGCCAACCTCCATCTCGACCTGGCCTGTCACAACTTCGGGATTCAGGAGGTCGTGGGGCTGAGTGACCGCTTGCGCGAGGTCTTCCCGGGAACGCCCGAACTCCGAGACGGGTATCTCTGGCCCAATCGTGGACCCGGGCTCGGAATCGACATCGACGAGGCACTGGCGGCGAAGTTCCCGATCGAAGTGGCTCCCATCGAGTGGACTCAGAGCCGCTGGCCCGACGGCACCCTGTGGACGCCATGAGCCCACCAGACCGCGATCGGCTTGGGCTCGACGATACCTTCGATCGGATCAGGGGGTGCGGCGTCGTTCCGGTGGTGACGATCGATCGCGCCGCCGACGCGGTCCCCCTTGCGGAGGCGTTGATGGCGGGAGGTCTCACCTGTATCGAGATCACGTTCCGCACGGATGCGGCATGCAGTGCCATCGCTGCGCTGACCTCGGGCCTTCAGGGCATGCTGGTCGCCGCAGGAACGGTGCTGACGCTCGACCAGGCGCGGGCGGCCTGCGACGCCGGAGCTCGACTCGTTGTCTCGCCCGGATTTGACACCGAAGTCGTCGAGTGGTGTCTGACACAGAACATTCCGGTGGTCCCCGGGGTGATGACACCCACCGAGATCACCAGGGCGATGCGACACGAGCTCGAACTCGTGAAGTTCTTCCCCGCCGAGGCGGCAGGAGGAGCCGCCACGCTGGAGGCGGTCGGCGCCGCATTCCCCGGCGTGTCGTTCTTTCCGACCGGCGGCATAGGTCCTGACAACCTGGAGCGTTACCTTCGTCTCCCGATGGTGTCGGCTTGCGGCGGAAGCTGGCCGGCGAGTCGTCGCCTCATCATCGACAGAGATTTCGGCAGGGTCGAGCAACTGGCCGCCCAGGCCGCCGGCATCGTGAGCAGAGTCAGAGGGTGAGAACCTTCTCGCCACCGTGGCCAAGTCAAAGCGCCTGTCGAAGGCCGATACACGAGGCATCGCAGCACCCGGCGAACGACATGTGACGGCACCCGACAGCAACCTCGTCGCCTTCATCGGGAGCTACACGCCCGCCGACCAGCCTGGCATTTTCGCCGTCACGGTCGACCGTGATTCGGGATTGCGGATGTACGCCGCCTGGGCCGGCGTGACGAACCCGTCCTTCTTGACCATCCATCCCAACGGTCGTCATCTCTATGCCGTCAGCGAAACCGGCCTCGTAGCCGATGGAACTTCGGGGACGGTGCACGCGTTCGACATCGAACGTTCGGGCGCGACGATCGAATTGGCACCGCTCGGTCGACGCCCCACATCCGGCGACCATCCATGTCATCTCAGAGTCGACCCTGACGGCCGATGGCTGGCGGTATCCAACTACGGGACCGGGAGTCTCGTCGTCCTTCCCATCCGACCGGACGGAAGCCTCGACGGCGTGGCGTCGCTGGTTCAACATCGCGGGACCGGTCCCATTGCCGGGCGCCAAGACGGCCCGCACACGCATTCGTCGGTCTTCGCTCCCGATGGCCGTTTTCTCATCGCCGCCGATCTCGGGGTGGATCAGATCCTCGTGTACGAGTTCGATTCGGATACTGGTTCATTGAACGGACGTCACGTCATCCGGACAGCACCGGGTGCAGGGCCAAGGCATCTTGCATTTCATCCTGACGGCAGCCATCTGTTCGTCGCCAACGAACTCGACAACACCGTCTCGCTGTTCGGATTCGATGGCGATGACGGAAGTCTGCACCTCCGGCAGAGCGAGTCCACCGTGCCACCCCAATGGCCGCACAACACGGTCGGCGACATCCACGTATCCGACGCCGGCGACCGGGTCTACGTGTCCAACCGGGGGCACGACAGCCTTGCGGCCTTCGAGTTCCACTCGACCGAGGGGCTCACTCGGCGGACGCTCCGCTCGTGTGCCGGGCGGGTGCCGAGAGGGTTTCGGCTGGTACCTGGCGCGGACCAGGCACTCGTGGCGAACCAAGAGAGCGACGAGGTCGTCGCCCTCTCACTCACCGCCCACGCAGCCCTTGACCCCGTCGCTCGATTGCACATTCTGCGACCGTCATGCGTGACACTTCTCATGCCCAACCGACCCCGGAGAGCCGGCACGCCAGCCCTCGGAGATGGCCCCGAAGTGACCTCGACACACATCTGCCACACTCTCTGATCAGGATCCGCAGGCCCGCGCTCGCCACGCATCACTGCTGTCGGGTCCGCCGCGACCCGTACCGAGGAGCTCGACCGCGGACGCCGCACTACGAATGGCCACGCCGTAGCCGTCCGCTGCAGCAGAATGCCGGATCTGCTCGGAACGGAGCGCGCAATATCGCTCCCGGCGGTGGGTGATCTGTGCGGCCCTCAGTGTCGGGAGTCGCGTTGAACTCGACCTCCGCGGGGCGGCAACGGCCCGGCGTTTAGATCCGGAACGTTTGCCGAGCTGTGTCACAGATGGGTCCGCTGTGTCGTCATGGGGGTGAACACAGATCGTTGGAGGTTCTGATGCGAGTGTTGATCACGGGCGGTTCGGGTGAGTTGGGTGTGCGTCTCAGTCGGTTGATGGTGGAGCGAGGCCATGAGGTGACGGTGGCGTCGCGGTCGGCGCGCCCGATGCGGGATGTCGCCGCAGTCGAGATGGATTTGGCATCCGGACTCGGTGTGGAGTCCGTTGCGGGTCACGACACGGTGGTGCACCTGGCCAGCGACCCGGTCAGGGCGCAGGGGGTGGATGTGGAGGGGACGCAGCGTTTGGTGAACGCGTCGGCGGCGGGGGGTGTCGACCATCTGGTGGCGATGTCGATCGTCGGTGTCGACGATCATCCCTCTCCGTACTACCGGGCCAAGGCGGAGATGGAACGCATCGTCGCGGCGTCCGAGGTTCCGTGGACCATCCTGCGGGCCACCCAGTTCCACAGTCTGATCCCACGATTCGTGGACATGCTGCCGGCGGTCGGGTTCGTTCCCGTGCCCCGGGGAGTCCATCTGCAACCCATCGACGTCTCCGTGGTGGCCGAGCGGCTGGCAGAACTGGTCGAGCAGGGGCCTTCGGGTCGGGTGGCCGATCTGGGTGGACCCGAGGTGATGTCGCTGCGAAGGATGGTCAGGGACGTGCTGGGCGCCAGACGTCTCCGCCGGTTGATCCTCCCGCTCCCGCTGCCCCGGCGTCTCGGCACCGCACTGCGGGACGGTCGCATGGTGACCGCCCCCACCGAACGGGGCCGGCGGTGGGCCGACCATGTGGCGGGAATCAACCCGGCCCGGGACCTGGTGGGGAGACTGTCGATGCTCACGGCGTTCACCCTGTTGATCACGGCGGTGTGGATGGCGGTCTCTCCGGCCACGTTCCACAGCACCGTGGCCCCGTTCGGAGAGGCCAACGATCACCTGTTCCGTGATCTGGCCACGTTCACGCTGCCGCCGGCGATCGGTTTGTGGATCGCCGCCGATCGCCGCTCGTGGCGGGTTCCGGTGTTTGGCATCGTCGCCGTCCAGAATGGCGCCCATGCCCTCAACCATCTGGTCGATGTCGCAGCCACCGACCCTGTGTGGATCGGTGCGGCCACCTTCGTCTCGCTCGTGGCCACCGAAGGCCTCCTGGTCTGGATGCTGGTCCGCACCGTGCGTCCACACCCGACGCCGACGACGACGCCGATCCCTCTTCGGGTTTCGGAATGACTGACGCGTTCGCCAGCCACCGCCCTCGGTTCATCGCAGTCGCCTACGGCATGTTGGGCTCGATGGCCGATTAGATCTGAGGCGGGTGAAGATGCGCCGCTGTAGTCGGGGCAGAGCTGACACTGGTCGAGTACACCGATGGTGGCGCCGTTGAAACGCTGCGGCCGCCACCGAGAGCACGGGGCGTGGTGGACTGTTGACGCCGGTTTCCCGGGAGAAGATGACCCGAGTTCGTGTGGGGTTAGCCGCTTCGGGAGATCGACGAGCGACTTCGGTGATCACGACATCGCGGAGACGTGCTCTGTCGCAGTTCGCCGGTCTGGCGGAGGCGTGGACGCGGCGGACTAGCACGTTGTCGATCTGGTGAGCGAGCTGATCACCCTCCGCGACACCTCCAACCCGTGGGACGTTGGCGTAGACATCCCGCTCGAGCGAACCCGGTGGACCCGCCCTCCACCGGACGAGCGACGCACGGCTCTGAGGTGGCGCCCAGGCATCTGGGTGCGAGACGTGAACCCAGAGCCGGGTGACGACACTTACGGAGCGTGATGGAAGTCATGTTGGTCGAGCACCGTATCGAAGCCTTCTCAGTGTGATCAAGCGACAAACTCGCATGGGCAGAAATGATCAGATCGAATCGCCAGCCGCATGAACACTCGATCCGGATGTCGCATGACATGACGCTATTCGCCAGCACCATCGCGCGCTGGATCGCGGTCGCACGGCTGTTGGCACCGCCGAGCTGAGGACGTGGTGCAGGATGCCTGGATCCGGTGGCAGAGCGTCGACCACCACGGTGTCCGATCCCCGGTGGCGTACCTGACCACCACGGTCACCCGGATGTCGATCGACATCGGCTCCGGCTCCGCCTCGGCGCGGAACCTATCGTGGGGCCGTGGCCGCCTCGAACCGATCGTGGAACGTTCACCCCGGACGTCCCGGCGGCGGGACATTGTCTGCCGAGGCGCGAGCATTTCTCGTTGGCGTTCCTCCGACGCCGAATTGGCAGAACCTGTGACACCCCGAGGTCGAGCGAGACGGTGCTCGTTCTCAGGCGTCCCGACGGGTGGCGATTCGACTCACGACTACACGGACGATCGCCGACATCGTCGACAAGATCTACCGGTAGGCCCAGCGCAACTGTCGGCAGATCGCCGCCCGGGCGTCCGGGCACAACGATCGCCTCGCCGAGTGCTCGGGATCGGCACTTATGGGGGTAATCGTGTCAAACGATTTCTGGATATGGGGGTAATCGCGGTTCATGTCGTGGTTTCTTGGTTGCGGTCGAGGAGCATTTGGAAGAGGTTGACGCGTTGGTGCTGTCGGTGCTGTGCGGCGTGGTCACGTTGGGCGGCGAGTACCGGCTGGAACGACCTGTCGGTGGTGTAGTAGGCGCAAGACTCACAGATCGATCGAACGGGCGGTCGAGCTGCGATGGCCGGCGCACCAGCCGTTGCCGGCAGCGCCGCTCGTATTCGACCGCCAGTTGGTTCATGGCGACGGATCCGGTGCCGGTGGTGGTGAGACCGGCGGGTTTGGTGTAGAGGACGTCGACCTGGTCTGACACCTGGCGTAGGCTCCAGCAACGGTGCGGTCGGCGACCCGGGCATAGACCAGGGTCATGCGTAGCGTTTTGTGGCCCAACAGGGCAGCGACCGCTTCGAGGCTCATTCCCCGGTGATCGCTTGGCGGCGAGGGTTGGCGCAGTTGGTGGGGGTGGACGTGACCGATTCCGGCGGTCTTGGCGACTCGTTTGAGGATGCGGGTGATCTGGTGCCGGTTCAACGGGCGGCCTTTCCATACGATGAGCCGGTCCAGGTCATCGTTGCGGCCTGTCTGGTGAGCGTCGAGGAGCTCGACCAACTGTGGGTGCAGTGGCACATACCGGTCGTTGTGGAGTTTCCCGACAGGGACCCGCAGCCAGTGACGCCGCTGCATCCTGACTACGGCATCGGCAGGCAGGGCACACAGTTCACCGACCCGCAGCCCGGTGCGGGCCAGCATCTCGATGATCAACCGGCGAGTCGGGTCGGCTTGAGCGGCGGCTCGCATCAGCTTGCCGGCATCGACATCAGAGAGGAACTTGGGGAGCGGGTCATCGGGGGTGGGGAGATCACCGTTGAAGATCAACACCCGGGTCGGTGCATCCTCATATCCCCATTCGGAGACTCGCTCGAAGAAGCACCGCAGGGTGCCCAGCGTCATCCGGATTGTCTGTTCTGATAGCGGTGGTCGGCCGTTCTTGCCCGGTCTCGTCGGTAGATACCGTTTGAATCCTTCGATGTGGTGACGTTCGACGTCGACCAAGGCGGTGACGTCAGGATGATTGGCTGTTAGGTAGCCAGCGAAACGGCGCAGCATCCCGTCAGCCGACACGACGCTGGCAGGCCGCAGCGACAGGGCGATCTGCTCCAGATAGCGCAGCATGGTTGCCGCCAACACGGGGGCCGTCTCGGCGATCTGGGGCCAGTCGAACTCACGGGGCCTCGGCTGACCCGGCCCCGGCGACTCGGCTGTGGTGATCGCTCGTGCCGGGGCGGTCATTGCCCGACCTCCTCGGCCGCAGCGAGGAACAGGTCAGCGTCGATGATCGCCGCCGCCTGGTGATACTCCTCAGCGAGCCACTCGTTCGCTAGATGCACATACAGGCGGGTGGTTTCGATCGAGCGATGTCCCGCCTGGGCTTGGAGCGCCTCGAGCTCCATGCCGGCCTCGCGCAGCCGGGTGAAACAGGTGTGGCGCAGCTCGTGACAGGTGATGCGGCGCAGCCCCGCCCGCTCGCGGGCCGATACGAACACCTGCTTGAGTCCCTCATCCGACAGCGGTTGTCCACGTCGTTGGCCCTTCAACACCACGAACACCCGGTCGGTATCGACGTTGTCGGGTCGTTCATGACGCAGGTAGTGGGACACGGTGGCGAACCAGCGGGCTGAGATCGGGATCTGGCGTTGATGGCCGCCCTTGCCCTCGACGATGAAGACCTGGCGGCGAGCGCCGTCGAGGTCGCCCAGCCGCAGACCGAGGACCTCGCAGCGGCGCAGCCCGCCGAACACCATCGCTTCGAACATCGCCCGGTCCCGCCAGCGGCGACACGCACTCAGCAAGGCGTCAACCTCGGCCGGCTCGGCAACCCGAGGCAGGGTTCGGGGCGTGCGGATCAACGGCACACCCCGGCCGCCCCGATCTCTCGCCCGGCGAGTCGACAATCCTTTCGGCACCGGATTGGCAGCCACATCACCGCGAGCGAGCAGATACGAATACAGCGACGACAGCGACGACAGCCGCCGCTGGATCGTCCGTGACGACAACCCCGATTCGCCATCGACCAGGCGGATCACGTTCGGATCCCCCGCCAAGCGCTGCACCTTGATGAACGCCAACACATCCGCAGAAGTCACCTCGGTCGGGTCAGCGTCGATAACCGAGAAGAAGACCTTCAAGTCATAGCCAGCCGCCAGAACCGTGTTCGGCCGGCACCTCGCCGCCGCGAACTCGAGATAATCGTCCACCACCGGATGACCGAGACGAACATCGACCCGACCCTCCGGCCCGCTCGAACGAATCAGACATGGGGACCACATCAGGGCATTCCTTTCCGGCCCCAACGGGACCATCACTGACAGTCCCCAAACAGCCTTCCATCCGCCACGCACAGCGGCAGGGATTACCCCCATATCCTCACGTAGGCGTGCGGCCATGCATACCGGTTCGGCTTGTGGAAGTTGAGGTCAGGTCACTGGGCTGGCATCCTGCTCGGGTGACTGTGCCCGATGCTCCTCATCGAGATGAATTGGTGCCGATCGGTGGCACATGGTCCGGTCTCCTCTACGAGAATCCCCTGACTGGGTGCGACCTTCGGCTCACCTGGACCTTCACATTCGACTACGAGCCGGTACGTCGTGAGTACGGCACGACGGAGCCGAGTCTCAGCATCGACTGGGTGCCCTTCGGTGAAAGCAACTGGCGGAGCCTGGCGGGCAGCGAGATGAACACCAAGCGGTTCGCCGAACCGATCGAATCCAGCGTGTACTTCTTCGAGCACTACCGCTATGACGCGACCGATATCCGGGTTGTGGAGCAAGAGGCTGCAGATGTTCGTGTCAGCGCAAGCGTCCGCGGCGACATCGACGGCCTCGGGTTGGGATCTCTCTACGTCGACCAGCGGCTGCGGTTTCGAGGGATCTATGTCCAACCGAGTCTCCTGCCAGACAGCACTGAGGCGGCAGAGGCACTTCTTTCTCGGTTCACCGACACTGCGGGGCTGGTCGGTGTTCGGCGACAACACAGCTACGCGTTCGAACCCGCCGGATCGAGTCGGCCTGAGGTGCCGATCAACTGATCCCGGGCACGAACGCCCACGTCGCCAGATAGCGCCGAACGGCACGTCGGCGCTCGCGCGCGGTGGGTCAGATCACTTCGATTGGGCATCTTGTGCCGGGCGCCCGAGAGAGACGGTTGTCTGCAGTGAGGAAGTTACAGCCGAGAGTCTCTGCCAGAGCGATGTAGCAGGCGTCGTAGGCGGTGAGGTTGTCACGTAGCTGCCAGCTGCGAAGCAGCAGCGGCGCGGTGGGATACACGGTGATGGGAAGGTCGAGGAGATCGGTCACCGCCTGTTCGGCCTGGGTGGCGTCGATAGTTCCGACGTGGAGCTGGCGACGGATCACCGACAGGACCTCGATGCGAAGCAGATCGGGTGCGGCGATCTGCTCCCCGTGAAGTCGTTGCCGGTAACGGATGCCGTCGGGTCCCCCGTCGGCTACCGCCGGCGCGATGACCGAGGCGTCAACGACGAGCACGTTCGGATTCGAGAGCGGCGATGGCGTCTTCTCCGCTCAATCGTCCTTTGCTGCGGTGTTCGATCCTGTCGAGGACTTCGTCGATGGTCGGGGTGGTGGCGATCAGTGCCAGTTTCGCCGCCAGGTACTGCTGGAGCGACTGGCCCGCTAGTTCCGCCTGACGGACCAGGGCTTCGTGGACTTCTTCGGGTACGTCCCGGACCTGCACATTGGGCATGCATG
Source organism: uncultured bacterium (assembly GCA_963785075.1). Lineage (GTDB taxonomy): Bacteria > Actinomycetota > Acidimicrobiia > Spongiisociales > ZC4RG35 > JAOUGY01. The sequence continues at coordinate 506,222 of CAWATW010000006.1, forward strand.
CATAATACATGCAGCCGGCTGGAGAGGCAAGAGGGAGCGCCGATCACCAGTTCCCGGCGGGTAACGAGCCTATCTCGAGATGCGCAGGATCGGCATCCCTGAGCGGGCAGTTCTTGTCAGGTGGGGGTGTGGGGGCGCGCTGAAGGGCTTCCGGCAGCTGGCGGTGCCGGAACTTGTTGCTTGGGTTGATGGCCGGTCACGGTGTGTCGCTCCGGGTTCCCGATGTGGGGGTGGCGGACCGGTCGGTCGCCGGGGGCATCCCTTCGCCACGCACCACCGGGGGTGGTGGCATGGAGCGGTGCGGCCACAGCCCGGTCGGGCTCAATCACATACGTCGACCCGCACCTGGGGTGGGGTCAGCCGATCCCACGAGCTCGCGACCGGTGCCGTGTCCGACCCTCACGCCGCCTCGTGGAGGCACCGGATCTCGAGGTCTCGGAGCCCGTAGAAGGCCAGCGTGAGAAGCTTGCGGGCGGCAGCCACCTTGGCGATGCTGCGGCCCCGGCGGTGAGCCACCCGCACGAAGGTGTCCCGGATGGGTGGGCCACCGTGATAGCAGGACACCGCCTCGACCGCCGACCAGGGACCAGCGCCGACCCTTGTTTGGTGATCGACCCCCGGAAGGTTTTGGTGTCCGACTCCCGCAGCCGGGGGGTGAGCCCGGCTCACGAACACAGGCGGCGGGGATCGGGAAACCGGGCGATGTCGCCGATCTCGGCGCAGAACACGGCCGCATGCACCGGACCCACCCCATTCACCTGTTGGATGGTCCGATACCCCTGATCGTGTTTCAGCTTGCGGTGGATCAGCCGGTCGAGCTCGACCACCTCGCGGTCGAACACCTCGATCAGATCCCTGAGTGATTCGAGCCGATACTCGTACGCTTCGGCCATCCGGGTGTCGTTGAGAAAGGCGTGACCGGCCGGACCCCACATCTCGACCAGATGCGGGATCACGCCCTCTTTGCCCAACACGGCATGCACTTGGGACTTGAGACCGGTCCGGCTCACCGACAGCTTGTGTCGATAGCGGACCAACTCCCGCAACTCCCGGATCGAAGCCGGCGCGATCCCCGACTCGGGCAGTGTCCCCACCCGTAACAGGTTCGCCAACAACGTGGCATCTTCGAGATCGTTCTTCACCCGCCGGTTCTCAAACCCCTTGATCCCCAACGGATGCGCCAGATGCACCCGCCCGCCCGCCCGCCTCGGCGATCACATCCGCCGCCCAATACCAGCCCCAGGTGGGCCTCCAACACCACTTCCGCCTCCGGACCCGCCTCGGTGACCACCTCGGCCATCGACAACGGCGAGTTCTCGAACCGCCGCCACCACAGTCGATCGCCCGTCTCGTCCATGCACACCGCCAACGACCGGCGACGATGCAGATCGATACCAACTCACGACTGCGTGCGAATTGGGGTTGACCTCGTTGCGTCTATAGCATAGTCGTGGCATAGTTGTGGCATGGCCAGAGTCAGAGTCAGCACAACAGTCGACGAGTCGCTTCTCGAGGAAGCGCGACGATTGCGATCTGAGAGCAACGATGCCGCCCTGCTCGATGAGGCGCTCGCAGCGCTCCTCGCCCGACATCGCACCGCCCAAATCGACGCCGCTTACACGGCGTACGACGCTCATCCGATTGACGAGCCCGATGAGTGGGGTGACCTCGCCTCGTTCCGCCAAGCTGCCGGGTTGTCGTGAGCGCCCTGCCCGCCCGGGGTGAGGTCTGGTGGTGTGAGCTACCCGAGGTCGCTGGCCGACCTGTCGTGGTGTTGTCCCGAGATGTCGCCATTCCACGACTGCGGCGAACAGTCATCGCCCCATGTACGACCACCATCCGCGGGCTACCCAGTGAAGTCCTCCTCGAGCCGCCGGAGGATCCCATCCCCCGGGCTTCAGTAGTCAATCTCGACTCGATGGAGAGTGTTGCGGTCGGAACACTCACGCAGCGGTTGGGACGCCTCAGCGATCAACGGATGCGCCAAGTCTGCGCAGCGGTCAACGTCGCCGTTGACTGTGCCGGCTGACGGTGGGGGCGGCCACGCCGATCAACGATTCTGTCGCCATGACGAGCGCGCCACGAAGCCACGCCGAGCGGCACTGATGCGCTCGGGTGGTCCAGCGTGGTCGGTAGATATCGCGGCGGTGCCCGACACGAAGAATATGACTTCTCGCCGATCGTCATCCATGCGGTAGAGGATGCAATGGAGCACAACGTGGTCATGTTCAGCCTCGATTGGGACGACCTCGGCGAATTCTTCTGAGACGTTGCCGATCGTGGAGGGGCTGGAATGATGGGAGTCCACCGAACACGACCTCTTCGAGTACAGCCACGTCCGATTCGCGAGGACACTGCCTGCTTCACTTCGCTGTTCCGACGGCCCGGTCCCCGATAGCGTGCTGGTGTCGAGGATCCTGCGGAGCATGGAACACAATGCGGGGTCGAGGACCTGGTCGAGATCGTGGCACCGGGTCGGGATCGACGAGCGGGGAGTCGTCTCTGCAACTCCAGGCCCGCGTAGCGTGAAGTCAGACAGCCTCCTCGACTCGACGGTGATGACGCCCCGAGTTCAACTCTCGGACATGGGAGGCGTGCGCTCGTCTTTGCTTCACGTCGAAGTGCGGTGTCGCCGTCACCCTCGCGACGTCCCCGAAAGGACGGACCGACGTCCTCCATCCCGTTTCCACTTCCCCACCTTCCACGCCGAAGTCAGGCGCTTCGAGGCCCGACCCAGCGTCGCTCACCTTCGATGAATACGTCGGTTGGTTCCAAGCCGAGGGCGGCCGCCACCCGCTGTGAAGCCACGTGTTGTGGGTGGATGTCTGCCGACAGCGATGCAACGCCGTGGCGAGCGAGCCAATCGACCATCCCGGCTGCAGCCTCCTTGGCATAGCCCTTCCCCTGCCAGCCGATCCCGACCACCCAGGCGACGTCGGCCACGCCTTCGACGACGGTGGCCTGGACGTAGCCGCATGCGCCGCCGTCGGCGCGGATCACCCAGTTGAGCCACCACTCCTCGGAGCGCGGGCTGCCAGACACCTGGAACTCGTAGAGACGCTTCAGCTCCTCGATGGTCGGTGGGGATCCTCCGGTGTACCGGTATAGCTCGGAACTCGCCAACACCGACACCATCTCGGAGGCGTGGTCCGCTGTCAGCGGCTCGAGGCGGAGCCGGGGCGTATCGATGGCGTCCGGGACGGCCCGGGTCACGGTTGTGAATCGATCATCGATCCGGACTGTATGCGATGCGTCGTCAGGAGGCGGGGTCTTTTCGGTATTCGTCGGTCGGCGACCGCCGCGAGGCGCGGAGCCCGATCAAACCCAAGAGCAGCATGATCAGTCCGATCAAGGCATCCCGGATGCTGTTGGCGCCGGTGAACGGCAACGCCGTCGGCGAGATCTGCGCAGCAGCAGCAGCTTCGGCGGTGACGGAATTTCCGCCGGGTCCCGTCCAACTCACAGTCGCCACGTTCTCGTATCTGCCGGTCGACTGCGCCCGGCTGTCGATGACGAAGGCGGCCGAATCGCCTGACTCGAACGAGCCCGCGAATACACACTCGAAGCTTCGACCCGACGACTCACACTCCCATCCGGTTGGTGCCTCCAGGTCGATGAGCGTCAATCCTGGTGGCATGTCATCGGTCACACGAATCGGGCCGTTCACGGTGCTCGCTCCAGGGTTCGAGACGACCACATGCCAGCGGATGTCGCGACCATCTGGTTCCTCGGCACGCTTGGTGATGTCGAGAATCGCCTCCGGCGCCAGAGCCCAATCGACGCCGATGACGTCCTGGTCGGGGCCGACGTCCACCGATGTGGCGCCGTCCCCGACACCGTCGGGGTCGAGGGTGATCGTGTAATCGCCGAGCCCGGTCACATCGACCCGGATGGTGTAGGTACCGGGTGGCAGGTCCTCGAACAGATATCTGCCGTGTTCATCGGTGGCGACCTCGGTCACCAGCGCCCCGGTGCCGTCGTACAACCGCACGCCCACACCCGATAGCGCCGGCTCGTCGGATTCGACGACGCCGTTGCCGTTCGTGTCGACCGTCACCCGACCGCTGATCGATCCAACCGGATCGAAGGTCACCTCGGTCGGGTCCGGTTCCGACGTCACGCCGTCACTGGAGAGGTCGCTGACCGGTCCGCCGAACTGATCGACGCCGGAAACGATCGCCTGGTTGACGAACGGGCCCTCTTCGTCAGCCGGCGCCACCTCCACCGTCAGGCGGACCGAGGCCGCTCCGCCAACCAGCAGCGCGTTGCCGTTGGCCAACATCTCGTTGTTCGCCCGGCCGTCGTATGCCGGGTTCAGGTCGAGCGTGGCGCTCGTCACTCCGACCACCCGGAACGGCAAGGCGCCGAACGTCGACCGCAGGTCCTCGCGCAGCGACAGTTGGGTGATGCCCAGGTCTCCCGTGTTCTCCATGGTCAGCAGGTAGGTCACGGTGAAGGTGGGCCGGCCGCCCGTCACGTCTACGACCCGCTTGACCAGATCGATCTGACCTGAGCCGGCGAACGAAACCGGTGTCGGCTGCTGCTCCGAAGGGACACCGTCGCCGTCGGGATCAGGATCGACACCATCGGTGGACAGGTCCGCCACTGGGGACGAGCTCGGATCGGTTCCGGTGACCGATGCTTGGTTGTCGACCGGGCCGGGCAACGTCGGAGCGACCACGAAGCCGATCACGACGGTCCCAATCTCACCCGGCGCCAGCGACTGGCCGGCCGAGACGATGTTCGATCCCGAGGTTCCGTCCCATCCACCGCTTGCCGTCAAGGTGCCCGACGTGGCGGCGAAGCCCGAGGGCGCATGGGCCGCGAAGAGCGATGCGACCTCGTCAGTCACGACGATGTCGGAGATCGTTGTCGACCCGAGGTTCTCCACCCTGAGCACGAATTCGATGTGGAACCGACCGTCGCCGAGGCTGTCTACGGATCCGACCGACTTGGCGAGACCGATGACGCTCTCGGTGCCGAGGATCTCGACGTGGCTGTCGGTGTCCGTCACCGGCGTGCCGCTCGGCGAGGTGCCTTCGACACGTGCAGTATTCGTCACTTCGCCGGCATCGACGTCGGCCTGCGTCAGTGGGTGCGATCCGAAACAGTCCATGGAGGACCCCGGCGCCAGCGGCGAACCCGGACAGGAGACCGTCCCGATCATCGGATCATCGATCGTGATGCCGGTCAGGGTGACGTTTCCGGTGTTGGTGACGACAAAGCGGTAGTCGATCGTGTCGCCGGCGTCGTCACGACCGGAACCGTTTGTGTCGTCCACGGCATCGACGCTCTTGACGAGCTCGATCGCCGGGTCACTGCCGATGGCCAGAATCAGCTCGTCGGTGTCGGATACCTCGGTCGCCCCCGGATCGTCGGCCGTCGCCCTCACCGTGTTGAGAACGTGACCGGCGTCGACGTCACCTTGACCGACGGTGTAGTCCGCCGAACACGTGACGGTCTCGCCCGGATTCAGCATCGTGACACCGCCGCAGTCGACGGCGGCCGTGAGCGGATCGTCGAGCACCAGGTTCGACAGTGTCACGTTCCCGGTGTTGGTCACGTCGAACTCGTACGTGAGGACGTCGCCGAGGGACACTTCGCCACTCAGGTCGCCGTCCGCGTTCGAGCCGAGTGTCTTCACCACGTCGATCGAGGGCTCATCTGCGAGGGGCGAGGTCACGCTGTCGCTGTCCGAAACGGGAGCACCACTCGGATCCTCGGCAGACACGTCCACCGTGTTCTCCACCTCACCGGCATCGACATCGGTCTGCGTCAACACGTAGTCGGCGGTACAGGTCACGATCGCACCCGGAGTCAACGTTGCGACACCGCCACAATCCACCGGACCGGTCAACGGATCGTCCACCACCAGGCTGTCCAGCGTCACGTTCCCGGTGTTGGACACAACGAACCCGTACGAGAACACGTCACCCGCGGTCACATTCCCCGACCCATCGGCGTCGGTGGAACCAGCCAACGACTTCACCACAGAGATCGACGGGTCACCAGAAACGGGCGATGTCACGGTGTCAGAGTCGGTGGCAGGCGTGCCGTCCGGCGCCTCGGCGGTCACATCGACCGTGTTCTGGACCTCACCGGCGTCGACATCACCCTGGGTCAGCGTGTAGTCGGCGGTGCAGGTCACACCCGCACCCGGCGCCAGCGTGATGACACCGCCACAGTCCACCGGACCGGTCAGAACATCGCCCACCACCAGGTTCGACAGCGTCACATTCCCGGTGTTGGTCACCTCGAACTCGTACGAGAACACATCACCGGGGGTCCAGTCGGCCGAGGCATCCACATCGGTAGATCCCGCGAGGGTCTTCTGCACCGACACCGACGGCTCCTGGACGATGCTGGACAGCAGCGTGTCGTCGTCGGCAATCACGTTGGAGGAGGGATCGTCGGCGGTCGCCGTCACGGTGTTGCGGACCACTCCGGAGTCGATGTCGGCCTGGGTCAGCGTGTACCCGGCAGAGCAGACACGAGTCTCACCAGGCAGCAGCGCGTTGTCGCCGGCGCAGACGACGGCACCCGTCAGCGGATCGTCGACCATGAGGTTGTCCAGCGTGACATTCCCGGTGTTGGTGACCAGGAAGCCGAAGGTCATCAGATCTCCTGCGGCGACGCCGCCCGACGCGTCGACGTCGCCGATCGCATCGAGGCTCTTGACGACCTGCAACGATGCGACCTGGTCGAGCGGGGTGGTGATGCCGTCCGCATCGGAGACCACCGTCCCGCCGGGGTCGGTCCCGAAGACCGCAGCGGTGTTGAGAACCTCGCCGGCATCGATGTCGTCCTGGTCGAGCGCGTAGTCCGCCGAACAAGCCATCGTCACTCCGGGAGCAAGCGTGTCGTCAGGACACGACACCGAGCCCACCTTGGGGTCGACCAGCGCAATCGACCCAAGAGTCACGTTGCCCGTGTTCGTGACTTCGAAGCCGTATCCGTAGATGTCTCCAACGGTGTCGGAACCAGACCCGTCGACGTCGGTCACCGAGGCCAGCCGCTTGACGATGAACACCACGGGTCCGGCCGAAACGGGCGTCACGATGGTGTCCTGGTCGGAGACCGGCTCGCCATTCGGGTCCTCGGCGCTCGCCGTGGCCGTGTTCTCCACCTCTCCGGCGTCGACCTCGGACTGGGTCAATGCGTGGTCGGCAGTGCAGGTCACCCGTGCGCCCGGCGCAAGTGATGTCACGCCGCCACAGTCGACGGGGCCGGTCAGAACATCGTCGACCACCAGGTTCGACAGTGTCACGTTCCCGGTGTTGGTCACATCGAACTCGTACGAGAAGACATCACCGGCCGTGTCGGTGCCGGACCCATCAGAATCGGTGGCACCCGACAGCGACTTCACCACCCTGAGTCCCGGAACCTGGACGATCGGGCTGGTTGCGTCGTCGGTGCGGGAGAGAGGCGTCCCGTCGGCGCCGACCGCGTCGGCCGTGGCGGTGTTGACCACCTGTCCGTCATCGATGTCGCCCTGGGTGAGCACATATGCCGCTGTGCAGGTGAGGATTCCTGCCGGCGCCAACGTCGTCACACCACCGCAGTCGACCGCGCCGACCAATGGATCGGACAGGGCGAGGCCCGTCAGCGTGACATTGCCGGTGTTGGTCACCACGAGCTCGTACTCGAACACATCACCCACCGTGTCCGTGCCCGAGCCGTCCGTGTCGCGTGTCGCCGTGTGCGTCTTGACGATCGCCATCTCGGGAGTGCGGGTGAGGGGCGTGGACACCATGTCGGAGTCGGCGACCGGGCCGGCGCTCGGATCATCGGCGGCCACATCCACCGTGTTTCGCACCACCCCGGCATCGACGTCCGCCTGCTCGAGCGCGTAGCCGGCAGCGCAGGTCATCGACTCACCGGGCGCCAAGCCAGTCCTGCCACCACAATCGACCGGGCCGGTGAGCGGATCGGCAACAGCCACGGTTGTGAGGGTGACCGTTCCGGTATTGGTGACGACGAACGAGTACGAAGCCAGGTCCCCGGCGGTATCGCTCCCCGATGAATCCGTGTCGGCGATGCCGGAGAGCGACTTGACGATCTGGATGGATGGGGTGCCCGGTGCCGGCGAAACGATCGTGTCGGCGTCGGCGACCGTTCCGCCATCTGGGTCTTCGGCGGTCGCTGTCGCCGTGTTCGTGACGGAACCGGCGTCGATGTCTGCCTGGCTCAGCACGTAGCCGGCGGAGCATGCGACCGAGTTGCCGGGGGCGAGAACCGTCACGCCACCGCAATCGGCAGGGCCGGTGAGAGAGTCGGAAACCGCGATCGCAGACAGCGTGACCGTGCCGGTGTTCGTCACGGCCAGCGTGTAGACATGGGTGTCCCCGGCATCGAGTCTTCCCGAGGCGTTGGTGTCGTCGACCGACGACAAGGCTTTGACGATCTGGATGGCGGCAAACTGTGGGATCGGCGACGTGACCGTGTCCGTGTCGGTCACGGTGCCGCCCGCCGGCTCGTCGGCGACCACGGTCGCGGTGTTGACCACCTCACCGGCATCGATGTCCCCTTGCTCGATCGAATGTGCGGCCGTGCAGGTCAACGAGGAACCGGCTGGGAGCGACATCACACCTCCGCAGTCGACGGCACCGGCCAGCGGGTCCGAGACGACCGCGTTCGTGAGTGTCACGTTGCCCGTGTTGAGTACCTCGATCTCGTAGTTCATGGTGTCCCCCGCGTCGACCGCACCCGAGACGTTGGTGTCGTCGATCGACGTCAGCGACTTGGTGAGCTGGACCGACGCCAGGCGGGTGATCGATGCTGATGCACTGTCGCTCGAACTGATCGTTGCCCCAGACGGGTCGTTCGCCTCCGCGGTGGCGGTGTTGTCGACGACACCTGCGTCGACCTCCGCTGCGGTCAACGCGTACGAGCCGGTGCAGGTGACAGACGCCCCGGGCGCCAACGTGGTCGCCGCCCCACAGTCGACTCCGGCGATCAGCGGATCGGAGATCGACAAGTTGGTCAAGGTGACGTTGCCGGTGTTGGTGACCTCAAACGCATAGTTGGCGCTGTCGCCGACATTGGTGGTTCCCGAAGCGTCGAGATCCCCGAAACCGACAAACGTCTTCGCGAGGTCGAGCGACGGCTCCTGGAGGAGCGGGGTCGTGATGCTGTCGACGCCGCTGGCGAGATTGTCGTCGGGATCGGTCGCAAGCGCCGTCGCTGCATTGTCGATCCGCCCGGCATCGATGTCTGCCTGAGCGATGGTGTACGCGGCCGTGCAGGTGACCGTCTCGTCGGGCGCCAGCGTCGTGTCGGGGCAGGTCACGGTGCCGGTGACGGCGTCGAGGATCTGCAGTTCGTCGAGCGTGACCGTTCCCGTGTTGGTGACGGCGAACGCGTACGAAGCGATGTCGCCCGGGGTCACACCGCCGGAGGCATCGGTGTCGTCGACACCGGTCATGGTCTTGACGACGTCGAGTCCGTAGTTCCGGCTCACCGGCGTGGTGACGGTATCGGAGTCGGCAACATCGCCGGCGGGGCTGGCGGATGTCACGATCGCAACGTTGACGATCTCGCCGCGATCGACATCGGCCTGGAGCACCGTGTACGAGGCGGTGCAGGTCACGGATTCCCCAGGTGCGAGCGAGGACACCGCCCCGCAGTCGACAGCACCGACCGTCGGGTCGTCAAGGGCCAGGGATGAGAGTGTGACATTGCCCGAGTTGGTGACCTCGAACTCGTAGTCCAGGGTGTCGCCCAGCGTCACATCGCCGGAACCGTCTTCGTCGATGTTGCCGGCGAGGGTCTTGTCGATCGTGACAGCGGGGCTCTGCACAAGGGGGGTGACTACTTGATCTTCGACGTCGACTTCGGTGCCGTTGGGATCGGTGCCGGTCGCCGATGCCGTGTTGGTCACCTGCCCGGCGTCGGCGTCGGCGAGCTCGACGTTCACAGCGGCGATGCAGGTGGCCGTTGCCCCGGGGGCGAGTGCGGTGACGTCACAGGTGAGGGTGTCGGCGGTCGGGTCGGTGATCGTGACCGGGTCGAGCGTCACGTTTCCGGTGTTGACGACCATGACCGAAAACCGGAGGACATCTCCGAGATCGGGATCGCCGTTCCCGTTGCTGTCGTCGTAGCCGGTGAACAGCTTGTCGATGGTCAGGGAAGGTACAGGTGCGACCACGTAGTCCTCCGCGTCCGAGTCGACGACATCGTCAGCCGGGTCGCCGGGATCGCCGCCGGGCCGCTCAGCGGACACGTCCGCCACGTTGGTCACCCCGCCCGCATCGATGGCGACCTGATCGAGTACCACGTCGACGGTGCATTGCGTCGATCCGTCGGGTGCCAGAGTGACGGCCGGGCAGCTGACCGACCCTGTGATCGAGTCGGTCACGCTGATCGACGACAGCGTCACGTCACCGTCGTTGATCACGTCGATCACGTAGTGGAGCACGTCGCCGTCGGACGGCGTTCCGGAACCATCCACATCGTCGATCGAATCGAGGGTCTTGGTGACCGATATCGAAGGATTCTGGGCCGGAGCCACCGTTTCCGTGTCGCCTGCAGTGTGCTCGACCCCGTCGGGACCGAGCGCCGATACCGATGCCACGTTGACGATCCAGCCCGAGTCGATCATCGCTTGCGTGACACCGAGCGATGCGGTGCAGGTCATCGCCGCGCCAGGCAACACGGTGTCCGACGGGCAGCTCACCGGACCGGCGGTTGGGTCGTCCACAACGATCGCGGACAGTGTCACGTTGCCGGTGTTGGTGACGACGAAGTCGTAGGTGAGCAGGTCGCCGAAGGTCACGTCGCCCGAACCGTCGGTGTCACTGTTGCCGGACAGCGACTTGTCGATCGCAACACCCCCGATCCTTGGCACGGTCACAGTCTCCGCGTCGGTGTCACTGTGGGTCTCCCCGCCGGGGTCGACGGCTGTGACGTCGGCCAGGTTGTCGACGGCCCCGTTGTCGATGTCCGTCTGGGTGACCGTGTAGACGACGGCACACGTCATCGAGGACCCCGGGGCAAGTGAATCCGCAGGGCAGCCGACGGCGCCCGTGAGCGAATCCGTCAGTGAGATCGACGACATCGTCACTGTGCCGGTGTTCGAAACCGTGAGGTCGTACGAGATGGTGTCGCCGGGCGAGAAGTCACCGGAGGCGTCGACATCGCTCGAAGACACAAACTGCTTGTCGACCATGATGCCGGGGGTCTGGTCTGACGCCACCACTTCGGTGCTGGTGTCGCTGACCGTTCCGCCCATTGGGTCGGTTCCCGAGGCGGTGGCCGTGTTCGAGATGTCTCCGCCGTCCACGTCGGCTTGTGACACGGTGTAGTCGGCGTCACACACCTGGGAGGCGCCGGGAGCGAGCGTCGTCGCCGGGCATGTGACCGCGCCGATCTTGGGGTCGTCGACCGAAACGCCGGTGAGTGTCGTGTTGCCGGTGTTCACAACGGTGAACCGGTACGAGAGGATGTCACCTGCAGTCACGGACCCCGAACCGTCGACATCGTCGCTGGACGCCAACTGCTTGTCGAGCGTCATCGCAGGGACCTGTGGCACTGGCGTGGTCTCCGGATCGGAGCCTGAGACCTCGGTGCCCCCGTCGGTCCTCGCCGTCGCCGTAGCGAGGTTCTCGACCACACCTGCATCGACGTGGACCTGGGTGACTGCGAGCGTCGCCACGCAAGTGGTCGACGCGCCTGGCGCCAGGGCGCTCGTGCCACACGATACGGGGCCGGTCAAGGAGTCATCCACCACGAGACTCGACACCGTGACGTTGCCTGTGTTGGTGACGAGGATCGAGTAGGCAAGCGAGTCTCCAAGCGAGATGGTGCCCGACGTGTCGTTGTCGCCGACGTCAGGGGCCGGCTTGTCGACGTCGATCGAGGCGATCTGTTCGAGGAGCGCCAACTCGTCGTCGGTATCGGATCTCACGGCGCCGTTCGGATCGGTCCCATCGACCGACGCCGTGTTGGCGATGGAGCCCGAGTCCAGGTCCGCTTGCGTGACCGTGTAGGTGGCGGAACACGTCATCGAAGCCGCGGAGGCGAGCACCGTCGCCGGGCAGGTGACAGGCCCGGTGAGGGGGTCGGTGACTGCGACCGAGCTCAGGGTGACGGTGCCGGTGTTGGTGACGGTGAACTGGTACGCGAGCGTCGATCCGGGCACCAGGCCGCTCGTGTCTGTGATGAGCGACTTCACGAGCGCGATGGAACTGATCTGCGGCACCGGGGCTGCCGCGCTTCCCGTCGCCGACACGGTGGAGCCGCCGCCGGTCGCTGTGACGGTTGCGGTGTTGTTGACCACCCCGGCGTCCAGATCGGCCTGGGTGAGCGTCCGAGCGGCCGTGCAGGTCATGGACGCGCCGGGAGTGAGGGTCGAGGCGGGACACGTAACGGGGCCGGCTGTCGGATCAGAGATCGACACACCGGTGAGCACAACGTTGCCTGTGTTGGACACCTGCAGTTGGTATCCGGCTCGATCTCCGACGCTTGTCGCGCCGGAAGCGTCGACGTCGGTCCAACCGGTGAATGTCTTGGTGAGTCCGACGGACGGCTCGGCGGTCACTGTGAACACGGTGGGGTCGCCCTCACCGGCATCCCGGGGGTTGCCGTTTCCGTTGGGGTCCGGGTCGGCTCCGTCGTCCGAGACGTCGCTGGTGTTGCCGGCCGTCACCCCGTCGGCGACGAGCGCGGAGTCGGCCAGCGCGGTGGCGGCGTTCGTTCGGGTGGCTGTGCCGCCCGTCAGGTCCGGGTGGAAGGTGACCGGCAGGTCGAACACCACGAGTCCACCGATCGCCAGCGAGCCGACAGCCGGGTCGAGGAGGTTGGTGTTGCCCCCTGAGCCCGTGTAGCCGGAGGAGAACGCCAGCGGGGTGGCCGAATTGGTCACGAATGTCCTCGGGCCTACGGAGTAGGTGCCCGCCGTGGTCGGCGCGGAAGAGACGTATGTCCCGAAGGATGTCGCCAGCTCGTCGGCTACCTGCACATCGTGCAGGGTGGTCCCGCCGAGGTTCTCGACCACGAACCGATACGTCACCGTGTAGGTGCCGTCGCCGTTGTGGGTGGGACCGGAGACCACGCGTTTGGCCAGTCCGATCTGGGGTGCGCAGAACTGGAGGTCACCGACGCCGAGAATCTGCGACCCACTTCCCGGGCCGTCGATGTACGTCATTCGGATTCGAGTGACCGGTCCGGGAAGCGCAAGCAGCACATTGCCATCGGTCGAGGTCGGCGCAGATGAGGCCACACCGCGGAACGTCATGGGGTTGGTCCCGGTCTGGACCGCTGCCGACCCCAGGACCGTCGGGGAGATCGACGAGGTGACCTCCGTCGTCCCGTTCCACGCCCGAATCTCGACGATGTCCGTCCAGCTGCCGTAGTCGACATCGAGCAGCGGCACCTCGAGGTCATAGAGAGCCTCGCTGAAGGAGAGCTCCCACACGGTCGACTGACCGTCCGGTCCACCGTCGTGGTCGAAGTACACGTATCCGGTGTCTGCGCCCTGGGTGGTGGTTGCGATCCGATACGCCGAGCTGCCGGGTTTGCTGATGAGCGTCGGAGTGACGCGAACTCCGGACTGGGTGAAGGCGATCGGCGTCGATCCGGCGGTCTGGGTGCCCCAGTCGTAGGTCGTGGTGGTACCGCATGCCTGACCGTTCGGCAGCGCCTCGGCCTGCGTCGAGTAGAACGGTACGGCTGCTCCCACGACCACGCAAAATGCTGCGAGGATCGCAGACCAGCGGCGGCGTCTCATGATTCCCTCGTTGATGCTCACTGATCGCGCGTATCGTCACCTCCATATGTCCACTTGATGGATCTGGGCGGCGTGTTCCGAAACGCATCGGAAGGACTAGTGCTCTCGCGCAGAAGTTCGTTTACGTGTCATGCGGCTTTGAGTGGTTTGCCTTGGTAGGTCCAGCGGAAGGGGTGGGCGGTGCGGTTGTAGTCGGCGATGAACCTTGAGATGCGGTTGACGAGGTCGTCGATGCTTGCGAACTCGCCTCGTTTGAGGAGTCGCCGCCCCAGGATGGAGAAGAACAGTTCGACCTGGTTGAGCCAGGAGGCGTGGGTGGGGGTGTGGTGAACGACGAACCGGTCGGCGTGAGCGGCCAGCCAGGTCTTGGTCTGTTTGGAGACATGCGATGACCCGTTGTCCAACACCAGATGCAACGTCAACTCGGCCGGTGTGTGGGTGTCGAGCAGTTCGAGGAACTCGATGAAGTCCTCGGAGCGGTTCCGGTCCTTGGTGTCGTGGATGACCTCTCCAGAGTGCACGTCCAGGGCGGCGAACAGCGCTGCTGTGCCGTGCCGGCGGTATTCGAACTCGCGGCGTTCGGTGAGTCCGGGCCGCCCCGGTTTGGTCGGGTTGGTACGGCTCTTGGCCTGCATCCCGGTCTTCTCGTCGACGCTGAGCACCAGGGCGTTGTCGGGCGGGTCGAGATACAGGCCGCACACGTCGGCGGCTTTGTCCCAAAACGCCGGATCACGCGATGTGAGCCACGACCTGGTCTGCCATGGTTTGAGATCGAGGTCATCGAGGATCCGCCACACCTGGGAGGCGGAGATCCCCACCTCCGACGCCAGCTTGTCCGCCACCGCCCGCACCGTCCAATGCGAATCGGGGTCGGGAGGCTCTTGGGTGACGGCGGTGACGATGCGAAGCCGATCATCATGGGTATACACCGGGGGCCGGCCCGGCCGGGGCGCATCCTCCAAACCCTCCACCCCCAACTCGACGAACCGGGCCCGCCATTTGGCCACCGTCTGACGAACCAGTCCCAGCCGTTCGGCGATGGCCTCGTTCGAGGCACCGTCGGCCGCCGCCAGCACGATCCGTGCCCGTAACACCCGACGCTGCTCACAGCTCGAAGACCGTACCCAACCTTCCAACACGGAACGATCCTCCGCCGTCAACTCGATCGGATCCGCAACCCTGCCCATCGCCAACCTCCAACGTCGGACACTATCGACGCACAGGCGGACACTAGTGCCCGGTGTCGGTCCGGGGCATCGGTGCGTTTCGGCCGCAACACCGCACATCCGGTCTCAACTCTCAACCTGTGGTCGAACGTGAAGATGACGTCAGTGGATGTCCCGGCGCAGCGCTCCCCAGATTCCGGCGGCAGTCGCCCCGAGCGCCGCCGCGGTCAGCCAGACGAGGGGTGCGGCCGTGATGACACCGGGCGGCTGGGGAACGTGGGTGAACGGAGAAAGGTCGATGGCCCACTGCGGGAACTGGAGAACCGCACCGAGCAGGCCGAGGACCAGCGAGGCCACCAGCATCGCCCACGCAACGACGCTCAGCCGCGGTCTCCACCCGAACACGACCACCGCGGCACCGGCCATGATCCACACCGCCGGCGTCTGCAGGATCGCCGACTCGAGGACGGTCGGGACCTGCCCGCCCACATCGGCGATCACCAGTCCGTGGACGACCCCGGCGGCTCCTGCCGCCACCAGCATCAGCACTACCGGCCCGACATAGGCGAACAGCAGATGCGATCCGATCCACCGCCACCGGGTCACCGAGGTGGACAACACAGGATCGACCCGTCCAGACTCCTCTTCCGTTCGGAGCACGAGTGCAGCCGAGATTGCGTATGCAGCGGCTGCATACGCAATCAAGCCGATCACCGAAGAGAAGAAGGCGTCGGTGAGCCCTTGCGCACCTCCCATGCGTTCGAAGATCGCCGCCATCTCCTGGTTCTCGTCGAGGAGCGAACCGATGCTCTCCGCCAATCCGCCGAAGACCGCTCCCACGAGGACCATCCCCACCGTCCACCCGGTGAGCGATCCTCTCTGAATCCTCCACGCCAGACCGAGCGGCCCTGCGAGGCGCGGGTCCGCCCCGGCCGGACCGGGCCGGTGCACCCAGATCCCCGAGCCGATGTCCCGACGAGTGTTGAGCCAGACGGCAGCTGCAGCGAGCAGAAGGGCCAGCGAGAGCGACAGCAACGGAACCCACCACCGCTCGTCGGCGAACGCCTGGACTTTCGACGACCACCCGACCGGCGACACCCAGCTCAGCCGGGCGACCCACGATCCGCTCTCGGCGCCATCTCCGGCGACTCGCAACAGAAACGCAAGACCGATGACTCCCGCGCTCATCCCTCGGGCGGCGCGAGCTCCTTCCGCCAGTTGCGAGGCGACCCCGCCCACTCCCCCGAACACCAGCGCCGCCATCAGCCACGAAAGGCCGAACGCCACGGATCCGGCGAGCGGTTCGCCGCTCGCCATGAGGCCGACTGCGGCGGCGACTCCGATCGCGAGCCCCAACCCTCCGGTCACGGCATAGGCGGCCGCCAGCGGGGCGAGCCGCCCCACGACCGTTGCACCGAGGAGTTCGCTCCTGCCCGTCTCCTCCTCGGCCCGGGTGTGCCGAACCATCGAGAGCATGGCCATAACACCGATCAGCACAGCCCCGATGGTTCCGATTCGCCAGGCCGTCAACCCCCCGATCGACGACGAATAGACGGGACCGATGAGAGCTTCCAGCCCGGGGTTGGTGATCAGGGTGCCCAGGAGCTCGGCACGAGCGGCCTCATTCGGATAGAGCTCCACGAAGGCGGCTGCCACGCCTGCCGGCATGTAGCCGAGGATCAGAGCCCACAAGACAATCCGGATCCAGTCGCGACGAACCGCGAACCGCAGCAGCTGCCATGTGCCGACGAACGCCGCCGTGCTCATGTCGACTCGTAGTGGCGCATGAACAGCTCCTCCAAGGTCGGAGGGTGGCTTATCAACGAACGGATCCCCAACCCCGAGAGGTGCCTCATCACCGCGTTCATCTGGTCGGAGTCGACTTCGAACGCAACCCGTCGTCCCTGGCGCTGGACCGCATGCACGCCGGCGACGGCATCGAAGCCTTCGGCGTCGCCGTCGAGCTCGGCGATGACCGTGGTACGGGTCAGGTGTCGAAGCTCGTCGAGGGTCCCCGCCTCGACCACCCTTCCGTCGCGGACGATGCTCACGCGATCGCAGAGCGCCTCCACTTCGGCCAGGATGTGACTCGCCAGGAGGACCGTGCTGCCGTTCTGGCGCCCTTCCTCGATCACTTCTCGGAACTGGACTTCCATGAGAGGGTCGAGGCCCGCGGTCGGTTCGTCGAGCATGAGCAGCTCGACGTTTGAGGACAGGGCCGCCACGAGAGCCACCTTCTGCCGGTTGCCCTTGGAATACGCCCGACCCTTCTTGGTCGGGTCGAGATCGAACCGCTCGAGCAGACGCACCTTGCGCTTCTCGTCGAGGCCGCCACGGAGGCGCCCGAGGAGGTCGATCACCTCGCCGCCGGTCAGGTTGGGCCACAGCGCCACGTCTCCTGGCACGTAGGCGAGACGCCGGTGCAGTTCGGTGGCATCCGCCCACGGGTCACCACCCAGGAGACTCGAGTGTCCGGCATCCGCCCTCATCAGGCCCAGCAGGATCCTGATGGTGGTCGTCTTTCCCGCGCCGTTTGGCCCCAGAAACCCGTGCACCTCGCCAACGGCGACCTCGAGATCGAGCCCGTCCAGTGCGACGGTGGATCCGAACCGCTTCACCAACCCTGCACACGAGATCGCAGCTGCCATCAGAGGGAATCTACTCACGGACGCAAGTTGCCTGGGCCTGTCAGAGGAAGAGGCCGTCGTCGGGATGACGGAGCCGAATCCAGCGATAGACGTATCCCAACATGGTGCACCCACCATCGCCCACGCCGTCGTCGTCCGTATCCGACCAGATCTCGACCGCCTTCCTCTCGCCGAGCTCGGGAGTGAAGTCGACCTCCACACTCGAGTTGGAGAAGTTGTGCAGGGCGAGGATCGAACGCTCACCCCGATCACAGCGCACGCCGAGCACTTCGGGTGCCCCTACGTCGACGATCCGCCAGTGTTCCCGAGCCGAATTCGGGCACCTCGCGCCGTCGGCGGATCAGGCGCTGCATCCACCCGAGCATCGAGTCAGAATCCCTCATCTGGTCCGAGACGTTCACGCGATCCGGCCGCTACCCACCCTCCACCACCGGCTGCGGCATCTCGTCGGCATCGGCTCGTGTGAATCCACCGTTTTCCTCCGGCTTCCACTGCAACGGCGTGCGGACCGATCGCCGATCGGGAACATCGAGGTTCTCGGGAGGAGAGTTCGTTCACTGACAGCACGCAGTCGACACCGAGTCCCGACAGATGGTCGAGGCGCCGGCTCAGTGCTTCGAAATCTCCGCAACCGTCGCGGTCGGCATCGAAGAAGGTCTCGACGTCGCGGCAATACACGACTGCGTTCTTCCACCACAGGTCATACGGCCCGTGATCGGTCGGACCGGTCATGTGCCCGATACAAGCAGCGGCCGGTTGCTGTGCCTTGCGAGTCGCAGGATGTCGAGTGATCGATCACACCGTCCGGCGACGAGCGATCCAGAGCAGTCCCAAGCCCGAGATGAGCGCAAGCAGCCCGGCGGCGCCCAACTCGAGGACGAAGATCCCTGTGAACGGCAGCGATGGATCGGAGTCGTCGAAGCCGAAGTTGGCGTCGAGCACATTTTCGCCGACATCGATCGTCACCCGGGTCTCGAAGTCCGGCAGCGTGTCCCGGTCGCCTACCGGTACCAACCCATCTGGGATGCTGTCCGGGTGGATGCGGACGGTGTAGGTCCCAGGTGGAAGATCCTCGAAGAGATACGAACCATCCGATCCGGTGGGCATCGAGGCGATGACGTTCCCGTCTTCGTCGACGAGAGAAACCCACACGCCCGGGATTCCCGGCTCGTCGGCGTCGACCACGCCGTCACGATCCCGGTCGATCCACACGAGCGACCCGATCGAAGCCGTCGCCGGATCGGTGAGACCGTGCTCCACCGATCCCGTGCCTCCCGGTGGCACAGCGACCTCCAGGGACTCTGGCGTCGAAGGAACAAGGCCTTCCGGTACCGTGCTCCGGTCTGTGGCCGCGGTGTAGTCACCGGCGGGGAGGTCGTCGAGAACCCAGGACCCATCGGTGTCCGTGATCACCTCCATGTCCACTGGACCCTCAGGGCCGTGCCACGTGACGGTGACGGTGACCCCTCCGATCGGTTCTTCGCCGGCATCACGGAAGCCGTCTCGGTCTTCGTCGTACCAGACGACGCCCTCGAGCGTTGCGGTCCCGACGACCGGATAGTCGACATCGAGATTCGACTCTTCTGAAGCGAGCACGACCGTGGTCGCGCTCGGATCGCCGCCATCGAGGTCGCCCGAAGGAACCACTCCGGCGGGGAGGTCGTCGCGGGCGTAGGAAACGCTGGTCTCACCCGTGGGGAGGCCAGCGACCACGTACCCGCCGTCGGCGTCGGTGACCGTGGCGATGACGATGTCGTCGTTCGTACCAAGCACACCGTCGACGCCGGCGCTCGTCACCGTGACGGTGATCCCGGACAGGCCAGGTTCACCGGCATCGAGTCGACCGTTGTCGACGACGTCGAGCCAGATCAGATCGCCGACGGTCGCCGAACCCACATACCCGAAGTCCTGGTCGAGATCGTCTGCGCCGGCGCCCAGCGTCAGCAGGCTGCGGTCGTCGTTTCCACCGTCGGGGTCTCCGCTCTGGGTCACACCCGAGGGCATACCGCTGACCTGGACCTGGCAGTCCCCGGCCGGGAGACGCCCGATGCGGTATTCGCCGTCGCCATCGGTGATGTCGGTGTACGTGACATCGTCGCCCGTACCCAGGATCCCATCGAGTCCTGCCCAGGTCACGATCACATCGACGCCCGGGATTCCGGGCTCGCCCGCACTCTGCGCGCCGTCCCCATCGAGATCGAGCCAAACCGTGTCACCAATGGAACCGGTGCCGGTGTATCCGAAGTCGGCATCGTCTCTGACCTCTCCATCGGCAAGACTCAGCTGAGCGCCACCATCGAACCCACCATCGAGGTCGAAGGTGGCTTCGAGCCCGGGAGGGAGGGTGGTCTCGTCGACCGTGATGTCGAACCGTCCGGCCGGGAGACCGTCGAAGCCGTACATCCCGTCGGCATCGGTCACCGTCGTGAGCTGTACGTCATCGTCGCCGCCCGCCACACCATCGGGCCCGTACCACGTCAATGTGACCGTGACTCCTGGAATCCCCGGCTCCGCGCCGTCGACGAGGCCGTCTCCATCGACATCGAACCAGAGCGTGTCACCGATCCGACCCGACCCTACGTACCCGAAGTCGGCGGTCAGGTGGGCGGTTGCAATGAGTCCGGCGACGAGCGTCGACGCGTCGGGGGCGATGATGCCGTCATCCTCGTCGAAGGTGTTGACCATCCCCGCGTCGACACCACCGGTGACCGCCACCCGGTAGTCGCCGTCGGCGAGTCCCGCAAAGAGGTAGTCACCCGATCCGTCGGTGAGGGTCACGAACACCTCGTCGTCGGCGTTCCCGAAGATGTCGTCGGCTCCGGCAAAGGTTGCGGCCACCTCGACGCCTCCGAGGCCCGGCTCGCCCGGATCCTGTACGCCGTCGGCACTCAGATCCCACCACACCCGATCTCCGAGCGACGTCACACCGGCATAGCCGAAGTCCGCTCCGAGGTGGTCGTCGTTCACAACGAGTGTGACCGGAGCCGCCGAGTCCTGGTTGCCGTCTTCGTCATAGGTGTTGGAGACGCCGCCGGGCAGGCCACCGGTGACCAAGACCTCGTAGCTGCCGGCGGGGAGCCCGTCGACCAGGTACTGCCCGTCGACGTCGGTGGTGTCCGCGAAGGTGGCGTCGTCGCCACCACCGGCGACACCGTCAGGTCCAAACCAGGTGACCTCGACGATCACTCCTTCCAAGCCGACCTCGCCGGCGTCCACCAAGCCGTCGCTGTCCGTGTCGAGCCAGATCGTGTCGCCGATCGAACCCCCGCCTCGATACCCGAAGTCAGCCGTGACGAACGTCTCGCCGGCGCCGAGCGTCACCGCGGTCCGGTTGTCGAGCGTGCCATCGGCGTCGAACACCGGTTGGAACCCGGAAGGGAGATCGGTGTCGTCGATCACCACCTCGAAGTTGCCCGGCGGGAGTGAACCCACGGCGTAGGCCCCGGCCGCGTTGGTGGTGGTCGAGTAGACAACATCGTCACCGCCCCCCGCCACGCCATCGGCGCCGAGCCAGATCACCGCCACATCGACCGAACCCAGTCCGGGCTCGTCCGCACCCACGAGTCCATCTCCGTCCCGATCGAACCACACCGTGTCACCGATCGATCCGGTGCCGGTGTATCCGAAGTCGACATCGAGCTTCGACTCGTCTTCGCCGAGCACACCTATCCACGTCCCGTCCGGTGCCACCAGACCGTCGTCGAGGTCGTAGCTGGCCGCGTACCCGGGCGGGATATCACCGGAGTCGACCTGGACCCTGTACGTCCCTCCAGGTAGATCCTCCACGAGATAGACGCCCGACGCGTTGGTGGTGGCCGGGAACACCTCGTCGTCTCCGGTGCCAAGCGTGTTGTCCGCACCGGCGAAGGTCACAACGACGTCGATCCCCGAAAGAGGAGGTTCACCGGCGTCGAGCACGCCGTCCCGATCGATGTCGAACCACACTCGATCACCGATCGAACCGAGATCGAGTTCGATCCCAACCGTGTCGGGGCTCACGTCGTCGTACTCTCGATACGGGTAGCCGATCTGCTGGTTGCCGGACGAGACGCCCCAATAGCTGGGGACGTCGGCCGTGTTCATGATCTCGGCGCCCGGGTCGACCTCATCGGCTTCGTCCAAGCCCGCGGGTACGGCCAGCTCGTACGTGATCACGACGGAGTCACCCGCGGCGACGGGTCCTGCGATGCTCCAGCCCAGGGTTGCGTCCGAAGGATCACCGTCGGTGACCGAGTAGCCGGCCCCGTCGGCCACGGTGCCGAGCTCCATGCGAGCGTCAGGTGTGTCGACCACGACGATGTCGTGCGCCGGAGAAGATCCCGTGTTCTCGATCGTCAGCGTGTACGTGAGGAGGTCCCCAGGTCTGGCGCGGCGGGTGTCCGTGTCGCCCACCTGACCTGCCACGTCCTTGTCCACGGTGAGAGTCGGCTCGACCACATCCAGGTCTGCGGTGTCTGCGGTACCCGACGTATCGAAGGTCGACGGATCGGGAACCGAGCCCGGGACGCCGGCGATGTCGTTTGCCTGGTTGCCGTGGACGTTGGCCGTGTTGGTCAGGGTGGCGCCGTCGGCGACCTGGACCACGTCGTCGAGGTAGGCCTGATACGTGATCGTCACCACACGATCGTCGTCTGCATCGGGGTCCAGGTCGCCCAGGAACCAACCAATCAGGTCTCCGTCACTTCCGATCTCTGCCACAGAGATGGCAGGCGAACACGCCAACCCGCTCTGATCGCAACTCGAGGAGATCGTTCCGTCGTAGACGATGCCCACAGGGATGTCGTCGATGATGGTTGCGTCGTACAAGACGATGTCGGCGGGGATCGTGACGTCGAGGGTGTAGGTGACGAGTTCACCAACGGTTGCGCTTGCCGGGCTCACACCCTTCGACGTCGCCAGGTTGGGGGCTGTCACCTGGTTCTGGGCGGTGGACTGGTATCCGGATCCCTCGCCACCGTTTGGTGAGGCGGCGTCACGTTCACCGGGAACCGAGCCCGACATCGACGACCCGGTCACCACCGCTGTGTTGGTGAGGACGGTCGATCCGACCAGTGGGTCGACGACGACGGCGGTGTAGGTGCGGGCGACAGACGCTCCCGGAGCCATCGACGGCACGGTCCATGTGATGGTACGGGCTCCGCTGTCCCACGTTCCACCATCGGCGATCGGGAGCTGCGGGGTCAGGTTCGGAGGAATCGTATCGATGATCACGATGTCGTGGGCCGTCGATACGCGGCTGCCGGCGGTATTGGTAGCCGTGATGGTGTAGTCGACGGACTGGCCCGGATCGACAACACCGTCGGCATCGTCGTCGGCCTTGGTGATTGCCAGGTTGGGCTCCACGACGGTGGTGTTCACTGCGGCATTGATGGAGCTCGGATCGCCCTCGGAGTCGTCCCACGACAGTGTTGAGCTGTTGGGAACGGTGGCCCCGGTCACGCGATCGTTGGCGGCTTCGTCGTCGACCACGGCGTCGAAGACGACCTGGAGGGTGTCATCGCCCGAGTCGGCGGCGTTCGTGTACGGATCGGGAAAGGTGACCGAGATGCTCCCGGCCGAATCGGTGAAGCCGAACCCGCCCGGCAACCCCGCGCCGTTCAACGTCACCGAGGCCGTGCCGGCAACGTGGGTGAGGCGTGTCGAAATGGAGTCGGTGAGGGTGGCACCACCGTGCAAGGTCGTGCCCTCTGGGATGACCACGGTCACCGTGTAGGTGATCGTCTCGCCGATGGTCGCTTGGTTGGAGCCTGCGTTGCCGGACTCGGAGATAGACGTCGTACGCGCCTTGGCGATGCTCGGGGACGCCGCAAACACGTCGGAGGGGTCGTCGATGGGCGGGACGTTGGCCGTCGGCTCCATCGTGGGATCGATGTTCGAAGACGGGACGTACATGAAGGTGTCATCGGGTGCGGTCCGGTTCGTGTCGGACTGATAGCTGCGGACGCCGGCATTGTTCGTGAAGCTCTCCCCGGCGCCGATGTCGGCCGGATAGGTCACGTCGTAGCTCAGCGACATAGACCCACCGGCAGACACCGTGATCGCGTCCCACTGGATCCAGAGGTTGGCACCGTCGCACGCCCCGCCCGGGGAGACCGACCCGACTTCGGCGCAGGTGATGCCGGTCGGGAGTACGTCTCTGATCGAAACGGCGTCCGCGTCGATAGAACCGTCGTTGTCGACGACGACGGCGTACGACACCACGTCACCACCCTGGATCTCGATCCCATCGGCGGGGGCGCCAGGAACCCCGACACCGTCGACGTGCGTCACGCCCTTGACGAGCGAGAGTTCGGGCTCCGCCCACGTTGCGTCGGCTTGATCCCTCATTTGAAAGACGCTGCCCGCGCTGTTCTCGTAGGTGACCTTCATCAGGTTCGCGAGGATGTCGCCCTCTCCGGCAGCTTCCGGGTCGGTGATGAGCGAAGACAGGATGGCCTCGAACTTCTGACCGCCGATGTCGACCCCGGTCGTGCTCCACGTGGGAACGGGTGCCGAACCGTCGAACGCAAAACCGGTGGCATCGTGGTTGTCCCCGAAGCTCGCAGATTCGAATGCGAACCCGGCGGGAAGGTAGTCCCTGACCTGAACGTCGATGGTGTCCAGGAGCGACGGGAAGTCGATCTCGAGCTTCCAACACACGCGGTCCCCAGGCCGATAATCCCCAGACTCCGTGGTGTCCCACCCGAGGCCGGTGCCGGTCCCACACGTGAGGGGAGTGGCAGGAACAGACACCGA
The DNA here is from genome assembly GCA_963785075.1 of uncultured bacterium. Lineage (GTDB taxonomy): Bacteria > Actinomycetota > Acidimicrobiia > Spongiisociales > ZC4RG35 > JAOUGY01. The sequence continues at coordinate 530,497 of CAWATW010000006.1, forward strand.
CTTGGTGATGGTCACTCCGCCGGCGGCCTGGCCGGCAGATGCGTCGTCGGGAATGCCGAGGTCGGTGGTGGAACCGTCGTTGTCGGTGATCACGGCCGAGGTCGACGACAGCGCGGCGGTGTTCGACCACGAGTCATTGGACGCCACCGGACCGCCACCGCTGGTGTAGGAGTCCTCCGCAACGCTTCGGAAGGTGATCGTCGCCGTGGAGCTCGGCGCCGGAAGATCAGGGAGGTTCCACACCAGGGTCCAGGTACCGTCGCCGTTCTCGGCGACCGACGCGGGGATCGGGTTGGGAGCAGCACCCGCTCCTGAACAGGGCGTGCCCGCTGCAACAGGGCACAACCCATCGGGCAGCGTGTCGGTGACGGTGATGCCGAAGGTGTCCGTGGCGTATTCCGAAGTCTCGACGTCGAGAGTCCAGGTGCTCACGCCGGTCTGGACGATCACATCGGTGTCGACCGACTTGTGCAATGCCACGTCCTCGGCCGTCACACCTTCGATGGCGGAGTCGGAGTACGAGTTGCCGTCGCCGGTGTAGGTGCCCGAGGCGACCGCCAGGTTCTGGATACCCTGCTCGTCGGAGGTCAGGCTGCCGGTGTTGTTGTCGAGGTTGGCGCCCTGAACGCCAGTCGTTGGCGTACCTCCTACGAATAGCTCATTCTCGCGAAGCGGGATGCCGGCCACGTAGTCGATCGAGAACGATGCGCCGGCTGACAGGTCGGCAGAACCAAGCGCTGCCAACAGGTCGGCGGCCGACCACACCACGTGGGTGTAGATGCCCGACGGCATGGGGCCGGCGCCGTCTGGGTCGATGGAGATCGTCTCGACCGTCGACGCTGTCGGGCATGGATTGACCGGCACGGGCGCGTTGCCGGGGTTGATCGGCCCCGATCCGGGGTACTCCTCGCCCACCGTGGTGTTGTCGACCGAGCCGCATTCGAGGAACTCGAGGCCGGCAGGGAGATAGTCCTCGACCTGGAAGCCGTTGGTCGGATCGATCAGGTTGTTGTCGACGGTCAGCGTGTAGAGGGTCTGATGATCGTGCACGCCACGGAGCAGTTCGGCATCTCGGGCCGGCTCACTCTTGCCGAGCACGAACGGGACGAGATCGGTGGCGGCAGTGGTGGTGTCCGAACCGGTGAAGTCGCCGGTGGCGGCACCGGTGGCGGGGTCGAAGTCCGGGACCAAGCGAGGATCGGTGTTGACATAGGCGCCGGCGCTGTTGGCCACCGAGTCACCAACCGCATACGCCCCTGGGCCGGCGAGGAACTCGTAGGAAACCGAGAAGCTCGTACCCGCCTGGAGATCGGCGACGTTCTCCCAGATGAGCACCAGATTGCCTGATCCATCGGTGAACGACGTCGTCGGCGCCGGATCCGCGGACACGAGGCTCGTCCCGGGGGGAAGCACATCGTTGAAGCTCAGATTGAACCCGTCGGTCCCGGTCGGATTCGATGCAGTCAGCGTCACCGGCGTCGAGGCACCGTAGAGGGTGGTCCCAGGCATGTCCTTCGAGATCGTCACGTCGGGGCTCCCGGCTGCCACGACCGGCCGTTCGAGCAGAACAACACCCATCGACGCCGCAACCATCGTGGTGGCCACGAACGCGACCAACCGCTTCATATGCATTCAGGGGACCCCTTCAGAAGACACACGCCTATTCACATCGGCGCATGTGTGGCGCACTTAACAGGATGCGGTGAACGACCGACGTGCCGAAGTGCGGTGCCCTGCCGGTGCGAAAGCAGGAGATCAGGCGAAGAGACCGTCACCAATGAGGAAGGCAAGACTGTCGATGTCGGGTCCGATCGGACGATCGTGGGCGAGCACGGCGACGTGCTCTCTGATGGTGTCGTGGAATCTGCTCGTGCCGACGCCCGGGCGCAGCGGCGCGCGTTGATCGATGCCCTGCGCCGCACACATCAGTTCGACAGCGACGACCCGGCGGGTGTTCTCCAGCACTCTCAGCAGCTTCGTCGCGGCCCCGAACCCCATCGAAACGTGGTCCTCCTGGAGCCCCGACGTGGGGATCGAGTCCGTGGACGACGGATGGGCGAGGATCCGGTTTTCGGCAACGATGGCGGCAGCCGTGTACTGACTGAGCATCATCCCCGAGTCGAGGCCAGGTTCTCCGGCGAGGAATGGCGTCAGACCCGAAGATCGAGTCGGGTCGAGGAGTCGATCGGTTCGGCGCTCCGATATCGACCCGAGTTCGGCGACCGCCATGGCGCAGAAGTCGAGCGCGAAGGCGAGAGGTTGCCCATGGAAGTTCCCGCCCGAGAGCACGTCGCCCTCGTCGGGAAAGACGATCGGGTTGTCCACGACCGCGCCGAGCTCCCGATCGAAGACGGTGGCAGCATGGTCGAGCACATCCCGCACCGCTCCGTGGACCTGAGGTGCGCACCTGAGGCTGTAGGCGTCCTGAACGGCATGGGTGAAGTCTCGGGCATGCGAGGCGACGATCTCCGACCCTTCGAGGAGACTCCGAATGCGTTCGGCAGAAGCCGCCTGGCCCGGGTGTGGGCGGAGCCGGTGGATCCTCGGATCGAACGGCACCACCGAAGCCAACAGGGCCTCCACGCTCATCGCGCAGGCAGCGTCGGCCGTGTTCACGAGCGTCATGGCCTGATCGAGGGCGAGCACGCCGATCGCCAGCATGCCCTCAGTGCCGTTGAGCAGGCTCAGACCCTCCTTGGCGGCGAGTTGCAGCGGGGCAAGGCCGAGCTCCGCCATCGCCTCGCCGGCCTGGCGGACTTCACCGTTGAAGCGCACGATGCCTTCGCCGATGAGCGGAAGGGCGAGATGTGCGAACTGAGCGAGATCGCCGCTGGCGCCGACGGAGCCCTGAGTGGGCACCACCGGAAGCACGTCATGGCGGAGCAGATCCAACACCCGCTCGACGACCAGGGGACGTACACCCGAGTACCCCTGCGCCAGGGTGCGAGCCCTGAGAAGCAGCATCGCTCGCACGACCGCGTCAGGGAGCGGATCGCCGACCGCCGCCGCATGCGAGCGCACGAGTCGGTGCTGTAGCTCGTCCACCAGCTCGGGCGGGATCGAGGTGGTCGCCAATGCCCCGAAGCCCGTGGTGATGCCGTACACCACCCGGTGTTCCTCGATCGCCGCTTCGACCACCCGACGGGACCTCTCCATGCCACGCCGTGCGGTTTCACCGAGGTGGACCGACGTGCGGCCACGGGCCACCTCGACCACTTCGGCTCTCGTCAGCGCTCCGCCGTCGAGCACGACCTCATCCATCACCACTCCTCGTTCGTTCTCACCGATCCCCCGACGACGACGCCGGCGCATGCGGGCGCCGACAGCCAATATGCCAGCTCCGTCGGCTCGTCGAGGTTCCAAACTGCAAGGTCCGCGACTCCTCCCGCCACGATCCGACCCCGCCCATCCTCGAGACGAAGGGCATCAGCGGCGTGGGCCGTGATCCCGAGGACTGCTTCGTCGGGGGTGAGGCCAAACCGATGAACTGCCAGCGCCGCCGCTGTCGTGAGGGAGGCGAGGGGCGATGATCCGGGATTGAGATCGGTTGTGACCGCCATGCGAATGCCACGCGTGCGAAACGCGGCCACCGGTGGGAGCGCCGGCTCTCCCAGGAAGACCGATGCGCCTGGCACCAAGACAGCCACCGTTCCGGCGGCTGCGAGAGCGTCCATAGCGGAATCGGGCACGTGCTCACAGTGGTCGATGCTGATGGCTCCGTATCGTGCCGCCACCTCCGCGGCGCCGATGTCGGCGAGCTGTCCGACGTGGGCCTTCACGGCCAACCCGGCGGCGGCCGCTGCGTCGAAGATCTCGGCCATCTCCTCCGCCGTGAACGCGATCGAGTCGGCGAAGACATCGACTGCTACCGCCAGCCCGTCTGCCACGACCGCTGGGATCATCTCACCGACGACGGCCTCCACCTGTTCGCGACGCGACCGACCTCGCGGGAGGGCATGCGCGCCGAGCAACGTCGTCTCGACCCGCAGGCCGCTCTGTTCTCCGGCCCGGATCGCGGCACGGAGCATGCGGAGCTCGGCTTCCGGGTCCATTCCGTAGCCGGACTTGATCTCCACCGTGGTGACCCCTCCGGCCGCCAGCCAATCGAGCCGACGTACTGCGTCCCTCACGAGAGCCGGCTCGCCGGCAGATCTCGTTGCCTCCACCGTCGACAGGATTCCCCCGCCAGATCGCGCCATCTGCGCATAGGTCTCCCCGCCCGTTCTACGGCGAAAATCCCCGAGTCGGTCGCCGGCCCACACGAGGTGGGTATGGCAGTCCACGAGGCCCGGCGTGAGCAGGCGGCCCCCCAGATCGATGACGTCGGTGTGGCTCGGGGCATCCCGCCGCCACCCCACGAACGTCACAAGCCCGTCGTCGAATGCGACCGTGTCACCGTCGAGCAGATTCAAGCCCTCGACGCAAGGCGCCACGCGGGCATTGGTCAACAGGGTCGTCACGGAGCGGCTCCCTCATCGAATGCGGATGAAGCCAGTTCAGCTACTGGCCCGAGCGTCACGTGTGCGTCGAGTTCGGCAACCAGCGCGCCACCGACGTAGGTGGCCACGATGTCTTGAGCCGTGGCGCTTGCGAGAATACCTTCGAGCTCCGAGCCCGCGGTGCGGATCGAGTCGGTCGACAGGACGACGAAGTCCGCCGGCGCTCCTACGGAGATCCCCCACAGGTCGAAACCGAGCGACGCCGCCCCCGCCGAGCCCATCATGCGCCACAGGTCCGCCGCCGTGTGGACTCCCCGGCGACCCGACCTTGCCCGGTCGTTCCACTCGACCAGTCGGGCCTCGGACAGAAGATCGATCACGGCGTGTGAGTCGGATCCGAGCCCGACGCCGACCGACACCCGGCGCAGACCTGCGACGTCGACCGTGCCGTCCCCGAGGTCGAGCTCTGTGGTCGGGCAGACGCACACCCCGGAGCCCGACGCCGCGAGTAGCGCCCTGTCCTCGTCGGTCACATGCACAGCGTGCACTGCGGTGGTGCGGTCGCTCAGAACACCGTGACGGTCGAGAAATGCAGTGGGGGTCACGCCGTGGTGTTCGAGGCAGTCGTCGTTCTCGGCCGGTTGCTCCGACACGTGCACATGGAGTGGTCCGCCCGCCTCCGCCACGGTCGAGAATGCCTCCGGCGGTACCGCCCGCACCGAGTGGATCGCCGCGCCCACCGTGACCCGATCACGCCCGGCCGCCTGCGAAACGAGTTCGGAATGCCGCTCGGCCCAGCCTTCGCCCGAGCCGTCACCGAAACGCAGCTGGGGGCCGACGAGCGGCCTCCCATCGACTCCCGCCACGAGATAACAGGTGTCCAACAAGCAGAGCCGAATCCCGGTCCAATCCGCCGCCCGCACCAGTGCCATCGACATCTCGTTGACGTCGGCGTACCGCACCCCGTCGGGTCCGTGGTGGACGTAGTGGAACTCGCCGACCGCGGTGATCCCGGCCGCCAGCATCTCGGCATACGTCGCCACCGCCACCCTCTCCAGGAGGTCGGGTGTGAGGGCGTTCACCACTTCGTACATGCCATCGCGCCACGACCAGAAGTCGCCGCCCGACCACGAGCGACCGCGCAGCATTCGGTGAAACACGTGCGAGTGGGCGTTCACCATGCCCGGGGCCACCAGACCGTGAAGACGGATGGCGCCCGGTGCCGGGACGGTATGCGCTTCGGTCCTGACGATCACCCCGCCTGTGACGACGATGCCCACGTCATGCAGGATGGCTCCATCGATCACCGCGTGGCTTGCGTGGAAGCGGACTGCGGTCACGGCGCCATCGGAATCTTCACGCCCCGTTCGGCGGCCACCGCCAGCGCACGTTCATAACCGGCGTCAGCATGTCTCATGACACCGGTCCCGGGATCGGTGGTGAGCACCCGATCCAGCTTCTCCGCGGCGAGCTCCGAACCGTCGGCAACCACGACCATGCCCGCATGGATCGATCGCCCGATCCCGACCCCGCCACCATGATGCAGACTGACCCAGGAGGCTCCGGCTGCGGTGTTGAGCAGCGCGTTCAACAGCGGCCAATCCGCAATCGCGTCGCTCCCATCCGCCATCGCCTCGGTCTCACGGTACGGGGATGCCACCGATCCCGAGTCGAGGTGGTCACGACCGATGACGATGGGTGCGCTCACCTCTCCGTTCCGCACCATTTCGTTGAACCGCATCCCGAGCTCTCGTCGCTCTCCGTAGCCGAGCCAGCAGATCCGGGCCGGCAGCCCTTGGAACGCCACCCGCTCGGACGCCAGTCGGATCCATCGAGCGAGAGCTTCATCTTCCGGAAAGGTCTCGAGCACGGCCCGGTCCGTGGCTGCGAGATCGGCGGGGTCTCCGCTCAGCACCACCCAACGGAACGGGCCCCTGCCTTCACAGAAGAGCGGACGAATGTACGCCGGAAGGAAGCCCGGATAGTCGAATGCCCGGTCGAAGCCGCCAAGGGCAGCCTCGGCGCGCAAGCTGTTGCCGTAGTCGAACACCTCGGATCCGCGGTCCATGAAACCGACCATCGCTTCACAGTGCCGGGCCATCGAAGAGCGTGCACGCCGCGTGTATCCGTCCGAATCCTCGCTCCGGAGGCGCTCGGCCGCCTCGGGACTGAGATCCGTGGGGACATAGGACAGCGGGTCGTGGGCCGAGGTCTGATCGGTGACGATGTCGGCGTCGAACCCCATCTCCAGCAGCCTGGGGAGAACATCCGCAGCGTTTCCCAGCAAACCGATCGAAAGCGGTTGGGCAGACCCTTTGGCCTCCCGGGCGCGGTCGACCGCCTCCTCGATGCCGTCGATTCGCACGTCGAGATATCGGGTCTCGAGTCGCCGGTCGATGCGGTGGGGATCCACCTCGACACAGACGGCGACTCCTCCATTCATCGTCACTGCGAGAGGCTGCGCGCCGCCCATGCCGCCCAGGCCGGCGGTCAGTGTGATCGTCCCTGCCAGCGTTCCGCCGAAACGACGACGGGCGATCTCGGCGAAGCACTCGTAGGTCCCCTGGAGGATTCCTTGCGTGCCGATGTAGATCCACGAGCCAGCCGTCATCTGCCCGTACATCGTGAGGCCCTTGGCCTCCAGACGGCGGAACTCGTCCCACGTGGCCCACTCTGGGACCAGGTGGGAGTTGGCGATCAGGACCCGTGGGGCCGCAGCATGGGTGCGAAAAACGCCGACAGGCTTGCCCGACTGCACGAGCAGCGTTTCGTCGGATTCCAACTCGCGGAGTGAGGCGACGAGTGCGTCGAACGCCTCCCAACTACGCGCAGCCCGGCCGGTTCCTCCATAGACCACCAAGTCGTCAGGGCGCTCGGCGACCTCCGGATCGAGGTTGTTCATCAGCATCCGCATCGCCGCCTCCTGCTCCCAGCCCTTACAGGTGAGCTCAGAGCCACGTGGTGCCCGAACCGGCCTCGGACCAGTCACGTCCTTCGATCTCATGGAACCTTCTCCCTCTGCACCCGGGACCTCATTCAGCCTCGACGCTATCGGACTCCGGGAAGACCGGCGCCGCGTGATGCCGGGTCGTGAGATGCGGGTCGCCGTGTCCATCCGGATCGACGTGGACTGTCACGTCTGCGACACGGGGAATCCGATGGAACAGCTCGTGTCTCACGGCCTCGGCCACGCCGTGACCGTCTGAGACCGTCATCGATCCATCGACGGTCACATGGAGGCTCACGTCGAGCTGGTGGCCGATCCAGCGAGCTCTCACCTGGTCGATGGCGAGCACGCCGGACACCGCCGAGCCGAAGCTCTCGATCTCGTCGATCACGGACGGCTCCACGGCGTCCATCAGCCGCCGGAACACCTGCCGGGCGGCGTCGCGGAGGACGAACAGGATGGCGACCGTGATGAGCAGCCCGATGATCGGATCGGCAAGCGGGTATCCCAACCACACACCGATGGCCCCGAGGAGGACCGCCAACGAGGTGAGCCCGTCGGTGCGAGCGTGGTGCCCATCGGCAACCAATGCGGCCGACCCGATCTGACGACCGACGCGAATCCGGTAGACCGCCACGGCCTCGTTGCCGAGGAAGCCGATGATTCCGGCGGCGGCAACCCATCCGAGGTTCCGCAACTCGACCGGATCCGCGAGCCGGGAAACGGACTCCCATCCGGCGAACACCGCCGAGAAGGCGATCATGCCCACGATGAACAGACCCGAGAGGTCCTCGGCCCTTCGGTAGCCGAACGTGTACCTGCGGGTCGCCAGCCGACGGCCGATCACGAACGCGATCCACAGCGGGATCGAGGTCAACGCGTCGGAGAAGTTGTGGATGGTGTCGGCCAGGAGGGCGACCGACCCCGTCACGGCGACCACCAGCACCTGGAGCACAGCCGTGAGCATGAGACCGGCCAGCGAGGCCTTGACTGCCCGAATCCCGCGGTCCGAGGTCGCCAGGGACGAGTCCATCTTGTCCACCGTGTCGTGGCTGTGCGGCCGGTACAGCTCCTTCAATCGACCCAACAATCCGGTCGGATGATCGTGATCGTCGTGCGAGTGACCAGGATCGACGTCGCGGGCGGGGCGGTCGGACACTCGTCTCCTTTGGCAGTGGACCGTCCGCAAGCATATGCCTGTGTGGCGAGCATCACCGGCGGTCGTGGTCAGACGTTGCGACGGTACTGGCCGCCGACCTCGAACAACGCTTGTGTGATCTGACCGAGCGTGCAATGCCGTACGGCCTCCATGAGGGCGGCGAACACATTGCCACCCGAAGTCGCTGCCTGCTGCAGCAGAGCGAGCTGTTCGTCCGCCTGTCCCCCATGCTCCTGGCGGAACCGACGAACGCGTTCGAGCTGGGACTGTTTCTGTGCTTCGGTAGCGCGGGCGAGCTCGAGCTCGGGTACCTCCTCGGGGGAGTCCGAGAGGAACGTGTTCACACCGATGATCGGGAGCGACCCGTCGTGTTTGCGTTGCTCGTAGCGCATCGACTCATCCTGGATCTTGCCACGCTGATATCCCGTCTCCATCGCGCCGAGCACGCCGCCACGGGTGGACAGGCGGTCGAACTCGTCGAGTACCGCCGCCTCCACGAGGTCGGTCAGCTCTTCGACGATGGCGGCGCCCTGCAGCGGATTTTCGTTGCTCGCCAGTCCCCACTCCTGGTCGATGATCATCTGGATGGCGAGAGCACGCCGCACCGAAGACGCGGTCGGTGTTGTCACCGCCTCGTCGAAAGCGTTGGTGTGGAGCGAGTTGGCGTTGTCGTAGATGGCGCAAAGTGCCTGCAACGTGGTTCGGATGTCGTTGAAGCTCATCTCTTGGGCGTGCAACGATCGACCGGAAGTCTGGATGTGGTACTTCAACCGCTGCGACCGCTCGTTGGCGCCGTACAGGTCTCTCATGGCGATGGCCCAGATCCGTCTGGCCACCCGGCCCATCACGGTGTACTCGGCGTCCATCCCATTCGAGAAGAAGAACGAGAAGTTCGGGGCGTACCCATCGATGTCCATGCCCCGGGCCCGGTAGGACTCGACGTACGTGAACCCGTTCGAGAGCGTGAAGGCAAGCTGTGAGATGGGGTTGGCCCCGGCCTCTGCGATGTGATATCCGCTGATCGACACCGAGTAGAAGTTGCGGACGTCGTGGTCGATGAACCATTGCTGCACGTCTGCCATGCATCGAAGCGAGAACTCGGTGGAGAAGATGCAGGTGTTCTGGCCCTGATCCTCTTTGAGGATGTCCGCTTGAACCGTGCCACGCACGGTCGACACCGTCCGGGCGGAGATGGCGTTACGTTCCTCCACCGACGGCTCCCGTCCGATGTCCGCGACGAAGCGGTCGATCTGCTGATCGATCGCGGTGTTGAAGTACATCGCCAAGATCGTGGGAGCGGGGCCGTTGATCGTCATCGAGACCGACGTGGCGGGATCACACAGATCGAAGCCGGAGTAGAGCACCTTCATGTCGTCGAGAGTGGCGACCGAAACACCCGATGTCCCCACTTTCCCGTACACGTCCAGCCGTTCCTCGGGATCACGCCCGTACAGAGTGACGGAGTCGAAGGCGGTGGACAGTCGAACTGCGGGCTGCCCTTGTGCCAGAAGATGGAACCTCCGGTTCGTGCGAGCAGGATCCCCTTCTCCTGCGAACATCCGGGCGGGCGCCTCGGCGTCGCGTTTGAACGGGAACACCCCTGCGGTGAACGGAAAGCTGCCGGGCAGGTTCTCGGAGCGGAGGAACCGGATGATCTCGCCATCGTCTCGAGAACGCGGGAGCGCAACTCGTGGCACCCGCGTACCGGACAACGTCTCACGAGTGAGGGGGACTCTGAACTCTCGGCCGCGCACCGTATAGACGTACTGGTCGCCGGAGTAGTCCTCGATCGTCTGCTTCCACTGCGCCAGAAGTGCGGCAGTGTCGCCATCGACGGCTTTGTGAATCGTTCGATGCTCGCCCAGTCGTAACGGTCCACCAATAGGTGGTGTCGACCCCACCGCATCCGGTCCGGCCGGCGTGACACGCATCCGTGCCACATTCCGGGGGGAGGACGATGACCCCGGCTAGACGTCTGCCTGCCAAATTGAGGCGTCCGGCCCAATCGACCGGAACTTGATTCCCGGGAAATATCAGGGAGCATGTGGCGAATCTGACTCAACAGGGGGAGAAGTGCGAAAATACGTGATTCCAGTCCTCGGTCTCGTGGCCTCGGTCGGGCTCATACCGACAGTGGCCATCGGTTCGACAGAACCCGAGGTCTATCCAGTGGAACCCAGCCCCGAGGGGCGCATCCTGACCGAGGAAGAGAGCAGCGCCGTATTGGCGGAATACCTCGCCGAGGAGTACGACCTCTCGGACGAAGCGGCCTCGGGCCTCGCCAAGTGGGAGACCGGACCGGAGGTAGCCAAGGCCGAGGGACTACAGCAATACACCGACCTTGTCGCGTACGTCGAGGCTGACCCGCTTGCCCGGCGCCTAGTGCTCCCGCGGAGAAGTGACGCGCGCATGGTCATGTTGTTTTGAGTGGGGTTCCGGCGTAGGTCCATGCGAAGGGTCGGGCGTGCTGGTTGTGGGCTCGGATGAAGTCCATGACCCGGTTGACGAGTTCGTCACGGGATCCGAACTCGCCTCGTTTGAGCAGCCGGCGGGTGAGGATCGAGAAGAACAACTCGACCTGGTTCAGCCAGGAGGCATGTTTGGGGGTGTAGTGAGCAGCGAAGCGGGGATGCTCCGAAAGCCATGCTCGGGTGGTCTTGGCGACATGACTCGACCCGTTGTCCATGATCAGGTGAACCTCGAGGTTCGGGTCGATGGTGCGGTCGAGGTCTTCGAGGAAGGCAATGAAGTTGGCGGCGGTGTTGCGGTCCACGTCGCCTGCCAGTACTTCACCTGTGACCACGTCGAGGGCGGCGATGAAACTGGCGGTGCCATGCCGCCGGTACTCGAACTCGCGTCGAGCCGGCTGTCCAGGGACAGCGGGTTTGGTCGGATACCTCGGCGAGCGGGCCGGCACCGCCGTCTTCTCATCCACGCTCAACACCAGCGCGTTCTGCGGAGGCGACAGATACAGGCCGCACACGTCGGCGGCACGTTCCCAGAACTCGGGATCGTCTCGACGGTTGAGCCACGACCGCATCTTGTGCGGTTTCACATCCATCTCAGAAAGGATCCGACCGATCTGAGACCCAGAGATCCCCACCTCGTCGGCCAGGGCCTCGGCCAGCAACCGGTGGGACCAATGCGACTCGGTCTCAGGCGTCTCCGACGTGGCCGTGGCCACGATCTTGACCCGATCGTCATGCCCGTACAGGCGGGGACGACCCGGACGAGGACGATCCTCCAACCCCGCCAGCCGTTCGGTCTCGAACCGTCGACGCCACACCCCGACCTGATGCTGATCCATGCCGACCTCCCCGGCGATCCGCCGCAACGGCACACCCTCGGCGCACAACAACACCACCCGAGCCCGCTTTGCCATCCGCTGCGACGACGTATGCGCACGCACCCGCCGTTCCAACTCGACACGCTCCTCATCGGTCAACTCGACCGCCGGCACCGTCCACACCACACGCCACCTCCAGCAACGACTCACACCAGCATACTTACACGCGTGTAATTAATGCGGAGATGCACTAGTAGTGGGGGTTACCGACGTCACCGATCCCCGTCTCGACGGGGCACGCGGCGTCCCTGGGCTTGAGTTTCGCGACGTCCCCAAATCGAGAGACCAGTTGCAGGCGGAGGTGGGCGCCATCCAGGCCGCGGGTCGGGAACGCGGCCAATTCGTGCCGGTGGATGTCGACCCGCAGACCGGTCGGGCAACGCCCGGAGAGCCGATGAGCCTTGCCGAGGCGGAGAAAGTCGAAATCGAGGCGCAGCGGGTCTGTGCCGCTGGGGGGTACGCCAGTGGGGCTCAGGTTGACGGTGGGCGTCGTCTCCGCATGGAAGGAGAGGTTCCCTGCGATGGACTGAACGACGGCGGCGTCCAGAACTCCTGCATGGCTGCGTTCCCTGCCAGATTTCAGGGTCTCGAGGGCGTCGTGACCGCAGGGCACTGCGCTGCCTATGATGCGCGTTGGGGTCTACCTGGCGGGTTGGTGTCCAACTGGCAGAACTACGGCGCCGAGACGAAGTACATCCACACTCACGCACCAGATGAGTACGCTGCGTATCATCCGTATTACATCGACTCGAACAACGCCGATATCGCGTTCATGCGACGGCAGTTTGGCTCGACGAGCGTGTACCCGTACTTCTGGGACTACGCGGGCTCGACGTCGGGCTGGAACCGATTGGCGAGGTACTCCGATGTGCCGCGTGGCCTCAACCTGGCGGTGTGCCAGCAGGGCAACGGGAACAACACCGCGCCGATGCAGCGGTGTGGCGAGGTCATTAACCAGTACGACAACCCACCCGGGAAGATCAGCACGAACTGGACCAGAGTGGCCTACAACGTCGATCCGATCGTGACGACGTCGGGCTCGATCGTCCATGCCGGAACCACCGTGTATGGAGTCCACACGCACGGAGGGGCGAACAACAACGGTTGGTACATGCGGGCGCTGGAGATCCAGACGCAGTTCCGTCACGGGAACGACTACGCGTTCTATTTCACCTGCGGAGCCGCGTCAGGCGGTTATTACTATTGTAGCGCGAGCTGATCCCTGGGTCGGCCGAGATTGGCTCCCACTCTAAGACTCTATGGTCCATCATTAGAGAAGAATCTCCCGAGATCGGGGATTCTTCTCTTTCGTTAGAGCCCCTACAAGGGCGCCGGCTGTCGTGGAGCCTCGGTGCGATCGGCTGGCGAAGTCATGATGCTTCGCGCGATGGCAACGAGAGCCAGTACCGTGGTAACGATCACGCCAGGCGTTGCCACGGCGAATGCCAAGCGATACGTGCCAGTTGCGGCGACAAATGCCTCGTTGTCTCGTGCGTACCACACAAGGATGAATCCCGCAACGGAGATGGTGACGAGAGCGAACACGGCGCCGCTGACAATGGCCAATCGGCGGGTCAGTCGAGAACGGCCCGCAACCGCGAGTGCGGCCATTCCCGAGACGAGTCCGATGATCGTCGAGAGGGCGATTTCCGCTTCAGTCTGTCCGGTTCGCTGCGATGCGTCCCGGATTGAGCTTTCGCTGGTGTAGGTAGGTACCAACTCTCCGTCCTTGTTGTCCGTGACTTCGGTGGTCTCGCCCATACGGATTGTGTTGGCATCTGCGAGCAATAGGCTCGCGCCGATCCCGGCACCCCAGATGATAAGAACGGCGAGGAAAGAAACGAGTGGCTTCACTGGCGCCACGGTATCAGTGAGCCGATGCCGCGTCTACGGTTGGCGGCGATGAGATCGATCTCCGCTATGACAGGATGAGATGTGCGTGATCAACGGAATGCGCGTTCTGTGATCACGGGAATGCGCGGTTTGTGATCGGCGAATTGCGCGGTGGGGTGGGTTCTTCCTGATGTGAAAGACGCTCGTGGGGTGGCTGCTCCTTCCAGAGTGCGGTGCGACCAAGCATCCGACTCTGGAAGGAGCCCGACCCATGATGACTCAGGGAGAGTTCATGGACGTGATCAAGCTTCGAGACGCTGGGTGGATGATCGATGAGATCGCCGTCGAGGTGGGGTATCACTCGGGGACGGTCCGCCGCTGGCTGAAAGCTGGTGGCCCGCCAGCCAGTCGGCGGGTGGATGTCGGCGAGCGGGAGATCGACTCGGCATGGGCGGCTCGGATCCATGCGATGCTGGCTTTGAATCCGAAGCTGTTGGCGACGTCGATCCACGATCGGCTTCAGGCGGAGGGGTTCGAGGGTTCGTATCCGACGGTTGCCCGGTTCGTTCGTGAGGTTCGGGGTCCACGGTTGGGACCGATGCGGGGTGTGTGTAAGTCGGGGTGGTCCAGATGATCCACGGCTTCGGCTGGTGGGTCTGGAAGGACCTCTCGAATGACGACTTCTCCTGGTATTGATGGCGCCGAAGCGGTACAGGCTGCGGCGGAGCGTGACGAGCTGGCGGCGGTGGCTGACCGTCTGGTTGAGCAAGCCCGAGCTGAGGGGGTTGCGCTCACTGGTGATGGTGGTCTGTTGACCGGTCTGGTGCAGCAGGTTCTGCAGACTACGTTGGAGACCGAGCTGACCGACCACCTTGGATACGAACCGCATGCGATGGCGGGTCGGGGAACTCCCGGAACGGCTATTACCCCAAGACGGTCCGCACCGAGGTTGGTGACGTCCGTCTCGATGTGCCCCGGGATCGCAAAGGCAGCTTCACACCGGCCACGGTCCCGGTGGGGCAACGCCGCCTGGCCGGTCTGGACCAGGCGATCATCTCCCGGTACGCCAAAGGTCTGACCACCGGCGATATTGCAGCTCACCTGGAGGACGTGTGTGACCAGCGGGTCGACCGCTCCACCATCTCCCGAGTGACCGACGCCATCACAGAGGACATGACGGCCTGGCAGTCTCGTCCCCTCGATGCGGTCTATCCGGTGTTGTTGGTGGACGGGATCCGGATCAAGATCCGGGACGGGTCGGTGACCAACCGGGTCGTGTATGTGGTGATGGGCATCAACCTCGAGGGCGACCGTGACATTCTGGGACTGTGGGTTGGACCCACCGGCGGGGAGTCCCCGAAGTTCTGGCTCTCGGTGATGACCGAGCTCAAGAACCGGGGCCTGCTCGACGTGTTGGTGGTGTGCTGTGACGGGTTGAAGGGCCTGCCTGATGCGAGCCTGTCAGACGCTCCCTTGTCAAGCAGTGGTGGTGACGGCTGCTGTTCTGGCTTTCTCGTCTCTCCACATGCGGCGGATGACTCGGTTGGCGAGGTGGCGTTTGTGGGCTCGGCGGGCTTCGCGCCGGGTCTTGCCTTCGGTGGTCTTGCGATCCAGATAGGTGCGGGCGTCTCGGCGGTCGCGTTGTTGGGTGACGCTGGCGATGTAGAGCACACTGTTGATGCGCCGGTTGCCTTTGAAGTCGAGCCGATGTTTGACGGGTTCGCTGTCGCCTTCTCCTGAGGAGAGGGCGACGGCTCCGGTGCCGCACCATCGTGCGAACTTGGACTCGCGGGCGAACCGGAACGGGTCACCGACTTCACAGATCAGGGTGGCGGCGGCGATGGGGCCGATGCCGGGTTCGTCACGCAGCGTGGTGCCATGCTGGTCGAGGAGCTCATCGATGAGGCGTTCGAGGCGACGGATCTCCCGCCGAGCGTCACGGTCTTGGTCGACCAACGCCAGCAGCCACGACAGCCGATACTCGCCGGCGAGGGTCGACACGCAAGTGGCGTCGATGGTCTCAAGGCGACGCAGCCGAGACTCGATCTTGCCCTTGGCGTTGAGCTGGTCACGGATCTCGGTGGGGAGTTTGGCGATCTGATCGGCAACATGGTGCAGTAGCAGGGTGCGGGTTGCGACCAGGGCTCTGCGGTGTTCGAGCACAGCCTCGATCTTGGCGACCAACGGGTCATATGTCTCGAGTGCCTGGACTGGGCCGAGGGAGGGTTCGGCCAGCAGGGCCCGTGCGGTGGCGACAGCATCGACGACATCGGTCTTCTCCAAGCGACGGGAACGTCGCTGCGCCGCCGAACGCTGCGGTGGGACTTCGCGTGCATCGAAGCCGGCAGCCACGAGCGCGACCGCGATGTGGGCTCCCCAGCTGGCCGATCCCTCAACTCCAACGGTGTGAACACCGTAGGTAGTCAACAGGTCGATCGCTGACGTGTATCCTTGCGCCGAGTTTGGGAACGTCTCGTGGGTGATCTCGACGCCGTTCGGGTCGACGACGCCGACGGTGAACTGGTGCTGATGCGGGTCGATGCCGCCGACGGGTCCTGTCATCATGAGCTCCTCCTGCTGGATGCAACGCCGGTAGGTCCGGGATCGGCAGGGGCGCTTCGTCACAACCGAGTCGAGTCACACAGGCTCCCTTCAAGACAGGAGCGCTCCTGCCGGCCCCACGCCCGGCGCGACAGGTCTGACAACAGGCACAAGGCCACAACTCTGGTCGAGTCAGCACCGAACGCAGGACCGGACCGTAACCCCCTGGATGGAGGCCCGGCGAGCCTCAGGATGACACTCGGATCCTCTGTGTAAGGGGGTTGGCCTGACATGATGGCTCCTGGCGACAGTCAGGGGTCCGTGAAAGGACCGATCTGATGACAGAGAAGAAGACGATCACCGATGCTGTGGAGTCCCAGGGGTTGCGTGGCGCCGATGGGACACCGTTGGTGTCCGAGGACGTGTTGGACGAGTTGATGGGCCGGGTCCAGGCCGAGGGCGCCGAGTTGTTGGGCCCGGACGGGTTGTTGTCGCAGGTGACCAAGGCGGTGCTGGAACGAGCCTTGGAAGAGGAACTGACCGACGAGTTGGGCTATGAGAAGCATGATCCGGCGGGCCGAGGGTCGGGTAACTCGCGGAACGGCACCACACCGAAGACGTTGTTGACCGAGATCGGCGCCGTCGACCTGGCGGTGCCCCGTGACCGTAACGGCTCGTTTGAACCCAGGATCGTTCCCAAAGGCGTGAACAAGCTTGCCGGGTTCACCGACCGGATCGTCGCTCTCTATGCGCGGGGGATGACGGTGCGGGACATCCGAGCTCACCTGGCCGAGATGTATGACGTCGACGTGTCTCCGGACTTGATCTCACGAGTGACCGATGGGGTCGTCGAAGAACTCGAGGAGTGGCGGAACCGGCCTCTCGACGCGGTGTATCCGATCGTCTACATCGACGCTCTCGTGGTCAAGATCCGGGATGGGATCGTTGAGAACCGTCCCGCCTATCTCGCCGTTGGAGTTGATTTGGAGGGACGTAAACACGTCCTTGGGATCTGGATCGGCGACAGCAACGGGGAAGGCGCCAAGTTCTGGCTGTCAGTGCTGACCGAGATCCGCAACCGGGGCGTCGAGGACGTACTGATCGTGGCCTGTGACGGGTTGAAGGGCCTGCCCGAGGCGATCGAAGCGGTCTGGCCGCAAGCCGTCGTCCAAACCTGTGTCATTCACCTGCTGCGGGCGTCGTTCCGATACGGCAACAGCGACGACCGCAAAAGGATCGCCGCCGGGCTCCGGCCCATCTACACGGCAGCGACGGTAGAGGCCGCCGAGACGGCGATGGACGAGTTCGAAGCCGGGATCGGCGCCAAGTACCCGGCGATCGTCAGACTCTGGCGAGCGAGCTGGGACGTCTTCACGCCGTTCCTTCAGTTCCCAGCTGAGATCCGCCGGGTCGTGTACACGACCAACATGATCGAGTCGATCAACTATCAGCTGCGGAAGGTCACCAAGAACCGGGGACACTTCCCGTCAGAGAAGGCAGCATTGAAGCTGCTCTATCTGGCGATCCGTAACATCAGCAACGAGAGAGGAGGACAAGCCGGCACCGGAACATGGGGATGGAAGACGTGCCTCAACCAGCTCGCCATCTACTTCCCCGGGCGATTCGAAGTCGCCTAACCCATGAACCGAGCCGACCCTCTTACACAGACATCATGACAGGCCCCCTGATGCGGCACGAGCTGCCTGGCCCCTCGTTGACGTCCAGTTGTGTGGTGCATCTGATCCGCAACACGTTCCGGTTCGCCTCCAAGGCCGACTGGGAGAAGCTGGCCCGGGATCTCCGCCCGGTCTACACCGCCGCGTCGGAAGCAGACGCAAAGGAACGCTTCTCAGAGTTCACCGAAACGTGGGGTGGCAAGTATCCCGCCATCGTGCGGCTCTGGGAGAACGCCTGGAGCGAGTTCGCACCCTTCTTGGACTACTCGCCGGTGATCCGCAAGGTGAGCTACAACACAAACTCGGTGGAGTCGCTCCACGCCCGGATGCGGCGAGCCACCCGAGCCAGTGGGCATTTCCCCCACCGAGCAGGCCGCACTCAAATGCCTCTACCTGGTGGTGCGTAGTCTGGACCCCACCGGCCGCGGGAGGAAACGCTGGATGAACCGATGGAAGGCAGCACTCAACGCCTTCGCCATCACCTTCGAAGGCCGCATCCTCCCCACCGACCGATAACCATGCCAACAGCATGTACACCGAAGATCGGACAGTCCCCGAACCAACAGGTCCCAAAAAGCAGTTTGTCACTAACTGCGAACACGCCAGTTGTGAGGTGCGGGTCGTGGTGATCGTCGGGGTCGATGTGCACCGTGACATCTGTGAACCGGCAGATCCGATGGAACAGCTCGTGCCTCACTGCCTCGGCCACGCCGTGTCGGCCAGGAGGGCGACCGACCCGGTCGCCGCGACCACCAGCACCTGGAGCACAGCCGTGATCATGAGACCGGCCAGCGAGATCTTCACAGCCCGGATCCCGCGGTCCGAGGTCGCCAGGGACGAGTCCAGCTTGTCCACCGTGTCGTGGCTGTGCGGCCGGTAGAGCTCCTTCAATCGACCCAACACTCCGGTCGGATGGTCGTGGTCGTGATGCGCGTCACCATGATCCTCGTCGTGGTCGGGGCGGGCGGACACTCGTCTCCTTTGCCAGTGGACCGTCCGCAAGCATATGCCAGTGTCGCGAGCGTGACCGACGATCGGCGTCAGACGTTGCGACGGTACTGGCCGCCGACCTCGAACAACGCTTGTGTGATCTGACCGAGCGTGCAATGTCGTACGGCCTCCATGAGGGCGGCGAACACATTGCCACCCGAAGTCGCTGCCTGCTGCAGCAGAGCGAGCTGTTCGTCCGCCTGTCCCCCATGCTCCTGGCGGAACCGACGGACGCGGTGGAGCTGGGACTGTTTCTGTGCTTCGGTAGCGCGGGCGAGCTCGAGCTCGGGCACCTCCTCGGGCGAGTCCGAGAGGAACGTGTTCACACCGATGATCGGGAGCGACCCGTCGTGTTTGCGTTGCTCGTAGCGCATCGACTCGTCCTGGATCTTGCCACGCTGATATCCGGTCTCCATCGCGCCGAGCACGCCGCCACGGGTGGACAGGCGGTCGAACTCGTCGAGTACCGCCGCCTCCACGAGGTCGGTCAGCTCTTCGACGATGGCGGCGCCCTGCAGCGGGTTCTCGTTGCTGGCCAGACCCCACTCCTGGTCGATGATCATTTGGATGGCAAGGGCGCGCCGCACCGAAGACGCGGTCGGGGTGGTGACCGCTTCGTCGAAAGCGTTGGTGTGGAGCGAGTTGGCGTTGTCGTAGATGGCGCAAAGTGCCTGCAGCGTGGTTCGGATGTCGTTGAAGCTCATCTCTTGGGCGTGCAACGATCGACCGGAAGTCTGGATGTGGTACTTCAACCGCTGCGACCGCTCGTTGGCGCCGTACAGGTCTCTCATGGCGATGGCCCAGATCCGTCTGGCCACCCGGCCCATCACGGTGTACTCGGCGTCCATCCCATTCGAGAAGAAGAACGAGAAGTTCGGGGCATACCCGTCGATGTCCATGCCCCGGGCCCGGTAGGACTCGACGTACGTGAACCCGTTCGAGAGCGTGAAGGCAAGCTGTGAGATGGGGTTGGCCCCGGCCTCTGCGATGTGATATCCGCTGATCGACACCGAGTAGAAGTTGCGGACGTCGTGGTCGATGAACCATTGCTGCACGTCTGCCATGCATCGAAGCGAGAACTCGGTGGAGAAGATGCAGGTGTTCTGGCCCTGATCCTCTTTGAGGATGTCCGCTTGAACCGTGCCACGCACGGTCGACACCGTCCGGGCGGAGATGGCGTTACGTTCCTCCACCGACGGCTCCCGTCCGATGTCCGCGACGAAGCGGTCGATCTGCTGATCGATCGCGGTGTTGAAGTACATCGCCAAGATCGTGGGAGCGGGGCCGTTGATCGTCATCGAGACCGACGTGGCGGGATCACACAGATCGAAGCCGGAGTAGAGCACCTTCATGTCGTCGAGAGTGGCGACCGAAACACCCGATGTCCCCACTTTCCCGTACACGTCCAGCCGTTCCTCGGGATCACGCCCGTACAGAGTGACGGAGTCGAAGGCGGTGGACAGTCGAACTGCGGGCTGCCCTTGTGCCAGAAGATGGAACCTCCGGTTCGTGCGAGCAGGATCCCCTTCTCCTGCGAACATCCGGGCGGGCGCCTCGGCGTCGCGTTTGAACGGGAACACCCCTGCGGTGAACGGAAAGCTGCCGGGCAGGTTCTCGGAGCGGAGGAACCGGATGATCTCGCCATCGTCTCGAGAACGCGGGAGCGCAACTCGTGGCACCCGCGTACCGGACAACGTCTCACGAGTGAGGGGGACTCTGAACTCTCGGCCGCGCACCGTGTAGACGTACTGGTCGCCGGAGTAGTCCTCGATCGTCTGCTTCCACTGCGCCAGAAGTGCGGCAGTGTCGCCATCGAGGCGATCCTCGATCTCCTCGAGCTTCGCCTTGACCGCGGCCACGGCGTGGGTGTCATCCAGTCCCTCGATCACAGCCTGATGCTGCTGACGCATTCGGGCGAGGCCCGCCTGCTCCTCGGTATGACGATGGTACGCACGGACTGTCTCGGCGATCTCCGAGAGGTAGCGCTCGCGCCCGGGCGGCATGACCGCTGCCAGATGCGTCGAAACCTTGGTGTCGGGCCGTAGAAGTTGCCCGTCGGCCGATGGCGCCCATCCGAGCAGGTCTTTCAGAGCGAAGTACAGAGCAGTGACACCGTCGTCGTCGAAGCGAGCCGCGCTCGTGCCGAACACGGGCATGTCCTCCCAGGCGGCGTCGAAGGCGTGGCGGTTCCGAATCATCTGTCGCGCCACATCACGTCGGGCGTCTTCGGCGCCGCGCCGCTCGAATTTGTTGATCGCAACGACATCGGCGAAATCGAGCATGTCGATCTTCTCGAGTTGAGAAGCCGCTCCGAACTCGGGCGTCATCACGTAGAGCGACCGGTCGACGAAACCGGTGATGCCCGAGTCGCCCTGGCCGATGCCCGGGGTCTCGACGATCACGAGATCGTTCCCGGCGGCTTTGCATGCCGCGACCACTTCGCCGAGAAAGCCCATCAGCTCCGATCCGGTAGATCGAGTGGCGAGCGATCGGAAGAACACGCGTCCAGCGGAGATGGTGTTCATGCGGATGCGGTCTCCCAATAGCGCCCCACCGCTCTTCCGTCGGGATGGGTCGATGGCGATGACGGCGATCCGCAGCTTGTCGGAGAGATCACGGCGGAAACGGCGTACGAGCTCATCGACCAAAGACGATTTGCCGGCGCCTCCGGTGCCCGTGATCCCCAGCACAGGCACCGACCGCGCCTCGGCTGCACGGACGAGTTCCGCCATGTCGTTCGAGTCCGCCCGTCCAGATTCGATCACCGTGATCGCTGTCGCCAAGGCTCCCTCATCTCCGGCGAGCACCCCATGCACGTCGATGCCTCCGGCCGCCAGGTCGAAGTCACCCGCCTCAATCATGAGGTTGACCATTCCAGGGAGGCCGTACTGCTGGCCATCTGCGGGCGAGAAGATCCGGCGCACTCCTCTGGCCTGGAGCAGCTCGATCTCGTCAGGCACGATGACGCCGCCACCGCCTCCGAAGACCTCGACATGTCCCGCACCTCGCCGTGCGAGCTCGGAGACCAGATAGGTGAAGTACTCGACGTGGCCGCCCTGATACGACGATACGGCAACGCCCTGCACATGCTCCTGCACTGCTGCCGTCACCACGTCGTCGACCGACCGATCATGACCAAGATGGATCACTTCGGCTCCTTGAGACTGCAGCAGCCGCCTGATGATGTTGATCGAGGCGTCGTGGCCGTCGAAGAGGCTTCCGGCCGTCACAAAACGGACGGGATGCTCGGGTACATGGAGCGCGGGCGCAGTGGTGTCGGTCATCGGGGTTCCGGGAAAGCGAGCAATCATAGGACATCCTACTATCCCGGACGACGCGAGACAGCAGTCAGAAGTCCCCAGCCGTCCTGCGCATCTCTCTGAGCGCCCCCACCAGAGCGCCGATCTGCGCCGAGTCGAGACCGGGATCGAGGAACACCGTGGCATTCAAGTGATCCGTCGCCTGGAGAGCGCGACGACGGCCCACCTCAGTGAGGACTGCGAGCTTGGTCCGGCCATCGGTGGGGTGTGGTTCCCGGTTGACGAATCCCTGCTTCTGGAGCCGATCGACCGCGCTGGTCACACTCGTGGGATGAACTTGGAGTCGTGATCCTATGACCACGAGCGGCAGCGAACCTCGCTTGCTGAAGTGCAGCAGCATCAGGATCTCGTACCGCGCAAACGACAGATCCAGGTCTCGCAGCTGATCGTCGATCCGTGCGAGAAGGATCTGCTGGGCTCGGAAGATCGAGGTCACGACAGCCATGCCATCGGCCGCCTCAGTCCAACCGCGAGCGATCCAGAGCCGCCGCGCTTCTTCGATCGGATCGAACGGGAGCGGCGGCAAGGCGAATCCTCCGAGGCTTGGCGTCGGCCAGCCTAGGTCGACCGGTCGGGACCTTCCGCACTTGCCGAGGCCTCACCCGTACCGGAAGGTGAGCACATGGCATCGAATCGACACGATCCGACGAGACCGTTTGCGGTCGGGATGCTGATCGGGGTGGCCATCGGCCTGATCGTATGGCTGACGACCGATCTCTTCGTGTTCTTCCCCGTCTTCATCGCCGTGGGAGTGACGCTCGGGATTGCCTGGGCTCAGAGCACGCCGAACGACGACGAAGAGGAACAAGAGGACGACCCGAACATCGCTGTGCACAGCCACTGAAGGTCGGCGAGCTCGCTGCCGGGTCCGCCGCCGACCCGTGCCAATGCGTCCGATCGGCCCTTGCGTGACTCATGGCGAGAGCGGACACTCGATGACGAGCGGAGGAAGGAGAAGCATGCGCATCCTCGTCGCATACGGTTCGAGTCGCGGCGGCACCGCCGGACTTGCAGAGATGATCGGGAAAGCGCTCCGAGCCCACAACTTGGAGGTCGAAGTGCGCCGCGCGGGCGCCGGTTTGGCCGTGGACGGCTTCGACGCCGTGATCGTCGGCGGAGCGCTCTACGCAAACAGATGGCACAAGAACGCTCGGAGGTTCGTGAAGCGCAACTCTTCAGACCTGGCGACCCTTCCGGTCTTCTTCTTCAGCAGCGGCCCCCTCGACGACTCGGCAACCACCGCCGATATCCCTCCGGTGTCGCAGGTCACGAAGCTGATGGACCGGATCGGCGCCAGGGGCCACGCCACGTTCGGTGGTCGACTCGAACCCGACGTGACGGGATTCATGGCCTCCAAGGTGGCGGCGAGATCGTCGGGCGACTTCCGCGACGAACAACACGTCGCACGTTGGGCGGACTCGATCGCAGCGCAGCTGCACACAGAGCGGACCCCGACCGGTCGCTGAGCGGATCTCGCTGACACGAGGCGCACGGCGGACGGGGCGAGCCATCGCGGCGCCGGAATGATGTGATCATCAAGTCGCGCCGTGCACCGGTCGATCTTGTCCTTGATGCGAATCGATCTTCGCGCACGAGCCGAGCAGTTGACCGCGCCCGCCGTCACATGGCTGGTTGCGGTCACGGCCGCCATCGTGATCGCCGCCTTGATGGGCGTCGCCGCGCTCTCGATGGCTCTCGAGTCGGCGAAGCCGATCGGAGAGGGCGAACTGCTCGCTGCCGAGACCTCGATCGCCGCCGAGAGGATCCGCGAGGTCGACTCGTCTGAAGCGGAAGAGGCTCTCCACCACATCCGCAACGACCTGGAAGTCGAAGCGGTTTCGCTCATCGCACCCGACGGCACGGTGATGCGTTCGACGACCGGATCCCTCGAGGGCACCCAGGTGGACGGCCTACTCGCCGGCTCGCTCGCCGAAGGGCGTTTCTCGGCGCTCACCTCTCCCATTCCGACCCGCATCGACATCGACGGGGTCACGGAGTGGGAGCCAGGAGACGTCCTGTACCACGCACTCCAACCCCTCGGAGATGGCGCCGGCCTCATGCTCTCCTTCGACGTTTCCGAGCTTCTGAGGCGGCGTGCGGAAGCCACAACCCTGCCGGTGGCGGCGATCCCTCTGGCCATCGGGTCAGGCGTCTTCATGCTCATCGCCGGACTCCTCCACGCGGCGCGGATCAAGGCCGCGGAGAACCGACGCCTCCTCACCGCCGAAGCGGCGCATCTCCGCCAACGGGCAGGCGACCTGGAGTTGCACAACGTCGAACTCGAGAAGGCACGCCAGGAAACAGAACGAGCGCTCGAGCTCGCCGAGGAGAAGAATCGGATCAGGACCGAGTTCGTGCTGATGATCAACCACGAGCTCCGGACCCCGCTCACCGGTGTGGTCACCGGTGCGCGTCTCCTGACGGACAGCATCAATCTGGATCTCGACGAAAAGGACCTCATCGAAGACGTGATCGCCAATGGGGAACGACTCGAAGCGCTGCTCGGTCAGATGCTGGCGGTGGCACGAGCGGAGAATCGTGGACTCACCACACACCCGGTCGAGCAGTCGCTCTCCGCGGTGATGGACCGGCTTCGTCGGGCTCATCGCTTGGCTCCGACATCGATGACCGAGGGCCTGGGGATCAATCCGATCGACGTGACGACGGACGCCACCACCCTTGCCCAGCTCGTCGCATCGCTGGTCGACAACGCCTATACGCACGGCGCCGAGCGGGTCGAGGTCGTCGTCACCGATACGATCCCAAACCGGGTTCATCATCAGATCGGGCGCCGCCCACTTCCGGCGGTCTACGTTGCCGTCATCGACGACGGGCCCGGCATCGATCTCGGGTTTCTCCCCCGGGCGTTCGAGAAGTACGAGAAGCACTCTCCAACGTCGGGCACCGGGCTCGGCCTGTACATGGCACGAATGATGGTCGAGTCGATCGGAGCCTCACTGTCGGTCATCACATCGGCGAAGGGCACGGTGATGGCGATCGGAATCCCGGCCCGGGTCGCCGAGCGCGCGGCATGAAGCGCCTGACCCTGCTCTTGCTTCTTGCCACCACCGTCGGGGCGTGCTCGAGCTCGGACCCGCTCACGGTGACGTTGTCGGAGTTCTCAGTCGACGCTCCGTCGAGCCTGGCCGCGGGGGCGACGACGCTCTCGATCTCCAACCAGGGAGTGTCTTCGCATACGTTGGTGGTGTCCCGTTCCGACGGAACCGTCATCGCCTCCACACCTGTGCTGGCGCCTGGTGCCTCCACCAGCATGGGAGTCGACCTGGAGGAAGGCGAGTATCAATTCACATGCCGGATCGTGGTCGACGTTCCCGACATGGGGCTCGTCGACCACTACGCCGAAGGTATGGAGGCGACCGTGTCGGTCGCAGGATGACGCAGGTCCGCTGAGCACCGGCCGCCGTGCGTCTCAGTCGAGAGACGCCTGGAAGCGCCTCAACCCACGAAGGGCGTTGACGCGGACACGCTTTTGAAGGATCGGCGTCCAGCCCAAGGATCTCCCCATGGGGCCCAGCGCCTGCGCGGTCCATGCCCACAGCGAGAATTGGTCGCGATGATCGACGATCTTCCCGTCACGGAACGTCATGACGGTCTCGATCCGATTCGTGACCTGGCGCCCCGAAGGGCCAAACGTGTAGTTCGCGACCCACCGGGCATGGACTTCGTTTCCCTGTTCACCGGTGATGTGGTGTGAAACGCTCAGGTCGCCGGCGCGGGCACACAACATGCGCCACATGTCGCAGACATCGTCGCCGCGGAGCACACCAAACACCGGATCCTCGAACACGACATCGCGTGCGTACTCGGCAGCCATCGCCTCGGCATCGGTCGCTGCGAACGCCGAATAGAACCGCTCGACCGAGGCTCGCATCACCGGCGGCAGGCTAATGGGGGTGGATCGTTCTCGCGTCGGCGAGGATGGCCGCTGAGCCGCCGGCGGCGATCGTGGGCCGGCCATGCCGACGTCACCGGCTTTCGCACCAGGACGCCACGATCGACCTCAGTTGGTCGCCGGCCGCTTCGACATCGGCAAGACTGGCGAACCTCATGTATCGGGCGGTGTCACCACCACCCTCCAGCCGGCTGTGGTCACCGGGAATGGAGGCACCGGTGTGGAACATGAGGCTCACGTGGGACTTCGTGCGCGGGTTGAAACTCGCCATGTTTCCCTCGTACATGAAGGTCGGCGACTTCCACTTGATCGTCTCGGCGATCCGCTCGTCCTCCAAGATGACCTCACGAACGCGCAACATGACGTCCTTCAGCAGATGATCGAATGCTTCGAACCAGATATCGACCTCAGGGGATCGGCCCATGCCCACCAAGCTACCCACGTCCACCGGAGCATGCAGAAGCGCCAAGGCCTCGGGAGCGCGAAATCCCGCCTGTTGCCGCGCGAACTCGACCCAAAGCCGTGAGAAAGCCCCCCTGATTCGTCCACGGCTACGCCGTTGCCGAATCTGTCCCCCCTACGGGGGGACACGAACAGTGGGAAGCCGATTGGGTGCTCCAGAGGTCAAACGTGAGGTGTGACCAGAGACCGTGTCCCCCAGAAGGGGGGACAGGCTGCCGCAGGCAGCCAGGGGGGATTTCGCAATCGCCGTGTCGCTTCGAGATGTTCCCCACGGTCTCCGAGGTGTGGCTGCGACTCCTCGAGGCATATCGGGAGGAGTTTGGCGTCACCTTCCGCTGATCAGCGGTCGGCCGCCAACACGTCGCCGGACTTCGCAGCCGGGGTGTCGAGCGCCGGCGCCAGCGGCAGCTCCAGACGGAACCGAGTCCAACCGCCCGATCGCTCGTGGGTCAACGTGCCTTGCATTGCCTCGGCCAGGGCCCGACTCAGCCACAACCCGAGCCCGGTCGAACCAGGACCACCTCGCGTCACGAACGGGCTGAACAGCCGATCCTCGATCTCCGCCGGGACTCCTTTGCCCCGGTCGCGGACCTCGACGTACGCCCTGCCGTCCTCCGCCCACACCTCGACCTCGAACTGCGCTCCGCCGTGGAGTTCTGCGTTCTTGATGAGGTTGCGAACGATCTGACTGGTCCGGTCTGCGTCCGCCCATGCGATGACTGGTCCCGAGGAAAGGGCCGCCGGAAAGGTCTGTTCGACCACTGTCGCCACGTCGAAGACTGCGACCCCCACCTCCAGCGACTCTCGCTTCACTCGTCCGGTGTCGAGGAGGTCGGCGATGATGCCGTTGAGCGCCCTCGCCTCCCTCACGATCATCTCCGCCATCGACCGCCCTTCCTCGGGGTCCAGCTCGTCCCACATCTCCAGGAGGGTCTCCCCGAGGCCGATCACTCCGGTGAGCGGGCTCCGCAACTCGTGGGCGACAGCAGCGACATGTCGATCTTGGACCTCGAGGTGGAACTCGGATGTCTTGAAGCGATCCACGCTGAAGCCGAAGGTGAGACACGCCGCGGCGACGGTCGTCAGACCGAAGAAGCCCTCGACTCCAGCGAGCGCGTCCCAGCCGGGATCGTGGCCCGTGAGAAGGTACAGACCCATGTGGAGCGGGACGACGAGGGCCGACACCACATACGACGCCCGAACCCCCAGGATCCAGATCGTGATGAAGGCAGGCACGAGCACGAATGCCGCAGCCATGTCGTTGACCACGGTGTCGTGCAAGACGACAAACGCACAAACGTATCCGACCCAGATCGCCGCCAGCAGCAGCACCCTACGAATTCGCATCACTCCGTTTATCGGCCCCACTGGGCCGCCTCCGGAGGGATTCTTGCGACATCGCCTGTCGCTTTCCGCGCCCAATGCTTGGAGGTCTCTCCTTGCCCCTATCCGCCCGACATCGCCCCGATCACCATGAACGGCTCGTCCCCACCAGCCACGGCTGCCGGCAATGGCTGGTCCGGGTCCTCGTGAGACAGGTCCTCC
Source organism: uncultured bacterium (assembly GCA_963785075.1). Lineage (GTDB taxonomy): Bacteria > Actinomycetota > Acidimicrobiia > Spongiisociales > ZC4RG35 > JAOUGY01. The sequence goes on from CAWATW010000006.1 coordinate 558,668, forward strand.
TGGCAGGCGAAGAACCGCACAAACGGTCGCCTCGTCCCGGTGGAGTGGTCTCGAATGGTTCCCCGAAGCATCGGATACTCTGCCTCCAGGGCATCGAGCACCGCGGCCTGTGTCACCGGTGGGCTCACCTCGAGCTCGACTTCGCGTCCGACCCGTGCCAGATTGCGGAGGTGATATGGCAGGACGACGCGGATCACGAGAGCGTCTGGACCTCGACCGACAGCACGGCGGGTAGGTCCCTCACGATCGCATCCCATGTGTCGCCGCCGTCTGCCGACCCGTACACCTGCCCACCTGTGGTTCCGAAGTAGATCCCACAGGGGTCGAGGTGGTCGACGGCCATCGCGTCCCGCAACACGTTCACGTAGCAGTCCTCCTGCGGCAGCCCCTTCGTGAGCGGTTCCCACTCGTTGCCACCCACTCGGCTCCGGTACACCCGCAGCTTTCCTTCGGGGGGAAAGTGCTCCGAGTCGCTCTTGATCGGTATCACAAAAACGGTGTCCGGCTCGTGGGCGTGCACCTCCACGGGGAACCCGAAATCGGTCGGAAGGTCGCCCGAGATCTCGTACCAGGTGTCGCCCCCGTCGTCGGACCGATTCACGTCCCAGTGCTTCTGCATGAACAGCACGTTGGGCCGATCGGGGTGCATGGCCAGGTTGTGCACGCAGTGACCGATCTCGGCATCGGGGTCCGGGAGCTCCCAAGGCGACACGAGGCCTTTGTTCGTCGGACGCCAGGACTCTCCTGCGTCTTCGCTCCTGAAGACTCCCGCAGCCGACACGGCGGCAAACATGCGATTCTCGTTGGACGGGTCGAGCAACAACGTATGCAGGCACATGCCGCCTGCACCAGGGGCCCACTTGTCGGCGGTCGGTTGGTTGCGGAAGCCGGCCATCTCCGACCAGCTCGCACCGCCGTCGCTCGAACGGAACAGTGCGGCGTCTTCAACACCGGCCCAGACGACTTCGGGATCACTGAGTGACGGTTCCAGATGCCACACACGTGCGAACTCCCAGGGGTGTGGCGTACCGTCGTACCACTGATGGGTTCCGGGCTCTCCGTCGTAGGCGAACTCGTTCCCCACCGGTTCCCATGTCGCTCCCCCGTCGTCGGACCGTTGAATGAGCTGCCCGAACCAACCGGTGGACTGCGACGCGTAGATGCGGTTCGGGTCGACCGGCGAACCCTTCACGTGGTAGATCTCCCACCCGGCGAAGTGAGGGCCGTCCACCTTCCAGGCCTCTCGGTTGCCGTCGGCCGTGAGCGTGAATGCTCCCTTCTTGGTCCCTACCAGAACTCTGACTCCGCTCATAGCGCCATCTCCTCCATGACCGCCGCCGCACTCGGCTCGGATTTTCGGACATTACCCCTCGCACCGACTCCCTGCCCAAGGCCTCTGTTCGACACCGAACGCACCCACGAACCTGGACGGGAGACAAGGAGAGGAGCTGATGACGAAGGCTCTCGTCGTGTTCGAGTCCATGTACGGCAGCACGGCCAAGGTCGCCGCCGCGATCGCCGACGGCCTGGAAGACGACATCGCGGTCGACGTGTTCGAAGTGGGTCAGGCCCCGGTCGCCTTCGACGCGATCGACCTATTGGTGGTGGGTGGACCGACTCACGCCCACGGACTCTCCAACGCGGAGACTCGCCACTCCGCCGCCGAGCGCACCGAGGACGCCCTCATCTCATCGGGAATCGGCATTCGCGAGTGGATGAAGCGCCTCGAGCCCCCTGTCCCGACGATTCGTGCCGCCGTGTTCGACACACGGATCAAGGGACCCCGGTTCCTGTGGGGTTCGGCCGCCCGGAAGGCGGACGACATCCTGACCGAGCGCGGATTTGTCCTCATCGCACCGGCTGAGAGTTTCCTGGTGTCAGGCCCGACCGGCCCGCTCGACGATGCCCTGCTGGCAGGAGAGCTCGGGCGCGCTCGAGCATGGGGTGTCGCGCTCGCCATCCGTCTCGCACAGAAGGTATCGGTTCCGTGAGCAGCCAGAGGCGCAGCGACTCACCGACGAGGCGGCGTTCGAACGAAGAACCGGACCGTCGCCCGGCGGGATCTCCGCCGTGGGACCGGTGGAACGGAGCCAGGGTGGGCGTCCTGGCCGGAGGCGTGGCCGGCGGACTCGCCGGGCTGGCCGTTGGATTGCCCGGCGTCGGTGCGATCCTCGGCGCCGGACTCGGCGGATGGTTCGGATACCGATCGCAGCCGTGAGAATCTCCCCGGACACAGGGCCGGGTTCATAGACTCGAACGCGTGCCAACCACCCTCTACGCCAGGAGCGGGGAACTGAAGATCGCGTACCAGGTCCTTGGAGACGGACCGCGCGATGTGGTGTACGTGCCGGGATGGATCTCCAACATCGAAGTGATGTGGGAAGACCCGATCATGGCATCACTCTTGGAGGGCTTGGCATCGTTCTCCCGCCTCGTCCTGTTCGACAAGCGGGGCACGGGCCTCTCGGATCCGATCCCCCTCGACCGCATCGCAACGCTCGAGGAGCGCATGGACGACGTTCGTGCGGTGATGGATGCGATCGGCTCGACGAGCGCCACCCTCCTCGGACACTCGGAAGGCGGCAACATGTGTTCACTGTTCGCCGCCACGCACCCTGATCGGACGGATGCTCTGATCCTCGTGAGCAGCCACGCCAAGCGAATCCCGTCACAGGAGTACCCCTGGGCGCTCGACCCCGTGAAACGGCGGGCGGAGACCGAGTTCGTGGAGAAGCACTTCGGCGACCCCGAGTACCTTCCGACATGGACGGCGCCGAGCCGGATCCACGATGAGGCATTTCGGCGATGGGTGGCCAGGTACTTCCGAATGGGATCGAGCCCGAGCGCGGCCGCCCACCTCATGCGCATGAACACGCAGATGGACACCACGGACGTGCTGCCCAGCATCCGCGTGCCCACACTCTGCGTGTACCGCCGCGACCGGAGTTCGGAGCGAGCGAATGTTGCATCGAGCTCTGGCCACGGTCCTGTTCGTCGACATCGTCGACTCGACGGCAAAGGCGGTGGAGTTGGGAGATCGGGCCTGGTCTCATCTGTTGCAGCGGCAACGAGCCATGGTCACGAGCGAGGTGGCGCGGTTTCGCGGTGTCCTCATCGATGCCCAGGGCGATGAAGCAGTCGCCACATTCGACGGGCCGGCCCGCGCGATCCGGTGTGCTCAGTCGATCGTGACCGAGGCTCGCCGGCTCGGACTCGAAGTGCGGACCGGACTCCACACAGGCGAGATCGAGAGCGCGGATGGTCGCATAGCCGGACTCGCGGTAGACATAGGTGCCCGCATCGTCGCGCTCGGCGGCCTGGGCGACGTCATGGTTTCGCGAACCGTCAAGGATCTCGTCGTCGGCTCCGGCTTCGAGTTCGTCGATCGCGGAACGCACACCCTCAAAGGGGTTCCGGATGTGTGGCCGGTGTTCAGCGTCGCCTGACGAGCACCGCACCCGCGCGGTTGTCATCACACGACCCCGAGAAGCCTCCAGACGTTGACCACGATCGTGACGAGCGCGACGACGCCGATGACGTCGAGAACGATCCCCAACCTGAAGATCTCCCGCACCGAGAAGAGCTCCGTGGAGTAGGCGATCAACGTCGGTGGAGTACCGATCACCAACGCGAAGTCGATCGATGAGGCGACCGCCACCACGACCACGAGGAGCACGGGCGAAACGCCCAACATCCCGGCGAGCGGAATGGCGAGGGGGACCATCACTGCGGCCGTCGCGGTGTTCGACGCCACGGTGGTGAGGCCGAGTGCCGCCACTGCCACGATCGCCACCCCTGTCCATCCCGACACGAAATCCAATCCACCGAGTCGGGTGGCGAGCCAATCGGAGCTGCCGGATTCCGTGAGAAAGACTCCCAGGGTCAGTCCCCCGCCGAAGGTGAGCAGCGAGGACCAGGAGATCCTCCCGAGATCGGATGTCTCCAGCTTGCCGAGCGCTCCGAGCGCCAGCGCTCCTCCGATGGCCACGACTCCGGTGTCGACTCCGTGCCACTCCTGGCTGAGCCACACCAGCATCACCGTCGCAAACACGCCCAGCACGATGACCTGATCCTTGGCCACCTTGCCCGCGCGCCGTCGCTCCTCCACCGCCGCCGCCCGCACGGCGTCGAATCGCGCGGCGTCGACCCGTGTTCCGGTGCGCCGCCACAGATACAGACCGATCACCGGAAGCATCACCACAACCATCGGAAGCCCGTACGCGAACCACTCGACGAAGCCAACGCTGTGTCCTCCGACCGACTCGAGGAACTCGATCGCCAGTGGATTGGCCGGGGTGCCGATGGCGCTTCCCACCCCGCCGATCGTGGCGGCGTATGCGATGCCCAGCACAGCGGTCTTGGAGTATCCGACGTCTTCCATCGGTCGCGTCACCGCCAGAGCGATGGGCACCAGCACCGCAGCGGCGGCGGTGTTCGACATCCACATGGAGAGAAAGGCCGAGACCGCCATCAGTGCGAACACGAGCCGACGGGGGCTCTTGCCCAACCACGCCACAAGGGTGATGGCGGCCAGGTGGTCGAGCCGGACCCGTTTCATGGCCTCAGCCATCAGGAAGCCACCGAAGAACAGGGCAATGATCGGATGGAAGAACGGAGCGAGCGCGTCGGTGGCGGAAGCAGTACCCGTCGCCGCCAATACCACAGGGATCGAAAGGGCGGTCACCCACAGCGGGACCGTCTCGGTGATCCAGAGGACCACGGCGAGGCCGAGCAGGCCCAACGCAACACCGGCGTCGTGGGGCGGACGCCGCGCTGCAGTCACGGAGTCACGTTCGGCCTTCAGGACAGGGATCGCCTCGACGTTGCCGTCGGACAACTCGATGTCTACGAGTGCAGGCGAGACATCCGGCCCGACCAGTTCCACTGTCACAACGCCGGACGCGGGGACACCATCGCGAACGAGGATCGCAACCGCTCCGGCGTCCACGCCAACCGGGGTCGTGTCACCCACCACCACCTCTAACTCGGTGGTGGCGCTGTGCAACCGAACGCGAATCGTCGCTGCACCTTCGGGCCACGCCTCCGGCGCCGTGGCGGCGAGGAGCCCGGCCACGGACAGCGCAACCACATAGGCGGCAAGCTGCCTCGTCCGACTCCGAGCGGGAGGTGCCGACGATTCCGATATGCCCATGCCGTCAATGCTCCCGGCATCCGTGTGCAACCCGCAAGAGTCCACATGCCCAAGCACCGAGGCACCGCACTGCGAACGCAAGCCAGAACCGGCAACAGTGCCCTAGCGATGGACGCTCCCCTACCGCACGATGCCGGCCATGGCGGCACTCTGGCGGTTCCTGCGTCTCTCGATGGTGGCTCTGGCGGCGTTCGCGCTGGCGATCGCCCGGCGGCTGCTGCGGGGCCCACTGGTTGCCGGCTGGTCGTGGACCGCCGAGACACGGAGGGCGGTGCTCGCCGCCATCATCAGATCTGCGATGAAACACGACGACCCGACGCCGTGGTCCGATGTGGTGATCACCTCGCCGATGCCACTGGCGTCGAGACGCCGCTTTCGAGTCGAGCCGGGTCGGTCGGGCGGGGTCGACGGCGAATGGATTCGCATACGTGACCGGCCTCAGCAGCGGTCAACCATCCTGTACTTCCACGGAGGCGGCTATGTCATGGGGAATCCGCGGATGGAGCGACCGTTCATCGCACGACTCGCCCTCCAAGCCGGAGTCGATGCCTTCTCGGCCGACTATCGACTGGCGCCCCGCCACCCCTTCCCTGCCGCACTCGACGATGCGCGTGCGTGCTACCTCGGATTGCTGGCCGATGGGCACGCCCCGTCGAAGCTGGTCCTCGTGGGCGATTCCGCCGGCGGGGGACTCGCAACGGCGCTGTTGGTGCGCCTCCGCGACGAGGGCGCACCACTTCCGTCTGGAGCCGTGCTGTTCTCCCCGTGGGTCGATCTCGCAAACACCGCGTCGACGATCGACTCCAATGCGAGCACCGACTATCTGCCGGCGATGGCGGGGCGCCCCGCCCTCGAGTATCTCGGGGGCGCAGATGCCACGAACCCTTACGCGTCCCCGCTCTATGCAGTTCTCACGGGTCTCCCGCCGCTCCTGGTGATGGCAGGGGGTGTCGAGATGATCCTCGAGGATTCCACCCGCCTCGTGAGCCGCGCCCAGGAGCAAGGAGTCGAGGCGACCCTTGTGATCGAAGCGGACATGTATCACGTCTGGCCGGTGGTCGTCCCTCGCGATCCGGCGTCTGCACGGGCGATCGATACGGCGGCGGGATGGATTCGACACCGACTCGAACTCGATCGACCTCGCTCTCGCGAGGCTCGTCCCTGAGATATTCACCGAATTGAATACCACATTCGGTCCGGTGCGTGTACGCTGAGTGTGCCCGACTGCACCCCACGGCCGGTCCCCTTCCAGGAAGCTCCTTTGAACACCCCTGAAATCAGTTTGCCGCGACTGCGCGCAGTCGCCCGACAGGGCCTCCCCAACCTCATCCACGGAATCCTCGGTCCCGTTGGGATCTTCTACCTCGCAATGTGGCTGCTCGGGATGTGGGGTGGGGTCATCGCAGCGCTCGTGTGGTCGTGGGGCACGGTCGCTCTCCGTGTTGGCAGGCGGCAGCAAGTCCCTGCCGCCCTGTTGATCGGCGCCGTCGGTCTGACGGCTCGCACAGTCATCTCGATGCTGAGCGGCAGTGTGTTCGTCTACTTCCTCCAGCCGACCATCGGCGCTGTCGTCCTCGCCGTCGCATTCCTCATCTCGGTGCCCGCCGGGCGTCCGCTGGCCACCAAGCTCGTCGCAGACTTCCTTCCCATGCCCGAGTGGTTCGAGTCACATCCGGCGATTCGCCAGTTCTTCGCCCGCGTGACCGTCTTGTGGGGATTCGTCCAGTTGCTCAACGCCGCCGTCACCGCGTGGCTCTTGGTGAGCCAGCCCCTCGAGGTCTATCTCGCCGCCAAGACGGCGACGACGTCCGCCGTGGTCGGCACCGCCGCCCTCGGGACTCTCGTCTGGTTCAGGTACGTGCTGCGGACCAACGACATCAAGACCGTCGCCACCCCACGGGTCGCCTGACACCCGCACTCCGGCTTCAACTGTCGAATGGCCCGGGCGCCCCTTCTGCCCGAGCGCGATAGTCGAGGTGTGAAACGTCTGTCGAGCACCGGTGCGACCGCCATCCACCTCCGAGATGGCACGACGCTGCATGCCGACATCGCCGGCCCTGAGGACCCCGAAGCCGGCATCGTGATCTTCGCCCACGGCAGTGGGAGCAGTCGTCACAGCCCCCGCAACCGCCATGTGGCAGAGGTCCTCCAGCGTTCCGGCCTCCAGACTGTGCTCCTCGATCTCCTCACCGATCGGGAGGAACGAGTCGATTCGATCACCAGGGAGCATCGATTCGACATCCCCCTGCTCGGACGTCGAGTCGTCCAGGTCGTGGACTGGACACGCGCACGAACCGAGCGGCCCATGGGACTCTTCGGGGCGTCCACGGGAGCGGCGGCCGCCCTGATGGCAGCCGCCGAACGACCCGGCGACATCACAGCGGTCGTCTCACGCGGCGGCCGGCCAGATCTCGCCGGCGACGCCCTGTCGCACGTCCGGGCACCCACCCTGTTGATCGTGGGCGGAGAGGATCAGCCTGTCATCGATCTGAATCAGGAGGCAGTCGCGCTCATGTCGGCTCCGGTGCTGATCGAGGTGGTGCCAGGAGCAACCCATCTGTTCGAGGAACCGGGCACCCTCGACATGGTCGCCGGCCTCGCCGCCCGATGGTTCCGGGCGCACGCGACCGCCGCCGAGACATGGGAATAGCCCGGCGCCGCACCCGAGCTCGAGGGCGCCCTGCGTAGGCGTTGCATGACCAAGGGGTCGAGCCCATCGCCGTACGTGCAGCGACCCATCCTGAGAAGCCCCACAGCTGCGACTTAGACCCGACTTATGCCGCAAGCCGTATACCGAAGTCGACGGGCCCCTCGAGCGCGGAAGGCAGAGACCATGGAACATCTCGAATCACCCAGCAGCACTGCGGTGATGGGTGCAACGGCCGACACCGTCCAGCCACCCGCCGAGCCGAGCGAATCTCCGACCCGACGCACCGGTGTCGCCCGCCGCAACGTAGGGGCCATCGTGCTGGCCGCCGGACTGGCAGTCGGTGCGTTTGGCCTCGGCCGGGTCTCCACCGAGCCCGGCACGCAGCTCGCGACCACGCCCTCGAGCATGGCGGCGGCCGGGGCGGCGGCGTCAGATGCACCGGTGATCTCGACAGAAGAGCCCGTGGCCGATGTCGCCGCCGCGCTCACGCCGTCGATGGTGCAGATCGAGACCGGAGAGGGTCTCGGGTCCGGCATCGTCTACGACTCGAGCGGTCTGATCCTGACGGCCGCCCATGTGGTGGGAACGGCCGACCAGGTCGTCGTCCAACTCGCAGACGGGTCTCGTGTCGACGGGACAGTGCTCGGTGCGGACACGGCCAGCGACGTTGCCGTCGTGTCGATCCAGGCAGACGGCCTGGTCGCCGCTCCCCTGGCGCTCGACGAAGAGCTTCGCCCCGGCCAGATAGCCATCGCAATCGGGAGCCCGTTCGGACTCGATCAGACGGTGACGGCGGGTGTGATCAGCAGCACCTCGAGGGCGATCGCGTCACCGAACGGATCGATCAACGAACTCATCCAGACCGATGCGCCGATCAACCCGGGGAACTCGGGTGGCGCACTCGCCGATCGGGACGGGCGTGTGATCGGCATCAACGATCAGATCTTCTCGCAGTCCGGCGGGAACGATGGTGTCGGATTCGCGATCCCGATCACGCGTGCCAAGGAGATCGCGGATCGTCTCGTCGACGGAGAATCCATCGAGACCGCATTCCTCGGCGTCACCGGGACCGATACCACTCTCGGTCGGGCCGGGGCCGTCATCACGAGCGTGGAGCCTGGGAGTCCCGCTGCGCAGGCCGGGCTTCGAGACGGGGACCTGGTCATCGACATCGATGGCACACCGATCGAGTCATTCGCCGAGCTTGCTGCCATCATTCGTGCCAATCAGCCCGGAGATGTGGTGACACTCACCCTGCAGCGGGGTGATGCCACCACCGAAGTCCAGGCCACCCTGGCCCAAGGCTGATGAGAACCGGGCGGTCGGCCACATCGCCGGCCGCCCCTACCCGACACTCAACGGAGTCACGATGACCAAACGAGCCCTGCCCCACCTGCGCGGCGATCCGCGCAGAGTTGCGCCGAGGTGAAGGAGGGCGGACGAGCTCGGATCGGGTCCTCGGACGAGTGGGAGCGGATGGCAGCTGCCTGTGCGACCAGATGGAGACACCTCGACGACGTCGATCGAGAGCGACTCGTGGAACAGGCGCGCACACTCGACCGCACGCGGTTTTGGGAGTCCGTGGACGACCTGCCGGTGACCGCCTCCATGCGGGCAGTGGTAGCCTGTCACGCCTGCCTGCTCACGGTGAACCTCGGGCTCGGCTATCTCTCGGACGTGACGAGCATCATCCTCGCCCCGACATCGGTGACGAAGACAACCCGGCACCGGGACGGAGCGGTCGTCAGCGAGGGGGTGGCGTGCATCCTCGGTGAGTCGATGCTCCACGGACCGGTGAGGATTGCGTGGGACCGCGTGGTCGCCGAGTCCGACGGGGAGGCAACGACGTCGGTCATCATCCACGAGTTCGCCCACAAGATCGACATGGCGGACGGATCCTCCGACGGGCTCCCTCCGCTGGGGTCGCGACCCGCCGCGCAGGCGTTCGCACGCACGCTCGATGGCACGCTTCGGTCTATCCGGGCGGGAGCCATCGAGACCCCCATGCGTCTCTACGCAGCCACCAACCGTCAGGAACTGTTCGCGGTGGCGACCGAGGCCTTCTTTCTCGAGTCGGCCGCGCTTCGCGAGGCCAATCCTGATGTGTACGACGTGTTGTCGAGGTTCTATCGCCAGGACCCAGGCCGGACCTCGCGGGCCGGTTGAGCGGGCTTCTGGGCTCTCAGGGCTCCAGCGCACGGGTGTCGCTGATGGCGATCCGATAGCGTTCGATCGAACGCGCTACGACCCGTGCGCCGTCTGCATCGACGACTCGTCCCCACCATCCGCCGTAGATCCGCTCGTATTCGAGCGGCGCCAGGGCCGCGTCGATACGAGACAGCTCTGTTGCATCGAGGGGGATGAGGTTGGGATAGCTCCACATGAAGCTCACCCAGGCCCGGTCCGGGACGACGGTCACCGAGTCTCCCGTGAGGAGCACTCCGGCACCGTCGGCGGCGCCGGTCCAGTGCGCCACTGCGCTTCCAGGGAAGTGGCCGCCGCACCGAACCAGCTGGATGTCGGGATCGATGCGGAACCTGTCGCCATACAGCTCGAGCCGGTTCGGACTGCTCGTGACCCAACGCCGGTCGACCTCGGGCAACACAACGGGCACGTCGAAGGCGTCCGCCCACTCGGCCATGACCCCGTAGAAGTGAGGGTGGGATACCGACACGGCGGCCAGGCCGCCAAGACGCGCCACCGCCTCGAACGCGTGCTCGTCGACGAATCCCGGCACGTCCCACAGCAAGTTGCCTTCCGAGCCCTTTATGAGAAGCGAACGCTGTCCGATGCCAAGGGAAGGTTCCACGCCGATGCCGTACAAATCTGTCTCTTCCGCTCGGATCACCGTTCGATGGCCCTCTGCGGCGAGCTCTTCGAGCGTCGCCCACAGCTGGCCGCTCCAACCCACGTATTGCCGCGGATCGGTGCAGATCATGCATGCCTCTGGCGGGGCATCCCGGGCGGCGACCTGGACTCCGCACGTGCGACAGATGTAGGGCGTCATTCTGGGCTCCATCTACGACCACAGACCATACGGGGCATTGAGCGCACCCGTCGAGCGGTCCAGGAACGTCGGCGACGCCTCAGCCGGCCACCGAATCGAGGAATCGCATCACGACGGATCGGAACTCTCCGGGTCGTTCCTTGTAAATGAGGTGCCCACCCTCGATCACCTCCAGTCGGGCCTCGGGAATCCTCGATGCGATCTGTCTCGAATAGTGCGGAGGCGTGCACCCGTCTGCCGCACCCACCAATACCAAGGTCGGTGCACCGACGTCGGGCAGACGATCCCACACGTCGAAGGCGAGGATCATGTCGATCCGCTTCGCCATGATCTCGACCGCGCCCGGATCGCTCGACGAACGCTCGCGCCACGCCCGCACGGCACCGGGATCGGTTGCGAAGAACTCCGGCGAGAACAGGAAGAGGGCGCTGGTGTCCGCGTAGGCCTGGGGCCCGAGCTCGAGCAGGACCCGCTTCCGGACGGCGAACTGCTGGCGGAAGAACTCGTCGTCTCTCGCCCATGACGACACCAGCGTGATGCTCCGGACCACGTCGGGATGCTCGAGCGCCATCATCTGGGCGATGGCGCCGCCCGTGGACGATCCCACGATGTGCGCAGGTCCGGTGCCCACGAAGCGGAGGAGCTCGGCCATGTCCGTGGCGTGTGCTTCGATGGTGTACCCGTCGTCAGGACGTGATGACGATCCGGTGCCCCGGTGGTCGGCGGCGATCACCCGGAATCGCTCTCCGAACGCATCGATGTTCGGCCCCCAACTCCGGGCGGCACCCCCTAGCCCCGAGAGCATCAGAACGGGCGGTCCATCGCCCACGTCCTCGTAGTGGATCTCTACCCCGTTGACCGAAACCTGCGGCATGTCTCACTCTCTCTGCGACGCCGGGCAGGCTACCGGGCAGTGCACCGTGACGGCGCTGTGCTCTGGGTCCTAGAGAAAAAGAAGCGCGATGTCGAGATGGCGATCCGTGGCTCCGACCGTAAGGTGAGAGTGCCCACACCGGGTGCCCAGAGGACAGGAGAAAGACCTGTGAAGTACATGATCATGTTGTTCGGCGACGACTCGTGGGCCGGCAAGCCACCCGAATGGGTCACGGAGCGTCAGATGTTCATGGGAAAGATGGACCAGGAGCTGAGGGAGTCGGGTGAACACGTGGACGGTCAGGCATTGGCCGGCGCAGCAACAACCGTGCGGTTTCGAAATGGCGCACCCGTCGCGACCGATGGTCCGTTCGCCGAGTCGAAGGAGGCACTCGCCGGCTACTGGATCGTGGACGTTGAAAGCGAGGCCCGCGCCTTGGAAATCGCATCTGAGGCCGTTGCTTTCACAGAACGTCCCCTGGAGGTGCGTCGGGTGATGGACGCCTCCGTAGAGATGTGACCCCTAGCCACGAGGCCGAGGACCTGCTGCGCCGCCTGGCGCCGCAGGTCCTGGGCGCCCTGATTCGCAGACACGGGCAGTTCGACCGATGCGAGGACGCCGTGCAGGAGGCGCTGCTCGCGGCCCATCGCCAGTGGCCGGATGACGGCATCCCCAAGGACCCCAGGGCGTGGCTCACAACCGTGGCCTCACGTCGCCTGGTCGACGAGTGGCGAAGCGACGACGCCAGGCGCCGACGGGAGGACAAGGCTGCGATGCAGGGCCAGACTTCCCCGAACACGGCGGGCCACCGCGACGACACGCTGGCCTTGTTGTTCCTCTGCTGCCACCCGTCGCTGAGCTCGCCGTCACAGCTCGCGCTCACATTGCGGGCCGTCGGTGGCCTGACGACTGCGGAGATCGCCGGCGCATTCCTGGTGCCAGAGGCCACCATGGCCCAGCGCATCAGTCGGGCGAAACAGAAGATCCGAGAAGCGGGAGCCAGGTTCGAGCTGCCCTCGTCAGCCGAGATGAACTCCCGCATCGACGTCGTCATGCAGGTTCTGTACCTCTTGTTCAACGAGGGATACACCGCCACATCGGGTCCCGATCTGCACCGACCGGATGTGACGGCCGAGGCGATCCGATTGACCCGCCTGCTTCACGTGCTCGTACCCGACGAGGCAGAGGTCGCGGGATTGCTGGCCTTGATGCTGTTGACGGAGGCCCGGCGACCCGCACGCATCGACGACCACGGAGCACTGGTCCCGCTCGAGCAACAGAACCGTGCTCTCTGGGATCAGGCGCTCATCGACGAAGGCGTAGCGCTCCTGGAAGGAACGCTCGGCAGAGGCGCCATCGGCCCCTATCAGATCCAGGCCTCGATTGCCGCGGTGCACGACGAAGCAATGCACGCCTCCGACACCGACTGGCCTCAGATTCTCGCCTTGTACGACGTCCTGGAGCGGGTCTCGCCCGGCCCGATCGTGACGCTGAACCGCGCGGTCGCGCTGGCCAGGGTGCACGGCCCCCGGGCGGGACTGGCCTTGCTCGGCACGATCGACCACGACGCTCGCATGACCCACACCCATCGTCTCGAAGCCGTTCGCGGCCACCTCCTGGAGCTGGCCAACGATGACGACGGCGCCCGTCGATCTTATCTGGAGGCGGCCCGAGGCACCTCCAGCTTCGTCGAGCGCCGGTACCTCGAGGAGCGGGCTGCCAGGCTCCACTGGTCCCATCAAAAGGGCCACGACGTCGGAACGGTTGGGGACTGACGACCCTCCCGCAGGCTCGGCCGCGGCCGTACGTTCTGATGACGAACAGAGGAGGAAGCGTGGAAAAGGACGTCACCCTGTCGATCCATCTCTACGAGGACGCAGACGACACGAAGGCGGTCGCCAAGCTCGACCTGCGCGGCGATCACTTCGAATGCACCGGGTCTTCACGGCGCAACCCGGCCGATGACCCGCGTCCGGTGATCGGCGAGGAGATCGCAATCGCCCGGGCTCTCAACGAGCTCCAACACGAGCTACTCGAGGCCGCCTGGGGCAAGATCTACACCGCGCAGATCCACTGATCCGTCCTGCTCGGAGACTTCGAGTCCGATCCGAGCGGTTCGCACATCAGTCGGTCTTCCCGGCGAGGACTGCTTCGCCGTAGGTCCACATGTCCATGTCGGGTGGCTCGATGCCGAGCTGCGTGAGGATGGTGGCGACGTGCGACCTGTGTTCACGACCGTGGTCGATGGCCTGGCCCAGCACCACCCAGGCCGGCCAACGTCGTTCCTCTCCCTCCACTTCGTACACGACTTCGTGGTCATCTGGCACCGACCCGGCCAACTCCGTCAATCGCCGTCCGGATCGGTCGAGCTCACCGGCCAGCACGTCCATCGGCGGAATCGGGTCGCCATCGTCCCACCGGAATCGATCCGAGGTCTGGTCGAATCGCCAGACGTAGGAGGCCTCACCCACCGCAAGGTGGGCAAGCGTCGGTCCAAGGGCCCCGTAGGTTCCCTCCACTGCAGTGGCCAGCTGACCCTGGTCGAGATCTGCGCAGGTGCCCATCAGCAGCCGGTTCGCCCAGTGGTTGTGCCGAAAGATTCGAGTGAGATGTTCCGTCGCCATGGTGGGAGCGTATACCGCAGCCGGGCGACGCGCTGACTGCCAGGGTATGTCAGGGTTCTGTTAATTAACGGATGTGTTACGCTACCCGGATGGATCTGTTCACCGTCCTTGCGGACCCCATCAGGCGCACGATCATCGAGGAACTCGCGGCGGGACCGCTCGATGCCGGCACCATCGCCGATATGTTCCCCGTCTCGCGCCCGGCCGTCTCACGACACCTCCGACTGCTGCGAGAGTCACATGTGGTGGACGTGAGCGTGGACGCACAACGACGGGTCTATCGCCTCGATCCGGCGCCACTCGCCGAACTCGACGCGTGGCTCGAGCGATACCGCCGGTTCTGGACAACCAGACTCGACCGTCTGGCCGAACACGTGGAGGCACACTCATGACCGACGAAATCACACGCTCTGCCGACCTCGGTCAGGTGATCGACGCCGCGGACGGCCGCGTTTCGGTCCGTTTTCGACGGGTTCTGGCGGCGCCCATGGACGAGGTGTGGAAGGCGCTCACCGACTCCGAGGACCTGGAGGTCTGGCTGGAAGCGGGGTCGATAGAACCTGAGGAGGGCGGAACCGTCACCGTCGATTTCGACGACGGTCCGGTGAAAGGTCGGGTGACTGCGTGGGATCCGCCACGGCTCCTCGAGTACACCTGGCTCATCGAGGGCGAGCCCGAGAGCATCGTCAGATTCGAGCTCACGCCGAGCGGGACGGACACGCAACTCGATCTCGAACACATCGGGCTTCCCCGGTCGATGGGAACGGGGTATGGGGCGGGCTGGCACGCTCACCTCGATCGTCTCGCCGATCACGCCACAGGCTGCCCGGTGCGCGGCTGGAGCGACCGATTCGACGCGGTGCTGGACGACTACCGGGCGGTCACGTCGTAGGAACAGCTCGGCCGGTGCATCGCTTGGGAGCGCGTGGGCCCCCGCTTCAGGTCACCCGGGCGGCAAGGATGTGACACACCAGCGGGATCTCGAAACCTGCCGAGCTCGTTGTGTAGTCACCCATCTCATGTGCCACCTCGCGACGGAGGTTCGAGTAGGTCGCATCATCGATGCGTTCGGCCAACGGAGATCCCTCCACCTCGGTCGCCACGAAGTCCTCAGCGCCATCGAACCGGGCAGTACCTGTGCGGGAGCGCCGATCGACCACGGTCAGTCCCGCCTGCGCCATCATGCCGACGAGTTCGTCTGGGTCACCGCAGTTCCAATAGGTCGAGAGGAGGGCACGCGCATCCTCCCCAGCATGCCGGGCGGCGATGTCGACGAACAGCCGGTAGGCCGGCTGCTGGTCGAGCGCCGCCGGTACCACCACCGCGACGCGGCCCGACCGTCGAGTCACCCGAGTCATCTCCTGGAAGGCGCGTCGCCGATCAGGGAAGAACATGAGGGCCATCTGGCACACGGCAGCATCGAAGGTGTCATCAGGAAACGGCAGGTCGTCGACCGATCCTTGCCGCCAGTCCAGGTCTGGGCGCACTCGGCGCGCCACGGCCAGCATCGCCTCGTTGAGATCGACGCCGATCACCGAGCCCTCGGGCCCAACGATGCCCGCAGCAGTGCGGGCGACGATGCCCGTGCCGCATGCGACGTCGAGCACATCCTCCCCGGGGGACACGCCGGCCGCCTCCAGGATGTGCGGAGCCCATTCGGCGAAGATCGACGGTACGAACTTCGCCTCGTAGACCTCGGCGGCCTCGAGCGGAATCTGGAACGTCTCGTTGGTCGTCATGCCGGGGAACGTACGTCGCGGCCGCGTTGTCACGCATCGCCCGAATGCACCATTCGTCAGACGGGCCATGGTCGAGATTGACCATGGCCGTCAGCCGGCGCTGCCGGTTCCTCGCAGGAGTCCCCGATCGTAGGCCCAGGCGGTGGCCGCGGCCCGGGAACCCACGCCGAGCTTGGTGTAGATGTTGCCGAGATGCCGGGCCACCGTGTGACGGCTGAGGAACAGTGCCTCCGCCACTTCCCGATTGGTGTGGCCGGCGGCCACCAGCCGCAGCACGTCGACCTCACGTGCGGTGAGGCCCTGGGAAGAGGCGTCACCCTGCGCCCGGCCGTCGAGTTCGTCCAGCACCGCAGAGACGGCACGCTGGTCGACGTGCGCACCCAATTCCTCGAACAACCTGCGGGCCGCGGAGAACTCCATCCGAGCCGTCATTTCATCGCCGATCCGTCGGGCGACCGTCCCGATGTGCACGCGTTCCCGGGCGGCCTCGTACGGAAGCCGAAGCTCGGCGAACGCTCCGAGTGCCACGCGCATGCGCTCGAGAGCGTCTTCTGGCGACCCCTTCCATGCGTCGATCCACGCCGCGACCGACTGCGCCATCGATGCCACGACCCTGCTGCCGACGGTGGCGGACAGTCGCTCCATCTCGGTTCCGGCTAGTTCGATCAGCTCTGCGTCACCCATGGCCACCGCCACTTCGGCCATCGCGGATACGAGCCTCGCCCGCGACAGCGGAGCGGAGGGTCCGGGCCGGAGAGCCGACCTCAGGGCTTGGAGTGCCTCAGACTCCTTGCCCTGGGTGAAGCGCATGAGTGCCAAACCGGGCTGCGGAAGGTATCCGAGTTGGTGAGCCCGCTCATAGAACGTTTCGGCCTCGTCGAACACACCGCGCAGCCTGGCGAGCTCGCCGACCGTGTAGTGGGCGGCGCCGGCGTATCGCTCGTCATGAGCGAGAAGATCCTCGCACGCTCGCCGGGCGGACGATTCGGCGCCGGCCCAGTCACCGCGAAGCGCCGCGAGTTCGGCCGAGTACACCCGACAGAGCCCTGGATACAGCAACCCGTCCCGCAGGCTGGTGCACCACTTCATGGCCGAATCGCTCCACTCGTTGGCGCGACGCAGGTCGGCGATCGCGTGGCAGGTGGCGATGACGTTGCAGTACACCCAACCCGTGTAGTGCGGGTCGAGGTCGTTGCCTATGACCAGGATCATCGCCTGGTCGAGCTTGTGGAGTCCCGACGAAGACTCGCCGTACATCACCTCGGCCCGGCCGGTCGCCTGTAACGCCATAGCCTTGAGATTCGGGTCCGACATCCTTCGGGCCACCTCGATGGACTCCTGCCCGTGTCGAACCGCGACGCCCGGCTCGCCTTCGGCCATGGCTACATCGGCGTCTGCAATCGACACCCAGCCTGCGGGCGCAGATAGGCGATCGCCGATCAGCGATCTGGCGCGTTCGAGCCAGGTACGACCGACGACAACCTCGCCCACCAACCAGTGCTCGTAGAACAGTCGCCACGCGGCCATCGCAGCACCCTCGTCATCGCAAGCGGCCACATACCGGGCGTAGGCGTCTCGTCTCGCCGCGATCGAGTCCTGAAGACGATCGGTCCAGAACAAACCGTCGGCGAGCGTGTCGAGCTCGGCGGCAGACAGCGCCTCCCCCGGCCGCTCGCTCAGCGTTCGAACCGTCTGACGCCAGTCCGAGGACACACTGCTTGTTCGCTCGTCACGGAAGCCCACAGATCGAGGCTATCGCGCATCCACATGTGACGTGTCGTCACATCACGATGACGAGCTTGCCCCGCGCTTCACCCTGTTCGATCCGGGCCAACGCCTCTGGGGCCAGGTCGATCGGGTATCGCTGATCGATGATCGGCTCGAGCTCACCCTCTTGAAGGAGCCGGCCCAGCTCGGCGAGATCCTGCCGTCGGCTCGGGGACCAGGGGAATACCCCGATCCGCTTGCTGCTGAACAGCGACGCCAACCCGCCCAGAATCACAGCGAGGAAGAAGCCGAGGAGGCTTCGGGCGATGTGGACATATGATCCACCTGGGGCCAGCGAACGCCGGTATGCCAGGACTCCACGATTGGCGGCGATGTCGAGGATGAAGTCGTACCGCTTTCCGTTTCTGGTGACGTCCTCCGCGGTGAAATCGAACACATGATCGGCACCGGCTGATCGCATCAGGTCGAGCTTCCCGGAGTGATCGACACCGGTCACCTCTGCGCCCCACGACTTGGCGATCTGAATGGCAAGCGGCCCGACACATCCGCCGGCGCCATTGATCAAAACCCTCTGCCCGGCGCGGACTCCGCCCTTTCCCCTGAGGCCCTGGATGGCCAAAACCCCAGAGTGTGGAATTGTTGCGGCATCCTCGAATGAAACCCCGATGGGCTTGGGAGCGAAGACGCTCTGCTTCGCACACACGTGTTCGGCGAAGGCGCCGAACCCGCCGGCGAACATGTCCGCCCATACTTCCTCGCCCGGTGCGAATTCGGTGACACCTGGGCCGACGCCCTCGACCACGCCGGCGACATCGAGACCCAACACTCGACTCCTGGGCGTCCGCAGCCCGGTGCCGATTCGGGCCGCCCATGGTCGACCGTGGAGATGATCGATGTCGGCGGTGTTGACCGATGCAGCTCTGACCGTCACGAGGATTTCCCCGTCGTTCGGCTCCGGCTTGGGAACAGTGCCGACGCGCACAACGTCGCTTCGTCCGTACCGGTCCCGGATCACTGCCCTCATCGATGTTTTCGACGCATGACTGTCGCCCGTCACGGAACCACCGCTAGCTTGCCATGAGCATGACCCTCGCTCAGGTATTGCATCGCCTCTGGCACGTCGGCGAGCGAGTACGTCGTCTCGATCACCGGCGTGACTGCTCCGCTCGCGAGCAAGCCGGACAGGAACTCGAGATCTTCGGCGTCGACGTGGGCCGTGAACCAGGTGAAACGCTTGGAGCCCAGCAGGGATGCACCCTTCCGCGCCAAGAGGTGGCGCAGCGGCCCGAACCAATCGAGCTTCGGACCGGTTGTGCTCACGACGATGCCGTCCGGCACCAGCACTCGACTGATCTCTGCCCACGGACGGTTCCCGACATTGTCGAACAACATCTGGTATCCGCGCTCGGACCGGGTGTAGTCCTCGCTCGAATAGTCGATCACACGGTCGGCCCCGAGCGACCGGGCCATGTCGACCTTCGTTGCACTGCAAACTGCTGTCACCTCGGCTCCCAACGCCTTGGCCACCTGGATGGCAAAGGTGCCCACTCCCCCGGACGCCCCATTGACGATCACCCGATGACCGGGTTGGATCCGGCCGACGTCCCGCACACCCTGAAGCGCCGTCAGCCCGGCCAAGGGTACGGCTGCGGCCTGCACGAAGGTGACCTCCGCGGGCTTGTGAGCCAACGCACCTTCCTTCCCGACCGCATATTCTGCGAACGCTCCGGACCCGATGTCACCGTAGACCTCGTCACCGACCCGGAATCGGGTGACCTTCGACCCGACGGCCTCGACCACGCCCGCGACGTCGGCACCGGGAATGGGGCGCTTTGGCTTTGTGAGCCCGGCGGCGGCACGGGCCATGAAGGGCATACCGGTCGTCATGTGCCAGTCGTAGATGTTGAGGGAGGCCGCCGCGACCCGGATCAGAACCTGATCGGCATCGGGAATCGGCACCTCGACCCGACGAAGCTCCATGGCATCGGGGGGGCCGTACTCCTCCTGGACGATGGCGTTCATCAACACCGATCGCAGGCGCTGCCGGCCGTCTTGGAAATCGCCCGGCCCGACTGCCTCCGGTGTCACGTGGTCTGCCATGGATGCCTCCTCGCTGGTTCCTTCGTACGCCGTAAGGTACCTGTACAGCGTAAGGCTGTCAAGCCTTACTGTGTACGGTATTGTGTCGTCATGGTGGCCGATCGATCTCAGCGCCGAACCCCGCTCAGCCGCGACCGTGTGTTCGAGGCGGCGATCGAGCTTGCCGACCGCGAAGGCATCGAGGCACTCACGATGCGGAGGGTGGCCGCCGAGCTGGGCGTGGAGGCGATGTCGCTCTATCACCACGTAGCGAACAAGGAGGCTCTTCTCGACGGCGTCGTCGACACGCTCTTGACCGAGGTCGAACGAGAACTGGGCGGCTTCGAGATCGTCGCCGGCGAGCCCGATTGGCTCCCGGTGATGCGGCATCGGATCCTCACCGCGCGACGAGTGATGCTCCGCCACCGATGGGCTCCGGCCGTCATCGAGACCCGAACCTCGATGACCCCCACACTCTTGAGGTACATGAACGCTCTACTGGGGATCCTGATCGAGGGTGGATTCACGAACGACCAAGGGCACCATGCGATGCATGCCCTCGGAAGCCGAGCACTCGGGTTCAGCCAGGAGTTGTTCCAGCCCGATGAAGGCGACCAGACCGGGGAGACCGGCGACGCCACGCTCGAAACGCTTGCCCCACAACTGCCATACCTCGTCGGCATGCTGGCGGACATCGCACACGACGACCCGGATTCGACTCTGGGATGGTGCGACGACCAAACCGAGTTCGAGTTCGGGCTCGACCTCATCCTCGACGGACTCGAGCGACATCGTCGCCGATGACGCCGTCGTGGGGCGTGACCGCTTCCGGGACGATCCCGCCCGGTCCTACGCGCCGGTCTTTGCCATCGGTGCCGAGGTGATGATGGTGGCGATCGCCGCGGTCATGTCGACCGATCATCTCGCCGAACGCGACGCCGCATCAGAGACGGCCGAGCTACCCGCTGTCCATATACGTCACCCAGATCGTCACGCTTGGCCCTGACCGAACTCCGAGGCGGCACGGCTCAGTGCTGGATCCGTCGGGTGAACGCAAGCCACAGTCCAAGCCACCCCTCGCCGATCATCGACGGGATGGCCACGATCGCGAGGAGAACGCCGGCCACGGCGTCGTAGTCGGGCAGCACGGCGTGGGCGACGGTGTCGGTCACATACGCCACCCCTGCCACCATCACGATGAACCCGAGCGGCTTCGGGACGAACCCCGACCGCAGGACCAGCACGCCCAGCAGAACGAGGTGGACGCCGAAGGCTGCGAGCCCGATGAGCCATATGGCGTCGAAGGACTCCATCGCGAGCATCACCTGGGCGCCGATCTGGTCACTTGGGAGATAGCTGGGCCCGCTGACCAACAGCAGCGTCTGGAAGTACGACACCAGAGCGACCCCGAGGAACACCGAGTAGACCAACCGGAACCACGCAGCCACCAACGACAGGTCGTGATCGACGGCACGGAACACGACGTGCAAGGCCCAGGCGACGAGGACGTCGAGCAGGAAGATCACCAAGAAGGCGACCAGCCCCAGCCGGAAGGACACGATCGAGTCCGAGATGTTCGCCACGGTGGCGGCGGCGTCGCCCGGTTCGATGAGGGGCTCCCGCACCAGGAAGTTGGCGAAGATCGCCAGCGCGAACAGCAGGACGTACGAGCCACCTGCGATGCGCGCCGCTCGCCGAGGCGAGAACGGTTGATCGGGGTTGGGCCTCACCGATGTGGTTTCGAATTCTGTGACGGAGATCGTTCTGTTCATTGCTGTTCGGTTCCTCTCATCAGATGGTCGGTTCAGGTCGTGGGTTGGCGATGGCGCCCGATATCGGGGTCAGCCTTCGTCTCGAGCGCCGTCAGATGCCCGCACCACGACGACCGATTTCCCGGCTGCCTTCCCGGCCGCCAGATCGGTGATCGCCGCCGGGACCCCGTCGAGGGGATAGCGACGGCCCACGGCGGGCACGACCGCACCGCTCTCGAGATGCCCGGCAAGGCGATCGATGTGACGGTGGTGCTCTTCCGAGATGAACGCACCCATGCGCTGAGGCACGAACAGGGACAGGATCGTGGCACGGACCTGACGTCCGAAGCCCCCGGTCCACTTCCCCCCGCCTTCGCCGCCGACGATGACGAGGCTGCCCGAGCGGGTCAGCGCCTTGCGGAGTCGCCGGACCGGGTTGAGCCCGCCGGTGTCGATGATCACGTCATACATCGTGCGGCCATCGAGGTAGTCGGTGGTTGCGTAGTCGACGATCTCATCGGCGCCGAGCGATCGGACGAGTTCGGCCTTGGCGCTGCTCGCCACGCCGGTGACAACACCTCCGAGGGCCTTGGCGAGTTGCACGGCGTAGCTGCCTACGCCACCGGACGCGCCGATCACCAGCACGCTCTGACCCGGTTGGATCATGGCGACGTCCTCCAGTGCGCTCAAGGCGGTGATCCCGGAGATGGTGGCCACGGCAGCCTCCTCGAAGGTGAGGTTGGCCGGCTTGTGACTGACCTTGGTCTCCTTGGCTGCGGCGTACTCGGCGTAGGCCCCAACCGCGATGCCGAACACCTCGTCGCCCACTTCGAAACGGGTGACGGCGCTGCCGACGGCCGCCACACGTCCGGCTACATCGAGTCCAGGAACCCGTGTCTTGGGAGACGTGACTCCGTAGCCGGCGAGCCGCACGAGGTAGGGCAGCCCGGTCATGAGATGCCATACCCCCCTGTCGACGCCGGCGGCGTGGACTTCGATCAGGACCTCGTCGGACGCGATCTCGGGGCGATCGATCTCCGCCAGACGGAGGACATCGGCGGAGCCATAGGTGTCCTGGACGACCGCGCGCATGGTGTGCGATGCCGTCGGAGCGGATCCGGTCGTGGGAGCCTTCGTTGGTGTTCGCATGTCTGCTGCTGCCTCTCTGCTGTTGTCGTACTTAGTACGGGAAGATGGACAGAACCTACTCGTACTTAGTACGATGTGTCAAGCAGCTTTTTGGAGGAGGCGGGAAAGTGGCAGAGTCGAAACGAAGAGAGACCCTCAGCAGAGAACGGGTGTTGCGAGGGGCGGTGGCGCTGGCAGACCAGGTCGGAATCGAGGCTCTGACCATCAGAAAGTTGGCCGAGGCGCTCGAGACCAAGCCGATGACGATCTATCACCACGTGCCCTCGAAAGAAGCGATCGTCGACGGGATGGTCGAGATCGTGTTCAGCGAGATCGCCCGACCGGCGGCCGACCAGGAGTGGAAATCGGCGATGCGAACACGATGCATCTCTGCACGCGAGGTGCTCAAGCGGCATTGGTGGGCTCCACCCTTGATGGAGTCCCGAACGTCACCCGGACCGGAGAATCTCGGCCATCACGAGGCCGTGTTGGCTTGTCTCCGGAGCGGTGGCCTTTCGCTCCAGATGACAGCTCACGCCTACGCGATCCTCGACAGCTTCGTCTACGGGTTTGCGTTCGAGGAGGCCACGCTGCCGACAGAGGACTCCGGCGCCCTCACCGAGGTGGCCCAGGACATCGCCGCCATGTTCGACGGCGACGCCTATCCAAACCTCGTCGAGTTCAGCGTCGGCCACGTCTTCCAATCCGGCTACGACTT
This sequence comes from uncultured bacterium, assembly GCA_963785075.1. Lineage (GTDB taxonomy): Bacteria > Actinomycetota > Acidimicrobiia > Spongiisociales > ZC4RG35 > JAOUGY01. The sequence goes on from CAWATW010000006.1 coordinate 582,118, forward strand.
CGGCGACTCCTTCGAGTTCGGTCTCGACCTCATCATCGAAGCGTTGGACCACGCTGCGAGAACCGAGGTTTGAGCACACGCCGAAAGCGGTCGGTACCGGGGGTACCTCATGGCTTTCAGCCGGGGTAGCCGAAGACGTCGTCGAGGGGTACGCCGAACACGCGGGCGATCTTGAACGCCACCTCCAACGACGGTGAGTACCGGCCTTGCTCGATGGCGATCACGGTCTGCCGGGTGACGCCGATGCGCTCGGCGAGTTCGGCCTGGGTCATCTCCCCGGCGGCAAAACGTAGAGCGCGGATCTTGTTGGTGACCTCGGTCGGCTTCACCACGTTCACGCCATCCGGCGGTAGAAGACCAACTTGGCGACCGACGTGACGACCTCTGAGAGGACCAGGCCGGCGAGCAGCACGTTTGCGATCCAGAAGAAGTCGACTTCCACCATGGCGAGGAGGAGTCCGGTGATGGTGCCGGTCCCGAGCACGAATCCGCCGATCCACTCCCCCCGAAGGTCGATCAGTCGATCGCGCTCGTCGGAGCGGCCGGCCTCTCTCGGTGCCGTCACCGCCAGCAGAATGTGACCGATGACGGCGAGCACGATCACTGCGATCACCGTCGCCAACATCGGGCCACGATATGGGATCTCGCTCACCGACAGCTCACCGAGCCGGCGTCCCACCACAACGAAGTACCAGCCGTAGACCGCAACCAGCACACCGAGCATGAGTGCTGTGCTCTTCTCCTCAGAGGACATGGTCCGCTCCCATCGACCCGAGACGTAAAGAATGTTTGACACGTCCACTGTATGCAAACCTTGACATCATGTCAAGAATCATTGACCCGACTCCTACCGGACGCGCCAGGGGCTCCGGCGTGGTTCCGACTCGCTCCGCAGCGTCGCCTGGAGGAAGGCGGTCGTACGATCGGCGATCAAACGGTGCGCCGCCCGCCGCTCCCAACGCTCGTCGAAGCAGAAGTCGTTTGGGGCGAGCTCGATCAGCCGCCGCGTGGCGTCGCAGGAATTCACAAAGATCATGTGGCCGGCATCCGGCAGCTTCATCATCTCGCGCACGTCGCTCGACGCATGGTCGTAGGCGAGTTGAGTGGTCCACGCAAAGGGAGCGTCGAGGTCTGCGGTGCCGCCCAACACCATCATCGGCACCTCCATCGCCGCCATGCCGTCGGCGCCGAACAGAAAAGCGTCACCGGCCATCGACACCACGGCGTCGACCCGCGGATCCCCCGTCGACGGCCACAGCCCGCTGGGAACGGCGTCCAATCCTGCAACCGAGGCCATCTCCTCCACCTGTGGCAACAACGCGTCGCACAGCCAACTGTTCGGATCGGCTTCGCCATAGGCCACTGCACAACGGCGCCCAAAGTCATCGGTATCGAGACGCGCACCCCCGGCCGCCAGCGCCGTGAAGCCGCCCAGTGAATGCCCCACCACCGCCATGCGATCCATGTTCACCATGGTGGAGAATCGGTCGTGCCGCACGAGGTGGTCGAGGACCATGTGAACGTCGCCGGTGCGGGCTACGGCGGCGACGCCCAGTTTCGCCGGGTCGAGCGCCTCATCATGATCGGGCGACACCACGAAGAAGCCGAACGATGCGAGGTGCTCTCCGAGCCAGGCGTAGGAGGAGCTCGACATTGCGAAGCCGGGAGAGAGCACGACGACGGGATACGGACCAGAGGAGTTCACCGTCGCCGCGCGACGGATCGCCTGGCCCCGAAATGAACCGACCGAGAGTCGCCCGACCGGATCGAACAGTTGCAGGTCGGTGGAGTAGGTGGCCCGGACGCCTCCAGTGCCGTCCGCCGGATACCAGACGAGCGCCTCGATCGGAGCGTCGCCATCCACGACCATCCGATCGAAACCCACCGCATGTGGCCCGGGAGCGCTTGGGCGCTCCCGGGCCACGTCAGGCACGGCGACCGGCGCAAGCAGGTAGACACTCACCTTCACCATCGATGCGACCACCACCAGGCCGGAGACGGCGAGCCACGCCATGAAGCGCCGCATGAACGTCACTCGGAGTCGCTCAGAGCGCCGAAGCTTCGAGCGCACGTTTGTTCCACTCGTCGACATCGGGGCCCTTGAAGAGAAGCCACAGAGCGAAAGCGAGCTCGGCGGGGACCGCAAGGACCATCACGACCGTCGCCATGAGGTCGACGAGCCCGGGGGCTGCGATCGTTGCGTAGCTGTCGCCGAAATAGCCGACTGCCCCGGCGATCAACAACACGCCCAGAATCTTCGGGAAGAAGCCCGATCGGTAGACGAGCCACCCGATCAAGAGCAGATGAACGGCGAAGAAGAGACCCCAGACCTTGATCATGAACTCGTTGGCCTCGACCGAGAGAGCCACCAGTGCATCGAGTTGGTCGGGGGCGAACGCCGCCATCGATCCGCCGGTCGCGATGGCGAGCGTGATCGCACCAGTGAGCAGATTCACAGCCTGCACGACAGCTTCTCCGAGGCGGCCGAACGCCGCCGCCAACGAGACGGAACGGCTCACGGGCCGGAGGATCGCGTACAGCAACCCTGCCATCACCACTTCGACGAGGACGACCACTGTCTCGGCCGCCATGCCGGCCCGGAACAGCGTCTCGCTCGCCGCCACGTTGGCGGTCGTGGCCGAGGGGTCGCCGGGCACGACGATTGTCGAGCGGCCGAGCATGAAGGCGAACGGCGCCGTCACGAAGATCGCCAGATACAGGACCCCGGCGAAGCGGCTCATTCGCTTCAGGCGGCTTGCGTCTGCTGTCGGGCGCACGACCCTTTCGAGCGATGTCGCGGTCGTGGCGGTGTCGGGTGTGGTCATCATGCTTCTCTCCTCTTCCGTGTCGATGGGATGGACGTTCGGAACGCGGTCAAATGGTGATCACGCTCTTTCCCCTCGAGTGGCGCTGCCCGATGCGTCGGATCGCGTCACCCGTGGCCTCGAGTGGGTACCTGGTGTCGATGACCGGTGAAACTGCTCCGGAAGCGGCCAGATCTGCGATGGCAGCCAAACCGACCGGATCCGGTCTGGAGAACACCGGGCGGAGCCTCTGACTCACGAACGGCGACACGAGCACGGCCCGGATCGTGCGCCCGAAACCCATGGAGAAACGACCGCCGGAGCTGCCGACGATCACCGCCGTGCCACCCGAACGGAGCGCCCGGCGGAGCGTGGACAGCGACCGATTGCCGGCGAGGTCGACGATCAGGTCGTAGCGTGCGCCGTCGTCGTCGATCTCCGCCTGCGTGTAGTCGATGACGTGATCGGCGCCGAGGGACGCGACCAGCTCGACATTGTGGGGGCCGGCGACTCCCGTCACTTCCGCTCCCAGGGCCTTTGCGATCTGGACGACGAACGTCCCGACAGCGCCGGATGCGCCGACGACAAGAACGCTCTGACCAGGCCTCAGTTCGCCCGGACCCGTGAGGGCCTGATACGCAGCAAGCGCCGACACAGGGAGCGCCGCGGCCTCGGCAAAGGTCAGATTCTCGGGCTTCGACACGACGGCATCCGAGGCAGCGGTCGCATATTCGGCGAAGGCCCCCGCGGCGAAGCCGAACACCTCGTCGCCCGGACGATGTTCCGCCACACCGGAACCGACGGCCTCGATCCGTCCACTCATCTCCATGCCTGCGATCGGCTGCTTGGGTCCGACCAACCCGTATGAGGGTCGGGCGATGTACGGCAGCCCCTCCACCATCAACCAGTCTCCGATGGCGACCCCGGCGGCGCGAACACTGACGAGCACCTGGTCGCGGGCGGGAACGGGTCGAGCCACGCGCGGAAGATGCAGCACGTCCTCGGGCTTTCCGTAGCGTTCGCGAGTCACGGCTCGCATCGTGTCGGTGGCCGCTTCGTGCACCGCCGCTATCCCGGTTTCCATGACCATCTCCTACTCGCCGGACGATCACACCAGAAAGTTTCTTTCTAGCGTGTTACTTTCTAGTATTGTCACAGAATATGCTTGCCGTCAAGAGACTTTCTAGTAAGATTCTCACATGGGTCCTAAACTTCCTCCCGACGGGATCGACGAAGTGGTCGACGACACTGAGCGGTTGCTTCCCGACCTGGACGTGATCGGATTGCCGATCACTGGCCGTGTGCTCCGGCTGGCCCGCTTTCTGGAGGCTCGACGCGAGGAGGTCCTCGGGAGATTCGGACTCACCGTCCCCGACTTCGACGTTCTCGCCACCATGCGGAGACGGGCGGGCGAGGGCACGCTCAAGGTGCGGGACCTGCAGAAGTCGATGATGTTGTCTTCGGGCGGCACCACGAAGCGCCTCGACCGTCTCGAAACCGCCGGCATGATCGAACGTCTCCCGGACCCAGCGGATCGGAGGGGGGTTCTGATCAAGCTCAGTTCTCTTGGTCTGAAAACCATCGGAGACGCTCTCGACGCGATCACCCGATCCGAGAACGAGACCGTGACGAGCGCCATCGGCTCGTCCCAACGGCGGACACAACTCGTGGAAGGGCTCCGGCACCTACTCTCCGCCCAGGAGGCGATCGGGTCCGAGGTTCGCTCCGCCAACTCGGACACCTGACCCAGGGGTCCGGATCTCTCGCCGAGCTCTGACACAACCGGAATCCGATCTTCGGATTCGAAGCGACCGGGTCCTCCGACCAACTGCACCGCCGACGCCGAGTTCTTCGATGAGCCGCCACCGAGCCGGGTTGATCAACTCGAGCGCTGCCCGTCCGGCCTCGATGACCACCACCCGTGCGCCCTCGTCGCTGTCGACCGCGAGGCTCTCATGCGGCCCGAGCACGTAGCGGTGCAAGCTCACCGCCTCGTCCCGGATCGTCGGCCTCGACCACCAGGCGCATCCGGCGGGCGGCCGACATTGCTCTCTCGCCCAGGTCCAAGTCCTCCTCCTCGGTCCCGTCGACCTCCCCATTTCCCGTCGCACCCCTCACATCACGTCGGGCGTGGAGACCGCGCCACCCGCTCGGCCGGCAACGACGCCTCCTGGTAGATTCGGCGCCGGACGGAGGTCGGGTTGCACGTCGGCGAAGCAATTGCACGAGCGCTGATCTCCGAAGGCATCGACGCCGTGTTCTCCCTGTTGGGCGACGGCACATTCCGGATCGTGTATCACCTCGCCCGGCTGGGTGTCCCGGTCTACGAAGGACGACACGAGGCATACGTCTTTGCCATGGCCGACGGATACAGCCGCGCCACGGGTCGACCGACCGTGTGCGCGATCACCGGAGGTCCTGCGCTGGGCCACACCTTCACGGCCATGACGTCGGCGGCACGGTCCGGATCATCGGTGATCCTGCTCACCGGACCGTCGGATCGGGACGACCTTCTCGGGAGGCAACGCCTCGATCACGAAGGGATGACCAAGCTCACCGGAGCCTCGTACTTCCCGATCCATGGCCCGACAGCAGCCGTTCAGCGGGTGTGGGAAGTGATCGACTCGGTGAGAGCGGACCACATGCCGGCCGTGCTCGATGTTCCGGAAGTGGTGCAGGATGCGGGGTTCGAGGGAGAGCGAACCGAGCGACCGACGCCGAGTTGGAGATCCCCACAACGACTCCAGCCCGACCCTCACGGCGTCGAGGCCGCGGTTCGTCTCATCCGCGGCGCCGCCCGCCCGGTCATCGTGGCAGGTGCGGGCGCGGTCGCCTCCGGTGCGCGCGATGAGATCCTCCGGGTGGGCACATCGATCGGTGCTTTGTTGAGCACAACCATCAACGCTCGCGGCCTGTTCCATGGCGATCCGTACGATGTCGGCGTGGCAGGCGGGTATGCGTCGCAGCCGGCGGTCGAACTGTTCCGACAGTCTGATCTCGTCATCTCGTTCGGTGCGGGTATGGACCGATTCGTCACCAGAGGCGGAACCCTCTTCCCGGATGCCGACCACGTCCAGGTCGACGTGAGAGCGCCCCGACCCACGGCGAGCGGCGCTTCGGCCGATTGCTACCTGCAGGGCGACGCGCTGGCGGTGGCGGCCGCGCTCCGAGCGGGTCTCGGAGAAGGTCCCGACCGGGCGGGGTACCGGACACAGGAGGTCGCCGATCGTCTGGCCGGGCCGGCAGATCCCCTCGCCGTCGAGCTCGAAGACGACCATCTCGACCCGCGAGAGCTGTGCGCTCGCCTCGACGAGCTCCTTCCCGAGCAATGCGGCTGGGTGAGCGGTAACTCAGGTCACTTCTGGGCGTTCCCGATCATGCACATGCCCCGTTGGCGACAGCCCATGCTCCATGCCAGCTACTTCGGTGCCATCGGGTACGGCCTCCCGGTCGGCCTCGGTGCGGCCATCGGAAACGAGGGCCGACCACTCGTGGTGTTCGAAGGCGACGCCGGTGTGATGATGCACGTCCAGGCGTTGGAGACCGCTGCCCGGTACCGCTCCCACATCCTGGTCGTCGTGCTCAACGACGGAGCGCTGGGCGCCGAGTTCCACTCGATGGCGGCCGAGGGCTACGACACGAAGCTGAGTTTGACCCCGGATCAGGACATCGCCGGGCTTGCCCGGCAGCTCGGAAGTAGGGCGGCCACCGTCACCGAACTCGACCAGTTGCCCGGTCTGGTGTCGGAGTTTCTCGCTACGCCCGGGCCGATGCTCCTCGACGCCCGGGTCTCGAGACGGGTGATCTCACGGCCGATGCGTCGATCGACCTACCACTCGGAGGATTGAAACCGTCGCTCGAAGGCCAACGACTTCTCCGGTGTGCGAGCGGAGAGCACATCCCAATTCGAGCTGACGGTCGATTCGTCGCCCGGCCCCACGGGCAGGGGGATCGTCAACGCCCGTGACTGCCCGCCCGTGTTCCACGGGCCCGCGCCAACAGGCATATTGCGGAGCGGGGTATAGCGGAGGCGGCGACGGTACAATGGATGCGTGGCGACCCACTCGCCCCTCACTTCTGCTCGCGGCTCCTCCGACCTGAGACCCGGTATCCGCCTGAACCAGTGATCGTCATCGCTCGCAGCGTGCGAGCCGACATCTCCGGAGGATGCCATGGAACCCCACGACCGCGAGCCGTCGATCGGCTTTGTGAGCACCTACACCCCAACCGTGTGTGGCCTGGCCACCTACACTTCCTCGCTTCTGGGGGCGATCGCAAAGAACCGACGTTCTCGAAGGGGTCTCGAGGTGGTTGGCCTCGTCGACGACGACCGCCAGTTGGCCACCAATCGTGACGTCATGCTTCGGCACCGAATCGGAAGCGCCTCGACGGCTCGGGCCACTCGGCTCCTCAACACCTTCGACACCGTTTCGATCCAACATGAGTTCGGGATCTTCGGCGGTCGCGACGGCGAGGAAGTCATCGACTTCACCTCCCAGATCACCGTTCCCACCGCGGTCACGTTCCATACGGTGTTGGAGAATCCGAGCCCACACCAGTACGAGATCATCGACCGCCTGGCATCCGATGCGGACCGTATCGTCGTCATGAGCGACGCAGCAGCCCACCGGCTGACGCGGCGATACGGAATCGATGCCAGCCGCATCGCCTCCATCCCACACGGTGCCGACGTGCTGCTCGGAGGTCCCTCGCTCGTATCCGGCTCTCGACCGCTGGTACTCACCTGGGGTTTGATAGGACCAGGCAAAGGCCTGGAGGCAGCGATCGAAGCGTTGGCAGAGCTGCGAGACCTCGATCCGATGCCGCGATACGTGATCGCAGGGGCGACGCATCCAAATGTCGTGCATTCGAGTGGTGAGTCGTATCGCGAATCTCTGTCGGCCCTGGTCGAGCGCCTCGGAGTGGGCCACATGGTCGATTTCGACAACCGCTATCGCGACCGTCCCTCGCTGGCCCGGCTCGTCAGGAGCGCCGACATGGTCCTCCTGCCATACGAATCCGTGGAACAGGTCACATCGGGGGTATTGGTTGAGGCGATTGCAGCCGGAAAGCCGGTCGTGGCAACCGAGTTCCCTCATGCGGTGGAACTACTGAACAGTGGCGCCGGAATCACCGTGCAGCACGGCGACACGTCTGCGCTCGCCGAAAGCATCCGGCTATTGCTGTCCGACCCCGGCCTCAGACGCCGCATGGCATACCGGTCCCGTCAACTCGCCGACGAGTGGTATTGGCCCACCATCGGTCGGAGATTCTCGGCGGAGATGGGATCTATCTGGTCCAGGGCAGATTCGGTAGGTGCAGCTTGGAAACCCGAGGTCGACCGTGTCGCCGGATGATCCAACCGCGACTGTGGAGCGTCGCTCTTCCGAAGCCGGCGATCCGATCCCTGCACCTCGCTTCGCCCATCTACGAGACCTGACCGACCGGAAGGGGATCTGGGAGCATGCCGAGCACTTCACCCCCCGTATCGAACACGGGTTCTGCCTCGACGACAATGCGCGGGCCCTGGTGGTTGTCACCCAGCAGGCATCGGTATCGCCGGGGCTTGCCGACCTGGCAGCCACCTATATCGGGTTCGTGATCGAGTCCCGCACCGGGGGCGGCGGGTTCCACAATCGACGAGACGCCGACGGATCGTGGAGCGACGAGATCGGCAGCGACGACAGCCAGGGCCACGCGTGGTGGGGTCTCGGCTCGGCGGCAAGAGCGGGCGCAACCGAACAGATACGCCGGGCCGGCGCCGCGGCCTTCGATGGTTGCACGGCCTTCGACTCGCCCCACCTGCGCTCCAACGCATATGCCGTACTGGGTTCCGTGGACATGCTGACGGCATCGCCGGGCCACGCGGCGGCAGCGGATTTGCTTCAACGAGCCTCCGGTGTGATCGCAGATGCCGCCATCGCCCGGATCCCGTGGCCGGAACAGCGGTTGACCTACGACAACGCCCGATTGCCACAGGCGCTCATGGCGGCGGGGGCGATGATCGGCGATCGCCGACTCACCTCGGCGGGTCTTCGGACTCTCGAGTGGCTGGTCGGCATCGAAACGAGCGACGACCATTTCAGCTTCACATCGGCGACGGGGCGATCGACGGATGGCGCCGGGTCGAGGTTCGATCAGCAACCGATCGAGACGTGGGCCATGGCCGACGCCTGCCATCAGGCATGGATCTCGACCGGCGAGCCCGTATGGAAGGACCTGGTGGTCCGTGCGGCTCGGTGGCTACTGGGGAACAACGACATCGGAGTCGCGGTCTACGACGAGGAGACCGGGGCCACCGGTGATGGTCTCATGGAGCATTCGATCAACCAGAACTGCGGTGCCGAGTCGACGATCGCCGGAATCGGCGTGCTGCAGGCCGCACTCGCCGTGGCCCAGGATCTGCCCGAAATCGCGCAATGGTGATGCCGGCCGTCGACCTCGTCCGTTCACCGGTCCGCCTCGACCCCGACCCTCGCAGGCTCATCACCAAGCCATATCTCCCCGCCGACATCGGCACGATGCATGCGAAGAGCCGAATCGCGCATGTGATCGATCGCATCTTGATGATGCCTCCGGACGAAGCGGCGACCACCCTCGAGAAGATCCGGCAGGACTTCGGCAAACGCCACGCCGACCTCGACGGGCTCCTTCACCGAGGGTTCTCCGCGGTTGCCCACGAAATGCCCGACCCCGCGGGCCTCTCAGACGACGCCCGTCGCTTGATCGGTGCCTATTTCATCCACGAGTACTCCATCGAGGCGGCAGCCTTCACCAACCCTTCCATCGTCGCCGCTCCCGACCAGACCGGTGTGCCTTCCGGATCACTCGGTGTCATCATCAGCGTACGGGCGGTGGGTGAAGGGCACCTCTCGTCGATCGAATTCCGGAGCGGACTCATCGGTCCCGATGGCGACGTGGACGTCGCTCCCCCCCAGGCCCCGGTGACCGGAGACCGACGCGCACCCCAGTTCGACAAGGCGTTGTTCACCGCAAAGCTCCACGAGATCGGAGCAGACGAGAACCTGGTGAACGAGGCAGTCGTTTCGCTCCCAGACCGTTTCACGATGTCCCAGCTCGACGGAGCGCTTGTCGAGTTGGATCGGCGCGCGGAACACGCAACGGCTGCTCAGCACGTCATCCAGGTCATGCACTGGCTGGCATCGTCCAACTACGACCTCGCATTTCCTGCCGCCACCGACATCTCTCAGCGAGTCTTGTTCCCGGCAGGCCCTGCCGAGAGCCGCGGCATGGAGGATGCACGCATGGTCAAGTTCTCCGAGCCGGACGGCGCCTGCACCTACTACGCCACCTACACCGCTTTCGACGGCTTCAGCATCCTCCCCCAGCTCATCGAGACACGCGATTTCCAGGCATTTCGAATCGCCACGCTCAACGGGCGGTCGGCCCGCAACAAGGGAATCTCGCTGTTCCCTCGACGCATCGGCGGCCGCTACGCAGCTCTGGCACGCTCAGATGGGGAGAGCAACTACCTCATGATGTCGGATCACATCCGCTTCTGGCACGACGCCGAGCGCATTCAGATTCCGGCTCGTCCATGGGAACTCATGCAGATCGGAAACTCGGGTTCGCCCATCGAAACGGCTGCCGGATGGCTCGTGGTGACCCACGGAGTAGGACCCATGCGCCGATACGTCCTCGGAGCCATACTGCTCGACGTCGACGACCCCACCCGGGTCATCGGACACCTGCGCGAGCCACTCCTGGAGGCCACCGAGGACGAGCGCGATGGCTACGTGCCGAATGTCGTCTACTCCTGCGGTTCGGTGATCCACGGGGATCGGCTCGTCATCGCCTATGGCGCATCCGACACGTCTGCGCGGTTCGCCTCCGTCTCGGTCGAGGCCCTCCTCGGGGAGCTCACCAAGAGCTGATCCTCAGTGGTCGAGCAGTCGGTGATACAGGGCGATGTATTCGTCGACCATCCTGTCCACCCCGAACTCGTCGGAGACCGACCGCCGAACCTCGGCCCGGTCGACTTCTCCGGTAGCCGCAACTGCGTCGATCGCTTCTTCGACAGTGCTCACCAGAAAACCGTTGACCCCGGGACGGATGATCTCGGTCATCGAACCGCGAGGAAATGCGATGACCGGCGTCCCGCATGCCATGGCCTCGACGACGCTGAAACCAAACGGCTCCTCGAAGTCGATCAGGTGCAGCAACGCGCGGGCTTCACCGAGCACTCGTTGGCGTTGCTCGGGGCCCACTGATCCGAGGTACTCGACGCGATCACCGTCGATTCGCGGTTCGACCAAACTGGCGAAATAGTCCTCATCGTGAACGATCCCTGCGATCACCAAACGCAGGCCTGCCCGCTCTGCCACATCGATGGCTATCGCTGTTCCCTTGTCGGGATGGATTCGACCGAAGAACACCAACGAGTCGCCACCCTCGCCCAGTTCGAACGAACCGAAGTCGATGCCGTGGTGAATCGTCGCGGCGTATTCGAGGCCCGGGTGGCGGTCGGCATCACTGATCGCCACGTAGCTCACCCGATCTGCATAGGTCTGGTAGACGGGGAGGGTGGCGTCCGAGGCGAAGCCGTGGATCGTGGTGACCATCGGGATGTCGATCAATCGGCTGTAGGTGAGCGGCTGAAAGTCGAGGCTGTTGTGGATCAGGTCGAACTCGCCGGCCCGCTCGAACACAGCGGCGATGTGGAGTGACTCCCACACCCGGCCGTCGAGTGAGGCGTTCTCCGAATATCCGGTCGGGGCGACGCTCGCAAGCCGAGCCGACGTGATCGAGTCCGCCGTCGCAAAGAGCGTCACATCGAGACCACGTCTCACGAGGCCCTCGGTGAGCAGGGACACGAAGAGCTCCCACGGCCCGTAGTGTCGCGGGGGAACCCGCCACGAGATCGGTGCGATCATCGCCACCCTGAGAGCATCTGATGTGTGAATGATTTCACCCATCGTGAGGTCGGACGGACCGATGCACAGGCCGCGGCCAAAGCGGTCCTGTTCTCGCCTGTGTGATCGAGCAACCTCGACCGACCGGGCCGACATGCGGTACCGGCGGGCCACTTGGTCGTGACTCTCTGGACACCGTCCTGGAAACACCCCTCTCGGCGGCGTCACAGCCCTCGACCTCGATGCGCATCGTGCCCTCCTGGTAGGCGGTCGGACACGACCGCCAGGGCCATCTTCACACCAATCCCGTGCTAGGTCGGCGCACGCCCGATCTGGACTCCCTTCGAAGAGGCCCGGGTTCGAGGCGTCGGTCACGAGGCACCTGCATGTCTCCGAGCCCCAACTGTTCGGCACGGCTACCGTCAGCCTGGGCAACGGAAGGACGCCGCAGACATGCATCAGAATCTCAGACCAGTCGAACGACGAATCCTGACGATGCGGGATGAGGGTGTTGAGGTCGCAGAGATCGCGGCGAGGCTGAAGAGGAGCCCTGCACACGTCGAGCGGGTCATTGCCTGGACCAGGATCCCGAGATCCGGACCCGCGCCACGTCGCTCGCCGCGTCCTTTGGAACAGAGAGTGCTTGCGCTCCGCGCCGATGGAGAGTCCCACGAACGAATCGGAGAGCGCTTTCGTCGCAGCCCTGGTTTCATCCGACGGGTCGAGGGGTTGGCCCACTACTCGCGGGCCATGGATCTTCTCTCCTGACGTCCGTCGGGCAGACGTTCGCTGCACGCGTCACAGGGAAGGGGCAACGGATTCATCCAACGCCACCGCTCGAACCTGGAAACGGGTGAGGCCTGTGTCGGGCGTTCATCCGCATACTCCGGAGGAGACCCCGGCGCCGACGCTCGGTAGGGATCGAGGTCATCGGTGACCACGGCCTATCTGGCGGCCGAGAGCCACGAGTCGCGACTCGCCGAGGAGTTGAGCCGTGCCGGAGTCGGGGTGCGAGCCATTCACGGACGGCTGTTCATCAGCGACGACGCTCCGATCTCTGCCGCATGGGCTGCCAACATCTGGTTCGACGCCGTGGAGCTTCCGATCGCCTCCATCGGGGAGGCCGCAAGACACCTTCGGGCCCTACAGCGGAGCTGGGCGGTCTACGCCCCGGTTCACAGCGGGCGGGCGTACCTGATCACGGAGAAACTGCCACCGCTCGGCGAGCGTCCGCTCCAGCTGGGGGAACCTGGGCCGACGAGCCCGCTCGGCTCGTGGACCCTCCTCGATCGGAACCGGATGTTGACCGCACAACGGTGTTCGAGTGCCTTTCCGAACGGCGAGGTTCCTCTCGCCGAGCTACGGGTGGGCCCTCCCAACCGGGCGTACCGCAAGCTGTGGGAGGCTTTCGTGATCCTCGGACGGTTCCCGGAGCCGGGGGATCTCGCCGTCGACCTCGGCGCCAGCCCGGGTGGTTGGACCTGGCTGCTGGCCGAGCTTGGATGCCGAGTCGTTGCGGTCGACAAGGCAGCCCTCGATCCCGGCGTCGCCGCGCTCGAACGTGTCGACACGGTCCAGGCGAGCGCATTCGGCCTGTCGCCCGTCGATGCCGTGGGGGACCGCCTGCCGGCCTGGGTCTGCTCGGACATCGCCTGCTATCCGGAGCGGCTGTTCCCACTCCTCGACAGGTGGTCCACGCTCGAGCCGGCGCCGACGCTCATATTCACCATCAAGTTCCAGGGCGAAACCGACCATGCGATCGCGGACCGGTTCAGGTCGATTCCCGGCGCCACGGTCGTGCACCTGCATCACAACAAGCACGAGTTGACGCTGATCACCTCGCCGGCTGCGGTCCGACGTGTCCCTGCTTGAACATTCCGGTCGGGTTCTCGGGATCGAATCCCACCTCGGGCATGGGCTCGGGTTCACCGTACGAGGTCGCTCCGAGTTGCCACAGAGTGACTGTGATGGCGTCTCCCATGCGAGGTGTGCCCGACCAACGCATGTAGACGAAAACCCCGGATCGGCCATCGTCGTCTCGGGTGCCTCCGGTGGCGCTCTGGAAGTCCACCTTGTGCGGTTCGGTCACGTCGTTCGTGGTCATCATCACCGTCGGGCTGTCCGAGTCTGTCTCGATGAAGGCTCGAAGGTGCGGATACAGGAACAGGTTCCTGGCGATCCCCTCGATCACGATTTGATATGTGCGGGGTGTGAACTCGCCGGCCACGGTGTGCTCCTCTCGGCGGCAGATTTGGGAGGCCGGCAGACAGGCGGCCTCCCAAACCACATACGTCCTTGCCCCCGGCTCCGGTAGGGCCAAAGAGCGACTCCTCTCGACAAGAGTCTCGAGGTCGACCATGCGTGGGCGGCGTCACGAGACCTCGGCCACCCAATCAACGAGGTGCCCGATGACCTCATCCCGATTGGTCTCGGTTGAGAACCTCGTGACGCCCACCCTCATATACGTGCACGGTGAGCGCCGAACTTGGCATCTCCCGCACGGCTCGGAGCGAACGGTCACACGGAACGAACGGATCGTCTGTGCCGTGCAGGAACAGGATCGGCATCGCGAGCCGATCGATGTCACGCTCGAATCGATCGAGGGCGAGCACCTCGGCCTCGAGCAACGGGCGCTTGTATTGGCCGTGATACACCAGCGGATCGGCGGCGTAGGCAGCACCAACCTGAGGGTCCCTCGACAGCGCCGCGGGGTCGAAGGCGACAGACGGGAGCTCTGGTTGCGCCAGCACCTCTCGCGCCCACGCCCAGTCACCGATGACGGCACCGCAGAACGCCACACCTGCCACATCCCCGGGCGCGCGTTGGGCCAGCCTGGCTACGAGCAGGCCGCCCATGGAGTGCCCCACGACCACCAGCGGAAGCCCCGGGTGCTCGTGTGTGGCGATCCGCACGAGAGCGGACAGGTCGTCGACCACGCGTTCGAAATCCGTGATGAGTCCCCGCTCCCCGTCGGATCGCCCGTGTCCGAGATGATCCTCGGCGTAGACCACAGCCCCACGCGAAGTCAACGCAGCGGCGACATGGGCGTAGCGACCACTGTGTTCGGCATACCCGTGAACGATGAGGACGATCCTGACCGGTGCCTCCGCAGGATCCCATCGCCGATAGAAGATCCGCCCTTCGACCCCCGAAAAGACCGATTCGAACATGCCGATCACCCTCCGGTCCGACTCGTTCGATCGGCACGATACGGCAGCGGCCCACGCGTGACCAGAGCCCAAGGGACTCAGACCTGAATCCGCCGCACGACTCGAATGCCGATGGCGGCCGGGCCGTCCTAGGGTACGGCCCATGACCGACCAGAACCGGAAGTCCCTCCTCGGAATCTCCGCCAGCGTGGCAATCGGGGCCTTGGTGATCCTGGCCGGCAGCCAAGGGAGTCGGACGGTCGGTTCGGTCGCGGTCTTTGCCGTGTGCGGGATGATCGCCTACCTGATCAACTGGCTGGTGTTCGTCCCGTCCAACCGAGCGAAGACGGAGCAGTACTACGACCTCACTGGCAGCATCACCTATCTGACGTTGACCGCCGTTGCATTGGCCCTGAGCGACGAACTCGACGCCCGCGCGATCATCGTGGCGGCGATGGTGGCCATCTGGTCGGCGCGGCTCGGCGCCTTCCTGTTCCGGAGAGTGCGCCGCGATGGCAAAGACGGACGTTTCGACGAGATCAAGACCAACCCGCTGCGGTTCTTCATGACCTGGACGATCCAGGGCTTGTGGGTGCTCCTGACGGCAGCGTGCGCCATGGCGGTGATCACCGCCGTCGAACGACAGCCGATCGGCTCGGTGGGCATCCTCGGGATTGCGATCTGGGTCATCGGCTTCGCAATCGAGGTCGTCGCCGACCGGCAGAAGTCGGCCTTCAAGCAGAACCCCGCCAACGATGGTCGGTTCATCACGTCGGGATTGTGGGCCTGGTCTCGACATCCCAACTACTTCGGCGAGATCATGCTGTGGACCGGTATCGCCATCATCGCGCTCCCGATCCTGTCGGGCTGGCGGTGGGCGATGCTCGTCTCACCCCTGTTCGTCTTCATTCTCATCACCCGCGTCAGCGGCGTCCCGATGCTGGAGACTCGCGCATCCGAGCGTTGGGGAGATGAAGATGCCTACAAGGAATATGTCAGCTCCACGCCTGTCCTTGTTCCCCGTCCACCGCGCAAGTAGCCGACGCCTCCATGGCCGGGAGAGAAGGGCCTCCCGGCGACCGGTCGATGCTTCACTCGCCGGGAGGCGGCTCCATGCCCAGCTCCCGCATTCTCGCCGAGATGAGCTTTCGCACCAGATCGGCAGGGGGTGCATCGTCGAGGGCAAACTTCAGGGCACCTTTGGAGGCCTCGAACCCTGAGAGCTCGCCGCTCAAACCCCCGAGAACCGTTCCACTGTGAGGCAGATAGCTCAGATGGTTCTTGTAGGCGGCGAAGCCCGCAACCGTCTTCCCTCCGACCTTGAATGCCGGAGCGCCGTAGGCCATGACCTCCTCGGCGTCCGGAACCACCTGCAATATGCGCTCTCGCAGCACCTGCAACGTGGTGCGCTGCGGCTCGCCGACGTCGGAGAGATACACATCGATGACGCTGTCGCTCATGGCGTCAGTCTGGTCTTTCTCAGGCGAACGTGCGGGCAGGCGACTCCGGGAGACAAACTCAGGACAAGTCGTCGAGCGACGCCGCCAGGTCCACATCCTTCTTGGTCAAACCGCCCTCGGAGTGGGTGGACAACGTCAGCGCGACCTTGTTCCAGCGGATGTCGATATCGGGATGGTGGAATGCTCTCTCGGCGACGAGCGCAACCGCCACCACGAACGACATCGCCTCGACGAAGTCGCCGAACGCATACGTTCGAGACATCGACGACTCCGAGAGGTCCCATTCGCGATGGGCGGAGGCGAACTCTGAGCGTTGTTCTGCGGACAGGAGAGTCACCCCCTGATGATGGCATGGCGGTGACGGCTTCGACGACCATCCTGCGGAGAAGCTCAGATGATGCAATGGCCACGGCGTCGGATCGATACGAGCACCGGGGGTATCGCAAACCAGCCATCGGAGTGCCACGAGACGCTCCGGGTCGGAACCTCGGTACGCTGTCAACGTGACCTCAGACGAGCTCGCCAACCTCGCGCATCTACGCCGCGCTCGCGATCTGATGGACCGAGAATACGAACGACCTCTGGTGGTCGCCGAGATTGCGCGCGCTGCGTTCATGTCGCCCGCCCATTTCTCGCGACAGTTTCGCGCTGCCTACGGGGAGACGCCGTACGCATACCTGATGACACGACGAATCGAGCGGGCGAAAGCCTTGCTCCGCCGTGGCGACATGTCGGTCACAGAGGTATGCATGGCGGTCGGATGTACTTCGCTCGGCTCTTTCAGCGCGCGGTTCACACAGCTCGTGGGCGAGGCCCCGTCGGCCTACCGGGCACGCGACCACAGCGAGCTGGTGAGCGTGCCGAATTGCATCGCCCGAGAGCTGACGCGCCCCATCCGCAAAGCGAGCAGGATCGGAGAAGCGCAGCTGGTGCCGGTTCCGTAGGGTGCCTCGCATGGACATGACGCTCTCTCAATGCTTCGTATTGGTCATCGAACCCGACCTCGCACTTTCGTTCTACCGCGACACCCTTGGCCTCGAGCTCCGCAACGACGTCGCCAACGACGGCTTCCGCTGGATCACGGTCGGAGGCGCCTCCCAACCGGGCGTCTCGATCGTTCTGACGAACTATCTCAACGGCAGCCCTGCCGACACGGATGCGGTCACCGCACTCGTCGCCAAAGGCGCACTCAACGGCGTTCACTTCCGCTCGGGCGATCTCGACGCCGCCTTCGAGAGGGTGCGCGACTCGGGCGCCGAGATCGTGTCGGAACCGGCCGACCAGTTCTGGGGCGTACGGGACTTCGCCGTACGTGATCCCTCCGGCAACCTCGTGCGCATCGCACAAGCCTGACGGACTCGACAACCCGACCATTCGAACCGAAAGAGACTCATGAAGACCATGACGTGTAGACAGCTCGGTGGAGCCTGCGATCTCGCTCTCCGTGGCGACACCGCCGATGAAGTCATCCAGGCGCAGGACAAGCATCTCAAAGAGATCGTGGCCGGCGGCGACGAAGCGCACAGAGACGCGCTCGATGACATGAAGAAGAGATGGAAGAACCCCATCAAGGGAATGGGCTGGTACAAGGCGACGAAGCGCGAGTTCGCCGCTCTCCCGGAGGACTGACGAACCTCGCCGACCAACCGATGTGGATGTCCTGGACTGCCCCACAACGGCGATACCGACGTCGAATCCGCCCAGGCGAATCGGAGAAGCGGATCCCGATGTCGTCACTCGAACCACGACCCTCGTCGACAGTAACGTTCCTCGGATGCACGCAGCCGACAGCCACGACCTGATCCGGGTCACCGGGGCCCGCCAGAACAACCTCAAGGACGTCAGCGTCGAGCTCCCCAAACGCAGGCTGACCGTCTTCACCGGCGTCTCGGGATCCGGCAAGAGCTCGTTGGTGTTCGACACGATCGCCGCCGAGTCGCAGCGGATGATCAACGAGACGTACAGCGCGTTCGTTCAAGGTTTCATGCCGTCCCTTGCAAGGCCCGACGTCGACGTGCTCGAGGGTTTGACCACGGCCATCATCGTCGACCAGGAGCGGATGGGGGGCGACGTCCGTTCGACGGTTGGTACCGCCACCGATGCCAACACGATGCTGCGCATCCTGTTCAGCCGGCTCGGCACCCCGCACATCGGTCCACCGAATGCCTTCTCGTTCAACGTCCCGTCGGTCAGGGCGAGCGGTGCGATCAAGGTCGAGAGGGGCGAAGGCAAGGCCAAGGCGGAGAGGGTGGTGTTCACCCGGGCGGGGGGGATGTGCCCACGATGTGAGGGACGAGGCACGGTCTCCGACATCGACCTCTCGGCACTCTTCGACGACTCCAAGTCGCTGAGCGAGGGGGCCATCATCATCCCCGGCTACAAGCCGGGCGGTTGGTCGGTGCGCGAGTTCATGGAGTCAGGATTCCTCGATCCGGACAAGCCGATCCGTGACTACACGGAGACCGAGCTGCACGACTTCCTCCGAAAGGAGCCGACCAAGATCAAGTTCTCCGGCATCAACCGGACCTATGAGGGCCTGCTCACGAGGGTGAAGCGGTCGTTCTTCTCCAAGGACCCCGACTCGCTCCAACCTCACATCCGCGAGTTCGTGGAGCGGGCGGCGACGTTCGTCGACTGCCACGACTGCGGCGGTAGCCGGCTCAGCGAGGCGGCTCGATCCTCCAAGATCGATGGGATCAACATCGCGGACGCATGCTCGATGCAGATAAGCGACCTCGCAACATGGGTACGCAGCCTCGACGTGCCGTCCGCCGCCCCCCTTCTGGCGAACCTGCAACACACGCTGGACTCGTTCACCGAGATCGGGCTCGGCTACCTCTCGCTCGATCGAGCGTCAGGAACGCTGTCGGGTGGCGAGGCACAGCGGACGAAGATGATCCGTCACCTCGGGTCGGCGCTCACAGACACGACCTACGTGTTCGACGAGCCGACGATCGGCCTTCATCCCCACGACATCCAGCGGATGAACACTGTCTTGCACCAGCTGCGTGACAAGGGCAACACCGTGTTGGTGGTCGAGCACAAGCCCGAGGTGATCGAAATCGCCGATCACGTCGTCGACCTCGGCCCCGGTGCGGGCACGGCCGGCGGTGAGGTCGTCTTCGAGGGCACGGTGGCAGAGTTGCGTCGGAGCGACACCCTGACGGGTCGACACATGGATCACAGGGCCGCCCTCAAGCCGTCGATCCGGTCGGCATCCGGCGTGGTGGAGGTTCGTGGCGCCGACACGCACAACCTCCGAGCCGTCGATGTGGACATCCCGCTCGGGGTGCTGGTGGTGATCACCGGTGTGGCCGGATCGGGGAAGAGTTCGCTCATCCACGGCTCGGTGTCAAACCGGAACGGCGTGGTCACAGTCGATCAGACCCCGATTCGCGGCTCTCGGAGGAGCAATCCGGCCACCTACACTGGGATGCTGGAGTCGATTCGCAAGGCGTTCGCAAAGGCCAACGACGTGAAGCCGGCGCTCTTCAGCGCCAACTCCGAGGGCGCATGCCCCGCCTGCAACGGTGCCGGAGTGATCGACGTGGAGCTCGGGTTCATGGACACGGTCTCCACGCCGTGCGAGGACTGCGAAGGCAAGGGCTTCGCTCCCGCAGTGCTGGATTACACCTTTGGCGGGCGGAACATCGCCGAGGTCATGTCCATGCCCGTCACCGAGGCGTTGATGCTCTTCGGCTCGGGCGACACGAAGATCGCTGCGGCAGAGAAGATCCTCCAGCGACTGACGGACGTCGGGATCGGCTACCTGAAACTCGGGCAACCTCTGACAACGCTGTCAGGCGGCGAACGCCAGCGCCTCAAGCTCGCAATCCAGATGGGCGAGACGGGCGACGTCTACGTGCTCGACGAGCCGACGAGCGGTCTCCATCTCGCCGACGTGGACCACCTTCTCGGACTGCTGGATCAGTTGGTCGACTCGGGCAGGTCGGTGATCGTGATCGAACACCATCAGGCGGTGATGGCCCACGCCGACTGGATCATCGACCTGGGACCGGGAGCAGGCCACGACGGTGGACGGGTGGTCTTCGAAGGCACGCCCACCGAGCTCGTCTCGCACCGCTCGACCCTGACCGGCGAGCACCTGGCGGCCTACATCGACCACTGAACCGGCTCGCCGCGGTTGAGGGCGACAGCGGCAGTCCCATCGAAGCGAGAGGGTGAACAACCCGGATGCGGGGTGCCGCACTTCTCGGGATGTCGGTGTGGCGTCGGTGCGGCGGCGAGCCCGGCTCTGGCTACCGGTACCGAGCTCGGATTACCTAGCGTCCCAGGCATGGACCGCGAACGTTTCGCCGAACTCGACCGCCGGATCACCGGGATCTTTGCCCACCACGGCATCACCCTGCTGCGGATCAGCATCGGGGTCGTGTTCCTGTGGTTCGGTGTGCTGAAGTTCTGGCCGGGTTTGAGTCCTGCCGACTCGTTGGCGCTCGACACGATCGACCGCCTCACGTTCGGTCTGCTCCCGGCGACGCCGGCGCGGCTCGGCCTGGCGATCCTGGAGACCACCATTGGCTTGGGTCTCATCTCCGGAAAGGCTCTCCGTCTGACGCTGCTGCTGCTGGCCGGCCAGATGTTGGGAACGGTGACGCCGCTCGTCCTGTTTCCCGACGTGACCTGGGCCGGCCTCGGGGTGCCCACGCTGGAGGGTCAGTACATCCTGAAGAACGTCGTGCTCGCCACAGCCGGCATCGTCATCGGCGCCACAGTGCGTGGCGGGCGACTGATCGACGAACCGGAGGGGTCGAGCCGGCCGGGCGACGCTGACGGCGCACGCAGACCTCGACCGACGCTGCAGAACGGCTAGCCGATCGGTTGCGTGGGCCTGACCGGGTGACGGAGAACCGTCTTCAGGTTCTCCGGCTTCGATCTGGTCGGATCCCCGATGTAGATCTCGTGGTGGCGGCCGTGGAACCTGTAGCCGTTCGCGTCGGCGAAGGCGTCCATCTTGTCGAGGGTGGCGGGTTCGTCGGCGTACGGGCCGATGTGCATGATCTGGATCGAGGGGCCCTCCCGCCAACGTTCGAGCCGCATGCGGTCGAGGGCCGGGTTCGACCGCTTCTCCTGGGTGTCTGCCACACACTGTTCGAACATCGCCGAGGTGATGTGATCCGGCTGCATCATGAGCAGCGTGTAGAGGGAGGGCTCCCTCCAATCGAAATCGAACTTGTCCCCGGACTCTGTCGACCAGAGTCCCTCGACTGCCATGACGGTGAAGTCGATCGGATCTTCGGGGCGCAGCTTCGACATGAACTTCAGTGCATACGCCACGCCGTACATCGCTGCCATCGCGTCCCGGAACGGCTCGGAATCGCCTGGCCGGACGCCGGATTCGACCACTCCGTCCAGTGCGATGAACAGGAACTCGGGCACGTCCACGATGGCGACCTTCTTGGCCGACGGCAGGTAGAACTCCTTGTACTGCCGGCGAAGGTCCAGCTTTGGAACCGGGCTCTTGGAGGCTGGCATGTGCCCAGTCAAGCCGCGACCACCTGGGCTTGCGCAGAGGCTCGAGTCCCTAATCCGTCGTCACCGCTTTGGTCCGATCCCCTCCGGTCAGACCCCGGAGGCGCCGGTAACGCCATCGACGAAAGGCACGCACCCACCTCTAGACTCGCCGTCGATCAGCTCGGGTAGGCGTCGGAATCCTCCACCGTTGCCATATGGTGTGAGTACCACCGTCTCCCGGGCGAGCGATCGACACCGCCACGACAACGAGCAACCTGAATCGAGCATCCCATGACCGACTACGGACGCCCACTCTCGTTTGGCATCTTCCCTCCACCGGACGCCGACAGCCTCGATGCGATCTGGGAGGCGGTCCACATCGCCGACCAGGAGGGCCTCGACCTCGTCGGGATTCAGGACCATCCGTACCAGCGGCGGTTCGTCGACACGCTCGCCCTGCTCACCGCCATCGCGGTTCGAACCGAGCAGATCAGCGTGTTCCCGGACGTGGCCAGCCTCCCCCTCCGCCCTCCCGCCGCACTGGCGAAGACGGCGGCGTCGATCGACCTGCTCAGCGGCGGCCGCTTCGAACTCGGACTGGGCAAAGGGCGTTCAAGACCTGCACAGGGCAGTCTCCGCTGTCGTTTCGAGCGTCGACGGGAGCGAAGTGAGTTCGAGGAGGTCCCATGGCTGACGTGACGGAGCTCAGGATTGCGATGACGGTCGACGACTTCGAGGCTGCTTTGGCCTTCTATCGGGACGCGCTGGGCTTGCCACAACTCGCCGACTGGAGCTCGGCCGACGGCCGAGTAGTGCTCCTGGAGGGCGGTCGGGCCACCCTCGAGATCCTCGATCGGCCGCAAGCGGAGTTCGTCGATCGAATCGAGGCCGGGCGCCGGGTGGCTGGAAAGGTGCGGCTGGCCCTCGAAGTCGCCGATGTCGATGCGATGTCGGCACGACTCGTCGACGCCGGAGCCGACCAGGTGGCTCCTCCCGCATCCACGCCCTGGGGTGACCGCAACGCCCGACTGCAATCTCCGGATGGGATGCAGCTCACATTGTTCTGTGGGCACTGACGCGACCTGGGACGAGGCTCCGACGACGGGTCCACCCACCGCCACCGGATGCCGTTGAGCAACCGAACAGCAGACACGTCGGCAAGGGCGAACGGCACGCGGCCGGCGTTGGGGCGTCGAGGTACCGATCGAGGTAGTGGCGCCAGACCGGATTCCAGTGGCGCCAGAACCCACGGGACGTCCCGGCTCCGAGCGACCGATGGAGCATTCGGGCAGGGACCCGCGAGCACCCAGCGCACCGCCGTTGCGTCGCTTCACAGCGCGCGCAGGATTCCGTCGCCAGATGGCCAAGGTCAAACGGCGAGCACGACCTTGCCGACGGTGTCGCCTCGTTCCATCAGTTCGTGGGCACGGGCCGCATCCTCGAGCGCGAACACCTCGCTGACGTCGATGCGTACGGCCCCGGTGGCCACGACCTCGACACCTTCGACCCACGACGCCTGCACGGTCTCGGGGTCGCGGACGGCGTGCTGGCCGCCGGAGTAGCCGACGTAGCTCAGCCCCCGAGCGCGGAGATCAACGGCGGGCGGTACCACCTCCGGTTGGTGCGAGGCGTTTCCGAAGTGCACGAGCCGGCCGAAATCGGCAAGTGCATCCCAAGACCTCGCTCGCACATCGCCTCCGATGGGGTCGAACACGACGTCCACGCCCCGACCGTCGGTGAGTTCGCCGAGGTCCTCCTCGAAACGGTCACGGACGAAGACGTGGTCGTATCCATAGCCGAGCGCCGGTTCGACCTTCGACTCCCGGCCCACGGTTCCGATCACGGTGCCGAGCCCCAGGTGTCGAACCGTCTGGGCAAACACCGACCCGACCCCGCCGGCGGCACCGTGGAACAGCATCGTCTCGCCTGGACGGGCCTTCCCTCCGTGCCGGAGGAGATTCAACGCCGACGGCACCACGCCCGTGGCACAACCGGCAGCTGGGTCTCCGATCAGAGATGGCGGGAGCGGCACGGCGCGCATGGCGTCGGTGACGACCTGCTCGGCGTATCCGCCCCCGCCGCACAGGGCCGCCACCGGGTCACCCACAGAGATCCCCTCGACGCCCGAGCCGGTCTCGAGCACCCGGCCGGACACCTCGATCCCTACGACCATGGGCGGACGGCCAAGACCGTCACCACGGCGGTTTCGAACGTCGGTGAAGTTGACGCCGGCGAACTCGACTCCGACCCGCACCTGACCCGGACCACACTCTGGCTCGGACACGTCCCGGAGTTCGAACACCTCCGGGCCTCCGTGTGCCGGAAGAACCATGGCTCTCATCTGTCACTCCTCCGGACGCGGTGGCGAGGTGGGCAGAGGACCTCGGATCGACGAGGATGGCACAAAACCATCGGAACAAGCGCAGAGCGAGGGAACCATCATGAGCGAGACCGACGACGATCGTCCCGCATCCGAGTTGATCGACGAGCACATCGAGGGTCTGGGCGACTGGCGAGGCGACATGCTCGCCCGGCTGCGAGCGACGATCAGAGACGCCGACCCCGACGTGGTGGAGGAGGTGAAGTGGAGGAAGCCCTCCAACCCTCTGGGCGTGCCGGTGTGGTCTCACGACGGGATCATCTGCACCGGTGAGACCTACAAGGACAAGGTGAAGCTCACCTTCGCCAAGGGTGCTTCGGTCGACGACCCGGCGGGCCTGTTCAACTCGAGTCTGGAAGGGAAGACCCGCCGTGCCATCGACTTCTTCGAAGGCGACGAGCTGAACGACGAGGCTCTCACGGAGCTGGTCCGGTCGGCGGTCGCGGTGAACGAATCCTGAGCACGCCGGCGGGCTCGACGCCGCGATACCCCGCCTAGACACGTTCGATTCGGCGAAGTCCTCGGTCGGGCGTCCACGATTCGATCACCAGGCGGGTGGCGTCGTCGTTGAGGCCGGTCACGACCACCTCATGGATGTCTGCCGTGAACTGCACGCCCTCGGGCGCGGGTTCTCCCTCGCCGCCGGCGATGACTGGGCCGGCCGAGATGGCCCGCCCGGCGATCTTCGCCTCACCTGGCCACTCGGGCTCCTTGCCCTGCTCGGGGTGCAACGTCGGACCGTGGATGGCGAAGCGGGGATCACGGGCGAGGTCGGCCCCCTTGCGGGCCCCGAGCATCGACCCGAAACGAAGCTCGCCGTCCACGAACTCACACTCGATCCCGGAGATACGGGGCGACCCGTCGGCCCGCAGCGTTGCGATGGTCTTGTGACGCCCCGCGTCGAACAGTCGACGCACTCGCGCGGCGAACTCGGGCTCGGCCTCCACGATCAGTTTCCATGTCGCCATCGCCGAAAGGCTATCTGCCGACGAGGCACATCGTTGGCGTAGGACTATGCCCCGGCGGCGACGTAGTCACTCCGACGATCAGCACGGCGTTTCCTGACGACAGATACCTCGACGTGGAGCGGGAGGCGATCGACCGCATTACGTTCGATCGTGGATGCCGCCGCATCGGTCGGCGGCGCCCAGGTTCTCAGCGGATCTGCCCGCCACCGACATCGACCCACGGATTCGCTGCGACCAGATGAGACGCCCCTCGAACCGGTACCTGGCATGTTGTCCCTCGGCGGCTGCCTCGTGTTCGGGACGGACACCGCGAAGGCGAGGGTCCTTCCTGGCGCTGCAGCAGCGCTGTTCCGATTTGGTCTGCCGGTCAGCGCCATCGTGACCGCACTGCTCCCTTCGACCTCCACCGGATGGGAGCAGCTCCCATCGGTCTCGGGCTCGCCTGTATGGGACTCGCCCTGTGGGCCGACACGCACGCAGGTGGCTCGGCGGGCGCCCACCTCCAGGACTCGACCGGAGAGAACGCCCATGCCTGATGTCCGGGCAACGGCATTCACTGTGCCGCGCCTGGCTGTTGGCTGCGATGGGTACCATCCCGCCATGCCGGTGCGGACGGTCGTAGAGCGTGGGCCGAAGGGCAAGAAAGCGGTGGCCTTCGCCGTCGACTGGCCCGGTTGGAGTCGAGGGGCGAAGACTCCCGAGCTGGCGCTCGAGATACTCGGCTCCTATCGGGAGAGGTACCGACCGGTCGCCGTCGCCGCAGGATTGGCTGGCGAGTTCGAAGCCGCCGGCCCTCCCGAAGTCGTCGAAGACCGGGTCGGCACGGGGTCCACCGACTTCTGGGGCATCTCCTTTTCTCCATCTGGTCTCGAGGGCGAGCCGATGGACGGCACCGAACTCGACCGCAAGATTGCGTTGCTGCGGGCCTGCTGGGGATTCTTCGATGAAGTGGCGGATCGAGTATCGCCCGAGATGCGCAAGGGGCCGCGTGGCGGTGGGCGCGACCGCGACCGCATCATCCGGCACACGATCCGAACCGAGAGCGAGGAGTTCGCGAAACGGTTGGGCTTGCGGATACCTGAGGAAGGCGCGCTGACCCCGGAAGGCCTGCGCGACTTCCGAACGACCTATGTCGCGACCATGCGTTCATACAACGCCGGCGAGGGCAAACGAATGCGGTCGTGGAACCTGCCGTTTCTCATCCGCCACAGCGCATTCCACGTGATGGACCACGCATGGGAGATGGAGGACAAAGACCTCTCATCCCGTTGTGTGAGCACGACAGGCGACCATCGACCTGCACGCCCTCTGCATCGGCAGCGAGCCGGAACCTGGGCGCGACCGTGCAGCGGTCCGATCACAAACATGCCCGGGTCACCACGAACCCCTCGGCACGGCCCGAACGGCACCGGAGTCAGATCGGCGGACGTCGACGCCGGTTCGTCAGCCTTCCTCGGCGAGATACTCGCTCGCCACCCACCCTTCGACCGAGCGACCGTCGGCGGTCGTCTTGACTCTCACCCAGCGATGGCCGTCGCCCTCTTGGGCCGGGTCGGCGAGCCGCACGACCACTGTCCCGTTGACCAGCTCAACGGTGATATCTGCCGACGTAGACGGTTCGGTTCGCAGTCGGAGACTGGTTGCCGTGACTCGATGGGTGGTCTCGGACGTCTCCGCGATGCCGTCGGTGGCTTGGCTCCCGCCTTGTCCGATCCTTGTCAGGTATTCGCTCGCCACCCACCCGGTGACGAGTCGACCGCCGGTGGCCGCCTTGACTCGAACCCAGCGATGACCGTCGCTGTCCCTCGCCGCGTCGGCCAGCTGCTCCACGACCGTCTCATTGCCCAACCCGGCAATGATGGAGGCCGAAAGAGACGGCTCGGCGCGTACCCGAAGACTGGTTGCCGACACTCGATGGGTGGCAGACTTCGACGGCAGCGTCACGGGCTGGTCCCCAGCGGCTCCGGAATCACCCAACACCGCCTGTATCGTCGGCAGGTTGAGGTTGGCTCCGGCCTTGCGGGTGAGCCCGATGTGAATGTGGTCGTAGTGTCGGTGAACACCCGGGAACTGCTTGCTCGCAGGCGCGGAGGCCGACCAGATTCTGTTGTTGTAGATCACCTGGTCGATGCCCAGGCGCCGCCCGTGCGAACCGATTGCTTCGACTATCGGCATGCCCTTGGCGACATCTGCCGCCGTCGGACTGAGCGGTGTGATCCCGATGTCCAGCGCCCTTCCCTCGGCGTGGTGACTGAGCGTCTTCCTGCCGCTCACCGTCCGGGGTTCGTAGATGCCCCAGTCCGCGGCGTAGGCCCACCGTTGGCGTAGATATGCCATCAGCGCTCTGGCACCGGGCGTGGGGCCCCCAGCGTTGCGGGTGGCCGCCTCCCAGGGAGCGAAGGTGAAGGCCATCAGCTCAGCTCCGCTTCCGGAACGACCGCGCCTGTGAATGCGGGATCGAGGTCAATGTCGAGTTCGTCTCGGACCTCGAGATTCGTGCCGCGCGCCGGGTCGGAGTCCAGGCGCTCACGCCTTGGAACGTGCAGGTAGCGGAGCGGATCGTTGGCCCGGTATCGGATCGCCCGATAGACGTCGCTGAATGACATCAGCCCTCCTTCCACCACACCCACAAAGCACCCTACGCGACCATGCAGCCCGATGCGCCCGACAGGCGAAGCCCTTCCGCAAGCCTCTGGATCGTCGGATTTTGCCGCGGCAGCGTCGGGGCATGCTTCCGACAGCTCACCGCACGTGCGGCATCACTTCCTCCGCCCACAGCCTTGCCACGTCTTCCCACGCATACTCGGGGGGTGTCACGAGAAAGCTCTCGACACCTATCGATTTCAGTTCGCGAACCCGTTCCACGCACTCCTGAGGGGTGCCGGAGATGGTGAACCGGTGGACGAGGTAGTCCGAGACCAGCTCGACGGGGACGCGCTCCTCGAGGGGCTTGCTGATGTCGAACGCCTCCATGAACCGGCGGACGCCCTCTCGCTCGTCCTCCGGGACGGAATCGAGCGAGAGCCGGAAGTTGTGGTGTGCCCGATTCGCGATGCGACGGCGAGCGAGCTTGCGGGCATTCTCGCCGTCCTCCGAGACATGGATGATCCCGGCCGCCATGAGATCTATGGCGCCGACATCCCGGCCGGCTTCGTGGGCGCCCTTGGCCAGCCGGATCCGAGCCGACTCGATCACATCGAGGTTGAACCCGCTCCCGAGCATCACGCCGTCGGCAACTCGGCCCGCGGCTTCAAGGCCTCTTGGGCCGTCGACGGCGAAGTAGATCGGTGGGTGGTGCCCCCGTAGGGGTAGCGGAGGCCAACTGGGCCGACGGCCGACTCCACCGTGTCGCCGCTGAGCAACTTACGAATCGGCTTGGTCGCCTGCTCCATGTCGGCCAGCCTCGTGGGCTTGCGGCCGAACGTGTAGGTGTTCGAGTCCCCGGTCCCGATGCCGAGGACGAAACGGCCCCGGGCGATCTGGTTGGCCGTCGCAACTTCACCGGCCAGCAAGGTCGGATCCCGAAACACGACGTTCGTCGCCGCCGTGCCCACGGATCGCCGTGGGCACGAGATCACGGCGTGGCTGGGTGGGGCAGGGTCCCACGCGCTGCTCGTCAGGGTCGAGCACCACGGCTTGGTGGACGTAGAGAAAGTACCGGGTAAATGGCCGCATCTGCGTTCGGGTGCTCCTGTGGCCTCGCCGGCAAGACAGAATTCGAGCCGCTCAGCCGCAGCAGCCATCCATGCAACGGTCGGCCCAGGGGTGGCCGCCTGTGTCTGCCTCACCGGCGGGAGCGGCACCCCGCCCGCCGCACTCGGAACACACCCATACCGGGGGTACGCGGGTCCCTTCCACCACCAGCGATCGAAAACGGTGCCCGCAATCGGGACAAAGGATCATCAACACAGCCATCGCTTCCTCCTCATCGGTCCGACCATCGAGATCGTGCCCGTTCGACAAGGGAATGCTCGGCGGAGTCGGCGGCCGACCTGGCCCGGCTGGCCTGCTCTGCCATCTCGCCCAGCCTCGACTCGACAGAGCGACAGTGCTCCTCGACCCGGTTGGGGGCCGACCCTCCTGGCACGTCACGCCCGAGCGCCAATGAGGTTGCGTCGACCCCGACCACGGCGTCGATGCCCTCAGGCACGTCGAGTCCCAGGCGAGTGGCGGCCGCCGCGAGATCCCCGACCCGGAGTTCGGATCGATCCGTGGCTACGGCGTCCGCCACCGCATTGCCGACGATCCGGTACGCCGTGCGGTAGTCGAGGCCGTGGTCCAGCACGATCCTCTCTGCCAGGTCACCGGCGATCGAGAAGTGATCGCCGGCCGACGCCTCCAGGCGAGTTGTGTCGACCTGCATTCCCCTGACCACGTCGGTCGCCAACGCCAGCAGGCGTGCCGCGAGGTCCACGGCCCCGAACACTTCGCCATACGCATACAACCAGTTGTCGGTCCTGGCCGACGGTGTGCGCTGAGTGACCATGACACCTGTGACCCTTCCGATCAGCGTGCCGGCGCCACCCCGGATGACGGCCAGCGAGTACGGGTTTCTCTTCTGCGGCAGCAACACAGAGGCACGACTCAACGATCCTGCCAGCGAGACGTACCCGAACTGAGGGCTGGCAAAGATCTCCAGGTCTTCGGCCAGTCGATCGACGGTGGTGACGGCCTGTGAGGCGGCCATCGCCGCATCGACCAGACCGTCCACCGACCACATGGCATCTCGACCGTGGGCGGCCGAGCCGTCGAAACCGAGGGTGGTCGCCAGACGGTCCCGATCGATAGGGATGGACGTCCCGGCTACCCCTCCCACCCCGGCCGGTGAACGGTTGACCCAGCGATGGGCTGCGGCGACGCGTTCGGCGTCGCGAGTGACTTGTTCGGCGAACCCGGCTAGGTAGTGGCCGAAAGTCGAGGGTTGGGCCGGCTGTAGATAGGTCATGTCGTTCCATGGCACCGCCGCCAGCTCGACTGCCCACCGCGGCGAGCACCGACCCCACTGCCGTGACGGCGTCGTGGAGGTCGAGCAACCGCCTCCTCAACGCCAGCCGGAAGGCAATTCGGCCGGCCTCACGCCGGGTGCGGCCGGTGTGAAGCCACCCGGCCTCGGTACCGATGCGCTTTTCGAGCTCCCGCTCGCGGCTGTTGTAGGCGTCGCCGTACACCGGGTCGTAGGGAAACTCGACGAAGGGGGTGTCGAGCATCTCGATCAGCATGCGGCCGAGCGTCGCTGACGCCTCCGGTGGGACCACACCGACATCTACCAGTTCGAGCAGGTGGGCGAGATCGGCCAGCCCCAACCCCCGATGCAGGAAGGCAGCGTCGTCTGTCTCGATCCGATACCCCGTATCGATCAAGGTGGGTGACGGGCCCTCGCCCACCCGGCCGTCGAGCCCAAGGTATCCAGATGGCGCGTCGGTCATCCGAAGATCCCTCCGTCGAACAGGGTGGTGCCGCCCCCGGTGACAACGAATACGACCGGCCCTTCGATGGTGGGTACCCGGGACACGAACTCGGCGAACGCCGGGGCCCCGAACTCGGGGTCGAGAAACACTCCTTCGGTCTTCGCCATCAACGTCGCCGCATCCAACACCCGACGTTCTGCCGCGTCGTCTCGATCCAGCTGGTCGCCCAGCACGGTCCAATCCACCTGGTCGATCGATCCTCCGCCCAAGAGATCGAGTGCGCCGGCGGCGATCTTCTCGATCCTCTGCCGACACTCCTCGACCGGACGATGAACACTCACCCCCACCACCTGCCGCCGACGTGCCGACAAGGCCTGGCCGGCGACGAGGCCGGCCTGAGTTCCGCACGATCCGGTCGCGGTCCAAATGACGGTGGGCTCGATACCCAGTTCGGTGACCTGATCGTCGATCTCCGCCACTGCCCCCAGATACCCGAGGGCTCCCACCGGGCCGGCCCCACCGCGGCCGATCACGTATGGGCGCCGGCCTATGGCATCCAGGTGGGCGGCGGTGGCGGAGAGCGCCCCGTCGACCGACGCTCGCACCGGGTCGCCGGTGAACGAGTGATCGACTCCGGGGAGACGGGCCACGATCGTCAGATTGGCGGCTCGGTCCACCGGTGCACCGAAGTAGCAGACGTGGACCTCAAGCCCACGGGTGATCCCGGCGAGCGCCGCCAACATCACCCAATTCGAATGAGGACCACCGCCTGTGACGATGCAGTCGGCACCGGCCGCCTCGGCGTCTCCGATCAGGTATTCGAGCGCCCGGACTTTGTTGCCACCGAGACCGAGACCCGTGAGATCGTCCCGCTTCAACCACACCTCCACGCCTAGAGCATCGGACAGCCGTCGGGCCGGGGCCAACGGCGTGGGGAACGTCCCGAGATCGGCTCGTGGCAGCGCGAACGTCGTCAACCCAGCGCCTCGGTCACCCGGTCGACGAACGATGGCGCCGAGCCCGTGGCGGCATCGACATCGAACAGTGCCTCGATCTGGGTCCGGTCGAGGATCTCGGAGATCCGACCGTCGGCCACCAGGGCATCGATGAGCGACTGACCAGCCTCGAACCCACTCATGGCGGCCGCATAGATGACATCGTGGGCCGTGTGCTTGCCGAGCCGTTCGGCCAGCGCCCGCATCACCGGCTCCGAGAACACGTACCCGTTTTGAGCCGCGATGTTCGCGGACATGCGCTCGGCCACGACCTCGAGGCCGTCCAGAAGGGTGGCGGCGAACCCAGTGCAAGCCAGACCCGTTGCGCACACCTCGGGGACTGCAATCCACTCCGCCTTCCAACCTCTGCCGTCGCGTTCATGGATCTGGACCATCCCGTCGGTCACGACGGCTGCATTGGAGCGCACGAGGCGTGCCAGGGTGTCGAGGTGCTCGGACAGCTCCGGGTTGCGCTTCTGCGGCATCGTGATGCTCCCGACCGTCCCGGGTGTGAAGCGCTCCCTCAGCTCGCCCATCTCGAGTCGTTGGAGCTCCATGATCTCGTTGCCCAGCTTGGCGACGGTGGTTGCGACCATGGCCACGAGGTGGGTGAACTCGGCCACCCCGTCACGTGACGTGATCCACGGGATGATCGGAACCCCCAGATCCATCCGGCCGGCGAAAGCATCGAGCAGCGGCAACGCTCGATCTCCCCAGAACTCCATCGTCCCGAGCGCCCCGCCGAGCTGAACCTGTTCCCAACGCTGTCTGCCCTCTGCCAGCCGGTCCCGATGCCGTCCCAGCTCGGCCGCCCATACCGCCGCCTTGAAGCCGAAGGTGATCGGGAGACCGGGCTGGGCGTGTGTGCGGCCCAGCATCGGAGTGGTCCTGTGATTCCGGGCATGCCGGACACATGCACCGATCATCCGCTCCAGATCGCGATCGATCAAGTCGCCGACCCGACGCATCACCACCGACATCCACGTATCGGTGAGGTCCTGGACCGTGGCACCGTAGTAGACCCACTCCCTTACGTCTTCGGGCAGCTGCTCCCGCAAGACCCGGATCAGCCCTAGGGTCGAATGCCCGGTGGCACGAGTCTCGGCCGCCACCCGGTCGAGATCGATCGCTCCCCGATCGGCGAAAGCCCGGATCTCGCGGGCCGCGTCCACCGGGATCAGTCCCACGTCGGCCTGAGCCTCGGCTAGCGCGGCGAGGATGTCGAGCCATCCGGCGAAGCGGGCAGGCTCGTCGAGAATTGCCCGAGCCTCATCGCTCGCCCAAAGGTGGCCGTAGACCTTCGAGTCGGCGAGATGAATGCTCACGTCGTGACGAGAGGCTCTGCCGCCCGCTCGACACCCGTGAGCAGTCGCAGTGCGGTCCGTACCTCGTCGAGGTTGGCACCCCACGGCACGACCGCACGCCCGTCCGCGTACTCCAGGCCGCGCTCGAGGAGGCAGCACTTCAAGAGCCAGAGGCCTTCGGGTTGCTCCCTTTCGACCCTGGCCTTGGGACAGATGTCGACCTGTGGCGGTTCGTCTCCATAGAAGTGCCGGTGAAACTGCATCGAGCGCTCGCAGCCGATCATCACCCAGTCGAGCCGGTCGGCAGGGCGGGTGTCGAGGTACGACACGGTGCCCGGCAGGTCGGCTCCCGAACCGCGGCACGGCAGCAGATACGAGTCCGAAGGCGCGCCCCGGGCGAGAGCGGGGAAGGTGACCGCATCGAGCACCAGCTCGATCGGCGGCATGTCCTCGTCGAAGTCGACGACATGAGCCGCCTGGACGAACAGCTTGGGTGGATCCGGGGGGGTGACTTCTGTCACGTGTATCTGCAACGGAGCCGGCTCCCAGATGAAGTTCACGTGTTCGAACTTGCCCTTGATCACATATCCGGAAACCCCCGGGCGCGACTGGCGAAGCGCCGCCCGGGCCAGCGCAGTGGCATTGCCCACGTCCACCGACGGGTCGTCGACCATCATCGTTGCCTCCGGCTCAGACCAAACCTCGACCGATGTGACCGGCGAGAACAGCGGTTCGTCGGAGTCCTTGCCGACCGAGGCGAGCGCCACCGCCTCGTCGTGGACCAGAGCGATGTAATCGGTCCGTCGGTACACCTCTCTGCCCATGAGGTGCTGGATCACGAAGTCTCCGCTGGGAAACTCCTCGACATGCTCTACGGAGAGTCCCCGATAGGGATGAGCTCGGGCGTTCGGGGTGGGTCGTTCAGCCACGGCCGTATCTACTCCAGTGCTGGGCGAACAGCTCGTCCTCGTCGGTCTGCTGCGGCGGAATCGTCCGCGACACCCAGGTGAGATTGACGAAGTGACGTGCGTTCACGTTTTCGGTGGTGATGTTCCCACCCCACGTCCCACATGACAAGGAGAGCGTGAACGGCAACCCATTGCGCGCGCTCCCGGCACCTTCATTGAGGTTCTGGTTGACGAGGACCCGGGCGGTTCGGGTCCCAAATGCAAGGGCATCGACGTTGTCGTCGCTGGCGGTGTGGATGCCGCAGGTGTGGCCGAGGCCCTGGTAGCCGGTGATGGCATTGACCAGGTCCACCGCCCGCCCGATCCCGCCCGAATAGACGTAGAAAGCCAGCACCACCGAGAGTTTCTCGCCCGAGAACGGGTGATCGGGGCCGGCGCCATCCTCGTCGACGATCAGGAACGTGCGATCCGCAGCGATGTCGAACCCTGCGAGGCCGGCGATGTGTTGCGCCGGCTTGGCGATCACGTCGATCGTCGGGATGTGGCCGCCGTCGGGCCACAGCGCCTTCTGAAGCAGCGCCTTCTCGTGGTCGTCGCAGCGGTATCCCCCTCGTTCCACGAGCAGCTCCATCAGCCGATCGGCGATCGAGGCC
This sequence comes from uncultured bacterium, assembly GCA_963785075.1. GTDB lineage: Bacteria > Actinomycetota > Acidimicrobiia > Spongiisociales > ZC4RG35 > JAOUGY01. The sequence goes on from CAWATW010000006.1 coordinate 616,492, forward strand.
TCGGCCACGACCGAGTTGTCGGCGAGACAGCTCGTGGCGAGGTCGAAGGTCTTGGCCGCTGTGATCATGCCGGCGGCGTCGTCGAGGTCGGCGGTGTCGTCGACGACGTGCACCGAGTTTCCGACCCCCACCCCGTAGGCGGGCGTGCCCGATGAGTAGGCGGCTTTCACCATGCCGGCCCCGCCGGTTGCCACGATGAGATCCGCCTGCGTCATGAGCTCCTGGGTCCTACGGATCGAGGGTCGATCGACTATCTGGACGAGATCGGCCGGCGCCCCGACTTGTTCGCAGGCGGCCCGCATCACATCGACCACAGCATGCGAGCTCTGCTGAGTGCGAGGGTGGGCTGCGACGATGATGGCATTCCGTCCCTTCAGAGCGAACATCGCCTTCATGGGTGGAGTGGCGTCCGGCCCGGTCGTGGGTATGAGGGCAGCCACCACGCCGACGGGCTTGGCGATCTTGACGAGCCCGCGCTCGGCGTCCTCTTCGACCACGCCGACCGTCTTGACGTGACGCATGTCGGCAAGGGCCCCGAAGACCCGCTTACGGATCTTGATGCACTTGTCCTCGTAGGTCCCGAATCCACCTTCGTCCACCGCGATGCGGGCTAGGGCATTTGCCTGCTCCTCCTTGCCCACCGCCCACGCCACGGCCGTGACGAGTTGGTCAACCTGCTCCTGCGTGTAGCCGGCGATGGCCGCCTGAGCGGCCCGAGCCCGGTCGATCAGGGTGGTGATCTCGGTACCTGTGTCGAGATCTGGCGTCGCCGTGGTCACGTGGGCTCCTTCCGAGCAGACAAACCCGGATCCGCATGGGTGCCTCCTCGAGGGAAGCACCCCGCGGACCCGGGTTGGGGGTCAGACGCCGAGCTCGCGCCGGACGATCTTGGTGCCCTCGACGAGGGCGTGCAGCTTGTCGACGGCGATGTAACGCTGGAGCAGTATCAGCCCGCAGTCGGTGGTGACACCGAGCCGATCGGCCGGTACGTACTCGAGCAGTTTCCTGATCCGGTCGGCCACCTCGTCGGCGGTCTCCGTGATAGTCGACTTCACGTCGATGACACCGGCCCAGAACTGGACGTTGTCGGGTAGTGGGTGGTTCTTGATCACGTCGAGCCCGCTGAGATCGTCCGAGCGCCGGCCACAGTTCTCGAGATTGAGAACGTTGATGTTGGCCTCGTACGACTTGGGGACCACCGACGCAGTGGCCGAAGGCGCCTCGCCCTTGCGTTGCGTGAGATCGAAGATCTCACCGGCCTCGGCGGTCTCGTCCGGGAAGTAGGCCGGTGTACCGCCCCAGTTGCCCCAGCAGATGTGGACGATGATCTGGGCGTTCTGAACTCCTTGTACCGCCCTGTTGAAGGCGTCGATCGCCCAATCTTCGTAGAAGTACGGCCACGTGAACTCGTCCAGCTGGATGAAGTCGATCCCCATGGCGTCGACCTCGAGGATGTCCTCGTTGATGGCGGCAGCGATGTCCATCGCCCGATCCCGAGCCGACTCATAGTGCAGATCGTTGGTGGCTTGCCCGAGCACCTGGATCCCCGTGTATTGGACCTTGGTGGGCTTGTTGGTCACTCGCTTCAACGCCCGTGCCTGCTCGACCATGATCGCCCCGCGCCGCTTGATCTCGTGGGTTGCAGTTCCGGCGTGCAGGCGGCTGTAGATCGGGAACCCGAGGAAGCCTCCCTTGAGGTCGTACCCGAGTCGCTTGTAGTAGTAGTAGACCGCCTGATCGGCGTAGTTGTCGCCGTGGAGCCGGCCATCGGTGATGATGTCGAGCCCGGCGATCTCCTGATCGGCGGCCAGCGACGCCATGGCGTCCTGGAGCGCCTCCCGATTGAAGGCGTCTGGTGGCTCCTGGTCGCCGGTCCAGTTCCGCACACAATGGGCATCCCACCACCGCGGGTTGGGATAGTTGCCCACCATGCTGGTAGGGATCGTGACCTCTTCACCTCGGATCTGCATCTCTCCTCCGATTCGTCGTGGGGCCACATGACCCCTGCCGGGTGCGCGGGGCGCGGGGTTCGACTACCTCCGTTCGAGTCGCTGCTCCGACGCTATGACCGGACCGGGCGACGGTCGACGGTCGGGCGGGGCGAACCCGCCACCGAAATCTGTCCTGCGAGGGCGATCGCAAGTCGGATCTGCTGGCCTTCACCGAGTCGCCGACCGATCAGCGGGCGGTCCAGCCCCCGTCCACCACGAGGGCATGGCCGGTCATGTACGCCATCCGGCCCGTGGCCAGCACGGCGATCGCATCGGCGATCTCGTCCGGAGTAGCCACCCGCCCCACGGGGATCTGAGACTCCACCGCCGTTCGGAGATCTGGTTGATCGAGCCGCCACTGGGTCATCGGTGTCTCCACCATGCCCGGGCAGATCGCATTGGCCCTGATTCCGTCGGCGGCATAGTCCACCGCGATGGAGCGCGCCAGGATCAGCGCTGCGCCCTTCGAAGCCGAATAGACTGCCCGTCCGGGAAACGGGACGAGCCCGGCGACCGATGCGACGACGATGATGTGTCCGTAGCGCCGCTCGATCATCGACGGGAGAACGGCCTGCGAACAGAGATAGGCCGATCTCACGTTCACCGCCATAACGCGGTCCCAGTCCTCCAACGGCGTCTCGTGCAGCCGGGTGGCGCCTGCGGAGCCGGTGATACCGGCGTTGTTGACCAGCACGTCGACCGCTCCCATCCGTCGGCTGATTGTGCTGAATGCCTCGCCGACCGATGCTGGATCGGAGACGTCGACTGCCAGGCCCAGCCCGTGACCTGCCGCAGCCGCCGCCGAGTCGCCATCCAGATCGAGCACCGCCACTCCAAATCCCTCGTCCTGGAGCCGGCGACAGGTCGCCAGGCCGATTCCCGATCCTCCGCCGGTCACGACTGCGATACGGTCTGCCACGGTCCGCTCCTCTCGATGCGCCCGAGGCTATGCCCACCACCGCTCCCCCGACCTTGTCCCAGGAGGACCAGATCGAGCGCGAAACTTGCCCCGAGTGGACCGGGTCACATGGTTCACATCGTTGATAGGGTGACGAACATCATCCCTGGGAGGTGCGACCGTGCGGCTGTTGGTTGCCACCGGTGTGCCCGGCGTGACGATGCACGTCGGTGACCACATTTGCGCGTTTTATCGCGGCGACACCGATCGGGACGCGATACTCCATCCGTACCTCCGGAGTGGGATCGAGGCCGGCGATCGGTGCGTGTGCGTGCTGGACCGGACCAGCCCCGACGAAGTCGAGGCCCGATTCGAGGACACGGGCTCACCGGGCCAATTGTCGCTCCTCCGCTCCGAGGACTCCTATCTGGGCGGCGGTGGGTTCTCTCCCGACGACATGCTCGACTTCTGGGAAGAGGCCGCACGGGCGACCTTCGACGAGCAGGGCTTCGATTTTCTCCGGGCCGCGGGCGAGATGACATGGGCGCTGCGCGACCTACCGGGAGTCGAAATGCTGGTCGCCTACGAGGCGGAGCTCAATCGATTCCTCCCCAAGTATCCCCAGACGATTCTCTGCCTGTACGACCTCGAGCAGTTCACCGACGGCGAGATCCTGATCGACATCCTGCGAACCCACCCCAAGGTCCTCATGAGCGGAATGGTGATCGACAACCCGTGGTACGTCGAGCCGGACCAGTTCTTGACCCGAACGTCATGATCGGTGCGAGCCGGCCGGTCTACGAAGGCGCCGCCGACCGCGACTCGCTGTCTCGCCTCCGCAGCCTGCTGGTGCTCGCCCAGCTCATGATGGAGAGCACGACCGAGGATCAGATCGTCCAACTCGCTGCGGGTGCAGCCCGATCGCTCGCCCCGTGCTCCTCGGTCCGGATCGACCTCGACGAGATCGATCATGACGGCCCGAACCGTGGCCTCGATGCTCGATACGATCGGAACTGCGGGTGGCCGAGTCAACACGAGCACCGACTCCCACGTGTGGACCTATCCGGTCCACTCCGGGCAGGGACACGTGGGTTGGCTTGTGGCGACCTGTCATCGAGACCCTACCGAAGAGGAGCACTTCCTCCTCCGCTCGCTGGCCCAGCACGCCGGCGCCGCCGTCGCCAACAGTCGCCTCCACGAGCAGGAGCGTCGGACCGCGGCCGAGGCCGAACGCGCGAACCAGCAACTGAATGAGACCCTGCAGGCGCTGCGCCGGAGCATGGAGATCCACGCCAGGCTCACGGAAGTGGCCGCCTCCGGCTCGGGACGGGAAGGAATCGCCGACGCCGTCCACGAGCTGACCGGGATGGCGGTGGCGGTCGAGGATCGCTTCGGGAACCTTCGGGCATGGGCAGGGCCCGACCGTCCCGATCCGTATCCGAAGGAGTCTCCGTCGACGCGCGAACGGCTGCTTCAGCGGGCGTTGAAGGCCGGGCGGCCCATCCGGATCGATTGCGGATGGATCGGGGTCACACAGCCGCAGCCGGACGTGATCGGGGCGCTGGTGCTCATGGACCCCGACGGTCCGCCACCGAACAACAGCTGGCGGCTGTCGAGCACGGGCTGACCGTGCTGGCGATGGAGCTGGCCCGTCTGAGGAGCCTGGCCGAGAGTGAGCTGCGCATCCGACGCGACCTCGTCGAGGACCTGCTCGCCGGGACCGACACCGAGAGCGCGCTGCGCCGAGCGCAGGCACTGCGGTATGATCTGGAACGCCCCCATCGCGTGGTCGTCGTGGAAGGCGAGGGCCTCACAGACGACGACGCCTTCCTCCACGCAGTCCGTAGGGCGGCGCGGGATCAGCCCGTCGGGAGCCTGATCGTCCGCCGCGGTATCCAGGTCGTCGTCCTGTCCGATCACGACGCCGATTGGGAGATCTTCCGCAAGGCCGTCCTCGTCGAGCTGAGAGGAGGGCGCTGTCGGGTCGGGGTCGGGAGGCAATGCGAAACCATCGACGGGCTTCCTGCCTCGCTTCGCCAGGCGGAGTCGGCTCTTCGCGTGCAGCGTGCCTCGGGGCGTGACGATCGAGCGACGTGCTATGACGATCTCGGTGTGTACCAGCTGCTCGCCGAGGTCCAGGATCCTGGGGCGACCGAGACCTTCGCGAGGCGCTGGCTGGCGGACTTGCTCGACTACGACGAGCACCGCAAGGCCGATCTCGTGACCACGCTCAGTCGATACCTCGACTGTGGAGGAAACTACGACGACACATCGGGGCGGCTGTTCATCCATCGATCGACCTTGAAGTACCGCCTCCAGCGGATCAGAGAGATCACGGGCTTCGATCTCAACGATCCCGACACGAGGTTCAACCTCCAGCTGGCCTGCCGGGCGTGGGAGACGCTCTCGGCACTCAGACACGCTTGACCGATCGTCCCGCCAGGACGAAACTCGGATCGATCGGCTTCGTGGCCGCTGGTAGGTCTGTGGCACCAAGGACAAAGTAGCCCTGGCCCGCGACCTGGCCGGCCGTGGTACTCAACCAGGAACTCAGTTGCCTGGTGGACCAGGATTTGCAGGCGATCCAACTCATCGATGTGTTCCCGCCACACACCACCGACATGTAGCAGATCGAGGTCCGACACAACATGTTTGATGGCGTCGACGCCTTGAAGTTCTCGCACGTGCGTTATGGCTCGATCAACGGCCAGCGTCACGTGTTTCGACGACCACTTGAGATGTGCAACGAGGTGTTCAGCATGGGCCGGGCCACCGGTTTGGTGCGATCGGAGCTGTGACCGCCAGGTGATCCCGGGGCGACCGCGCCCGGGATCACCTCGACCTGACAGGACCACTCTGGGGCCGAATCTCCACCTGATGAGCCATGGGGCGACATCGGCCACGTTCGTAGGCTCGCGTCGTCGGTCGACGAGGAGCAGCGGAACGTGACGAAACGGCTGGTGGTGATCGGAGGCGGCGCGACAGGAATGTCGGCCGCGTCTGCCGCCCGCCGTGTCGATCCTGACCTCGAGATCGTGGTCTTGGAGGCGAGCGGGTTCGCTGCCTGGGGGATGTGCGGCATTCCGTACTTCGTGGCCGGCATGGTCGGTGATGCCCAGGAGCTGATCAGCATCACTCCCGAGGAGTTCCGCCGCCGCCGTCGCATCGACCTGCGATTTCACTCCCGGGTGACCGAGATCGATGCCGACGGCCACGCGGTGACGGTCGAATCCGGCGGCCGGATCGACCGGCTCACCTACTCGAAGCTGGTGGTGGCGGCCGGAGCGACGCCAGTCGTACCTCCTGTTCCTGGAATCGACGGTCCACGCGTCCACCTCATCCGGAGTCTGGAGGGGGCGATCGCCCTGCGGGCCCTCGTCGCCTCAGGACAAGTCCCCCGGGCCCTGGTGGTCGGGGCAGGGTACGTGGGACTCGAGATGGCAGAAGCACTCGTCGAAGCCGGCATCGAGGTCACAGTGGCCGAACGGCTCCCCCGAGTCATGCCCACCATCGACCGTGAGATGGCTGACCTGGTGGAGGCGGAAACCAGAGCCCACGTGGAACTTCGACTCGGAGGCGGACTGGCCGAACTCGCCGACGACCAGGCAACGTTCGACGACGGGACCGTGGACAGATTCGACGTCGTCGTGGTGGCAGCGGGGATCCGGGCAGCGTCGAGAGAAGCCGCCGCCGCCGGGGCCACCGTCACGGAGACCGGGGCTCTGGCCGTCGACGATCACATGCGCACCTCGCTTCCAGGACGTGCTCGCCGCCGGCGACTGTGTGGCGGTCCATCACATCGTGCTCGGCGGACCGGCCCATGTGGCTCTCGGTCCCACCGCCAACAAAACCGGACGGGTGGCCGGCATGGTTGCGGCCGGAGCCGAGTCCCGTTTCGACGGAATCGTGGGCACGGCGGTGGCCAAGGTGTTCGACCTGACCGTCGCGCGCACGGGTCTCACGGTCGAAGAAGCGACCCAGGCCGGGTTCGAGGCACTCAGCGCCGACTCCGTGGCGGGATCGAAGGCCAGGTACTACCCCGGCGCCGCCCCCACCCATTCACGTCTCGTGTTCACACCGACGGGACGACTCCTGGGAGCCCAGATGGTGTCGCGAGATCCCGCCACGGCCAAGCGAATCGACGTGATCGCGACAGCCCTTCACGCCGGCTTCGACGTCGACCGCCTCGGCTCTCTCGACCTCTCATACGCACCGCCTTTTGCCCCCGTATACGACCCCGTCCTGAGGGTGGCGCAGGCGGCCGCCAAGCAGATCGCATGACCAGGAGACAGATCACATGAGGCTCGAAGGAAAGGCTGCGCTGATAACCGGAGCGGGATCCGGGTATCGGGCGTGCGGCGGCGGAGCTGTTCGCATCCGAGGGTGCGTCGGTGGCCGTGGTGGACATCGATCTCGCCGCCGCCCAGGAGACCGTGGCCGGCATCACGGACACCGGCGGCACGGCGGTGGCGCTGGCCGGCAACGTCGCCCAGGCCGACGACATCGAGCGGGCCGTCAACCAGGCTGCCGAGGAGTTCGGGGGACTTCATGTGGTCTACAACAACGCCGGGGTCAACTCGACCGGATCGGTTGCCGACGCCACCGAGGCAGACTGGGATCGATGTTTCGACGTGAATGTGAAAGGGACCTTCCTCACGTCGCGGGCGGCGGTCCCGCACATGAACGGCGGCTCGATCGTCAACCAGGCATCAGTGGCCGCACTGGTCGCCGTGGCGGGTTTTGCCGCCTATTGCTCCGCCAAGGGTGCGGTCGTGTCCCTGACCCGCTCGATGGCGATCGACCTCGCCCCTCGGGGGATCCGGGTGAATGCGCTGTGCCCGGGAACCGTCTACACGCCTCTGATGGAGCCGCTGATGCGCAATCGAGGTGACGGCGACCTCGAGGCGGGCCTCGCCATGACCGCTCTCAAGTACCCCATCGGCCGCATCGGCAAGCCGATCGAGATCGCACAGGCGGCCTTGTATCTCGCCTCCGACGACGCCAGCTTCGTCACCGGTTCCATCTTCACCGTCGACGGCGGCATGACGGCTCAGTAGGAGACCAGCACGATGCCATTTCATCTGGGCACCCAGAAACTCACCAACCTCGACAGGGCGGCCGCGTTGGTCCACCCCGGCGCGGTCATCGCCCTGGGCGGAGGTCTGTCCGCCCGCCTGCCCATGGCGCTGGTCCGCCAGATGATCCGGCTCGGGATCGGCGACCTGCATGCAGTGGGTTCGGCGCACTCGATCGATGTCGACCTGCTCGTGGCGGCGGGACTGCTGGCAGTGAGTGAAGAGAGCTACGTCGGGTTCGAACAGGACCACGGACTCGCCCCGGCGTTTCGGCGGGCGGCATCGTCGGGCACCATCGCCATCCGCGAGAGCTGCTGTGACACCATCCTCACCCAACTCCGAGCCACAGAGATGGGACTGCCCTTCCTCCCCGTTCGTGGGGTACGGGGGACCGACATCCACCGGTTGCACCCCGAGTACGCCGAGATCACCTGCCCGTTCACCGGTGAGAAGCTCGTGGCCGTACCGGCGCTCCAGCCCGACTTCGCCCTCATCCATGCACCGATCGGCGACAAGGCCGGCAACCTTCACCTCGACCAGCCCTATGTGCTCGACGAGCGCTTCGCGGTGGCGTCGGCCGCCGTCGTCGCCACCGTCGACCGGATCGTTCCCACCGACGAAGTGGCGGCGGCAGGGGTGACGATCCCCGGGTACCGGGTTGCAGCGGTGGCCGAGGTGCCGTTCGGCGCACACCCCTCGTCGTCCTACCCCAACTACGCCTACGACCGGACCCACATCGCCGAATGGGTGGCGGCGGCATCGACTGCCGAGGGGGCCGCACGCTACCTGCGGCGCTACGTCCTCGCCGTCGACGAGACCGAGTACCGGTCCCTGATCGGGAGCGATCGCCTCGACCGCATCTCGTCGTTCGGCGCCTCCACCGAGGCGTGGATGGAGCTCTACGCATGACCTACTCCATCGACGAGTGGTTCGTGGTGACCCTGGCCCGGACCATCTCGGATCGTGAGGTCACCTTCCACGGGTTCGGAAGCCCCTGCGCCCAGGTGGCGATGCACCTTGCCAAGCGGTCGCATGCGCCGGACATGCTCCTCGTTGAGGGCGCCATGTATGCCGTGGATCCCACCCCCTCGTTCATCCCTCGGACGGGCAACGATTCGATTCTCAAGCAGGGCGCGGCCTACTCGATGAGGTTCGAGGAGTTCTTCGACGCCGCGATCCGCGGTGATGTCGATCGCATGTTCCTGTCGGGTGGCCAGATCGACGCCCATGGGAACACCAACGTGACCGCGATCGGTGGGATGCCGGATCCCAAGGTCAAGTTGGGTGGGGGCGGGGGCGGCTGCAACCTGTCCGCCACGATCCGCCATCTGACGCTGTGGTCCACGAATCATCGAAGTGGCCGGTGTCTCGTGGACCGATGCGACTTCATCACCGACATCGGGCACCGGACACCCGCCGGCACGCGAGCAGATCTGGGGTACACCGGCGGCGGTCCCGAGTGGCTCGTCACCGAGTTGGGTGTGTTCGACTACCACGAGGATAGGGCACGACTGGTGCGGCACTTCCCCGACGTCACGATCGAGCAGATCGTCTCCGCCACCGGCTTCGATTTCGAGGTTGCCCCCGACCTGGCGCAGGTCGACCGGCCGACCGAATCCGAGATCCAGGTGATTCGCAGCATCGACCCTCTCGGAGTTCGCCGGAGCGAGTTCAAGGCGTCAGAGCTCGAGCGGAGCTTCGAGTGACCCTCGACGCGGTGTTCGGGCCAAGGCGCGTGGCGATCGTGGGGGCATCGGACCAAGCCGGCAAGCTCGGCGCAGTCCTCTGGAACAACATGGCGGGCTTCGACGGCGAGGTCATCCCGGTGAGCGGCTCTGCCGACCAGGTGGGCGGTCAGCGGGCGTATCCCAGCCTCCGCGACGTCGAGGGCACGATCGATCTGGCCGTGTTGGCGGTACCGGCATCCGCATGCCCGGATGTCGCAGCCGACGCCGCCGCCGCCGGCGTGGGTGCTGTCGTCGTCTTGTCGGGCGGGTTCGCAGAGACCGGTCCGGACGGCGCTGCGTTGCAGCAACGACTGAAACAGGCGGCCGGATCGAGCAGGATCGTGGGTCCCAACTGCTTCGGCGTGCAGAACGCCGCCACGGGGTTGAACGCATCGATGGCCGCCGGCTCCAGTGCCGATCCGGGAGGCATCGCCCTGGTCACCCAGTCCGGAGCGTACGGGATGGCGATCCACGCCATGGGTGCGCGATGAGCACGTTCGGTTCGGCAAGGTGTACGCCTCGGGGAACAAGGTCGACATCGATGACCATGAGGTCATCTCATACCTGAATGGGGATCCCGCCACCACGGTGATCTGCGTGTTCGCCGAATCCGTCGGCGACGGAGCGGCCCTCACCCGAGCCGTGAGAGCCACCAGCCCCAACAAACCGGTCATCATCACCAAGACCGGGCGATCCGAGGCGGGAAGCCGGGCTGCCCGGTCACACACGGGCTCGCTCGCAACGAGCGACACTGTGTTCCGATCGGCCCTCCGCCAGGCAGGGGCCCTCGTGGTCGATTCGGGGCTTGAGATGATCGACGCCGCCCGGGCGCTCGAGGGTCAGCCGCTACCACGCGGGGCCCGAGCGGCGATCATCACCAACTCCGGGGGAACCGGTGTGGAGCTGGCCGACATGCTCGCCGATGAGGGAATCACGGTGCCCGAGCTGTCCACCGAGCTCCAGGATCTGATCGCCGCTCGGCTTCCTGCCTTTGCCAGCGCTCGCAATCCCGTGGACATGACACCCGTCTGGTCGCGCTTCGCCGAGCTGTACCCCTGGCTCGTCGATACACTCGCTCGCTCCGGCGAAGTCGACGTGGTGATCCCGATCCTGCTCCAGCGATCGGCAATGGACCCTGCCACGGTGGAGGCGGTGGAACGGGCAGTGACCGAGCTGAGGTCCGACGGCATCGACACTCCGGTATACGTTTGCTGGGTGGCGCCACGACGGGCACGGAACAATGCCGATGCGCTCCAGGCGGCAGGAATCCCCTGCTACGAATGGCCCGAGCGGACCGCCAGGGCGGTCGGGCACGCCGTCCGGTACGCCTCCGCTCGGTCTCGAGTCCGACCGCCGGCGGGCGCCCCGCCGCCGGCCTCGAATCGGCTTCCCTCCGGCCCGCTGGCACCCGCCGAAGCCGCCCATCTGATGTCGGAGTTCCGGATTCCCATGGTGACGAGCGTGGTGTGCCAGACCGCTGACGAGGCGGTCGCGGCTGCCATCGGTCACACCGGATCGACCGTGATGAAGACCGCCGACCCGACGGTGGCACACCGAACCGAGCATGGGGGTGTGGCGCTCGGGCTCGATGGCGCAGCGGCGATCAGGACCGCGTTCGACCGCCTGGGCGGACCCGTGATCGTCCAGCCTCAGATCAGTGGGGTCGAGGTGGCTGTCGGAGCCGTGCGGGATCCCGCCTTTGGTCCGATGGTGATGGTCGGTCTGGGGGGCACCACGGTCGAGCTGTTCGGCGACGTGGCCTTTGGGTGCGCCCCGGTCGACCGTCTGGAGGCTCTCACCCTGCTCGAGACGCTCCGCTCGTTTCCACTCCTGGCCGGATTCCGAGGTGCGCCGCCGTGCGATCTCGATGCTCTCGCCGGACTGATCGCCGACGTGAGCAGGCTGGTGACGGCCCATCCCGAGATCTCAGAACTCGACCTCAACCCCGTGATTGCGTCGCCGGACGGAGCGGTCGCAGTCGATTGGAAAGTGACCGTGAGGAAAGGCAGCCAATGACGACAGCCTGGGACATCCAGCACACGCACATCTCGATCAAGGACTGGGCGCCCGAGATCGACTCGATGCTCGAAGACCCATCGGATGAACGCGTCGTGTTCAACATCGACGAGTCCGACACCCGTGAGTTCGACGCCATCTACGTCGGAGGCGGGGCGGCAGGCAGATTCGGATCCGCCTATCTCCGGGCGATGGGTGGTCGTCCGCTCATTGTGGAACGGTGGCCGTTCTTGGGCGGTTCATGCCCGCACAACGCATGCGTGCCCCATCATCTCTTCAGCGAGTGTGCGGCCGAGCTGATGCTGGCCCGGACATTCGCCGGGCGGTTCTGGTTCCCCGAGATGGATGGGAAGATCGTGTCGATCAAGGAGATCGTCGATCTCTTCCGGGCCGGGCGCGTGGCGCCCCACGCCATCATGAACTTCCAGAGCAAAGAGCAACTCGACATCGAGTACGTGCTCAACGCCGAGGCCCGCATCATCGACAGCCACACGGTGGAAGTTGCTGGGCGAACGTTCACCGCCAAGAACCTCATCCTGGCGCTGGGTGCCAGGTCCAGACCACTCGACTGCTCCGGCGCCGACCTCCACGGCGTGTACAGCTACGAGACCCTCGTCGAGGATCTGGACTACGAACCCGGAGACACCGTGGTGGTACTGGGCGGCAGCAAGACCGCAGTCGAGTACGGGTCGTTCTTCCAGGCGACCGGCCGACGCACGATCATGGTGGTCCGATCACAGCTCTTGAAGAACATCCCCGACGGCGAGACTCGAGACTACGTCCGCCTGATGCTCGAGGAGCAGGGCATGGAGATCTGGGAAGGGTCGGTCGTCGACTCGATCGAAGGCGACGCCAACGGCAACGTCACCGCAGTGGTGATCCACACGCCCGGGGGGACCGAACGGATCGAGACCGACTTCGTGTTCCACGGACTGGGCGAGATCCCCAACTCGGAGATGGCCGCCGACATCCTGGGTGTGGAGTTGGCAGAGAATGGGGCGGTGATGGTCGATCCTCAGCTTCGCACTTCGGTTCCCAACGTGTATGCGGTCGGTGACCTGATCGGCGGGCCGATGGAGATGTTCAAGGCACGCAAGTCCGGCATGTACGCCGCCCGCCACGTGATGGGCGACGACACCGTGGACTACGTCGTGAAGGAGTACCCGGACTTCCTGCACACGCACTACGAGGTGTCGTGGTTCGGAATGGGTGAGGAGGAGGCGCGAGAGAAACACGACAGCGTCACAATCATCAAGATGCCGCCGGAGACCGAGAACGGGCTCGATGTGGCGCTCCCGGCCACGGATCGGGTCATGCTCTATGCGTTCGCCAAGGCCCGGATGTCGGGCTTCCAGAAGCTGGTCATCGACTCCGACACACGCCGCGTGCTGGGGGCCCACCACGTCGGATACGGCGCCAAGGACGCCTTCCAGTATCTGTTCGTGTTGTACAAGCAGGGCCTCACCGTCGACCAGTTGGCCGAGATGGACGAGCTGTTCCTCAATCCGACCCACTTCATACAGCTCTCCCGACTCAGGGCCGGTTCCAAGAGCCTGCGCGACCTGTGACGGTTCCCGGCGGATGGGGCGAGCTGGCCCTCGGTGAGGAGATACGGGCGGCACGGACCGGTCAGCCGCGCTCGGATGGGGTCACGATGGTCATCGACACCGGAATCGGACTGTCCGCCACCCACGACACCCTCGACATGTCCGGTGGATGGATCGACCAGTGGAAGTTGAGCTTCGGTACGTCGGTATTCGTTCCTGAGCCGCTGTTGCGGCGCAAGATCGCCGCCATCAACGAGCGCGGCGTCCTCACCTTCCCCGGCGGGACATTGTTCGAAGCTGCGATCGTGAGACACCACTGTCGGGTCTACATGGCCAAGGTTCGAGAGCTCGGGTTCACCGCCGTCGAGATATCGGACGGCACCATCGACCTTCCGGCCCAACGCCGACGCCGGGTCATCGAATGCGCTCTCGACGCCGGCCTGACGGTCATCACCGAGGTGGGCAAGAAGGATCCGGCTCGCCAGCCTCCACCCGAGGACCTCGCCCGCCAGGGCTGCCTCGACGTCGAGTGGGGATCATCGTGGGTGATCGTCGAAGGACGCGAGTCAGGCAAAGGGGTCGGGGTGTTCGACGCGTCTGGAGGGATCGACATGACCGCGGTCGAGCGGCTGACGGCCTCGATGTGCGACATCGCCGACCGGGTGGTGTGGGAGGCCCCGCTGAAGGACCAACAGGTGGCCCTCATCGGTCGTTTCGGGATCAATGTGAACCTCGGCAACATCGACCCCAGCCGGGTGCTGGCGCTCGAGGCGCTCCGAACCGGCCTGCGGTTCGAGACACTCAAGCCGATCGCCGACAGACTACGAGACTCGGGCCAGTGGCGCCCTGACGAAGCGGAGCCGGCTGAGTAGCTACCGCTCACTCCCGGCAGGCGGTGCACGGTGACTCAACCGATGAGCGACTCCAGCAGGCGGCGGGTCGACTCCGCACCGGCACCGGCGTCGAAAGGAACCGCCCAGATCTCGGTCGCTCCGGCATCGACCAGCCTTCGCAGTCCCGTGACCACATCGGCCTCGTCTCCCACAACGGCCAGGGCAGCCGGTCCGGGGACGCCTTCACGCTCGAAGAGCTTCTGGTAGTTGGTGAGCCCGGCGTACCGCGAGAACACGCCGGCTGCCGCCGCTCGACCGTCTGCGAGCGCTCGCGGCCAGTCCGACGGGCACCGCCGCCACGAGTCTTGGTGCGTCGCGCCCTGCCCTCTCCGCACCTCTCTGCATCGCCGGTGCCACCACCCGTTCGAGAGATCGCGGTCCTGCCAGCCACGTGATGACACCGTCCGCCAGCTCCGCACCCAGCTCCGACATGGCAGGCGCAAGAGCACCGACCAACACCGGCACATCGTCGGTGCCGGGGATATCGATCGAGCCCTCGACGCGGTAGTAGCGACCGACAAACGAAGCCGTACCGTCTCGGAGGAGAGCAGTCAATACCGTGAGGTACTCGCGGAGTCGGCCGAGCGGATCGGAGAAGTCGAGTCCGTGCATGCCCTCGATCACCGGGCGATGTGAGACTCCTACGCCGAGGACGAACCGTCCCGCAGCGAGCGCCTGGATCGTCGCCGCGGACTGGGCCAGAGATGCCGGGTGACGCGGGAATGCCGGTACCACCCCTACCCCAATCCGGATGGTCGCTGTCGCCGTTGCCGCTGCCGCCAGGGTCGTCAGGGAGTCGATGCCGCGACTGAAGTGGACGCACCAGCCCGACCGGTAACCGGCCCGCTCGGCTGCTACCGCGTCGGCGACGACCGCAGACGGAGTCCTCGGTGAGCCAATTGCCTCGGAACCAAGCGTCATCGAGATCGGCAGATCCTGGTCCACTATCGTCCTCTCGGTTGCCGCACGGCCGGCTTCCAGGCTGACAGCCACCGCCGTGGCCGGCATCGGCCTCACAGGACAAAGCGCAAGCTCGATGTTGAGCTGTGTGGACGAGCGAGTCTCTGACCTACCTGGTCACGCCTATGAACTCTCCCTGAGTCGACATGGGGCGGGCTCGTTCCAGAACCACAGCCGTGGTTTCACATCAGGAAGAGCCCGCCTCCAAGCGAAATCGACGAGGGGAGAACTACGTGAGCGTGGTCAGCTTCGTCGTGTGGAACCGACCGACCTCTCGTTCCTTTGCAGTGAGCTGCGCCCCGCGCCGATCGAGCTCGCCGAACTGTGTTTCGACCAGGGCCCGCCAGTCCCGCCAGGCGTCGAACGACTCCCAATGATCGACCGTGACAAACCGGTTGGGCTGGGTACGGTCGCGGAAGAGATCGGTGCTGCTGTATCCGGTCGACTGGCGAAAGAGCTCTACCCACTCGCCCCGGGGTCCGTAGAGCTGCTCGAACTCATCCACCCGCCCCGGGTGTACGGAGTACTCCCAGATGTAGGCGTAGTGAGCGGGAGCCCCATCACGCATGTTCCACCTCGTCGTCGTCGACCGGTCTTCGTCGACGCTACCCCCAACAAGCCGGCAAGGACGCCCGGGCGAGTGGCGTCGCAAATGCGCCGCCACAGCCGCCGGATGTGGCGATCGGGGTTGGGGCACGAGGCTGCCGAGCGGCCATCTCCCCGTCGATCGCCGCGGGGAGACGGCCCGCGGCATCAGCGGAGCCGCACGCTCCCACCATCGACGGAGAGGGTGGTTCCGGTGATGAACCCGGCGTCCGGACTCGCCAGGAAGGCGACGGCGGGGCCGATGTCCGCTTCGGCGTCGCCGAACCGCCCGAGCGGGACTTCGGAAACGAGATGCTCATGGAGGCCGGGATTGGCGTCGAGGACCCCCTTCACTGCGGGGGTGAGCGCAAGGGGGATCAGGGTGTTGACCCTGATGCCATCGTCGGCCCACTCGACTGCTGCGGCCCTGCTCAGGCTTTCGATGGCGCTCTTCGCGGCGCTGTAGGCGCCCACCCCGGCGATGCCTGTGTCCAGCGCTGCGCCCGACGAGACGTTGACCACGACTCCACCGCCCTTGAGATGCGGGTACGCGGCTCTCATGAAGAGCAAGGTTGCCAACGGTCCCGACCGCCACCCCGCATCGACCAGGTCGATGGGTATGTCCAGGATGGTGCCGAAGTTGAACTCTTGCGCGTTGTTGACCAGCACGTCGAGGCCACCAAAGGCGGCGACGGTCTGGTCGACGGCCCCTTTGATCTGGTCGCCTTCGGTCACGTCACAAAGCACGGGAACGGCCCGGCCGCCTCGGGTTTCGATCTCGGCGACCGTGGTCACGAGCTTGGATTCGGTCCTGCCGGCGACCGCGACCGCGGCACCGCTCCTGGCGAGCGCGTATGCGATTCCCTGTCCGATGCCCTGTCCGGCGCCGTGACCAGGGCGACCTTGCTTTCGAATCCTGTCATGTCGAATGTCCTTTCTCGATCAGCCAAGGATTCACTTCCGTGGCTGGGGTCGTGGTTCGTCAGGTGTGCTCCGCCGCCACCGCCTGGCGCCGGGCCAGGGCCGCGCCGGCAACGGCCAACACCAGCAGAAGGGGTCCCCACACCCCATCGGTGAGCTTCATCGACCCGGGGATGAGCAGATAGGCGACGAGGCCGACGTCGGCAGCCGTTGCGATGAGCAGGCTTGTCGGTACACCCCGTGGGTACCGTCGCCATGACCAGGCGACGCTGAGGATGGTCACTGCCAGCCCGGCGAAGAACAGATTGAGGCCGTGGAAGCCGACCACCGCCTGCGTGACCGGCCCCGGATCGGTCGGGAAGTCGCCGGAAGGGGCTGCCGAGCCAAGCGACCGCAACGCAGCCAGCGGGTCGGCGGCAGCCATGGCCATCATGGAGGCGCCTCCGACGATGTGGAGCAGACCCCAGAGGAGCAGCGCCACCGTTGTCGGCCGCTCCCACCGTGTCCCCCTCCGGGTGGCCGGCAGGTCGACTGTGCTTGTTGACATTGGTGAGTCCTTTCGTTCGCCCGGGAGGGCAGGTTGAAACAGGGGCCGGTGGCCCCGTGCGTATTTGGAGGTGGGTTGCGCTAGGTGAACAGGGCTTGGAGCCGGTCCAGCTGGTGCTGCCAGCCGCCCTGGTTCTGCGCAACGTCTTCGGGACGGGTCAAGCCGTGATGGTCGAGATGAAGACGGGTGCCGTCACCGTGGGGCTCCAGTTCGAAGACCACGGTGGAAACGTCGTCGTCCCCTTCCATGGCCCAACTGTGGACCAGCCGGTGAGGTGGATCGATCTCCTCGTAGTAGCCGAACAACCGGAACTGCGGCCCTCCATCGGGGAGAGTCACCAGGAAGGCCAGCCGGCCTCCCAACGTGAGGGTCAACTCTTCGACAGTGACCTCGGAACCCTCCGGACCCATCCATCGTGCGAACAGCTCCGGCTTGGTCAGGGCCTCGAACACCTTCTCCGGCGGTGCGGGAAGAACTCTGTCGATGGTCACCATCAGGTCTCGAGCACTCATGTGTCGTGTCCTCTTTCTGTTTCGAGCTCATCGAGCAGCCGTTCCAACCGGTCGACACTGCCAGACCAGAACTGCTGGTAGTGGGTGAACCACTCCGCGGGTGTCGCAAACCCCTCCGGGACGAGACGCAGCCAGTGCTCTCGGCCCTCGACCCTCCTGCTGATCAGACCGGCGGTCTCGAGAACCTTGACGTGCTTGGAGATCGACGGCATCGCCATGTCGTGTGGCTCCGCCACCGTCCCAACCGTCGCCTCACCTGCAGCGAGACGCTCGAGGATCGCCCGCCGAGTTGGGTCGGACAGGGCGAAGAACACGGCGTCGAGCCGAGATGAGGTCTGGTCGCTCCCGGATAGTTTCCGCATGAGCTAACTATAAGCCAACTGGCTAATTATTGTCAAGAACCGATTTCGACATGCCACGACGATCCGATGACTGGCGGTGGCATTGGTCGTCCACCATCGCTCGAGGGGGCAGGCAATGATCGACACCGCCCGGCCTGTCAGCCTTGGAACCGGGTGAGCGTGATATCCACGTTCTCGGTGACCTCCAGCAACGGCGGTCGATCTTCGAAACCCGCCTTGGCCAGCGCCCGGCGAGGCTGCGGCTGAACACCCGTCAACACCACTTTGATACCGGCACCGTTGAGACGATGCACTGCGCTCTCCAGCGCAACCAGTCCGGTGGCGTCGACGGCCGGCACGTCCTCGAGGTCGATGATCACCGTGTGCACCCCGCTCCCGACGATGGTCAGCGCCTCCAGGGCCTTCTCGGCGGCACCGAAGAAGAGCGGTCCGGCCACGTCATAGAACACCACACCGGGCGGGAGGCCCTCGGCTTGGTGTCCCTGTGGCCCGCCCACCAATCGGGCACCCGAGATCTCGACCATCCGCCGCATGAACAGAAGAGCCGCCAGCACCACACCCACGGTGACGGCAACGACCATGTCGAATACGACCGTCAGACCGAAACACACCAACAAGACCACGACGTCGCTCCCGGGCGCAATCCGCATGATCCGAACGAAATGGTCTGCTTCGCTCATGTTCCACGCCACCACCAGCAGGAGTCCGGCCATTCCCGCCATCGGAATGAGCCCGAGGACCGGCGCCAAGACCAGGATCGCAAGCAGAAGAAAGACCGAGTGGATCACCACCGCCACCGGTGTGCGCCCACCGGCACGGATGCCCGTGGCGGTTCGAGCGATGGCACCGGTGGCAGCGAACCCGCCGAAGAACGGGGCGACGACGTTGCCGATGCCCAGCCCGACCAGCTCGGCGTCGGGATCATGACGACCTCCTGTCATGCCATCGGCCACCACGGCACACAACAGGGATTCGATCGCACCGAGCATGGCGATCGCCGCCGCCGTCGGCGCCAACTCCCCCACCATCGCCCATGTGAGGTTCGAACCCGCCCACGGGAGCCGGGGTATCGGCGGTACCGCCGGGATATCCCCGAACTGCGACTCGATCGTGACGACATCCAACCCGGCCGCGGCCAGCGCCACCCCGAGCACGGTGGCTGCCACCAGCGCCACCAGGGGCGCCGGAACCCGCCGCGTCAACCGCGGAAACCAGATCAACACGGCAAGCGTCATCACACCCACCGCCACGTCCTGCCATCGCACCAGAGGGGCCTTGTCGACCAGATCGCCGACACGGTCCCAGATCCGCTCTCCCTCGAGCCGACCGACCCCCAAGAAGTCACCCACCTGCAAGACGGCGATCACGACGCCGATCCCCGCCGTGAAGCCCGTCGTCACCGGATGGGGAACGAACTGGATCAGACCTCCGAGCCGCAATCCGCCCATCGCGATCAGGATCACACCAGACATCAGTGAGGCGACCAGTAGGCCCTCCAACCCATACCGGGCGGTCACCGGTGCCAACAAGACCACGAACGCCGCCGTCGGACCTGAGACCGAATGCATCGACCCGCCCAGCACCGCGATCACGATCCCGGCCACGATCGCCGTGAACAAGCCATGTTCGGGAGGAGCCCCGGCCGCGATCGCCAGGGCCATCGACAGCGGCAACGCCACGACTCCCAGAATCACGCCCGCGGTCGCATCGGCACGGAGATCATCCCTCGAATAGCCACGCACGCGTATGCCACGAAACGCCGTTGCTACTCGCATTCGCGACCCACCAGGCACAAAACGCCGAGACATACCACCGATCGTAGGACGCCAATGCCGACGCCGAGCCAGAGCATGGCGTGCGCTCGAGGCAGACGACTGTTCGATCGCCCGTTGGAGGGTGGTCCGCTTCTGTCAGCCCCTAGAAGATCGCGGTGGGGTCGCGGTCGATTTCGGCCAGCAGTCGCTCCACGTGTCGGGTCGGGCGAGCGAGGCCGTACTCATGGAACCGGTACGGGCTTCCTCCGGAAGGGCGTCATTCCGTCCGTCGATCCAACGCCGGAACAGGACCCCGACCCTGGACTTCGTCTGTCGTGTGACGTAGCTCGGCATTCGCAGTCGACAATGGCTGTCCCCCTGTCAGCCCTTCACATATGAGAGCTTCTCGGCGATGAAGTCACCGGTGACCTTGAACAGGTCGACGCCCCGCACGTGTTCCGAGGGTGACCATCGATACAGCCACCGTGCCACCACCCGGTCGCCGGCCCCGATTTCCTCTTCGATCTCGAAGGTCGCCTCCGGGTTGTCGGCGAAGAACGCCGCCCAGAACGCCACCACGTCGTCGCGTCCGTGGTAGGTCACGCCGTCGGGCGCGCCTGTCGACTCGAACACCGAGTCATCGGTCAGTAGGGCGGCGATGGCGGCGATGTCTTTCCGTTCCACGGCGCCGTTGAACGCCGCCACAACTTGTGGAGGGGTCACCGGCGCGCCCAGTTCGGCTCGCGCCCGAACATGACGAGCAACCGATCCAGCCCACCCTCGGGCAGATCGGTCGGGCGATCCCCGATGGCGCCGGCCGCCCGGTATTCGTCCTCGTGCCGTTCGAACCAGCGTGTGCATTCGTCGACGAGGTCGGCCTCCATCGGATAGACACCGCCTGTTGCTGCGCTGAGGTCCCATGCGTGAACCACGTGGTCGGCGAACAGCTGCTCGAGATAGAACCGGGCCGGGACATCTCCGAACGACAGGTGGACAGTGGCATCCAGATCCGCCCGTTCGGCCGCTCGAGCCGCTGATTCGCCGGCCATGACTGCAGCCGTGACCGGGTCGGGCCCGAGGACGTCTCCGTCGTAGCGATCTCCGACTTCGGCGATGGTGCGCCCGCCCAACAAGGGTGCGGTCCACAGCTCTTCGGCGACGACATGGTTGACGAGGTCGCGTACGGACCATCCGTCACACGGCGTCGCACGGGCCCAGACGTCATCTCCGATGTCGACCACCGCCTTCTTGAACCCGTCGATCGAACGGTTGTGGAGAACACGGACATCTGCCATGGACGCCTCCTGGGTCGTGCCTGCACATCATCGTCCGTTTCGACGGTCCGTGTGGCCCTGACGTCCGTTGAAAAGGTCAGCCGAGGTGCCTCGCCTCACGCATCCATGCTGGCCGGCGCCCGCTGGTCCGCCGGCTCGAGGGACCGATCCACGAATATGACCCTTCGTTGGACCAGGAAGCTGCCTATGAACAGCAGTGTCTCAGTGGCCAGCTTGGACGCGACGATCGGAAACCCGAGCCGTACAGGCAGAGCGTGCAAGGTCTGCAGCCACTCGAGCATCCCGGCCGGGTAGGCCCGCAGACCGGTTCGGGTGTCTGCGATGTGGTGCCCTGTGGACAGTGCGAAGATCAAGTGTGTGATCGCGTTGCCGAATCTGCTTCGAAATGGCACCGAACCCATGAAGTCCCGCGAGCCGAGCACGAGGGCATCTGCGGTGCCGGAGACCAACCGGCCACCTGCGGAGAGAATGTCCTCGACCGGTGCTGTCCGCCGGCGTCAGCGGTCACGACCGGTTGATCCGCGTATGCCCGGGCGATGTGGCCGAAGCCCACCTTCAGAGCATGCCCCTTGCCGCAGTTCGTGGCGTACCGGACAACGTCACATCCAAGGTCGGAGGCGGCCTCGAAGATGCGGTCATACCCTGTCCGCTGCCATCGTCGACCACAACCACCGGGAGGTCGGGTCGAGAGCGTCGAAGCTCTCGAACGAGGTCGACCAGTGGCTCACCAGGCTCGTAGGCAGGGATGAGGACGATCACAGCTCACCCGCGATGTAGAGGATGTCGCTGACGCCCTCTCGGTGCCCCGGCCCAAGGGGTCGTTGACCACCTGGCCATTGAAATCCATCATCGCGG
This sequence comes from uncultured bacterium, assembly GCA_963785075.1. Classification (GTDB taxonomy): domain Bacteria; phylum Actinomycetota; class Acidimicrobiia; order Spongiisociales; family ZC4RG35; genus JAOUGY01. The sequence continues at coordinate 638,430 of CAWATW010000006.1, forward strand.
AGTCTGTCCGATTGCCGCTCGACCGCGCTCGCCAGTCTCGAGGGATCGATCGACTGGGCGTGTTTGCGATGCTTCGACGCTCCCAACACGTTCGCCTGCATTCTCGACACCGAACGAGGCGGGTTCTTTTCGATTCGGCCGGACGACCCCATCGGCCGTGTTCACCGCCTTCAACGCCACCGCCGTCCTGGTCGCCGAGGCCATAAGTCATGTGGCAGTCATCTCGGTGGTCTCACATCTCCCCGGAACACCGTCACCAATGTCTCCGGAACGTTCTGTCACCGATCTCCCGGAATGAACACCGGATCAAACAACGCTCGTATGACAGGGCTGCTGACACTCGGCTGACAGGGTGCGCACGGACGCTGCACCTCGTGAACGCATCCTCGCCACCGCCGACTGACTTCGAACAGTCCGTCGGGCAATTCGAGGTCGGTGACCACAACGTCCTGGATCAATGGTGTTCGAGGACGCCGATCCGGGTGCCCCTGGCCACTTCGAAGCTGGTCAATGTCAAATTTCGGGTTGCCCGCCTGTCTGCCGCCGCCAGGATCGGTCGCGGTGTCTGTTCGCTCGGAGCCGTTCGCCGGGTCAAGTGCCGCTCGCAGTGATGGCCTTGATCTCGCTCACCGACTTCCCGTCGAGGCCGAGGTTGGCGAGGTTGCGACCGGTGCTCCAGTAGTCCACGCCCGTGAGCGCCCCGGACATCGTGATCACGGCATCGGTCACCGGGGTGGCCACGTTGGCGACCCCGCCCAGGGCCGAGACGGTCACCGAGACGCAGGATAGGTCCTGGCTCAGGAATCGATACTCGAGGCTGCGTGGCCTCGGGCAGTAACGATAACGGTTGACGGCCATGTGCTGAATCGTCTCGTACAACGAGTCTTTCCTCACCCCGTACGTGTCGTAGATCCAGGTGTCGACGGTGACCGCCGGCACGTCGTACGCCCTGGCGACTGCAACGCGTTCAGTATCCAGCGCCTCGGCGAGGCGGACCACGCTCGGTGTCATGCCATCCGCGTAGTGGTGGTACTCGCGGTCACTTTCGACGAATCCGACGTTGGCGACCATGGCCGGAACGTGAAGGATGCACGCCAGATCAAACGCCAGATGCAGCGTGCTCGGAGCCGGCACGGCCATGGGGAACGCATCGCCGATCACCTCCAGGACGGCCTCGTTGCGGGTCGCCGGCAACGCAGACATCTGGAGTTGCTTCTTCGTCTCCGAGTCGTCCGTGAGTCGTACTGCGTCTGGCGCAAGGACGGTCATCATGTACGGGAAGCCGTCGAACTCAGCGATGTCGACAACGGCTTCACAGCCTGCCCGCTTGAGCTCGTTGCGAATCACGAGCGCTCCGCCGGCATTCCCCTGGATCAGGAGGATGACCTGTCCGTCGGCGAGCAGCGGGGCCAGGTCTTGGGCCACCTTCGCATGGTGGGTCCCCCATGTGCAGACGATGATGACCTCGGACCCGACTACCGCCTCTGCCAGATCCGTGGTGGCAAGTTGCACCGGGACGAAGTCACCCTCGCGACCTTCAACCCTGAGGCCGCCGTTCAGGCCGATATCGCGAATCTGGTGTTCGTCGATGTCGTGGACGCGCAGCTGGTAACCAGCAAGGCCGAGTGTGCTGGCCAGCCCCTTTCCGCCCATTCCCATTCCAATGATCGCCCACGGGGCAGATTGTCTGCTCATGTCTCAATCCTCGGTAGTCGCATCTGGGACATCGCAAATGTAACAGCTTGCGCGGACTAGTGTTGACTTAGCATCATCCAATCTGACAGTCGATTCGGAAAGTCAACATATCTGGCGTAGCCGACACGTGTCAGTCAATACGGCGGCTTCCTGACATCGGTCCGCGGCTCTGCCGGACCTCGATGAGGATCAGAAGAGAGAGGACACTCACCCTGGACTTCGAGAGCCGGTTGCGTCGCTTTCGCCTATTCAGAGAAGCCCCCGAAACGGAGCCTGGCGCCAGGTTGCCCGGCCACCGCGCTTGGTCTGAGTGCCATGGGTTCTGATTCCGCTCACCGCCCTGTCCTCCGCGCGGCCGGTCGCGTCGCAAGGGTGTTCGTGGGTGCAGCCCTGATCGGATTGGGCGTTGCCACATTGGCCGAGGCTGATCTCGGACTTGCCTCCTGGACAGTCCTGCAACAGGGTGTCAGCGTTACCACCGGGCTCGCCTTGGGCACCGCCACCATGCTCGTCACGGCGTGCGTCCTGCTGTTGTGGATCCCGATGAGAGTGAAGCCGGGCTGGGGGACGATCATCGCCGCCGGGACGGTGGGTCCGACGATCAACGTCGCGATGGATGCCATCGAGCCTCCCACGACGTTCTCGATCCGCCTCGCCCTGGTCCTGGCATCCACCGCCCTCGTCGGGCTCGGCACCGGTTTGTATCTGACGGCCGGATTCGGCCCCGGCGCCCGTGACGGTCTCATGACGGGGCTGAACCGGATCACTGGATGGTCGATCCGCCGCGTCCGGCTCCTTCTCGAGTTCGGGGTGGTAGTGCTGGGTTTTCTCCTGGGAGGGACGCTCGGTCTAGGCACCGTCGTCTACACCATCGCCATCGGCCCGGTCGTCCAGGGGAGCCTTCGCCTCTTCGATCGGACTGCCAGCATTAAGGCCAAAGGGTCAACAATTAGATAGAGTGGCTGACAGCATGGAGAAGGGAAGCATCCCGTGACACTGACAACCATCGAGAACGCAACTGTTGTGACGGTGGATCCCGCCCGCAGAGTCATCGAGAATGGGGTTGTCGCCTTCGAAGACGACCGCATAGTCGCCGTTGGCCCAGCGAAGGAGGTTCATGGACTGGCGCCGGACACCGTCCTCGACGGCTCGGGCAGGATCGTCATTCCAGGGCTCGTCGACCTCTACTCGCACAGTGGTTGCGGGCTCTTCAAGTGCCTCGGCGAGCAGCTACCAGGCATTGGCTGGTGGCCCCTGATGGACCAGCTCCTCCTGTCGTACGTCACACCAGAGTTCTGGTATGTGGACACGCTGATTCATGCCCGCGGCGCGCCTTCGCTTTGGTTGCACGGCGATACTCACACAACCGGGGCTCTCGCATGCCGCGCCTCGACGACCTGGAGCACATCCGACAGACGAGCGCGAGCAGCGGAAGACATCGGGATACGAGCCGGCGTCATCGCGGGGATGCCGAGGTCGAGCCCGTGGGTCGGTGAGTTCGCCGACATCGTCTACGGTGAGCGAAAGATCAAGACCGTCGAGCCCGAGGACGTGATGAGGAACATCGAGGCCCTCATCCACGACTCCGGCGGTGCGTTCAGCGAGCGGGTGAGCTATCTGGTCGGCACGTTCGTGCCAGGCAACCCCACGCTCGTCGACGAGGATCACCCGGTCAACCCCTTCGCCAACGACCTCCCGATGTCATACTTCCACTCCCAAGCCGAGCGTCTCGCCTCGCTGATGTCGGATTACGACATCGGCTATTGGGCCCACGCATGGGGAGACTCCATCACTCACGCCTACGACGACGGATTCCGCGAACTGCTCGGCGAGCGGTCAGTGCTCTCTCACTGCACCCGGCTCGACGATCGCTCCATCGAAATCCTGGCCGAGACCGGGACCAACGTGAACCACTGCCCACGAGCGAGACGCCTGCAGATGTGGCATGAGACCTGTCGGGTCGTCGAGATGATCGACGCAGGGGTCAATGTCGGTCTGGGAAGTGATGGGCCCCAAATCGATCGCAACGTCGATCCGTTCATGGACATGCAGATGGTGTTCAAGGCTCAGCGCAGGCGGATGTCCGACCCCCTCGTGCTTCCGCCCGGGACCATCCTCGAGATGTCCACCATCAACGGTTACCAAGCCCTGGGGTTGGGAGACATCGGCGGGTCGATCGAGGTGGGAAAGAAGGCCGACCTGGTGGTTGTGGACATGAGAAAGCCCCACCTGTGGCCGGTTACGTCGCCGGTCAAGCAACTCGTGTACTACGCTAACGGGGCCGACGTCGAGCACGTCTTCGTGGACGGTCGGCATCTCGTGGACCAGGGGCGTATCCAGACGATCGACACCCAGAGCCTCTTCGAGGACGCCGACGATCAGATCAGGAGAATCGCCGGCCTGGAGGGGTCACCGCTCCAGGCTCTCATGGATTCAGATGCCGCGGTCTGGAGGCAATCGGTGGCTGAACACGCAACACTGCAATGACTCTACTCCAGAGCGGATTGTGTAATGAAACCCATCATTTGCACGGTTTTTGCCTCAAGTTCTCAACTTTGCCGGGGAATTGTTGGCAATCAGTCGCGGTGGTGCATATACTCCCGGGCCTGATATGGCGTCAACTGCCCACCAAAACCGCTGGACCATCTGGCCTCTTGGTCGCAGGCCCAATCGCGGGGATGCCCGGTGACCACTGAGACCGTGGCGCCGTTGGACCGTGGAACGGCGTTGCTCCGCGTCGAGGATCTTCACAAACGATTCGCTAGACGGCGCTCCATCAAGGCGGTCCTTACCAACCAGCCTCGATCCAACATCGAGGCTGTCGAGGGCGTTAGCTTCGAGGTGTACCCGGGTGAGGTTCTCGGGCTCGCCGGCGAGAGCGGATCCGGAAAGAGCGTCACCGGCGAGTTGATCGCAGCACTCCAGCGCTACGACTCGGGGCGGATCGTATTCGAAGGTCGCGAGATCGCCCAGCACGACAAGAAGGAGCGTGCTCAGTTTCGCCGGGATGTCAGCATGGTGTTCCAGGACCCGTTCGATTCCCTCAACCCGCGGATGCGAGTGGTGGACAGTGTCACCGAGCCGCTGCGGATCCACAAGATCGGGACGCGCGAAGAACAGCATGAACGGGCACTCGAGATACTCGATCGCGTTGGGCTCCGACCCGCCGACCACTTCGCAAACGAATACCCGTATCAGCTCAGCGGCGGCGAACGTCAGCGAGCCGCCCTCTCGAGGGCGCTCATCACCCGGCCGAAACTGTTGATCGCAGATGAGCCCACCACGATGCTGGACGTCTCGGTCCGAACCGGGCTCCTCAACCTGCTCAGGGACGTGAGCCGTGAGGAGGGCCTGGCCACACTGTTCGTGAGCCACGACTTCACCACCCTGGAGTATCTCTGCGACCGGATCGTCATCGTCTACCTCGGCCGGGTAGCGGAAGTCGGCCCGGCGACCGCTGTCCTGACCGACGGGCTGCATCCGTACACACAACTCCTGGGGTCGGCGATTCCGGTCGCGGACCCGGACAACAATCGTCCGCGGGTGAAGACCACCATCGATCTCGCCGAGCCGCTCCGGTCTGGCTGCCTCTTCGCTCCGCGATGCCCACACCGGATGCCGATGTGCACTGCGGAGGTCCCTCCTCTGTATCAGGTCGGGAGCCGCCGCATCACTGCATGTTTCCTTTACGACGAAGACGCCGGGCGAGACCAGCTCGCCGACGATCAGGCCGAAGGGAGATGAGGATCAGGGAGGCAGCCGCGAGGCCGTCACCCGTTGATGTGGAACATCGAAATACGCAGATCGGGAGCAGGCAGAAGACGGGAGGAGCCAGTCAAATGAGAATGAGATCAGAGGGGTCGGCGATCCGAAGGCCGTTCGCACTACTAGTCGCCATGCTTCTGGTATTGGCGGCGTGCACCCCGGACGACGCCGGGTCTGACACAACCGGACCGGATGACGAAGAACCTGTCACGACCGCAAGCGGCGAAGAGCCGACCGATGGTGGCGATGGAGAACTCACCGATGAGACGCTGGTGCAGCCGATCAGGTTCCTGGGCCCGACGGCGGCTTACGAAGAGGCGCTGTTCGAGTCGAATATCTTGATGCTCGACAACTGGAAAGCACTGGGATTGACCGTCGAAGAAACTCTGATCGGCGATGTCGGCGAGATCATCGACGCCGCCGGCGCCCGAGAGTATGAGGCCGTTTCCTTTGGTTATGGCGGCCGCATCGACCGGATCGACCCGAACGAGCTCGTCTCCAGGCCATTCCTTTGTGACCTGGGCGGCCCCGGGGGCAGCAACTACAGCGACTACTGCAATCCGGAGTATGACCGGCTGGTCGAGGCGCAACGCACGGCGACAGATGTCGATGAACGCCGCGACCTGGTATTCCAGATCCAGGAGCTTCAAGCCCTCGACATGCCCTGGCTGACCGAGTACCACAACTGGGAGGTCTTCGGTTACAACAGCGACGCCTACACCAATGTGGTCGAAGCGGTGGTTGTCGGAGCATCCAACTTCCAGAACTACATGGGAGCGGAGCCTCTGACCGACGACACGACCTTCCGATTCGGAAGCGACTCCGTTTGGCGATCGATCAATCCCACCACCGTCGAGTCCTACAACCAGGAAGTCGAGATCCAGAAGCTGGTGTTCGACACTCTCACTAAGGTTGGACCAGACGGCGCCGTCGTTCCTCACCTGGCTGAGTCCTGGGAGTTCACCGACGAGACGACCCTTGTCGTCGACCTTGTGAGCCCGGCCTCGTTCCACGATGGAGAGCCGCTGACCGCTGACGATGTGAAGTTCAGCTACGACTACTTCACGGAGTGGGAAGTCGGGCTCTACATCGACCCGCTGAGCGAGATCGCGTCTGTCGAAGTCATCGACGATGAGACCGTGCAGTTCAACCTGGCTGCGCCGTCCGCCACGATCCTGTTCAACGCCTTCACCAACATCATGATCCTCCCGGAGCACATCTGGGCAACGGTTGTGGAGGACGAAGGCCTCAACCACCCGAATGAGTGGACAGAGACGAACATGGTCGGCAGCGGACCGTTCATCATCGAGAACGTGGTGGCAGGTGAGGCCGTCGAGCTGGTTCGGAACGACGACTACTGGACCACGCCGTCCAAGTCGTCGGCCGTTCAGGCGATCTTCTTCGGCGACTCCCAAGGCCTGTTCCGAGCGCTCCAGGATGGGACGATCTACTTCCATCAGCACGGAGCTTTGGCTCCGGAAGCACGCCAGCAGGTCACTGAGGGCGAGCTTCCCGGGATCACTGGCGGCACCGCCGGCTCGGTCGAGACCAGGGGAGTGGCGTTCCGGATGAGCGAAGGCAGCCCATTCCGGGACTACTTCTTCCGGATGGCCATCGCCCACACGGTCGACAAGCAGTTTGCCGTCGACGTCGGCAACCGCGGGTTCGCCGACCTGGGCACCGGAACCATTTCACCAGGAAACGAGTTCTGGCACAACGCCTCGATCCCCTCGGAGAACGGCGAGCTGGGCGAGCCCTTCTGGCCACAGCTCGACATGGAGCGGGCCCGCCAGATCCTCGAGGACGCCGGCTATCGCTGGGACGATGAGGGTCGCTTGCACTATCCGTCGGCTGATTACGTTCCCGAGAAAGTGCTGCACAGCGACTGAGATCCCTACAGGGTGCACGCTTCGCCAGGAGCCTTTCTCCGGCTCCTGGCGAAGTCTCCTCCAGAACCCAATGCATTAGAAGGAGTGAGGTTCCGACCGCATGGATCTGAACGCTGTCTACGCGCACATCGACGAGAACTTCGATTCGTACCTCGCCGAGATCCGGGAGTATCTCCGTCAGACAGGTGTGTCCACGACTGGCGAGGGCATCAAGGAAGCCGCCGAATACACGGCAGGGCTGATCGAGCGTGTCGGAGGAAAGGCCGAGCTGGTCGAGACACCCGGGAATCCGGTGGTCTTCGGGATCCTCAAGTCGTCGGATCCGCAAGCCAAATCACTGATTGCGTCATCTCTGTACGACGTGGTGCCGGTGGACGCTTCCGAGTGGATCACCGATCCGTTTGGTGCGGAGGTCGTGGACTCGGCAGAACATCCGGAGGTGGGATGGGAGGTTTGTGAGGGCCCCACGCTCGTGGGCCGCGGCTCCCGCAACCAGAGAGGGCCGAATCTCGCCTTTATTCTCGCAGTGAACACGATCAGAGAGGTGACAGGGGATATCCCCGTCAATGTCTTCTTCACCTTCGATGGCGAAGAAGAGATCTCTTCCCCCAACTGGACCCACTTCCTCGACGCGAAGCGCGACGAGCTCATGGCCGCGGACGCGGCCTACCAGCACGGATTCCGACAGGACGAGAACGGGCGACACATGCTCCATTGCGGTTTCAAAGGGGTCTCTCTGTTCGAGTTGATCGTTGAGAGCGGAGAGTGGGGCGGAACGCTCGACGGCTCGCCGCTGGGACCGGGCGACATGATCTGGATCGACGCCCCGATCCTCGTCCTGCTCAACGCCGTAACATCCCTCTTCAATGAGAATGGTCGGTGCGCCATAGACGGCTTCTGGGAAGATGTAGCCGAGCTGAACGAGCGGGAGCTCGAGCTGCTGGAGATCATCCAAGGGCAGTTCGACGAGGCGGCTGCGAAGAAGGCTCGGAATGTCGCCCGTTTTCGTTCGCACAAGCCGGCTGCTGAGCTGTACGCAGAGTACTGCTCGTCGCCGGTCCTGAATGTCGACGGATTGGTTGCCGGCTACACGAGCGAGCAGTACACCACGATCCTGCCGATGAAGGCCGTGGCGAAGATGGACGTTCGCCTCGTCCCGGACCAGGACCTGGACACGTTCTACCGACAACTGCGTGGTCATCTCGACAGTCGCGGATTCGAGATGGTGCGGGTCAACAGAATCGGAGGCGTTCAGCCAGGGAAGAGCGACCCCGATTCGTCGCTCGTGGCCGCGGCTCTGAGCGCCACGGAAACGTTCGGCATCGACTCCCAGGTTTGGCCTATCTCGTCGGCGGGCAATCCGCTTGCCTTCTACGCTCGGCCGCCATTCGACCTCCCCATTCTGTTTGCTGGCATCGGATTCAGTGCGAAGTCACACATGCCCAACGAATGGTCCTCAGTCGAGGGAATCCGGCAGTCGATGAAATGGACCGCGGCATTCCTTCATGAGTGGAGCAAAAGGGCCGGATCCTGATGCGAGGGTCAAAGGAACATGGCTAACGGAGGGCGGCAATGAGCGCTTCTTATCTGGGGAAGAGGCTTGCTTATGCGCTACTCACCGTCTTCGCCGTCGTCACACTCACCTTCATCTTGTTCCGCCTGCTGCCCGCAGACCCCACGGCCATGATGATCGATCCTCTGACTGATCCCGCCCGGCGGGAGGTTCTGAGAGAACAACTCGGGTTGAACGACCCCATGATCGCTCAATACTTCCGCTATTGGGGGGACCTGTTCTCGGGGGACTTCGGTACCTCCTATCAGAGCCGTCTGCCCGTTAGCGAAGTAGTGAATCCCGCCTTCATGAACAGCTTCGTTTTGGCTGTGACCATCTTCGCGCTGTCCTACGGCTTCGGCTCGATCCTCGGTTCGCTGGCGGCCTGGTATCGAGGCAGTTTCCTGGAGCGAGCCGCCGTCAACCTCGGTCTCATCTTCCGCGGCGCCCCTCCCTACTTCGTGGGAATCCTGGCGATCATGTTCTTCGCGATCCGATTGGGGGTCCTGCCCTCGGGCGGAATGCGGTCTGACTTCGCCGCAACCGGGTTCGTCGAGAAGTACTTGAACTGGGATTTCGTGGTCCATCTCATCCTGCCGGCCCTGACCGGGGCTCTGTACACTCTCACCACCCCCTTGCTCATAACGAGGAATGCGATGCTCGACATCACCGATTCGGAGTACATCGAGCTCGCCAGGGCGAAGGGGCTGTCCGAGGCCAAGGTGCTCTTCAAGCACGGCTATCGGAACGCCCTCCTGCCGCTGCTCGCTGAAGGGTCCCAGTTCTTCGCGTTCGCCATCGGCGGCCTCGTCACCATCGAGGTCGTCTTCAGCTGGCCCGGGCTCGGTCGCTTGATCGTCGATGCCCTGTTGTTTAGGGACTTCCCGGTCGCGCAAGCTGCCTTTTTGTATATCGGCGTCCTCGTCGTGGTCACATACCTGATCTCGGACATCCTCGCTGCGTGGCTCGACCCCCGGGCCCGCAAGACCGAAAGAGTCGGCGCGTGACGGTCGCCAACCCTGATCCCACGGTGCTGGGCGGACGCACGGTTCAGGCCAGCCTCTTTCGGAGGGTCCGCCGGGCGATTCGCCGAGACCCATGGGCCGTGGCGGCACTCATCTTTCTGACTTTCCTGGTGTTCCTGGCCATATTCGGGCCTTTCATTGCGCCATTCGAGGGTGCGGAGATCGTGCGGAGGGACTCCGGGCAGGTTGTCGTCCTCGAGCCCCCCTCGAGCGAGTTTCTCTTTGGCACGACCGCGTTCGGACGTGACGTCCTGTCACAAATGATCTACGGCACACGCCCCGTGCTGATCGTCGGGCTGGCTGCGGCCATCATCCCGACTGCGGTCGGCTACATCCTGGGCCTGATGGCCGGGTATATGAGGGGTGGCGTCGACACGATCATCTCGCGGGGCGTTGAGGTCTGGTACGCCATTCCATCGGAGCCATTCGCCATCGTTCTCCTCGTCATCCTTCGGCCCACCCTCCTGACGCTGATCCTTGCCATCTCGTTCACCTATTGGCGCCGCCCGACCCGAGTGGTCAGGAATCAGGTTCTGACATTGAGCGAGAGCCCGTTCATCAAGAGCTCGAGGGTGGCCGGTGGAAGCAGCCGGTGGATAATCACCCGTCACCTCGTCCCACTCAGCCTTCCGCTCGCCTTCGTCTACATCCCGATCGGATTCGCGAATGCAATCCTCGCTGAGGCTTCCCTCAGCTTCTTGGGTTTCGGCGACCCCCGGTTGGTCAGCTGGGGCGGCATCATGAGAGACGCCTTCGTGGGCGGTGCGCTCACGGAGGGCTGGTGGTGGATCGTCATACCGGGCCTCGCCATCACTCTCACAGCCCTCTCGATCTTCCTGCTCACCCGGCCCATTGAGGAAGTCATCGACCCACGGCTCGCGGTCGTCGAGGAGACGAAGTGAGCAGCGTTCTTGAGGTCAGGGACTTGTCGATCGACTACGTGGTCGAAGGCGCCCGGCGTCAAGTAGTGGACAGCGTCTCCTTCGACCTCGCCGAGGGCGAGGTTCTGGGCATAGTCGGGGAGAGTGGATGTGGCAAGACCACGCTTGCCAGGGCGTTGACACGTCTGCTTCCCAAGGCGGGTCGCATCCGAGATGGCTCGATCAACTTCCAGGGTCGGGACATCGTCTCGATGCCGGAGTCCGATTTCCGAAAGATGCGCTGGGATCGAATCTCGATGGTGTTCCAGGGGGCGATGAGCGTACTCAATCCCGTGTTCCCGGTCGGCAGACAGATCGGGGAGGCTATCCGAACCCACCGACCTGAGGTCTCACGCAAGATGTCTCTGGAGATGGCAAAGCAACTGCTGAGAGACGTGGGCATAGACGCATCGAGGGCCAATTCCTATCCCCACGAGATGAGCGGCGGACAGAAGCAGAGGGTCATCATCGCGATGGCCATGGCGCTGGAGCCCGACATCGTGATCGCCGACGAGCCGACGACAGCACTGGATGTCGTCACTCAAGACAGCGTGCTCGACCAGCTGGTGTCCATCCAGGTCAGCCAGGGGTTCTCCCTAGTACTGATCTCACACGATATGGGAGTGATTGCCGAGACGTGCGACAGGGTCGCGGTCATGTACGCAGGGCACCTCGTCGAGCTAGGACCGGCCAAAGACATCTTCAAGGATCCATCTCACCCCTATACGCAGGGGCTCATCAACGCGATCCCGAAACTCGGATCGGTCACCGAGGCCGTCTCGATACCGGGCAATCCTCCGGCCAATCCGGGTTCGGTGGTCGGCTGCAGATTCGCGCCCAGATGCCCATTCCGGGAGGACGTCTGTCTCGATGTCCCCGATTGGCAGGAAGTGGGGCCTCAACACGGGGAGCTGTGTTGGTTTCCCGAGAGGCGAAAGGGCTTTCAGGAGGCCGCTGCTCGCCAGGAGACATGGGATCGCGTTCGCGAGCGACGCGAGCATGAGATCGAGGCGACCGAGTCATTCGACGTGCAGTAGGGAGATGATGACACGATCCGCCTGGTGTCATCTGGATTCAAGTGGCGGCGAGTTGGTGGGTGACTGAGATGAAAAGCGGACGACGAGTCATGCAGGTGATCGATGGTGGCGGCGTCTACCAATCGAGACTGGCCACGGCGGGGAGGTGGGCGTTCTTCTCGGGTAGCGCTGTCGACAGCCTCGGCCAGGTGAGGGGACCGGACAGCCTTCCGGCGGCGTATCGACATTCCCCGGCGGCCCAGGTGAGGTCTCAGGCGGATTTCCTGCTCTCGCAGGTCGGAGACGCCTTTGGCGACCTTGGGATTTCCTTCGAGGACGTGGTTCAGATAGAGCAGTACATCCAGCGCAAGGTGCAGCACGACGGATACCTCGAGGTCAGTCGGGGCACTGATTACTTTGCGCGAAACCGTCCTGGGAGTCTTTTGCTTCAGGCCGGGGACTACTTCCCACGCGATGCCGTGATGGCGGTCAACGGGATAGCGATGATCCCCGACGATCGTTACCCGGGGAAGGAGATCCGTCACACCGACCTCATATACGCCGAGTCCAAGCACAAGCTCGACGTGAGCTTGCCGGCAGATCGCTATCCACAGTTCCAGAAGGACAACCCCGACGAGGCCCCTTATAGCGAAGTGGTGTGTGCAGGCCCCTATGTCTTCAACACGATCCTTGCTTCCGACTACCACACTGGCCCCCGCGAAGATGTGAAGATCGGCTCCTGGTCGTCGTGGGGAAGCGAGATGCGCAATGAGGCGACCTGGATGGTCCTGGGTCTGGACAAGAAGCTCAGTGCTGGGGGCGCGAGCATCGAGAACGTCGTCCACTGCACCGCGTTCCTTCAGGAGATGGAGGACCTATACGAGCTCGATCTGATCTGGCAGAGGCTCTTCCCGGAGAATCCTCCCGCGCGGACCCTGGCACCCATAAGGGGTCTCGGCCAGCCCCGGATCGAAGGTGCCAAACACCATTGGGAGGGCACGCTCAAGATGGAGCTCCAGTTCCGGACCATGAGGGAGGGGCACGACACCACTCGAGAGGTGATCTCGATCGGCGGTGGGGCACTTCCGGAAGTGGAGTCCGACGCCGTCAAGGTTGGTGATCTCCTCTGGGTCGGAGGTCAGATCGCCGCGAATTGCGACGGCCCCGTCACGGCCGGCGACACCGAGTCCCAGCTCAACTACATATTCGATCGGCTGACGGCGATCTGCGAAGCCGGGGGTTCCAGCATCTCGGAGCTTCTCCGTATTCGGGCATTCGTCCGCAACGAGCAGACCGGCTATGCCTTCTACGGCAAGCTCAAAGAGCGGGTGCCGTCGAATCCGCCGACGGCATCAGTCATCGTCGTACCTGATCCGCTCCACGTTCCGGAATGCACCGTTTCGGTCGATGCGATAGCCCATGCGGCTCAATGAACGGCAACCGACGATACCGGGGCTGGTCGAACCAGTTGATCCAGGTCGGCTAGGTGCGGTCTTCCGATCCGAGTAGCTCTGGATGCTCGACCAGATGATGAAGAACGAGGTCGTGCCCGCTGCGGATGTGCTCTCTGAGCCGCTTCTCCAACTCGTTCCCGTCCTGGGCCTCGATGGCCTCGAGAATCTCGACGTGTTCTTGCTCCCCTGAACGGTTGTCCAAATCGAGAATCAACACTCTGGTGTAGCGGCTGTTCAAGCGTCGCGCTCTATCGACTATCTCGACAATCCACGGACGGGGCGCTTGCCGGTAGAGCACAGCATGGAACTCATCGTTCGCCTCGAGCCAGGTCGCGCCATCTTCGGCTGCTTTCATGGTGCGCATCTTCTCTCGCATCTGGAGCACGTGGTGTCGGGTGGCGGCAGTCAGGGCAAGTCGGCTCAGAAGGGGCTCGAGAGTGACCCGCACATCGTGAAGCTCTTGGAATTCCTCGAGACTGAGCGGCGCCACAACCGCAGTCGTATACGGGCGCATGCGCACGAGTCGCTCTTCCGCGAGGACCGTCAGCCCTTCTCTAACCTGCGACCTATTCAGGTCGGAGGCTCTCGCCAAGTCGTTTTGATTCAACGGTGTGCCGGGCTGCAGCGCGCCGGAGAGGATGTCTCTCCTAAGCCCAGTGACGAGTTCCTCAATAGCCGGGACGACGGTAGTCATGAGGTCACGGTAGTTTCTCCAGGCGTTTTCGCCAGGAATCAGGCGCCCATAGGATGAAGAGGGTCGCGTGGCGGCTTGTCGGCCGATCAGCCGGCACCCGATGCCTAAGAGTGCACATATGCAACCGCATCGACGATGAGGCGGCAATCTGGGACATGAAGCTCGCTCGGCACGATCGTCAGAGCAACTGTCGGAGGCTCGCTCGGGACCCTCTGTTTCAGCGTGCGGTACACTGCACGACCAGATTCCTCATCCGTCACATAGGCCCTCAACCTGACGAGCTGGGAGATATCGGTGCCACCCGCCGTGCAGATCTCGCTCAAGCGATCGAAGACTTCCTCGGCTTGGTCGGCCGCTCCCTGGGAAGTGGCAGCACCGGCTTCGTCGACGGCCAACAACCCCGAAGTCCAAAGCAGGCCTCCAGCCGTAATGGCTTCTGATTCGTGGGTCAGCTGTGGCCGCCCGGTGCTGATCACCGCACGCTCCGCCCCGAAGCCATGGCGCAAAGACTGAAAGATGGCCTCTGTCTTGGTTCCACCGTCACCGTGGTTCTTAGCCCCTTCTCGTCGCGGGCTTCCCAGCCCCCTGACCGGAATGACCGTTCTGGCAGGGGGATCCTCGGGGAAGACCTCCGCCCAGATCCGGTCGACCTCATAGAGATCCTCGATCTCAGTGAGGAAGACGGTGGCGTGGATCACGTCTTCGAATGACGAGCCTACGTGCTCAAGTCGAGGACGGAGGCGCTCGTAGAGATTGAATTGCGTCTCGCCGCGAGCCTCATTCCCCCACCAAACCCATTGAGCGACCTTGGCATCAGGGTGAACACCAGTGGCGTAGTCGGATGCCCATACGGTGTTGAACGCATACGGCCCGGCGGTGACGATCTCGCTGTACGGGGCTTCTTCCGTGTAGCTCGGTCCCATCTCCGGGTGGAGGCCGGGAGTGGGGAGCCCAGAGGCAGAAATCTCCTTCACATAGCGGTGCTCGTCCAACACGGCGATGCCAGTTGGCGTCACGACAGCTTCTCGGGGTAGGAAGTCTCCCGTCTCCACCAACGCACTTCCTGGACGATTCCTCGCAAAGACGCCGGGGCCGCGACTCGTCTCCAGGTAGCCGTCGGCGTGACTCTTGTACTGGATATACTGCTCGACCTGGCATACGTTCTCGATGGATGACCCCACCTCGCGCAGCCCCTCCTTGACCCGATCGAAGATGTAGCTGGTCTGCGCCCTCACCTGAGCCGAAGGCGATTGCCGATAGGCCACCGGTGGCTTGGCCTGCTCCGCAATGCCCCCTCTTGCGTCGGAGGCGGTACAGGCGAAGAAGGCATAGCCCGCGGCAGACGCGACACGCGAGAAGTAGATATCGGCACCGTCGACGATGCCGCTTACGACCCGTTCCTCTTTGGCCATGCCCACGCTCCTTCTTTCGTTCGCCACTGCTTCCACGTCGCTCCGGTCGTCTGACCAGCAGGAGCCCCGGCAAGGGGTGGCACTCAGTTGGTGGAGTGGCAAGAGCGACGTTGATTGTTGACTTTCAGTCCACCAGAGTACAACTCTACCAGTCGAAGAGCACAAGATTAGCTGCTAGAGTCAGCCAAACTTGACGGAGTTCTCCGATGCGAAAACTCCGAAACACGATTGGGAGGAGACGGAACTTGGCAACGACGAGCACCAGTGCCCGGAAGACGGCCGGGCTGATAGACGGCAACGGCTTCTTCCAGTCGAGGGCCGCGGCCGGAGGGTCGTGGGTTTTTGCCGCCTCGCCGGCCGTGGACAACCATGGGTCGGTCCCGGACGCAGCTCTCGTCGATCCTCCTTATCACCTGTCGGCCTCGGCAACGGTGCGGGCGCAGTCCCACTACATCCTGGGTAAGTACAGCGGACGCGCTGGCAGAGCTCGATTCTTCGTTCGCCAACATCTCGCAGGTCGAGCAGTACATCACATCGAAGGCCCACGCCGACGGTTATCTCGAGGTCAGCAGGGGACCAGGCTTTCTCGAACGCAGACGCCCCGGGAGTTGCCTGCTCCAGACGAGGAACCTTCCTACCCACATGGAACGTCATTCAGGCGCTGCCCATTGCCTACACGAATGGGAGCGGGTTCGAGAAAGAGATCACGACGAGCGGCTTGATGTATGTGCAGCCGAAAGCCGATCGAGGTCCCAGCTACGAAGAGGAAGGGCCGTTCTCTGAGATCGTCATGGCCGGTCCGTATGTGTTCTGCACACTCTGGGCCTCGGACTACAAGAGCGGGGTCATTCCCGACGTCAAGGTGGAGGAGTGGGTGTGGTGGGGCGACGAGATGAGGAGCGAGGCCAAGTGGGCGGTGAGCACGCTGGACAAGAAGCTCGAGGCCGGAGGCACCACGTCGGATCAGGTGATCCACTGCACCGCCTTCTTGAACGACTTGGGCGACCTCTACGAGTTGGATCAGATCTGGGAGCAGAAGTTTCCCGACAACCCCCCGGCTCGGACGGTTCTGCCTGTCCGAGGCCAAGGATCGCCGCGTCGAGAGGGCGCGCTGACCCATGCCGACGGGGCGATGAAGATGGAGATCCAGGTGCGCGCCATCAGGCCCGGTCACGGTGTTGAGCGGGTCGTCGTCGAGACAGGCTCAGGGACGCTCGGCCACCAAGTGGAGGCCATTCGAGCAGGAGACCTCTTGTGGATCTCCGGCACTCTGGCTGGAGACTCTGAGGGGCTGAAGAGCGGCGCAGACACCGCCAGTCAGATCGAGTACATATTCGGCCGCCTCAGCGAGATCTGCAGCGCCGGAGGAACCGAGTTGGCCAACATCCTGAGGCTGCGTGCGTATGTGACCGACGCCACCGATGGCTATCTCGTGCACTCGGCAGTTCGGAACGCCATCCCCGACGACCCACCGTGTGTGGCAGTCAGCGAGGTGCGGGCGCCGCTCCAACTCCCCGGTGCAACTGTGATGTTGGACGCAGTTGCCTGGGTTCCCTGAGACCGGTCACCCCCCCCCGGTTCGCATCAATCCCGGACGATCGAGAGGAGCCCTCATTGTCCAAGAATCAGGACCTCAAGCCGATCTTCGATCACATAGACACACGCTTCTCCGACTATGCGTCCCGGATCAGGAGATACCTCAGACAGCCCGGAGTCTCCACCACTGGTGAAGGCATCAGGGAGAGCGCCGAGCTCTCTCAGGCCCTGATGGACGAGATCGGGATCACCGACACCGAACTGGTCGAGACCGACGGCAATCCGGTCGTCTTCGGACGGATGAGCTCTTCGAAGGGCGATGCGACCAAGACCCTCATCGTCTCGTCCCTCTACGACGTCGTGCCCGTCGACGAAGAGGAGTGGATCACGCCACCGTTTGCAGCAGAGGTCATCGACCGTGATCGGGCCAAGAGCGTGGGCATTCCCGAGGAGGCGGGCGATGTCATCATCGCCAGGGGAGCTGCCAATCAGCGCGGGCCCTCGCTCGCCTTCATGATGGCCCTGGAGGCCGCAAAAGATGTGACAGGAGACTTGCCCATCAACTTCCTCTTCAGCCTCGACGGCGAGGAGGAGATAGCCTCACCTCATTGGCGCCAGTTCCTCGCGAAGAAGCATGATGAGCTCTCCGTCGCCGACGCGGCATTCCAGCACGGTTTCAGAACGAACGAGAGTGGCCGGCACCTCCTCCATTGTGGCTTCAAAGGCGTCGCGCTCTTCGAGCTCACAGTATCCGGCGGCGACTGGGGAGGAACTCGTGATGGTCGAGACCTCTGGGCAGCGGATATGGTGTGGGTTCACTCTCCGGTACAGAAGCTCCTCGAGGCGGTGGATGCGGTTCTCGACCCCGACGGCAGATGCAAGGTTCCCGGGTTCTACGACAACATCACGCCCCGAACCGTGGAAGAGGAGAAGATCTACACCTCTCTTCGCGAGGACCTGGATCTCGAAGCGGCAGCTGCGGCGCGCAACATCCCCCACTTCCGGTCACATAAGGATCCGCGGGACCTCTTCGTCGACCTGATCTCCGGTCCGATCCTGAACATCGATGGTCTGGTTGCCGGCTATACCGGCGCCTTCACGACCGTTATGCCGATGGAGGCAACTGCCAAGTTCGACGTGCGTATCGTGCCCGACCAGTCGATGGATCAGTTCTTCGCCGATCTCCGCACCTACCTGGATGACATCGGGCTCGGAATGGTGCAAATCCACCGCACCGGCGGAACGGAGCCTGGCAAGACGTCGCCCTCGGACCCCTTGATTCGTGCAGCAGACAGGGCAGGAGTGTCTCACGGGTATGAGTCCGAGGTCTGGCCGATATCGGCGGCGGCCAACCCGCTGGGAATGTACGCGAGGCCGCCGTTTGACCTGCCAATTCTCTTCGCCGGAATCGGGCGAAGCGGGAATTATCACGTTCCGAACGAGTGGTGCTCCATCGAGGACGTTCGAGAGTCGATGAAGTGGGCGGTCTCGTTTGTGCATGAGTGGGCCGCGATCTAGGGCCTGACCGCTTTCTAGTCAGAGCTTCCGGGGCCAACCCGGGGCTCTGGCCGCTGCTAGCTGGGTTGCGTAGAGCCGTGGATCCCGAAACGCCGGACGCGAGCAGCCCATGACGCCTCGCCGCGCCTTCCGAAGTCTTGTACTCGATGTGCGGCCACTTCGTCGATCCTCTCGATTTCGAAAGCTGTTCCTCGGCCAACTGTTGGCGTTCGTCGGAAGGCAGATGACGGTGGTGGCGGTGCCCTATCAGGCGTACCTCCTGACGGAATCGACCCTCGTCGTCGGGCTGCTGGGTTTCATTCAGTTCATCCCCTTGATCGTTGCCTCGGTGCTCGGCGGCGCGGTGATCGACGCAGTGGATCGGCGAAAGGTGCTGGTCGTGAGTCAGATTCTTCTGGCCGGCACCGCTGTCGGCCTCGCCGTCAATGCTGCGACAGATCGGCCGAAGGTCTGGCCGTTGTTCCTGTTGAGCGCGCTCAATGCTGCACTCTCCGCGGTCGACAGCCCAGCCCGCGCTGCGGCCGTCCCGTCCCTTCTCGATCGCGACCTCGTGGTTTCAGGGTTTGCTCTCAACCAGACGCTTGCCCAGGTAGGGACGGGACTTGGCCCCGCCGTGGCTGGATACCTCATCGCTCAGACCAGCCTCACCTGGACTTATGGGTTCGAAGCTGCGGCCTTTCTCGGCGCGGCGCTGGCGATGGTGGGCGTAGGACCGCTTATCCCGGAGGGAGGCGGAAGGACGGTCAGTTGGGACTCCATCCGTGAAGGCCTCGCTCACATTCGAAGCCAGAGCCTTCTCCAAGGTCTGATCCTCATCGATCTCAACGCCATGGTCTTTGGGATGCCTCGAGCTCTTTTCCCTGCCATGGGGACTGTGATGTTCGGCGGGGATGCCTCGACGGTGGGATTGCTCTACGCAGCGCCCGGCATCGGTGCACTGATCGCGGCGATCACCTCCGGCTGGGTCACTGCAGTCCGGCGCAGCGGTCGAGTGATCGTCGGTTCGGTCGTGTTGTGGGGAGCGTCGATAGCCGTCGTCGGCTTCTCTTCATCGCTCGTGCTGGCGCTCGTGCTACTAGCGATTGCGGGAGGTGCAGACGTCGTCTCGGCAGTCTTCCGGAACACCGTCCTCCAGATGAGTGTGCCAGATCCCTTACGGGGTCGGCTGTCTGCGATCTATACCGCCGTGGTCAGCGGTGGTCCTCGTCTTGGAGACCTGGAGGCAGGAGCAGTCGCGGCTGCCGTGTCGACGCCGTTCTCGATCGCCTCCGGCGGAGTTGCTTGCGTAGTCGGGGCGATCGTCATCGCGAAGAAGATGCCCCAGATGTGGACCTACCGAACGGCACCCGAGGAGTGAAGATGAGATCCCTTGACGGCACCGACCATTTCAACCAGTGGGCTCGACATTCAGAGACGAGGAGGATGGAAACGTGAGAGGACACCGATTCGCCCGGCCGTCGACGGCTGCTGACCACGCTCGCGTAGTTCTGACCACGCTCACCTAGTTCTCCCCGGACCTGCTCGGCGGGTTCCCACGACCGCGGGAACCCGCCCTCACTGAAACGCCTCGCCGGCCTGAGGGAAATACCAGGCGTTTGGGGTACCCCTCTCTAGGCGGGCTGTCAGCAACGACAGTCCGCCAGCCGGAGAGGAACGCTCCTGATGCTGACCCAGGGGAAAGACGTGGAGATTCACACGTTGAGGCGGCATCGATCGGTCGTCGTGAACTCGCAAACCGGATACGCCCGCCGATTCCCGGCGCGGGACACGGACTCACTCTGGCTGGTGACCCATGTCGGCGGGAGGCCGCTCAGCGCCGGCCATGGGTTTCCGGCGAGAATCGTGGCCCCCGGTCGACGGGGATTCTGGTGGGTCAAGTGGGTGACGGACATCCACACCTCGGATGTTCCGTGGTGGGTTCAGCTTCCGTTCCCGGCAACGTGACGGCCCCCGGCCGATCCGGAGGCCGTCACGACACGTCGTCGGGCGAGGCCTCTCGAGATCGACTGCGCCCGTGGGCGATCAGAAGGACCACCGGGACGGTACAGGCTCCGGCCGGCGGCGCCGTTTGAACCCGCGACCGTCGGTTCGACCCGGCGTATCGTTCCTCCCAAAGGAGGACGTATGCAGAACCAGGTGAGCATGTTGCCGGGCGTCATGCGAGGGGAAGAGATGATCAGCTACCCGAGCGACCAGATCTACCTGCGCGGAATCGGCCACGGCAATGTGCAGGTCATCGAGTACTGGAGCACGGACCGAGCCGGGCCCCCGAGACACGCTCATGCTTGGGACGAGGTCGAAGTAGTGATCGACGGGGAGGTCGAGTTCGAGGTCGGGGACGAAACCGTCAGCGGTGGGCCCGGCACCGTGCAGTTCCTACCCGCCGGGGTACCACATTCCGTGCGCGTTCGGGAAGGCGAAGCACGTCTCATCTTCGTGACGATAGGGGCACCATACGACGACTTCGCCCGTGAGATGGCCCGGCTCCAGGAGGAGGGCTCTGTTCCGGAGACGATCGCCGCTCGTGCATGGGATTTCGGCGTCACGCTGGGCTGACACGGCCACCAATGGGCGGTGACCTCAGAGCCTGGCCGGCCCGGGCAGCCGAGAAGAGCCCTCTGGATCTACGGATGCGGCGCCGACTCGGACCCCATCGCCGTCGCCCGCGGGAGAGACGGAGACCTCCTCCAGAAGAAGCTGGTGAGGTGGGCCGTAGCTCCGGTGGCGACGGCTCTCACAGTGACGGGCTCGAGCCGAGCGCTTCTGGGCGTCGAGCCTCGCGATGAGCTACCGGAGCGCGGACTCGACGTGACCCGACAGGTTCATCTGTCCAACTCTCAGCGCCTCAGTAGCCGACCTTGGCCACGTCCAGGCGTAGTACACGATCGCTGCAAGCAGGGCCACCTCGATGGCGCTGCCGAGCACGTAGTAGTTCCATTCGCCGACGGCTCCGGCGACGATCGTCGAGGCGTAGATGACGCTCAGCACGATGTTGGCGATCCGGTCGATGCCTGGCCGCAGGACCAGCGTCCCGAACACCATCAGGCTGGGGATCACGATGTAGATGGTCGTGGCGAGCAGGAACCCTTCGCCGATGGCGAACCCGCTGATCTCCCCGGCCTCGACATCGGCCCGGAAGTCAGGTCGATAGAGGCTGAAGATGTCGACGTAGGCAAAGACGAAGAGCATCGCGGTCCACAGAGCCGAGATCTTGACCCTCACATTGACGTGGAAGGGCTGAAGTCCCGCGGCCTTCCGTGTCATGTCCTCTTTGGCAAGCATCTGACGTTCTCCAATCACTCACTCGACTGGCTTACTTAGTAATCCTATCTGGTTACTTAGTAAGCTGTCAAGTGAGATGCCAGGAAAGCAACAACCCAGAACCCGCGCTCCGTTGACCAGGGAACGGATCCTTCAGGCGGCCGTGGACCTCGCCGATCGAAGCGGGCTCGAGGCTCTGACAATGCGCCGGTTGGGTGCGGAGCTCGGTGTCGAGGCGATGTCGCTCTACAAACATGTCAGCAGCAAGGACGAAATCCTGGACGAGATCATCGAGTTCGTCATCGGCGAGATCGAGATCCCGGACCGCGGTGCGGCCTGGAGAGAAGCGATGAGACGGCGGGCGGTCTCGGCGCGGGAAGTACTCGGTCGTCACTCGTGGGCGATCGGGCTGCTCGAAGCCCGCGGCTCGACCGGGCCCACCGTCATGCGATACCTGAATGCGATCCTCGGAAACCTGCGTTTGGCGGGCTTCTCGATCGAAAATGCAGCCCACGCCTTCTGGCTGCTGGACAGCTACGTCTACGGGCATGTGGTCCAGGAGACCAACCTTCCGATCAGCACCCCGGAGGAGAAGACAGCCTCCGCAGCATCAGTCCAGGAGCTGATCACCGTGGACGAGTTCCCGCACCTGGTCGAATTGGAGGAGCACGCGCTCACATCTGAGTACAGCTTCGACAACGAATTCGAGTTTGGCCTCGAGCTCATCCTGGACGCCCTCGAGGATCTCGACGAGAGATCCCCCGGCAGCATGGTCTAGCTGCGATCCAGTCCTTCCTGGAGCCGTCCGGCCGTGGGGGCGATCGTTTCCCCCTGCGATGTTCGACACCGAGATGATCCAAGCCGGAGCCTCGGTCGAAGGCGCAGTACGGTTCGCAATTCAGGGTTCGGGGGCTATCGGTTTCGCCGATGGAAACGGCGACCACGTCGCCACATCGAGCGCGGCGATTCGACGCTGCCATGCACACACGCCGTGACCCCCTGCGCATCTTGACAGCGGGCCCATAGGTTGCGCCGGCCGCAGCTTCGCAGGAGGTTGCGGCCGGGAACCGCGCCGGGCAGTCGTGGCCGAGCGGATCTGTGTCTGCGACAACCGGACGCGGATATCAACCGATCGGTGGATGTGGGCAGGCGTTCCAGCCCTGACACTGGACCCAGCTCAGAGACCTCCACCGAAAGGAATCGACATGAGCAACCGATCGAGACAGCACGCCATCCACCGCATCAGGGCCCGCCGGCACTTCGCCATCTACCTGGTGTTCTACCTGGCACTGATGGCGTACTTCGTATCCCTCTGGGCCCGGTCCGGCGCCAACGACTTCTGGCCCGTGTGGCCGTTGCTCGGTGGGGGAATCGGCCTCGCCGCCCAGGCGTCGCACCTGTTCGACTGGCACATGCCTATCGCAGAGGAGAGGATCCAGCGTGAGATCGACCGCAGCATCTGATCACCTGGCGTCACAGGTGACCCGTCCAAGCCTGGCGTCCGCGTTGACGTCCCTGCTACCCACCGGAGTATTCCTCGTGTTCGACGGCTGGTTCGGTCTCGCCGCCGGCATGATCGCAGCCAGCATCACAATGGTGGTCTTCCTCGTCCTCCGAAGGAGCGGCGGCGCCGGCATCGGAATCCTGCTGCCGATCTCCCTCAGCTTCGTGGTCGTGAAAGCCATTGCGGGAGTCGTCACCGAATCACCGGTGGTCTACTTCGGTGCGGGGGTCGCCTTCAGCGCCCTCGCCGCGATCGCCATTGGAGCCACCGCCTTCACGAAGCGTCCGGCGGCTTCCTACGCGATTCCACTCGTGACGCCCTACAAGCATCTGTCTCCTGACCATCCTGTGTATCGGAGGGTCTCAGCGCAGGTCACCGCAGTCGTGGCGCTCGCCGAACTCGTGATGACGACATGGGAGGCGTGGCACCTCACCGTCTCTAGTGCCTCCGAGTTCCTCGCCACACGGACGTTGATGGCATGGCCGGTGATGGGCGTCGTCATCTTCTTTGTGATCTTCTACGTCCGCTTCCGCCTTGACCGCTACGAGTATGCCCTCGAGCTGAATGCCGAGGTCACGGTGGCAAACGATGTGCACGTTCCCGAATTGAAAGGATCCGCATCATGACCGCAACAGATACACGACAGGCGACTCATGTCACCAAGACGCGCCTCTCCATCCCACACCTTGCCAAGCTCTGGGCAGCCGGAACCAGCACTGCTGTCCTCCTGATCGCCACGGCGTACCTGGTTGCACAGGTGTTGGCCGACCCTCTGGTTGTCGCAGGCACGGGCGAGGTCACCCTTGGCAACGTCACCGGATTCACTGTCTTGGGAGCCACAGTCGGTACGGCCCTCGCCTACCCGATCCGGCGGTTCGCGCGCCGGCCACGGCCGACGTTCCTCGCCGTGACCCTGATCGCGCTGGCCGGATACGCGGTGGTCCCCATCACTGCGGCCGAGTCGGTCCAGACAGCTATCTGGTTGAACATCTTCCATCTGGTCGTGGCAATCCCCGTGATTGGGATCCTCTCCCGCTCGCTGCCCGGTGATCGGACACCGACCGAGGCGTAAGCTCCCGACGGGACCAGTCTCGTGAATCAATCCATCCATCCAAACACCGACACCGACTCGCCCGGCACCGAACCCGACTCACCGAGGGACGGGATCTGGGCGAGTCTGATCGGTTTTGCGTTTGTCGCCTCGATGGCACTGGCATACCGACCGACGCTCGACTCCGCCGAGAACATCGGACTCGCGCTCGTCGCCGTGGCTGGTGCTCGCCGGGATGGTGCTCGCCTGGTCCGGCCGAGCGCTCGCAGCGAGATCGGCGGGCATCTCGATCGCGATCGGAGGTTGGTACTTCCTGGCGGTTTCGGACGACCGATGGACGCTCCTCAGCTTCGCGTTCTACGGGCTGTGCTTCATCGTCGACTCGACTCGTCTCCGGGTCGGCGTGACGCTAGCCGGCATCGTCTCTGCGATCTGGCTCCTCGCCTCGCTTGGCGGGCCTGCGTGGACACTCGTGATTCCCGTCCTGGTCTTCGTCGGGTCATCGACGATCGCCTATGCGATCGAGCGAATCGGGCGGTTGACGGCCACACAGGCCGAGCTCATCAGACAACTCGAGTCGACGCGAGCGGACCTCGCGACCTCCGAGCGTTCACGGGGCGTCCTCGAAGAGCGCACCAGAATGGCCGGGGAGATCCACGACACACTCGCCCAAGGCTTCACGTCCATCGTGCTGTTGGCTCGGTCCGGTAGGCGTGCGACGACGAACACCGAGGATGCACTCGCGTCCATCGAAGCGACGGCTCAGGAGAACCTCGACACGGCGAGGCGTCTCGTCGAATCGAGTCGACCGGACGAGCTCCACGAGGTCTCCCTCCCCGATGCGCTCAGGCGACATCTCGACGTGTCGCTCCCCGATCACGTCGGCGGTGCGCTGGAGATCGTCGGAACCCCGCTCTCCCTTCCGGGCTCTGTCGAGACCGTGCTGCTTCGCGCAGCGCAGGAAGGGATCCGCAACGCCTGCACGCACGCAGAACCGAATCGAGTCGACGTCACCTTGTCGTACCTCGAAGATGTGGTGACCCTCGGTGTCCGTGACGACGGCATCGGTCTCGAGGCGGGTGACGTGCACGACCGCGGCACGCTCACGGGCGGCCAGGGGCTGGCGACATTGACCCGCCGTGTCGAATCTCTCAGCGGACGCGTCAAGATGGAACGCGGCGAATCGCGCGGCTCGGTCCTCACCGTGCAACTCCCGGTGGTGCAATGAGCAGAACCATCAGAGTGGTGGTGGCCGACGACCATCCGATCGTGCGACAGGGCGTGGTCGCTCTGCTCCAGGACGAGCCGGACATCGAGGTCGTTGCCGATGTTGCCGACGGCCGCGCCGCCCTCTCGGCGGTGTTGGCAGAGGAGCCGGACGTCGTCCTGATGGATCTCAGGATGCCCGAGATGGACGGTGTCGAAGCGACCAGGGCAGTGCGAGAGCGACGCCCCGACGTCGCCGTCCTCGTGGTGACCACCTACGACACCGACGAGGCGATCGTCCGGGCGGTCGAAGCCGGCGCCGCCGGCTACATGCTGAAGGACTCCCCGACCGAGGACCTCGTCGACGCAGTGCGCCGGGCTGCCGCCGGCGAGACGGTGCTCGCACCACCGATCACCAAGCGCCTGGCCGAGCGAATACACAAGGTGTCACCCGACGCCCTCACGTCACGCGAGATCGATGTGCTGCGGGAAGTCGCCAACGGCAACACCAACGCCGAGATCGCCGAACGTCTCCACATCAGCGAAGCAACCGTGAAGACGCACTTGATCCACGTCTACGACAAGCTCGCAGTCTCGGACCGCGCCGCGGCCGTGGCACGAGCGTATGAAAAGGGCTTCCTTTCGATCTAGCGCTGCGTCAACAAACGTCTGCCGCGTTCAGGAACGTTCCCGGACGCGGCACTGGCGAGATCCCCACGGGCGCCGTCGACATTCGGGTGGATCGGAGGCATGTCGCGCTCGAGGCCGGGTGTACTGCAGCGCGCAGCGGCTCGAGTTGCGTGAGCGCACGATCCACCGGGAACGCCGAGAAAGGTCCTCGTTTGGGGATGGTGGCGAGCAACGTGAGACGTCGTGAGACTGTCGCAGCACATCGTCATGCTCCGAGTCTGTGCGCTGTGCTATTGCCCTCGAAGCCACGTCACCACGGCGAGGACTCGCCGGTGATAGTCGTCCCCCGGCAGCAGGTCGAGCTTCTGGAAGATCGACCTCGTGTGGGTTTCCACGGTCTTGGGGCTCATGGAGAGCTCGTCTGCGATTCCCTGGTTGGTGCGCCCTTCGGCCATCGCCGCCAGCACTTCACGTTCCCGATCGGTGAGTGATTCCAGGGGAGATGACTGGCGACGTCGACCCAGCAGGCGCGCAACCAGGTCGGAGTCGACAACGGTCTCGCCCTCGTGGATTCTCCGTATCGCGTCCATGATCTCGGCGGGATCGGTGACGCGGTCTTTGAGCAGGTAGCCGACTCTCCCGCGGGTATCACGGAGCAGCTCGACGGCGTATTCGGTTTCGATGTGTTGGGATAGGACGAGAACTCCGACGTCGGGGAAGTCTGAGCGGATTCTGACTGCGGCTTCGATGCCCTCGGTCGTGTGGCTCGGTGGCATGCGGATGTCGACGATTGCCACGTCCGGTTGGTCTGCTTTGATCCTGCGAACCAGCGCATCGGCGTCTTCGACTTCCGCAGCAATCTCCACTCCGCTGTCCTCGAGAAGCCGGGCAAGTCCCTTCCTGAAGAGCACCGAGTCTTCAGCCAGTATCACTCGCACGGCAGCCTCGCCCTCAGAGTCGTGCCCTGACCCGCCGAACTCACGATCTTCAGCTCCATCGACACCTACCAGCACGTCATGCCTGCCATGCAGACTGAAGCTGCCCGCGTCTTCGACATCTGGTCGCCGGCGGTCGGTAGGAAATCCGGTGGAAGTGACGGTAGAAGAACCTCAAGTACGGAAAAGCCCTGGTCGGCAGTTCGCTGACCAGGGCCTTCGTTCGTAGCGGGGGTAGGATTTGAACCTACGACCTTCGGGTTATGAGCCCGACGAGCTACCAGACTGCTCCACCCCGCGTCGTGTTGAAGCCTGAATCTTACGGCCTCCAGCAGTCAATGCAATTCGGTATCACCCGATGAACGGGGCCAGGTCGGGTGCCAGCGCCTCCCCGTCCCCTGCTGCGGCGTCGGCCAGTCTCTTCGCTTCGTCGAGGAAGGTGCGTGCCCGTTCGACCTGCTCCTGATATTCACCGAGATCACCCTCGGCGAGCGCAGTTTCTGCGTCGGCCAGCGCTTGCGCAGCCTGCGTGATGAGCTCATCGATGTCGTCTGGCAGCGGATCGTCCTCGGGCAGCGGATCGAGTTCGGTCGAACCGCCGCCTCCGCCTTCCGGCACACCGAAGTCTTCGCCCGGGGTTACTCCGAAGACCTGTGCCAGCGCCCCCTCGAGAGTCTCGGCCCATTCGATCCGGTTGCCGAAGACGACAATCACTCGGCGGAACTCGGGGATTCCGCCGCCGGCTCCCTCGGCCTCGAGATACACGGGCTGGACGTACAGGATCGACTCTTCGATGGGCAGCACCAGCATGTCGCCGAGCAGCACGTTCGAACCCTGGCCCCTCCACAGGGTGAACTGAGCAGAGATCTCGTCGTCCTGGTCGATCCGCTGCCCCACCTGACCGGTTCCGTCGACCTGCGCACCGCGAGGGAGTCGGTACTCGATGAGATCGCCATACCTGCCGGGAGTGGAGTCGGCGACGAGGAACGACGTCATGTTCGGACGGTTGAGCGCGTTGAACGGCTGCATCAGCACATACGACAGCTCGTTGGAATCGTCACCGGGAAGGTCGACCGTGAGGTAGAGCGGCAGGAAGCCGGGGTCGGTGCGGGTGACGCCATCTGCCGCCGTCGAGTCGCCCCACAGCAGCCGGGCCCCTGTCCGAAGCATCGTGGACGGATCCGGCGGGATCGACCAGTCGTCGACACCGGTGAAGAACTCGTCGACGTTGGTCACGTGATAGTCGAGATAACGCTGCGACTGGAGGGTGAACATGTCCTGCGGGTACCGCAGGTGCTCCACCAGTTGGGCCGGCATCTCCGACTCGTCGAGGAAGACGTTCGGGTAGGCGTCGGCCCACGATTCGATGATCGGATCCGACAGGGCATCATCGGTGATGTAGAAACGCACGGTGCCGTCGTAGGCGTCGACGGTGGCCTTGACCGAGTTCCTGATGTAGTTGGGACCGCGCTGGGGCAGACCGGTGACCCGCGGCAGTCGCTGGCTGTCGTCGAATGTCCACGGCTGGCTGTATGGGTACTGAGACGAAATCGTGTACATGTCGACGACGTACACGAGCCTGCCGTCGACCAGAACCGGATAGGGATCGGAGTCGGTGGCCAGGAACGGAGTGATGTTCTCGACGATTCCTCGAACATTCCGCTCCATGAGCACCGCGGAATCCTCCCGGAGCTCGGCCGAGATCAAGATGTTGAGATCGCGGAAGCGCAGCGCGAACGCCAATCGCCGGAAGATCGATCCCAGCTCGATTCCCGCCGCACCGTCGTACTCCGAACTGCTGTAGGAGGCGGCGAGCGGGAAGTCTGCCTCTTGAGGCGCCTGCCCGGTGCGGACGATGACGTACTGGTCGGTGCTGTACGACTCTCCGAAGTAGACCCGGGTCTGCGAGTCCTCGTCGCTCACGGGGAGGTCGTCGGGGATCTCGGACTGTGGCGGAACGTTTCGTATCCACAGCCGTGGCTGGCCATCGGATTCGACCACGTTGGCGGGGCTCAAGACCATGCCAAAGCCGTGGGTGTAGATGAGGCGGATCGTCTGCCAGTTGCGCTCCGGGTATCCGTTCTCGTCGAGCTCACGGGCCGCGACCATCACCTGCCGGGTGACACCATCGATCTGATACCGGTCGGTGTCGACGAAATCCACCCGGTAGTACGGAGCGAGCTCCTGGAGATTCTGATAGGTCCGGGTGAGCACGTCGGGATCCCACAGCCGGAGGTTCGACACCGTGAGCTCATTGTCCTGGGTGACCATCTCATAGGTGAGATCGCCGTTGGCGGCGAAATCCCGCTGCTCCACCGAGTCGATCCCGTATGCGGCGCGTGTCGCCTCGATGCTGCGGTCGATGTACGGACGCTCGCGCTCGAGCGGGCCCGGATCGACTCGGAACCGCTGAACCAGCGAGGGGTACAAGGTGCCGGCAGCCACCGAAACGAAGAGCCAGGCGCCGATGGAAACCAGGGCCAGGGTCCAACCGGGGCGGCGGATGTTGAGAAGGAACAACACGGCCGCGGCCAACGAGACGAGGATCAACAACTGAATGGCGGGCAGTCGGGCGTTGAGGTCGGTGAAGCCGGCCCCGAAGAAGCTGTCGTGTGACTCGAACAGAAGCTCGTAGCGGTCGATCCAGTACCCCACCGCTCGCAGAACGGCGAGCAGGGCCGCGAGGCCAGACAGATGCGCCTTCACCCCGCCCCGGACGGTGGGGCGAGAACCTCGCTGGATGCGGATTCCACCGTTGAGGTAGTGGTATGCGATCACGAAGATCGTGACCAGCGCCACCACGTTGAACGCCCAGTTGGCCAGCGTCGACCAGAACGGAAGGCGGAAGATGTAGAAGCTCAGATCGGTGCCGAACTGCGGATCGTCGATCCCGAACGACGTCGGGTTGACGAATTGAAGGAATTGGGTTCGCCAGTCGGCGACGGCAACGCCGAGGAGGAGTGCGAATGCTGCGGCCACGGCCGGCCGCAACCACTTCGTACGAGGGCCCGACCAGTCTCGAAAACGCTCGATGAGCTCCTCTTCTTCGGTGAGCTCCATCCCGTCGAGCCCCGGCGACACCCGATCGGCGATCATCAGGTTGGCGTACACGAACGCGAAGACCACCAAGACACCGGCCGCCCCCAGACCGAAGCTGGTGACGACGTTGGTGCGCCACACCGACGTGTAGCCCACCGAATCGAACCACAGGTAGTCCGTCCAGACGGCGGACAACGCGGTGAGCAAGACGTAGGCGGCGGCCAGTCCCGCAGCTACATAGACGAGCCCGCGCCGCCGCTCTTGTGACTTGAAGCCCTCAGGTGATCTGGGAAACATGACGTCGCCATCCTACGGGCGTCGGAGACACATCGCGACCCGTGGCCAAACCGCTACGGCCCCAGAGTGCATTCGCATCCCGGGATGAGCGGGTGGGATCAGCCCTTCGGGCCGCTCCTCGCCGGCGGCGCGACACGTGGCGCATCCGCGACCCGCCACCTTCCAGCCCAGATCGGTCATCTCACCCAGCTCGAGCGACCGGACCAGACCCTGGTGATAGGCAGCGAGCGACAGGTCCCGAACTCTTCGCTCGGCCTGGTCGGTTCTCCAGCCGCGGAACACGCGAGACAGCGACGCACCGAGCTGCCGAGCCCCCTGCCCGGCGCCTCTTCCCTCGTGAACCACCTGCTCCAATTCGTGGGTCAGCGTGATGGCGAACTCATCGGCGACGTCGTCGCGAGGGGTGGCCGGTCGCGCCACCCTGCCACCAAGGATCTCTTCGGCAGCGGTGTGCCCCGCTCCGAAGGATTCGGCGAACAGAACCACCAGGTCGGCCCGCACGCGATCCCGGACGGCCTCCACGCTCGGCTCCCAACCGGATTCGTCCAAACGGATCTCTTCGAGAGCAACGTTCTGAGCCTCGGTGAGTTGCCGCTTGAGGTTGCGCAATGCACGATTGCCGACCGGAAGCAGCAATCGGTCACGCACCTCGAAGGGGTCCACCACCGAGGCGGTGAGACGGCGAGTGACCATCGACTCCACGTCGTCGGGAACGCGATCGTCGGTGGGCCGGCCGGAGGGGGGGTCGACCCGCAACCGATCGAACAACCCTGCGACCTCTCCGAACAACTGCTGTTGAGAGTCCCCACCCGCCTTCTCGTCCTCGACGGGGACATCGGGCTCATCGTCGGACGCCGTGTCGAGCGTGGGTTCGGACCGGGCCGACACCGATGATGCGTGCGGCTCCACATCGGGCGCGCCAACTTCTGAATCGGCCGTCGGGACCTCGCCGCTATCTCGGGCGTCGTCGACCGGGTGTGCAGGCTCGACCTCGTCGAGGTCACCCACCACCTCGGCCGGGGGTGGCACCACCGGTTCGGCGGGCTTCAGGGCGTCCTCCATCCCGTCACCCTCAGCCGTATCGATCGCTCCGTCCTCCATCTCATCCTCGAGCGACGCCGGCTCTGGTTCTTCGTGGGTGGTGGGTTCGGCGTCATCGACGACCGACTCCGCCGGCTCGTCCTCGGCGTCCTCAGACCGGCCCGGCTCATCGTCGACCGGTTCCTCGGCGGGAGGTTCGTCGGGCACATGGCGAATGGGCGCCCGGCCGCCGGACGCACGTTCGACGAGTTTGACCGTGGTGCTCTCTTCCTCACGCTGATCGAGCAGAGGGTCGGGTTCCTCGGCCGCCTCGTCCTCGTCGGGTGCATCGGGGTCGAGTCCGGCTTTGATCCGGGCGAACTGCCTACCCGACAGCACCTTGACCTCGGGCTGGGGCGGCTGCGCCGTGATCTCGGTCTCGCCGGCTGCTTCCCCCGGCTTGGACGGCCGCACCACACGCACGGTCTCGCCGGGAGTCCAATTCTCGTCGTGCTCGGCGTCAGCAGCGGAGCCCGGGGTGGGTGCCGGGCTGTCCTTGGTGACGACTTTGCCAATCGCTTCGGTCGACGGCGACAGACCGAGGCGTTCGCGGCGTTGATCGAGCGCATCTTCCACCTGTGTGAGGGTGGCTCTCACCGACTCCAACTCCCCCAACAGCTCCTGACGGCGCTTCTCCAGTGCGAGCGTGCGCTCCTCCGCGGCCTCCGACTGTTTCATCGCCTCATCGATCAGATCGTCGTGGCGGGCCTTTGCGGTGGCGCTCAGACGCTCCGCTTCCATACGCGCCGCCCGCACCACGTCCTCGGCCTCACGGCGGGAGGCCGCCTGCATCCGATGTGCCTCGCGCTCGGCCTCCCCAAGAACGCGCAACGCCTCTTTCTTGGCCTCTTCGACCACACGATTGGCTTCGGCCTGGCACTGGTTCAGAAGCTGCTCAGACATCGTCCATGCGTCCGACCGAAGTGCCTCGGCGTCGAGGGCAGCGCTGGAGCGTTGGTTCTCGGCTTCGGCCACCGCTTCCGATCGCCACCGGGTGGCATCGGCCGAGGCACGCTCGCGCATGGAATCCGCAGCCTCGTGCGCCGCCTCGAGCACGGCTCCGACCTCGGAGGTGACTGCATCGATCTCAGCCCTCACATCGGATGTCGGCGCCTCGGACGAGCGATTCACGATCCGGTCGCGTTCCTCCAACAGGCCGGCGAGCCCGGCCGCCACCTCTGAGAGGAACGACCGAACTTCGGTGGTCTCGTAGCCGCGGAAGCCGGTTCGGAACTCCCGCCTGGCGACGTCATCGGGTGTCAGGTCGGGCATCAGACCAAGATACCGTGCCTGGCAACGAGTGCCCGGCAATCCGACGGCATGCGCCGGAAGACCTCAGGTCTCGGGAAGGCCGTTGAGAAACGAGAGCGCCTCGTCGACCGAGGCGATCGACACGATCTGGATGTCGTCCGCCGGGGCGGTCAGCGCATCGTCGTAGTTGCTGGCCGGAACCAACAGGATCTCGGCTCCCGCCGCCTCGGCTGCAACGACCTTTTGTCGGATGCCGCCGATACCGCCCACCGAGCCGTCGGGGGCGATGGTCCCGGTTCCGGCAACCACGTGGCCATGGGTCAACTCCCCCGGCGTGAGGATGTCGATGATCCCCAACGTGTACATGAGACCGGCCGATGGCCCTCCCACGTTGGACGAGTTGATGTCTACGGGATACTCGGGGTTCACGGTCTGCGCGAGAATCCCTACCAGCGGCCGCTCGGGATCGTCTTCGGCGCTCGTCAGCTCGATCTCGACGTCCATGGATACGCCTGCGCGGAGGATCGTGAGCGGAACTGCGTCCCCAGGCGAGTTGTCGGCGAGTTCGGCTCCGATGTCCTGAGCGACGTTCACCGGAACACCCTCGACGGAGGTGATGATGTCTCCCGGTTCGAGGACGGCAGCTGCGGGCGCCCCTTCGAGCAGTTCCATCACCGCCACGCCATCGGACCCGATGAGCCCCTCCTCACCGATCCGTTCGAGCGCAACGGCGATGGCGTTCTCCTTCGACTGGTCCATCGCCTGGAGGTTGCGCTCCCGATACTCCTCGTCGGACTCCTCGGGTGAACGAAGCCGCTCCTGACGCAGCAGGTCGACCGTGGGATCCACCGCCGCCGCCAGCATCTCGTACGCATTCACCCCCTGCAACGACACGGTGAGCATCATGAGCTCGCCACCCGGTGGGTAGACGTCGACGTCGTCCAGAACCGAGACGTTGTCCGTGACACTCGACACCGGACCTGCCGAGAGGGCGAAGTACGGAAACTCGACGGACCACGCCGCGACCGCAACGCCGGCGAACATCGCCAGCAGAGTGAAGGCGAGCCCCAGCCAACGTGGGGCACGAGCGGGATGATCCATGGTCCGAAAGGCTACCGGGCCGGCCCGAATATGGAACGCTCGACCGAGCCGACAGTCCCTGGCGATGGCCCACTACGATCACCGTCTCACGAACCCAGGAGCTCCGCACGTGTTGACCGTCGCCCCCACCGTTCTCGGCGCCCGACTGGGTGCGACGCACCGAGCAAGAACGGCACTCCTCGTCACCGGCTTCGCACTGCTCACCGGTCTCACGGCGCTGTGGGAGATCCACCTGCCGTTCACCCCGGTTCCCATCACCGGACAGACCTTCGCAGTTCTCCTCGCCGGCGCCACCCTCGGCCTGCGGGCAGGGGCGGCCAGTCAGCTTCTGTACCTTGCGATGGGCGCGGTCGGTCTCCCCTTCTATGCGGGCGGCGAAGCAGGGTGGAAGGTCCTCACGGGCCCGACCGTCGGATACCTCGTGGGCTTCGCAGTTGCTGCCGCCGTGGTGGGGCGGATGGCGGAGGCCAAAGCCGATCGCCGAGTCCGGACGGCGGTACCGGCGTTCATCGCAGGGTCGATCGTGATCTACGCCTTCGGGATGGCAGGTCTGGTGCTGGTGGCGGGCATGTCGGCCTCCGACGCCTTCACCCTCGGAGTCGTCCCCTTCCTCATCGGAGACGCCCTCAAAGCCGGCGCCGCAGGAGTACTACTCCCCGCCGCCTGGAAACTCGCCCGCCACTGAGCGGTCACTCGGCAACGGGTGGCCGTCGTCCGCGTCAATGGTGGGAGGCGGATCGGACGTCACGCGGATAGGCGGCCAACAGCAGACCGCCAATAGCACACCGTCGGGACCGGGGACTGGATGCAGCGGCCGGGAGCCGGAGACCAGAAACTGGAGACCGGAGACCGGAGACTCGGAGACCGGAGACCGGAGACGGCCGGGCGCAGTCCCGGCATTCTCAGGCGCTCGGCTCGAACTCTTCTCCGAGGTAGGCCTTGATGACATCGGGGTTGCGCTGGACCTCGACGGGCTTGCCGTCGGCGATCTTGCGGCCGAAGTCGAGGACCATCACGCGATCGGCGATGTCCATCACCAGTCCCATGTCGTGCTCGACCAGGATCATGCTGATCCCCAGCTCGTCTTGGATGTCGAGCACGAACCGGGCCATGTCCTCGGTCTCCTCGAGGTTCATCCCGGCCACCGGCTCGTCGAGCAGCAGTAGTTCGGGGTCCATGGCCAGTGCCCGACCGAGCTCGACCCGTTTTTGGATGCCATACGGCAGCAGCCCGACGGGATACTTGCGCCACTGCTCGATCTCGAGGAAGTCGATGATGTCCTCGACCTTGGAACGGTTCTCCAACTCTTCGTTCCTGGCCTTGCCCCACCACACGGCACCGGCCAGGAAGCCATGACTCATCCGTACGTGACGACCGGTGAGGATGTTCTCGATCACGGTCATGTGCGGGAACAGGGCGATGTTCTGGAAGGTTCGAGCTATGCCCATCTCGGCGGTCCTGGATGGCTTGACACCCATCAGCGACTCGCCCTTCCAACGTATGTCTCCCGCCTGCGGGGAGTACACCTGGTTCAGGCAGTTGAAGATCGACGTCTTGCCGGCGCCATTGGGTCCGATGATGGCAAACAGCTCGCCTTCATCGACGTGGAACGACACATCGTCGATCGCCTTCACGCCCTTGAACGACAGCCTTATGCCGTCGACCTCGAGAAGGTGGGTGTGCGAGGCGGTACTCACGACGATCCCGCCTCACATCGGGTGGGTCCACCGGGGGCGCATGACCCATGATGGACGACGCTCACGAGAGCCACCGCTTCCTCCGCTTGTAGTGCTTCACTTCCCGGAAGGACTTGCGCTCGCCTTCCTCGCCGTGCAGTCCAAGATAGAACTCCTGGACGTCCTCGTCTTTGAGCAGTTTCTGAGGGTCTCCGTCCATGACCACCTTGCCGGTCTCCATGATGTACCCGTGGTGGGCGATCGACAAGGCCATGTTGGCATTCTGCTCGATGAGGAGCACCGACGTCCCTTGCTGGTTGATCTCGACGATGATCTCCTTGATCTGCTGCACCAGCAGGGGCGCCAGACCGAGTGAAGGCTCGTCGAGTATCAGCAGCTTGGGGCCTTGCATCAGAGCGCGGCCGATTGCCAGCATCTGCTGCTCTCCCCCGGACAGGTAGCCCGCCACCGATCTGCGACGCTCGGCGAGGCGCGGGAACAACGTCATGACGCGCTCGTATTCACGGTCGGTGTCCTTGGAGCTGTGGTTCGTGAAAGCCCCCACACGGAGGTTCTCATCGACGGTCATCTCCGCGAAGATGCGACGGCCCTCCATCACCTGCGAGATCCCCCGCTTCACGCGAAGCGCAGGGTTGGCATGGGTGATCTCCTCCCCGTCGAACGTGATGTGACCCTTCGTGATGTCACCCTCGTGCACGTCGAGCAGCCCGGTGATCGCACGAATCGTTGTGGTCTTGCCCGCCCCGTTGGCACCGAGCAGCGCCACCACCTGCCCGTCGGGCACCTCGATCGAGAGTCCTCGGAGCACGAGGACAACGTCGTTGTACACGACCTCCAGGTTGGCTACAGCCAGCATTTCAGCGTCCCATCTGATCCGTCAGGGGATGGGACGGCGCCCCGGGGCACCGTCCCATCTGACTCACGTATCAGCCTGCGAAGCAGCGAGCGGTGAAGTCGTAGTTGGCGGCGAGGTCGCCGACGTAGTTCTGCTCGAGGAGCAGAGATCCGGTAGTACCGCCGTCGGGGGCGCTTCCTACGGTCTGGCTGGCGCCACCGGCAGCCGTGTACGTGGCCAGGTCCGGGTCATAGATGTAGATCCCACGTGTCACGAACGAGTTGGGGTCGTCGGCCGGGGCATAGCTCTGCGACGGCGCAAGACCGCCGAAGTCGATCCCTTCGAGACTCAAGGCCGCAGCCTTGACACCTGCACGAGTCAGGTCTCCGTTGGCAGAGGCCTGCCGAAGCACGGCCTCTGTCGTCCTGGCCTCGAGCCAACCGATCACAAAGGCGTCGGAGGGCCGGAGGTCGGGACGAGCCGCCAGCATGGCATCCACCAGTTCTTGCATCCCATCGACGTCGCTACCCCAGGCGGCGTTGTAGCCGCTCTGGATGAAGGCCTGGTCGACGATGGGTGCCACCGGCGTGTCGAGCAGGCGGAAGTCGTAGGTGGGCACCGACCCCGTCCACTGGCCCTGGTAGCCGGACTGGACGGCGCCTCCCATGATGACGGCGATGTTGCTGGTGTTCGTGGTGGCGAACACGAAATCGGGGTTGGCCTCAACGATGCCGGTGATGACTTCCGTCTCGGGATCGGCCGGGTCCGGAGTCACCAGACCCTCGCCGTCGTACGCAAGCGTCAGCCCCAGCTGCTCGATGGCGTACTTGGCCCCGAACGCACCGTCCTGGCCATACTCGCCTGGGAAGGAGATGACCGCCCAGGTCGGGTCGGCCCCATTCTCCTCCTGGAACTTGGTCGAGAGATACTCGACCATGCTCATACCCTCGAGGCAGTAGTTGGTCTGCTGTTCGAGCACGGTGTTCTGATCGAACGCCGGATCGGCCCATCCTGAGTACCAGGTGAGTGGGATCGTCACCATGTCGTCCTCGATCATCAGGTCGATGATTCCCGACGTGTGGGGCGAGCCGGTCGACTGGCTCAGCATGACCACGTCCTCGCGAATGGCCTCGTATTGCGTGCGGTGTTGGTCCACATCGTACGCGGTGTCCACCGTGAGCAACTCGACGGTACGGCCGTCGATGCCACCGGCACCGTTCACGATGTCCCAGTACACCTCTTGGGCGGCCACGATGTCGTTGACCAGCGGCGCGAAGATACCGGTCTGGTCGGCAAGCAGTCCGACCGTGATCGTGTCCTCGGTGACGCCGACGTCGAACGCCACCTCTCCGCCGGCGGCTGTCGTTGCCGTGGTGTCGTCTGTCGGTGCCGCGGTCGTGGCCGTGGTGTCGTCGGTTGCAGCCTCGGTCGTCGCCGACGTCTCCGCGGTCGTGTCCTCGGTCCCACCGTCTGAGCAGGCTGCCAGGATCAGCGCCATCACGCCGATCCATGCGAACCATCGCACTCTCGTTTTCATGTCTACTTCCTCCCGTATCGGTCCGATCGGGTGACCCCGATGGATTCCCGGCGTCCAGATGAGGGCGCCGAAACCTCAGTGTGCCGTCGTCAATAGGTGAACGGCCATCCTTTCCAGTAGTTCCTGATACGCAGCCAGATGCCGAAGAGCCCCAGCGGCTCGAAGATCAGGAACAAGATGATCAACAAACCGTACAGGACGATGTTGAGTTGGAACACGGACAGCCCGGGCCCGATGGCGCTGGTCCCAACCAACCCGAAGTCGGTCGGCCCCGTGGACACGATGAAGTTGGCTACCGACGCGCCCACACCTGAGCCGTCTGTCAGCTCTGCCAACCAGGTGGTGAGATCCTCGACGAGCCGAGGGGCGGCGACCACGAACAGCGAACCCAACACCACACCGGCCGTGGTTCCGGCACCACCGATGAGGATGATGGCGATGAACTCGATCGACAGCAACAGGTCCCACGCCTCCGGGATGCGGCTGCCGAAGTAGGCGGCCAGCAAGGCTCCCGACACCCCTGCGAAGAAGGATGACACCGCAAACGCCAACGCCTTGTACCGATACTCGTCGACGCCCATGATCTCGGCGGCGATGTCGCGGTCGCGGATCGAAGCGAACGCCCGTCCGAGCCGGGTTCTGGCGATGTTCTTGTGCGCCACCGTGAACACGACGGCCAGGAGCAGGACGAACAGGTACTGCCGGGCCTGCCGGCCCAGCTCGACT
This sequence comes from uncultured bacterium, assembly GCA_963785075.1. Classification (GTDB taxonomy): domain Bacteria; phylum Actinomycetota; class Acidimicrobiia; order Spongiisociales; family ZC4RG35; genus JAOUGY01. The sequence continues at coordinate 677,056 of CAWATW010000006.1, forward strand.
CCGAACCAGGAGCCGGACCCCGCGAAGTCGATCAGCGGGGTCTCTTCCTTCCACAGCTTCACCTCGAGGGCGGGCCACTCCCGACCCAGGCCCGGGCCCCCGGAGACGCTGGCGGCATTCCGAAACACGTGGTCTCCGATGAAGACCAGCGCGATCGTGACGAAAGCCAGGTAGAGCCCGCGCACTCGGACCGCTGCCGGCGCAACCAACAAACCGATGAAGGCGGCCACCAGACCGGCGGCGGGGAGCCAGATCCAAATGGGCAGACCGAAGCCCACGAGCTGCGGGCTGCTCTCGCCACCGAGCACGACGGCGGCGTAGGCGCCGACACCCATGAAGAAGGCATGGCCGAGCGACACCTGCCCTGCCATGCCGGTGAGAATGTTGAGCCCCAGCGCACCGATGAGGAAGACGAGTGCCTCCCCCAGCAGCACCAACCACAGGTTGGACCCCGCCCATCTGAGGCCCGGAATCCACTGCAACGGCAACGTGACGGCGACGATGATGAGGATCCCCATCATCACCTTGCGGGTGGTCGACGGCAGGATCGCCTGATCCTGCCGGTAGGACGTATACAGCAGTGGCCGGCCTCTCATGGCGCGCCTCCTTCGGAGGGGCGGTGCCGAGTGCTGAGTGATGAGCACTGAGCAACAGCCGGTGCCTTGCTGCAACGGGTGCCACGGACCGGACACCGCCGGCCGCCCACGAGGCGGGGGGAGACCGGTGACCGGAGACGAGAAGCGAAGCGAGGATCAGACACGTCGGATCTCCTCGGTACCGAACAGGCCATAAGGCCTGACGAGCAGGAAGATCAACATCAGGAGATAGGGAACCACGCCTCCGAAACCGACACCGAGCACGTTGGAATATCCTGCGGTGTACGTCCCGATGACCACCTCGGCGATCCCGACGAGGAATCCGCCGACGACCGCCCCGAGCACCGAGTCGAGGCCGCCGATGATGATGGCCGGAAATGCCCGGAACACAACGAATGCGGTGGTGTTCGACACGCCCGCGGAGCGAGGCGCCATCGACGAGAAGATGCCCGCCACTGCCGCCAACATGGCACCGATCGCCCACGCCACTGCGAAGATCCGGCCGACGTCGATGCCCTGGGCCTGGGCGGCCTCTTGATCGAATGCGGTGGCCCGCATGGCAATACCCAGGCGGCTCCGGAAGAACCACGCCACCAGACCCACACACACCAGCGACACCCCGAAGGTCACGATCTGGGTGGTGTTGATGTTGAGGTTGCCGATCGGGGTCACCGAGATGCCCCATGGGTCGCCGATCGTCCGCACGCCGTTGCCGATGAAGTCGTCGGTGATCGGGCGGATCACCGCGTCGACCCCCACCGTGATGATCGCCACGGAGAAGAGCGGCTCACCGATCATCGGCCGGATGAACAACCGCTCGGCGATGAGACCGACAACACCTGTCGCGAGGATGGCGAACAACGCCGAGATCGACCACTGGAGCCACTGCGGCCCCGCATCGAAGAACCTCCCCGGGAAGTTGAGCACGGTGGCGAGGGCGGCCGTGAGGAACGCGCCGACCGCAGCCAGCGACCCATGCGCAAAGTTCACCACCTGTGTCGCCTTGAAGATGATCACGAAGCCGAGCGCCAGCAGTGCGTAGATCGCGCCCAAACCGAGTCCGTTGAGCACGGCGAACAGGAACTTGTCGAACCCATCGAGCCCGATCTGGGCGATGATCGGCACCTATCAACCCTTGCTCGCGTACATCGACTCGATCAGTTCGCCGAACATGTCGTCCATGGCACTGCGCTTGAGCTTCTGGGTGGCGGTGAGCTCGCCGTCTTCGTGATCGAGCTCCTTCGGGATCAGGCGGAACTTGCGGATGTTCTCGACCCTGGCGAACTTTGCGTTCGTGCCATCGACGACCTTCTGGATGAGGTCGAGAACCTCCGGTTTCTCCGACAGGTCTCGATAGGTCGTATATGGGAGGCCTTTTCGAGTCGCCCAGTCTCCGACGGTGTCGAGCTCGATTCCGATGAGAGCCGTCAGGTACTTCTTGCCGTCGCCGATCACCATGGCCTCTTTGACGTACGGCGACGTCTTGAGGGAGTTCTCGATCTCCGACGGGGAGATGTTCTTGCCGCCCGAAGTGATGATGATGTGCTTGATGCGGTCCACGATCTTGATGTGGGTGCCATCGACCAGCTCTCCGACGTCACCGGTCCTGAGGAACCCGTCCTCGGTGAACGTGTCTGCAGTCTGCTGTGGCTTGTTCCAGTAGCCCTTGAAGACGCCGGGGTGCTTCGTGAGGATCTCGCCGGTGTCGGGGTCGAGCTTCACCTCGGTTCCCGGATAGGGCTCTCCGACGGTGCCGAGCTTCATGCGTCCGGTGAAGTTCACGGTCGCCACCGCCGAGTTCTCGGTCATGCCGTACAACTCGTACAGATTGACACCCAGACCATGGAAGAACTCGATCACCTCGGGTGCGATGGCGGCCGCCCCCGTTCCCGCCCACCGGCAGCGACGAAGACCGATCCTCTCGCGAAGGGCCCTGAACAACAGGGGGTAGCCGATCGCATAGACGACCCGGCTGGCCGGCGTGTGGGTTCCGCCGTTCTGCGTGCGCCGGCGGCCTACGTACGTGGCCATGGCGAAACCGAGCTCCGACCACTTCCGCTTGAAGAAGGTGGCATCCCGAGCCTTGATCAGGACCGAAGCGTGGATCTTCTCCCAGATCCGTGGAACCGCGAAGAACAGGGTGGGCTGGACCTCACGCAGATTCTCCTGGACGGTGTCGATCGACTCGGCGAAGTTCAGCACCGGGCCGGCCGCCGCCATCGTCCACGTCGAGAAGATCCTCTCGGCGACATGACACAACGGGAGGTAGGTGAGGATCTGATCGTCGGGGTTCGGCTTCTTGTTGCCGGGAAGGCGGCCGTCGACGTTGATCACCGTGTCGGCGCAGAAGGCGAAGTTCGAGTTGGCGAGCATGGCGCCCTTGGGGGGACCGGTGGTACCGGAGGTGTATACGAGGGTCATGATGTCGTCCGGCTCGGCGCCGGCCATGATCGATGCGAGTTCGCCGGGGTGACTCGTCCTGTACTCCCGGCCGAGTTCGAGGAAGTCGTCCCAGAAGACGAATCGCTCGTCATCACGGAATTGCCGGAAGCCGCGAGGTTCCACGTGGATGATCGTCTGCAGATCCGGGAGATTCCCGATGACTTCGAGCACCTTGTCGGCCTGTTCCTGATCCTCGGCGAGGTGGATCTTCGCCCCGGAGTCCGAGAGCAGGTACTCGACCTCGGGTGCCGGATTGGTCGGATACAGGCCAACTGTGATGCCACGTATCGCGACTGTGGCGAGATCGAGGATCACCCACTCGGGCCGATCCTCGGCATGGATCGAGATGCGATCACCTTTGGTGGCGCCGAGCGCCAACAAGCCGTTCGCGGCGAGCTGAACGCTCTCCCAGAGCTCGGACCACGTGATCTCCTGCCAGATCCCGAAGTCCTTCTCGCGCATCGCCACGCCTTCGGGAAGCCTCTCCGCCCACTCCCGCACGTACGACGCCACCGTACGAGTTCCCTGAGTCGATCCGGCGGGGCCTGATCGCTCGGTGAGAGTGGTCATCGATTCTCTCCTCGCTGGCAAACTCGGGGGGTGGGGGCGCCCGAGACTTTAGGCGTGAGACGCGTTCACCAGCGGCCAAAGCCCGGAAAAAAACCCAAAACCTACGGAGCGAACCCGACCGAACGACGCACACGAGATCGTGCACGATGCAAGATCTCTCGGCTCGAGTGTCAGGCGCCTTCGACCCACTGTGCGCCGCCCGGCCAATGCTCGCGTTTCCAGATGGGAGCGCGCTCCTTCAACTCGTCGATCACGTAGCGGGCAGCCTCGAACGCATCGCCGCGATGGGCAGTCGACACGGCGACCGCCACCGAGGCATGCCCCACCTCGACGACCCCGACACGATGCTCCACGACCATCGACAGCACCGGCCAGCGGACTGCCGCCTCCTCGGCGATGACCTGCAGCGACGTTTCGACATGCTCGCGGTATGCCTCGTACTCGAGATGTGTGACCCCATCCTTGCCCGCGGAGTGGTCGCGAGCAGTCCCCAGGAACAACGCAGTCGCCCCCGCATCGGGCCGCCCCACCTCGGCCACCAGCGCTCCCACGTCGATCGGGTCGTCACGTATCGCTACTCGGATCGAAGGCATACGACGAGGATACGGTCCTCCCAGCGGGTCCCGCTCCACATCCAGGCGGACGATGGCGGCAGATTGCGACGTCGGCTGTCGGCCGTTGGCTGTCGGCCCGCACCCTTCCTCCGCTCATACCCCGGCCGAGCGTCTACCTTGAGGGGAGACATGTCAGACGATCTCTTCTCCAAGTTGTTCGAGTTGTTCAACCAGCCGGGGCCGGTGAACCTCAAACTCGCCGCGGAGATCAGCCACCATCTCACCGGAGAGAAGACCCCGGTCGATCCGTGGGCCGCCGAGGAGTTCCGTGAGCTCACACGGCTCGCCGAGTTCCAGGTGGAACAGGCGGCCCCTTTTGCCGTGACGCCTGCACCGGACGTGCTTCCGGTGGACGCCCGCGAGTGGGCGGACCGCAACATGGACGGTTTTCGCTATCTCGCCGAGCCTTTCGCCAACATCATCGACACGGACTCCCTGGGCCCGGCCGGAGCCATGATGGGCCAGCTGGCCCCGGCCATGATCGGCATGCAACTCGGGACCCTGGTGGGCACGCTCGCCGGGTGGGTGATGGCCGGGTTCGATGCCGGGGTTCCCGCTACCGGTGAAGGGCCCATCACCTATGTCGTCCCGAACATCGATCGGTTCACATCCGAGCACGGGTTCGACCCCCGAGACGTGCGACTGTGGGTGTCGATGCATGAAACGGCGCACCGGGCGATGTTCCGTGTGCCTTTCACGACCGACCACCTGGTCGACCTGCTCGGCGAGAGCGGACGCCACCTCAAGATCAGCCCTGATGCGCTGATGGAGATGATGCAAGGCCTCGACCCGAGCCGGCTCGAAGGCGGCATCGACCCTGAACAGATCGCCGGGTTGTTCGACTCCCCCGAGATCGCAGCCGCTCAGCGTCAACTCGGTGCCTTCCTCGGGTTGACCGGTGGTTACCGGCGATTGCTGGTCGAGCGGGCCGCCGGCCATCTGCTGCCGCGCTTGCACGACATGGACTCTGCTCGCGACGCCGAACGTGATCTCGGTGACGCGGTAGCGGGCTCGGCGTTCTCGGCGACCTTCGTCGACGGTCACGACATCCAACGCGGGTACGAGTTCTCCGTGGAGGTCGAGAACAGGTTCGGAGCCGATTCGCTGAATGAGATGTGGACCCGGCAGGGGAGGTTTCCCACCGCCGACGAGATCGACGATCCCGTCGCATACGCCGCACGAGTGCTCCTCGAAGACATGTGACAAACCACGGGTCCCGGCTACCTGAACGGCCGAGCCTCGTCTAGCGTCGCTCACGACGACGACCTGAAGGGGAATGACCATGGCCGCCGGCGTTGGCGAACCCGCACCCGATTTCACGCTCGTGGACCAGGGCCGAAGGCCGGTCTCGTTGTCCGACCTGCGAGGCAAGAAGTCCCTCATCGTCTTCTTCCCGTTCGCTTTCAGTCGCACCTGCCAGGGTGAGCTGTGCTCGATCCGCGACAACCTCCATTCGCTCGATGCGGCCGACGCCAACGTGGTCGCCATCTCGTGTGACCATTTCTATTCGAACCGTGCCTGGACCGAACAGGAAGGCTTCGGGTTCAAGATCCTCTCGGATTACTGGCCCCATGGTGCCGTCTCGCGTGCCTACGGATGTTTCGACGAGCAGATCGGCTGCGCGATCCGGGCGACCTACGTTCTCGATGAGACAGGCGTGATCCGGGCCGTCATCTCCACCGAGAACATCGGCCAGGCCCGCACGTTCGACAGCTACCAGGAAGCGCTTGCGTCGATCTGACCACCGGGAGGAATCGCGACCGTCGTCCCTCCCGACGTAGAACGTCAAACGTAGAACGTAGAACGTCAGGCGAGTCTCGGAATCCCCCCTGGCTGCCTGCGGCAGCCTGTCCCCCCTTCTGGGGGACACAATCGCTGGCCACACGCCACCGTCCACCAGTGGAGCACCGTCTCGGATCCCCCACTGTTCGTGTCCCCTCGCAGGATGTCCTGTCGCGTCATGATGGGACGCTTCACCATTGAATCCCCCCTGGCTGCCTGCGGCAGCCTGTCCCCCCTTCTGGGGGACACAATCGCTGGCCACACGCCACCGTTCACCAGTGGAGCAGCGTGTCGGATCCCCCACTGTTCGTGTCCCCTCGCCCCCCGCCGCGGGGGCAGATTCGGCAACGGCGTAGCCGTGGACGAATCAGGGGGGATTCCACAGGGTCGAGGACAGTCGTTGGCGGCAGCCAGCCGTGTCGCCATTTGCGCGGCCGGCCTCTTCGAGCGGCCTCAGCCGAACAGGTTGCGCCACCAGCGTGCCAGGATCCCGAAGCGGGCGGGCTCGGGGAGTGCGCCCAGCACCTGGTCCTGGAGGTCGAGCGGGAGGTCGCCGTACATCGCCAAACCGCCATCGGCCGTCTCCCAGACATAGATCGCCTGTCCCGCTCCGAACCACCGCACGTACTCTCCGCCATCCACCTGGACCGCCCGTGCCCCCGAGTCGTCGAGCACGACTGCACGATCGGTGGCCAGCAGCGCAAACGAGAACAGCCCGTCGGAGTAGTAGGCGAGCACACCGCCCCGATCCCAATCGTACGTCTCGAGCCGGCTGAACCCGGCAACATCCTCAGGCAGACGAGGATCGTCGGGGGCACCGATCGTCTCCATGCGACGCTGCGCCTCTGCAGAGAGATCGTCGATCGTGTTCGGAGCCTCGTCATCGAACTCGACCATCCTCACGGCGCAGTACACGCTGCCGTCCGCATTCCTGATCCGAGCTGCCAGCAACGCACCGGTCTCTAGATCGAACGTCATGGTCGCCCTCGTCAGCCCGTCTGCATCGGAGATGATCAACCGCTGTGCCTGCCGGCCGAGCATCGCGGCGTTTTCGATTCGCGTCACGCGGTACGAACCGACCGGTGCCGGCTGGGACAACGAAGCAGAAGTCCCGCTGATGCCGTCGTCGGTGACCACCGAGAACGAGCCCCCGGCAACCCGGACCCGAGTGTCTCCTCCAACCGCGTTGCGGGCGACGGTGACACCGTCCGCCTGCACCAGGTCGATCACGACTGTGCGGGTTCCATCGGGTGTGTCGCATGACACCACCTGCTGCCCGGTGAAATCGGCTTGGGCGCTCCTCTCGACGAAGGGCTCGAGGTCTTCGGCCGACGCGGCCAAAGGGACACCGAGCAGCATCGCAACCACAGCCATCGTGATCACGAGAGCTCGTCGCCTCATCGTGCACCACCGGTTGTGGCGGCCTGGGTCACCGCAGCGACCTTGACGACCGAGAAGGCGGGGTCGTTGGACGAGACCGCGCCGTACACGGCCGTCAACTCGGGAGGACTGATCTGCTGGGGTTGGGGCGCCGTCAGCGCCGCCGCCCCAACGAAGATCATGAGGGCGGCCGCGGCCGCTGCGCCCACCCAGGCCAGCGGCCGCCTCCGGATCGGTATCGGCGGCGCCGGCATCCCAACCAGCTCCGCCACGTCGCTCGGCAGCTCGATCATCGGCAGCGACCGGACCGCCGCCCGTGCACTGGACAGGTCGGCGAGCTCAGACCGGCAGCGTTCGCATTCGACGAGGTGGGTGGCGACTCGCCTGCGTTCGTGCTCGGTGAGTTCGCCGTCGAGATGGGCGGACAACAGCTCGTCAGGATGCATCACGACAAGCGTTCCTTCAGGAGTTTGCGGCCGCGATGGATGCGACTGCGGACGGTTCCGATCGGGGAGTCGACCGCTACCGCGATCTCCTCATAGGTCAAGCCGATCACGTCACACATCACGACCGCCTCGCGGAACTCGTACGGGAGGTCGAGCAACGCCTTCTGGATGTCCTCGCCGAGACGCATCGATGCGAGCACTTCGTCGGGATCGGGTGACGCCCAGTTGGACATGCGATCCGTCTGTTCGGGGAGCGGCACGGTGGGCCGACGCTTGCGCCTCCGCACATCGTCGAGAAAGGCATTGCGTGTGATCCGCCACAGCCAGCCGTCGAACGACCCGGGCGTGTACCCGTCCAGGCCGCGTCGAACGCGGAGCAAGACTTCTTGAACAAGGTCGGCTGCGTCATCCGGATTCCCGCACAGCCGATAAGCGAAGTTGTAGATCTTCCGCCCATGCTTTCGCGCAACGTCTTCCCAGGTGTCGGGAGCCGGTTCAGTCATGAACCTTCCCCACCGACAACGCCGGACGGGCGGCGGAAGTTCCTGAGCACAGGAAATCGGTCGCCCCGCGTGCGGGGCCACCCACGATTATGTGTCGGAACCGGGTCCGGGCGTGTTGACTTCGTCTTCCGAAGCGCCTTCTGCGATGCCCTTGCGGAACTCCTTGGCAGAAGCGCCCAGCGAACGCGCAAGTTCGGGCAACTTGCGGGCTCCGAAGAGCAGCAAGACCACGAGCAGGATGACGATGAGTTCGGAACCTTTGGGCAAGCCCATAGGAAATGCCTCCTTTGGCAACGATCATACCTTGCCCTTCCCCGCTACCTGCGAGCACGCCTGACAGGCGCCTTGCACGTGATAGGACGCCCAAGCGGGGGCAAAGGTTCCTGTCGGTTCCGCCCGTGGTCGTCAACCCAGGTCGAACGTAGAACGTTCTACGTAGAACGTCGCCGCCCCTCGGGCTGACGAGGGGCGGACCCTAGGAGAGGGCGAGGGAGTCGACCATTTTCTGGAGGCGCTCGCGGGTCATGAACTTGACCCGTGGCTCCCGACGCTCTTTGTCGTAGACCTCGAAAGGCCCGTACTTCTCGCTGACCAGCATGCCTCGATCACATCCGGACATCGAGAAATCTGCCATGAAGCGATCGATCGTCGCCTCGGCGACTTCGGGATAATCGCCCTTCCGGTATGCGTCCCCAAGGATGAAGGTCCGGGTGCCGCCCTTTTCGGCGATGAACATCCCGAAACCCGGCCCGGGGGTGACGGTGTATCCGAAGAGCCGCAGAAGGCCCGACACCATCTCGACGGCGCCCATCGTCTCCGGATCGATGCCTTGCGCCCGCAAGCCCATGTCCACGGCCTTCGGAAGCCGGATCTCGGATCCCAGCGATGGCAGCTCGTCCTCTCTGGCCGGGGCAGCCACCTCCGGAACGTGGGTCTCTTCGCCCTCCATCGCTTCGAGCGGGTCTTTGGCGAACGGCGACAAGTTGAGCATCGACGGCATGTCGATCTTCGGGGGGAGCGTCCCCGGGGTGTCGAGCTCGTGGGTGCCCACGAGCTGCCGGCTGCCACCGCGACCAGCGAACACTTCGACGCGGTGCACCATGTCGATGGGGAGCGTGTGGCGTTTCTCACGCACCACCTCGATTGCCTCCTGCACGAGCAGATCAGCCAGAACCTCGTCCCCGTCCTCGGGGAACGGAACGTCGAAGCTGACCTGGGCGGCTTCTCCCACCACGTGCATCTCGGCGACCTTGGGGCGCGGATGACTCACATCCGGCAGCGCCTCGAGTGCGGCCGCCGCGTCTCTGCGAGCACCGGCGCGGGAAGGCTTCTGGATACCTTGCTGAGCCGCCAGCTCGTTGCGACGGCGTCCGAGCACCACACCCACGACGATGAGCACGATGGCGACGAAGATCAGCGCAATACCTGGGTTCTCCACTCAATTCCTCACTGGTCGTCGAGGAGGAGTGTACGACGGAGTGGGGTCAGGACGCACGTCGAGCGACGGTGCGTTCACGACGGACCCGTCGGCGCTCCCGCTCGGACATTCCGCCCCAGATGCCGAACTTCTCTCCTGCACGCAACGCAAAGTCGAGACAGTCGGACCGAACCTCACAGGCAGTGCAGATCGCCTTCGCCTTCCGCGTCGAAGCGCCCCGCTCAGGGAAGAACAGATCGGCGTCGGCCCCTCGGCAGTTCGCGTAGTCCTGCCACGAGAGCTCGTCGACTGCCAGTGCCTCGATGAGCTTGCCCTGCATGGGCCCCTCTCCCCTCACATGGTTGGTAACACACTGTTGTAATTACAACCATGTCATTGTGACCGGTACCGCGCGCGCCGTCAAGAGGGCCATTCCGACGATCGCCTCCCGTTGCGCCGAGGGCGAGTCGGCTCCATGCCCACAGCAGACGGCCCACGGTCTACATCCAGCCAAGCCTCGCCACCGGTCGTCGACCTGCCCACTGCGACCGAGAGGCGTGCGCTCGGCTGTGTGCCGTTGGCTGTGAGCCCGCTAGTCGTCGCCCGGCGACCCGTCCCCGCCAGGGTCACCGACGCCGCTCCACACGCCGTGCTCGTCCGACTACGCCCGATTCGAATCACGCGCCATAATCGGGCCTCAGTCGACTCAGAGGTATTCGGTGGCAACCACACAAGTCCCCGCAAAGACTCGAAGGCTTCCGTGGCCGGTCGAGTTCTACCGATCGGCGGTGGGCAAGAAATGGGTCATGGCGATCACCGGAGTCCTGCTTCTCGGATTCGTGCTCGCCCACATGATCGGGAACCTCAAGGCCTACATCGGATTCGATGCCCTCGAAGGGGCCTACGAGATCGACGTGTACGGAGAGGCCCTCCGAACTCTGCTGTTCCCGCTTCTCCCCCGGACGGTTCCCCTCTGGATCATGCGCATCGGACTCATCGTTGCGTTCGGGCTCCACATCCACTCGGCCTACTCGCTGACACTCATGAACCGTCGAGCCCGCCCCACGGGGTATCAGGGGCCTCGTGAGTACCTGGCAGCCAACTATGCGTCACGAACGATGCGATGGAGCGGCATCATCGTGTTGCTCTACCTCGGATGGCATCTCGCCGACTTCACCTGGGGCATCCAGCCTTTCGCTCCGGAAGGCTGGGAGCATGGAGCGATCCAAGCCAACTTCGTGGCGAGCTTCTCACGGGTGCCGGTGTCGATCCTCTACATCGTCGCCAACCTCGCCTTGGGCATCCATGTCTTCCATGGGGCGTGGTCGATGTTCCAGAGCCTGGGTGTCAACAATCCCCGGTTCAACAAGTGGCGCCGGTACTTCGCCATCGCGTTCTCCGGATTGATCGTGATCGGAAACATCAGCCTGCCGCTGGCCGTGATGGCCGGGATCATCGACCTGTGACGGGAGACAACATGAGCATGACACTCGACTCAAAGGTCCCCGCCGGACCCATCGAGGAGAAGTGGGACAACCACAAGTTCTCGATCAAGCTGGTGAACCCGAACAACAAGCGCAAGTTCAGGGTGCTGGTGGTTGGCACCGGACTCGCCGGCGCATCGGCCGCAGCCACGTTGGCGGAGCTCGGCTACGAGGTGGACGTCTTCACCTACCACGACTCGCCACGGCGGGCCCATTCGATCGCCGCACAGGGCGGAATCAACGCCGCCAAGAACTATCACAACGACGGCGACTCGGTGTTCCGCCTCTTCTACGACACCGTGAAGGGTGGCGACTTCCGCAGTCGCGAGGCGAACGTCTATCGACTCGCCGACGTCTCGGTCGACATCATCGACCAGTGCACGGCTCAGGGGGTGCCATTCGCACGGGAATACGGTGGGCTTCTCGACAACCGCAGCTTCGGCGGCGCCCAGGTCTCCAGGACCTTCTACGCACGGGGCCAGACCGGCCAGCAGCTGCTCCTCGGCGCCTACTCGGCTCTCATGCGCCAAGTGGGTCTCGGCACCGTCAATCTGCACTCGAAGGTGGAGATGCTCGACATCGTCGTCAAGGACGGTCGGGCGGTTGGAATCATCACACGCCATCTGGCAACGGGTGAGATCAAATCCTGGTCGGGACATGCGGTGGTTCTGGCGACCGGCGGGTATTCGAACGTGTATTACCTGTCCACCAACGCCATGTACTGCAACACCACGGCGATCTGGCGTGCCCACCGCAAGGGTGCGGCGTTCGCCAACCCGTCGTACACGCAGATCCATCCGACGTGCATCCCACAGTCGGACGAGTTCCAGTCCAAGCTGACACTCATGTCGGAGTCGTTGCGCAACGACGGACGGATCTGGGTACCGAAGGACCCGGATGAGAAGCGGCCCCCAGGTCAGATCCCCGAATCGGAGCGCGACTACTACCTCGAGCGGATCTATCCGTCGTTCGGGAACCTCGCTCCCCGCGATGTCTCCAGCCGAGCCGCCAAACGAGCGGTCGACGCCGGCAATGGCGTCGGACCCCTCAAGAACGGCGTCTTCCTCGACTTCGCGGCCGCCATCGAACGACTCGGGCGGGACAAGATCGAGGAGCGGTACGGCAACCTCTTCGAGATGTACGAGCGCATCACCGACGAGAACCCCTACCAGGTGCCGATGCGGATCTACCCCGCTCCGCACTACACGATGGGTGGACTATGGGTGGACTACAACCTGATGACCACTGTCCCCGGCCTGTACTCGATCGGTGAAGCCAACTTCTCAGATCACGGCGCCAACCGTCTGGGGGCGTCGGCACTCATGCAGGGTCTGGCCGACGGCTACTTCGTCTTGCCGTACACGATCGGCGACTACCTGGCCGGCTGGCTCAACACGCCGGTGGTCCCCACCGACGACGATGCGTTCAAAGCGGCTGAGATCGAGGTCAACGACCGCGTGTCCGGCTACCTGGCCAGCCGTGGCACCCGGACGGTCGACGACTTCCACCGCCAGCTCGGCCGCCTGGTGTGGGACTACTGCGGCATGAGCCGCGATGCCGCCGGCCTCGACAAGGCCATCAGCGAGATCCCCGCGCTGTACGAGGAGTTCAAGTCCGACGTCAAGGTCGTCGGAACAGGCGACTCCGTGAACCAGACCCTCGAGAAGGTCGGAAGGGTCGACGACTTCTTCCAGCTGGCAACGCTGATGTGCATCGACGCACGAGATCGCGAGGAGTCGTGCGGCGGCCATTTCCGAGAGGAGTACCAGACCCCCGATGGCGAGGCGGTCCGCAACGACGAGGACTACTCATACGTTGCCGCATGGGAATGGACCGGAGACCTGAAGTCACCGACGCTCCACAAAGAAGAGCTCGAGTTCGAGAACGTCCAGTTGGCCACGAGGAGCTACAAGTGAAACCGTCGCCGGTCTCCAGATCCCAGTCCCCAGTGGCGTCACGCCGCATCGCTTGCGAAGGGAGCCGTCGATGCGTGTGACGCTCCAAGTCTGGCGACAGGCCAACGAGTCCGCCCACGGCGAATTCAAGACCTATCAGGTCGATGCCATCAAAGAGGACATGTCGTTCCTCGAGATGCTCGACGTGCTGAACGAGCGACTCACCCTCCAGGACGAGGAGCCGATCGTCTTCGACTCCGATTGCCGGGAGGGGATCTGCGGAACCTGTGGCGTGATGATCAACGGTCAGGCCCACGGACCGGAGCGCGCCACGGCCGCATGCCAGCTGCACATGCGATCCTTCAACGACGGCGACACGATCACCGTCGAGCCTTGGAGGGCGGCGGGCTTCCCGATCATGAAGGACCTGATGGTCGATCGAGAGGCGTTCGACCGGATCATCGCCTCAGGCGGGTTCATCAGCGTCCCCACGGGTTCGGCACCCGACGCCAACCTCATCCCCGTTCCGAAATCTGTCGCCGATTCGGCGATGGACGCCGCTTCGTGCATCGGCTGCGGCGCGTGTGTGGCCGCCTGCCCGAACTCGGCGGCGAACCTCTTCACCGCCGCCAAGATCGCCCAGCTCAACATGCTGCCGCAGGGTCAGCCGGAACGGTGGGATCGGGTCGTGAACATGGTCGACACCATGGAGGAGTTCTTCGGATCATGCACCAACCACGGCGAGTGCGAAGAGGCGTGCCCCAAGGCGATCTCGATCGACTTCATCGCCATCATGAATCGTGACTACGTGAAGGCGAAGTTCAAGAACCGACGCCTGGTCAGCCAGCAGGGCTGACCGTGAGTTCGCGTCTCGCGACGGTGCGAGGCCGTAGCGAGACGCGATTCCGAGAGTCCACGGCCCACGGAAGACGTTCCACGCGTTGCGTGTCGGGCTGGACGGGCGGTGTGCGGCAATCGAGCCCGAAAGCCTTCTGACACACCTCCGTGTCCCCTGTCAGCGGGGCGGAACCTCCGACGGGGAATCGGAGGCATCCCCATGGCGCGCACTAGTCACGAGTGACTACCTCGAAAGTAGTCCTGTTGTCCGACGCTGGTTATTGCCGACACGAACTACGTAGTCGTACCAGTGGGAAGATGAGACTCGGCAAACACTCCTCGGAAGAACAAGGCGCGTCGCTGGTCGAGATGGCCATCGTCATGCCCGTCTTGCTCCTGGTCCTGATCGGGATTCTCGAGCTCGGCGTGGCCTTTCGCGACATCCTCGGTGCATCGCAGGCAGCCCGGGAAGGCACCCGCATCGCTGCCTTCGCCGGCAACGACATCAATGCGGATTGCTCGGTCATCGAGGGGCTGTCGAGCTACCTGGTCCCGAACATCGACGTGCTCGAGCGGGTCGAGATCTACCGCGCCAACGCCGCAGGCCAGCAGATCGCGGGTCAGACGAACGTCTACACCTTCTCGGCCGGCGATCCACTCGACTGCGCCGATTGGAACAGCGTCGTCACATGGCCGGCGACGAGCCGCCAGACCACCGTGGGCACCAATCCGTTGGACATCATCGGTGTCCGGGTGGTGATGGACCACACGTGGATCTCGAGCTTCCCACCGTTCAACGGCACCTTCTCCGTCGACGAGACCGACATCACCCGTATGGAACCGGAGGCATTCGAATGATCGACCTCGTGCGTCAGCGAATCGCCGCCGGTGAACGAGGTGCGGCCCTGGTGTGGGTGGCTGGCTCGATGGTCGCCCTGCTGGCGATGACCGCACTGGCGGTCGACCTCGGCTGGTACTACCTGAACAGCGCCCGACTCCAGCGCGCCGCCGACTCGGCAGCTCTGGCCGGTGTCATGCACCTGCCATCCTCGCCCGCCAACGCCACGACCGACGCCGAGTCCGCCGCTCGCGTCAACGATTTCGCCGGAGCCACCGTCACGGGAACCGTGTTGTCGGACAACCGCTACGCCGTGACGCTCGAAGTCGACGTTCCGACATTCTTTGCGTCGGTGGTGGGCATCAACTCGCTGCCCCTGGCTCGCACCGCAACGGCTGAGTACGTCAAGCCGGTTCCGATGGGGAGTCCCTTCAACAGCTTCGGGTACGGCTATGACAGCTCGCTCAACTTCTGGGCAGCCATCCAGGCCCCGTACACAGCCAAGGAGCACGGCGACCCCTACGCCACCCGATGCATCACTGCAACCGGATCGGGGACCTGCTCCGCCAACAATCCCACCTACCGCAGCACCGGGTATTTCTACGGCATCGACGTCCCCTCCGGCAAGTCTTACCTCGATGTCGAGGCCTTCGACTTCCCCTTCTACGACAGGGGCAGCGCCTCGACCGAGACCGGCGACCTCGACGGTCTCACCGGAACGGCGTCTGGCGGCCCGGTGATGCACGCCCAGCTGTACGCCCCGGACTCGACACCTCTCGACCCCTCCGACAATGTGAGCCTCGGCGCAGGCTGCTCATGGTCGATCAACCCGGAATCGGCCTCCGGTACCTACAAGAACCAGTGGCGGCGGCTGTGCCGTGTGAACAACCCGACGCCGGGCATCTACATCCTGAGGGTGTGGACTTCCGGCAACGGCGGTGGCTCCAATCACTACGGGCTGCGGGCTCTCACCAGCGGGTCACAGAACTCCCGGGTGTACGGGATCAACGACATGTCGGTCTTCACGAACGACGTGACCGGAACGGGCACGGCGAGGGTGTACCTGGCGGAGATCGACCCGGTCCACGCCGGGAAGAAGCTGGAGCTTCGCTTCTTCGATCCGGGTGAAGGCAGTGGAAACGCCTACATGACGGTCAAGACTCCCACCGGCACCATCCCCAACTGCTCATGGTCGG
This sequence comes from uncultured bacterium, assembly GCA_963785075.1. Classification (GTDB taxonomy): domain Bacteria; phylum Actinomycetota; class Acidimicrobiia; order Spongiisociales; family ZC4RG35; genus JAOUGY01. Next base: position 693,056 of record CAWATW010000006.1, read on the forward strand.
CCACGAACGAGGCGGGCAGTCAGACGGCGTCGGGGAGCGGCCAATGCCGGATCCAGACCACCGTCTCCGGCAGCGCCCGCTTCAACGGGCAATGGGTGACCGCCACCATCAACATCCCTGCGTCGTACACCTGCACCACCAACTGCTGGTGGACGATGGATCTTCAGCTCAACACGCCCCATGACCGCACCACCTGGGAAGCGCGAGTGATCGGCAACCCGGTCCGACTGATCCCCAACCCATGAGGTCGCCCGTGCCCCAAGACGACGAACGTGGCACGGCAGCCGTGGAGACTGCCCTCGTGCTGGGCCTCCTCCTCATGATGGCGTTCGGCGCATTCGAGTGGGGTATGGCGCTCCGCGACTGGATGTCGGTGACCTCGGGAACACGTGAAGGGGCTCGTGTCGGGGCCTCCGCCGGCGACGAGCCCAACGCCGACTGTCTCATCCTCGAGGCGGCCGCGGGTTCGCTGCAGGCGATCAACGACGATCAGGTCATCCGCGTCAAGATCTACAAGACCGACACCGCCGGGAACGAAGGCGTGTCCAACGTCTATCGACCCGCCCAGCCCACCGACGACCCGGCGTCCCTGCGCTGCTCCACCTGGTACCCGGTGAACCTCGGATGGCCCGAAGCCAACCGCGACAACGATGGCGCAACTCGCGACTGGTTGGGAGTCGAGATCGAGTTCGACCACGACTGGACCACGAACTTCATGCTGTGGAACGGATCGGTCTGCGAGCGTGGCACGGCCGTGGGTGTGGACTGCTGGAAGCAGGACACGGTCATGCACATCGAGCCAGATCCCACTCCCTGACCACGATCTGCGCGTGCCCGCGGAGCGTGGCAGAATGCCGCCGGGTCGGTCCGACGTTTCGCAGTCGATTCATCGGCGGGCCGCGAAAGGACTAGTCACTTCTTGGGGAATCCGATTGGACCTGGCCACTCAGCGTGACACCGGTTGTATGTGAAACGTCAGGTCCAACCAGATGGAGAACGGGGCAATCAGGTGGTGATCCGGGGGGATACCGCTTCGCGAGAGAAGCGTGAACGTGGGGCAACGATCGTCGAGATGGCGATCGTGCTGCCCATTCTGCTGCTGCTGGTGATTGGCATGCTCGAACTGGGCGTCGCCTTCAAGTCGTACCTCACGGTGTCGTCCGCCGTACGCGACGGGGCCAGAGTTGCAGCGATCGCCGGCAACGACCCGCAGGCCGACTGCGCCGTGCTGCGCGAGGTCGGAGCCGGCCTCGCCTCCGGAGGCGAGATCGCCGGCCTCCAGCGGGTCGAGATCTTCAAGGCCAGCCCGGGTACCGGCGCCATCGTGGGCACGCCCAACACCTACACGCTCGACATCGGTGGGGACCCGGTCGACTGCGCCGACTGGTCTCTTCACTCGTACGGGTATCCCGAGACGAGCCGAGGCACCATCGTCGGGCCGAGCTCCCAGCTCGACATCATCGCAGTACGGGTGCTCGTCGACCGGAGCTGGATAACCGGGCTTTCGCCATTCAACGGCACCTACACGATGGACGACCAGTCGCTGCGACGGCTCGAACCCGAGGCGTACGAATGAGCGGCGACACCGATCGTCGGGAGAAGGGGGCGGCGCTCCCCACCATCGCCATCATGCTGGTGGTGCTGCTCGGGATGGCTGCGTTCGCCGTGGATCTCGGCTGGTTGTTCCTGAACGGCAACCGCATCCAGAAGACCGCCGACGCCGCCGCTCTGGCAGGCGTCGTGAACCTCCCGTCTGACCTCGTTCAGGCCAATGCCGATGCGGGCGCCGCCGTGAGGGCGAACGGCTTCGGGGCGGCGACGATGGCCGCGGTGCCGCTGCCGGACAACTCGCTCCAGGTGGACGTGACCGCCACCGTCGACACCTTCTTCATGAACGTGTTTGGCATGAGCCAGGTCGACATCACCCGCCGGGCCACCGCCCAATACATCCTTCCTGTTCCGCTGGGATCGCCCGACCGGTGCTTCGGGTCCGACCCCACCGGCAGCTTCTGCGGCACCAACCCCAGGTTCTGGGCTGCGATCAGCGGTCCCGACACCAACCAATGGAACGGTGACGCTCGGGCCACACGCTGCATCGACACCGCCCCAAGCTGGAATTGTGAGCACACGAATCCGAGGTATCGCAGCGGCGGCTACTACTACGCCGTCGACACGACCGGTACCTCCGGGCCGCTCTCCGTATACCTGTACGACGCCGGGTTCTACCAACGAACCAACTTCCAGACCGAGACCGGCGATCTCCCGCAAGATGGCGGCGGCGGTCTGAACACCTCCTTCCAACTTCGGGACACCGACAACACCCCGTACGACCCGACGAACAACCCGGTGATTGCGGGCTGCGGAGTCACGATCAACTCCGGGCAGCAGGCGGCCTTGTGGAAGAACCAGTGGCGGAAGCTCTGCACGGTGGGCGGAAGCGTGGAAGGCCTCTACATCCTCCAGGTGTCGTCGTCGGGCAACCTCGGTGGGACCAACCAGTACTCGATCGCAGCGGGAGTCCCCTCCGGTCCGCAGCCCCGGGTGTACGCGATCAACGACATGTCGCTGTTCAACAACGTCGGGGGCGTCGCCACCATCAATCTGGCCGAGATCGAGCAGGTGCACGCCGGCAAGACGCTCGTCATCGACCTGTTCGACCCCGGCGAGGATTTCGGCGGCAACGCCTTCCTCTCGATCGTGGACCCCGGCGGCTCAACGACGACTTGCTCGTACACATCCAAGGACGACCTCGGCGCAAGCGGTGGCTCGGGTTCGGGAACGTGCCGGATCCAGACCTCGAACGGTTCGCCACTCTTCAACGGGAAGTGGCTCACGATCACCGTCGACATTCCGGGTGGCTACACATGCTCGACCGATTGCTGGTGGCAGGTGAAGTACGAACTCTCGAACCCCAACGACCGCACGACCTGGGCCGCGAGGGTGATCGGAAACCCGGTGAGATTGGTACCGAACGGTCCTTGATTCGGGAGAGACATGACGGTTCTCGGACCGTCACCGGTAGACGGGACGACCAGAACGACTTGAATGATGAGGAGAGGTTGGGACTCTCCCGGAAGGGGCCGGAGATGAAAGGTCTCCCTGCCGGTAGAATCCCAGCGAGTGGAGGAGTGCTGTGACGTGACAGCACCGACCGGCAACGAGGGGTGGGCATGCTCAACAAGCTCTGGCATGATCGACAGGTCAGGCGCGCACGCGGCGAGCGCGGCGCCAGCCTCGTCGAGTTCGCCATCCTCGCTCCTCTGCTGATCGTCCTCGTGCTGGGCATCGTCGAGTTCGGCTGGGGAATCGCACAGCAGCTCGATATCCGCCACAAAGCCCGTGAGGCACTGAGAGTCGCCGTCGTCGATGGAACGGCGGCGGAGATCACCGGCCGCGTCTGCAGCGACGACATCGTCAATGCGGCAGCGATTGTCCGCATCGAGAACCTCGCCTCTGGAACCGATCCGGGTGACACCGCCGGCGTCGTGGTCGAGGCAGATCTGGTGGAGATCACGGGATTCTTCAGCTGGGCGTGGCCGAGCCCAACGATCGAGTCGGAGGTCTACGGGAGAGTCGAGCAGCCCACTACGAACTGGGCGCCGGGAACGGTGACGACATGTCCGTGAAGCGGCAAGACGAGCGTGGTGCGTCCGCGGTCATCATCGCCGGGCTTCTGATCATGCTCATGGGCTTCGCCGCGATCGCCCTCGACGGTGGCCAAGCATTCAGCGAACGGCGGCAGGCGCAGACGGGAGTGGACTTCGCTGCCATGGCCGCCCTCCAGGCATCGGTGTCGTGTCCTTCGCCGTGTACCGATCAACAGGCCGCCGACAATGGAGCCCAGGCGGCGATCGACGTTGTTCAAGAGAACCTGCCTGGCCGGGTCCTAGATTGGGGTTCGTGCGCCGATCCCACACGTCCTGCCAAGTTCACGAACGTTGCAAGCACAACGGCTTGTGTGTCGTTCACCAGCGATTTCTCGGAGTCTCGCGTCGCTCTTCCAGACGACGACATAGAGACCAGTTTCGGAGGTGTCATCGGCCGAGACGAGATAACGGTTGGAGCGTTCGCCGAGGCGGGTCAGCTGGTAGAACCAACGACAGCGGATGTGCTCCCCTTCGCATTCGGCGCCGGGCCTCACACGTGCCTCTTCAACGACACACCGTCGGCTGCCATACCACCGTGTACAGGTCCTCTCAACGGCAATTACGGCTACCTGGATATCAAGCAATGGGTGCGACCGACAGTCTGCAGCAACGGCGGATGGCAGACGCGGATGAAGAGCAACATCAAGCTTGGGACCGACCACTTGCTGACCACCTGGACATCCGGTGACCCGATAGTCGATGATCTTGCGGCGTGCGGCAATTTGAGCGAGACGCCGAACCAGATCGAGGTCCAGACTGGAAACGCCACCAAAGAGATGACAGAGGCTCTCGCAGGGGATTCGGACTCGCTGCTGCATTGCACAGGGCCGCTGCCAGGTTGTGCTCAGGTACGTACCAGGGGCGTCAACAACACTCCTTTGTGGAACTACCTTTTGGCTGGTTCGTGCCCCGGGACCGATACACGCGACGAGATGATTGCCTGCCTGGGCTCATGGACAAGCGGCGTCATCTTCTCCGACTCGATTGCGAATTCCGTCCGATTCGTTGCGGTGCCGGAACTGACGACCTATCCATCTGGCAACGGCGACCACACGATCAAGTCCTTGCGGCCCGTGTACCTGAACACGATCTACCTCAACTGCAACGCAGGTGGTTGTGCCGCCGTGTTCACTCCCGGACATCCGCCCTCCGGCCCGTGCACCACGGTCGACGCAACCACCACCACGTGCGGGCTGAGTCCCGGAGGCTGGGGGGCGAGCACCCGGATCAACATGATCACAGCGTACGAAATCAAGCTCGGCATGCTCCCGCAGAGCGTGATCGACAACCTGCCCGGATCACCAGGTTTGAGGCTGTACAACCTCACCGAATAGCAGCAAGATCCGGGCTCACCACTTGACTATCGAACACACGTTCGATATAATGGTGTAGTCCGGCAACGGTGTGGAACGTCCTCCGGGACGCGTTGAGGGCTCACCCATCATGGGCACCCCATTGGGGCGCAGATGCAGGAGACAACCTGTAGTCGAATCTCGAGGCCTGCCGTTCGTGTCCGCCCCAACAACCACATTCGATCCCTCCTCGCTGACCACCGATGGCTTGGAGCAGCTGCTCACCCGATGTGAGGCCGAGATCGGCCGGCTCCGTGGCATCCAGACTCGGCTGATCCGAGAGGCGCAGGCCCGCCAACTGCCGTGTGCCGACGGCGCCAGAACTCTGGTCGACTGGATCTCGGCCCGGCTCGACATCAACCCCGACACCGCCCAAGCCCTCCAGCGCGTCGCCGTCTCCGCCACTGCAACTCTGGACGAGGCGTTGGACACCGGTGTGTCGTTCGACCGGGTCGCCGAATGCGCCCGAACGGGCGACACCGACCTCCATCTCGAACTCGACCTTCCAGGTTTGCGTCGCCTCCAGGCCCGTCGCCACCGCATCACGCGTCGCAGCGAGGCCGACGCCCACGCCAGGCGCCACCTGATCATCCAGCCCGACCTGTTCGATGCCTCATGGACCCTCCGCGGCCTGCTCCCCGCCCTCGAAGGAGCCGTGGTGTCCCAGGTCCTCGACCACCTCGCCGACACCTTCCCCGACACCCCCGGCGTGACACCCGATCCGCGGCACGCCCGCCGAGCCGACGCCCTCGTCCAGTTGTGCACGCAGGGAACCACCAGCGCCTCCGATGACGCCTCGCCGATCCCGGTCACGACCACGGTGATCGTCGATGCCCGAGAGACCTGCCTCGGCGAGACCGGAGGATGGATCGTCTCCGGACCCAGAGTCGGCCCAACGACCCTCGAGCAGATCCTGTGTGGTTCGCCGGTCGAGGTCACCGCCATGACCTCGGACGGTATCCCGCTCGCCGTCGGAAGCGCCGCCACGGCCATCCCGCCCAGGACCCGGCGTTTCGTTCTCGCCCGAGATGGCGGGTGCGTCATCGACGGCTGCACCTCGGTCCACCGTCTCCAGCCTCACCACATCACACCCCGATCGGCGGGCGGCGACAACCACCCGCAGAACCTCGCTTCTCTCTGCTGGTACCACCACCACGTCGTCGTCCACAGGCGCGGATATCGGATCGACCCCACCAGCCCACCGCTCCGACGCAGACTGGAACGACCCCGCACAGGCAGTGACCCGCCCGGGCTTTGACCCCCTCGCAGCGAACCCACAGACTCCGGCAGCAGCCGAATCCCCGCCCCGCCAACATCGAGACGCGCGCCAAAAGCCGTATTGCGGACATTGCGCTGTAACGCGCGTATAGGTCCAGCGACCTACGTGACGTAGGGGAGATTGGGGCACTGATGCGCGCAGACAGGAGAGACCGCGGAGCCACGCTGGTCGAGTTCGCCATTCTGGCGCCGCTGCTGGTGACGCTGCTACTTGGCATCGTCGAATTCGGCTGGCTGTTCTCGCAGAACGTCGACGTACGCCACGGCGCCCGGGAAGGTGCACGGTTGGCGGCCACCGACTTCGGGACCGCGGCAGCCATCATCACAGAGACCTGCGACCGCATGGACATTGCCGGGACGTCGGCGATCACGATCGAGCTGACCCGGACCGGCAACAACATCGGCGACGAGGCGGTCGTGACGGTCACAGCCACACCGACCTCCATCACAGGATTCTTCTCCGCCATCATGCCGGCCACGCTCCAATCCTCGATCGAGACGAGACTCGAGCAGACGCCGTCATGGTCGAGCACCGTCGCACCGGTCTCATGTTGAACGAGCGCGGAGCAACAGCCGTCTTCGTGGCGGCCGCCCTGGTGGCGCTCATGGGCATCGCCGCCATCGCCGTGGACTACTCCGCCGCGCTGAACGAGCGCCGGCAGGACGTCGGCGCCGCCGACACCGCGGCACTCGGAGGGATTCTGCAGGCAGCGATCACGAGCGCCGCAAACCCCCTCCAGGTGGCGGTAGACGAGGCGAAAGACATCGCACAGGCGAACACGCCCGGGACGATCACACCCGCAGATTGGAGTTCCTGCACGGACCCCGATGCCCTCACGTACCCGTCCGACCTTCTGTTGCTCGGCGTGGTGAATGGGACGCCGTGCATAAGTTTCTCAGACGACTTCACGACCATTCGGGTCTTGCTCCCCGACCAGGAGACAGAGACCAGCTTCGGGCGCGTCGTCGGCGTCGACGAGATCACTACCACCGCCGCTGCGGAGGCGACCATCGGAACCTCGTTCGGGGGCGGCGGGAGCTTTCCGGCCGCGGTGTTCGGCGGTTCGACGATAGGTCTCGAGTTCTGTATCAAGACCGGCACGTCGGGCAAGGACACCTGCGGCGATCCGTCGACCGGCGACTTCGGGAACTTCCAGCCCTACTTCTACAACGAGGTGTCGGCAGGCGGCATCACATCGGAATGCGTATCAGGCAATCAACCACAGCCGCTGGCCCGGTCGATGGCCGACGGCCTCGATCATCCCCTCGGCGTGTCCGCCGGGATCCCGGGCAACCGGATCAACGGGTCGTGGTGCGCCTCGCCGACACTGGTGCCAGGCCCACCCTTCCCGAATCGGGTCGACTCCGGCGGCGGATACTCGAACTCCGACATCACCGCCGGTCTGGTGTCCGGTGGTACATGGGATGGCGCCTTCGCCGGACGCCTGGCCCGGGGACCATATCGAGACGGCACGATCACGGTTTTCGGAACACAGATCGACAACAAGCCACTATGGAGCTTCATCGACACGAGTTTGAGCCTCCCCGGCTCATGCACCGACATCGCCACCCTCCCAGACCATCCGACGTTCCCCACCACGGCCGGCTCAACCGCACTCGCCGACTGGGATGCGGCCAAGGCGCTGCTGTCGCAGTGTCTCCAGGCCCGGAACGGCGTTCTCTTCACGCCTGCGATCGGCACCAGCGCACGACTGGCCGGTGTGCCGCAGTTCCATCAGACGACGCCGCTCGGCAACAACGCCTGCTGCTACGACGTCTCCGGGTTCGTCCCGGTATTCATCGAGTCGCTTTGGACCAACAACGGCCCTCAGTGGACCTGCAGCGGATCGGTTCTCGTCGATCCCGGCAACTCTTGTCGGCATGACGCCGGCATGGCCGGCGCCATAAGCATTCCCGCGGCCGGAAACCGGCGCATCGATTCGGCGAGCGCGCTGCTGCTGAGATGTGTCCATCTCCCAGGCGACATCTGCGCTGCTGCAACCACCGGCTCCGGAACGCGAACGTTCTTCTTATCGGTCGAACTCACCCGCTGAGACGGCCTCGAGCCGGCCGGCCGACGAGGACGGCTCCATAGGCGAGGCACACTTGTCCGCCTTTCTGTCGTTTCGCCTGTGCACCCGGCTCAAGTTCCGGAACCCATTGGCCGAAGCCTTCCTTGCCAGGTGATTTGGAGGTCGGGTCCCATGCAAGTCGGAGATCGCCGCGAACGCGGGGCATCCCTCGTAGAGATGGCTTTTGTCGCGCCCCTGCTTCTGATCCTTCTGCTCGGAATCATCGAGTTCGGCGCCGTCTTCGCACAGTTCAACGACGTGCGCCACGGTGCCCGGGAAGGGGCCCGCTACGCGGCCGTGAACGGGGGGACGGCGACCGACATCCGCGATCTGGTGTGTGACTCGATGGACTTCTCGAACGGCATCGGCGCCATCACGGTCGACATCGCCCGATCCGGGAGCAGCCTCGGGAGCACTGCCTCGATCACCGTCACCGCCCAGGTCGACTCGCTCAGCAATGCCCCGCTCATCACCTCGTTCCTGCCGGGCGACGTGAGTTCGACCATCGACTTCAGGCTGGAACAGACCGCAACATGGGCGGCCACCACCGGCATGGCATGTCCATGATCCGGCTCGGCAGCGAACGCGGGGCGACCGCCATCCTCACGGCTGCAGCGTTGCTGTTCATCGTGGGTATCGCAGCCATCACCATCGACATCTCGGCCGCCCAGAACGAGCGACGAGGCGACCAGGCGACCGCCGACACGGCGGCGCTGGCGGGCGTCATCCAGACGCTCGCCACGCAGTCGGGGCAGGGCATAACGAGCGCAGTGCTCGACATCGCTCGCCAGAACCTGGACGAGACCTACACGAACGCCGAATGGCAGTTGCTCTGGTCGACCTGCACCGATCCCACCAAGAACGCCGGTGGGTTCCGGTACAACGCGCTACCCACACCCGCAGGGTGGTCGGTGCCCAACCTCGACTGCGTCAGCCTCGACGCCCGCGGATTCCTTCGCGTTCGGGTCCCCGATCAACTGACGGACACCAGCTTCGGCCAGGCGCTCGGCGTCAACGAAATCGCCACCAGTGCCGTTGCCGTCGCTCGGATCAACGACCGGCTCAGTGGAGGCATCCTTCCGTTCGGGCTCCCCAGCACCGTCTCCGGCGGTGACCACGCCTGCCTGACGTCGGCCTCGGGAGGCAACTCCCAACCCCCCTGTGACGGACCATCGGCCGGAAACTTCGGAACGCTCAAAGGCCGAAGGTACGGTGATCTCGATCTCACGATCCCTGAGAATTGCAATGCATCGCCGCTCGCAGAGACACTGTCCATCAACATCGCGGCAGGCTACGACCACCCCGTGTTCCCATGGAATGCCACCGACGGGACCGTCGAGGATCGCTGCTACAACTTCCCGGTCAACACCCTCAACACCGACACCGGGTTTCCCAACGCCGGCGCAGCTGAGGGGCTCGCCACAGGCCCCCTCCCATACGGGCTCACCCCCCGTCTGCAGCAGGGACCCAACCCGAAGCGGACCGTCACCACCTACCCCCTCGACGACCGCCCACTATGGGATTACTTGAACGGAAGCGGGCCTGCTGAATGTGACCCGGCCACGTTCGACAACGCAATGTACCCCGACCAGGACTGGGACGGCGACGGCATCCTCGACCGCCCGGAGTCGTGGGAGCACATGAGGGCCTGCCTCCAGGCATGGGTGGTGGCGGACGGCGTGATCTTCGATCAGGCCCTGGAGACCAGCCCGCGTTTCTCGTGGGTTCCACAGTTCGCCTCGGCCAACCTGGGCAACGGCAACTCGTGGCTTCCCGTCGCGAGCTTCAAGCCGATCTTCATCCAGGGCACATGGTGGAAACGGGGAAACAACTGGATCGAGTTCCATCCCGGGGAGACGTGCACCGGATGTAGTGGCAACGGGTACAGCATGCAACAGATGACAGCATTCATCATTCCCGACCTGATGCTGCCTGAGGGCCTCCGAGGGGATCCGGCGCCGGGTACGACGGTCAATCCGTATCGCGTCGAGTTGTACCGCTGAGGTCGTCGCCACGTAATCTGGCGCCATGAAAAATCCGCCGCGGCTCATGCCCGCTCTCGTCACACCCTTCGACCGTCGGGGCGAGCTGGACAGCTCGGCCCACGCCCACAACGTCGGCGCCCTGGCCGAGATGGGAATCGAAGGGTTCCTGGTGGCAGGATCGACCGGCGAGGGCTCTCTCCTCGAGCCGGGTGAGCGCAGTGCACTCGTCGAAGGCGTTCGATCCGCCCTTGGCGCCAAGCCGTTCGTGATCGTGGGCGTCTGGGCCGAGTCGGTGCGCCAGGCGCAGATGCAGATCAGCGAGGCCTCCGACGCGGACGCCGTGCTCGTCGTCACACCGACGACGCTCGCCCGTAGGAGCGTGGCCGTACAAGTCGACTACTTCGGGGCCGTGGCCGAGTCGTCGCCACTTCCCGTGCTCCTGTACTCCGTGCCACCGAACACCGGATACGCCCTGGACCTCACTGCGACGATCGAGTTGGCGAGTCACGCCAACATCGTCGGCATGAAGGACTCGGGCGGCGACGCCGTACGAATCCAACAGATCATCGATGGAGCGCCCGACGACTTCATCATGTTCAGCGGGGCCTCCCGCTCGATCTCGCTGGTGATGGCTGCGGGAGGTCACGGCGCCATCACGGCTTCCACCAACTTCGCTCCCCGGCGCCTGATGGAACTGGTGACGAACGCACGCAAGTCGCCTCGAAAGGCAATCGAGATGCAGTCTGGTGTGACGGAGCTGTGCGCCTCGGTCGAATCCCATGGGATTCCCGGTGTGAAGGCGGGTGCAGCCGCAATCGGGCTGCAACCCGGCTACCCGCGAGCGCCTCTGTCGCGGCTCCCGAAACGCAGGGCCGCCGCCATCGAGAAGCTCCTCGCGTGATTTGATCGAAAGGTCAAAAAGTGGCCACCAGTGCTACGATCAACGATCGCATTCAAACCCGGAAGGAAGATCCCGTGGCGTACAAGTTCCTCAGCGAAGAGTGGGCATCTGCAGTCAGCGACGCGCTTCACACTCACCCTGGATTCAACAGCAGCATCGCCAATGCCGCCCTCACCATGCAGTTCAACATCACAGGCACCGAAGACGGTGACAAGGCTTACTTCCTCAAGGCGGCCGACGGCTCGGCCGACATGGTGATCGGCACCGCCGAGGACGCCGACGTCACCGTGGGGCAGACCTACGAGACCGCCGTTTCCATCTTCAAGGGCGACATGAACGCTCAGAGTGCGTTCATGTCGGGCAAGCTGAAGGTGACGGGAAACCTCGCCAAACTGATGATGCACCAAGGCGCCATCACGCAGCTGCAGTCCGCCGTGAAGGACATCGAAGTCGAGTACTGATCCCCTCACGGGGTACGACCGATCGACCTGACGAGGTTCGAAGGATTTCCGATGTCCGCAGCCCCACGTGGGGGGCGCCGGACGGCATCGGTGCCGGCGTCGACCAGTCCCGAGTCCGAGTTGGTGCCCGCGGAAATCTCGGGGTTGGGCGCTCAAGTTTCGATCGATGGTTTGCCGATGTCTCCTGGTAGAGAGATCTACAGAGAAGAGCATCATGAGCACCATCGACCGAATCACCCCCGTTCTCGCCCGGGTCGTGCTGGCCGTCGCCATCGTCAGTTTCGTCGGATCGGTGGCCGCGGCGTACATGTTCTCGGAACCTCGCCTGGTCAGCTTCGCCGGCTTTGCGTTCATCTCCGCCGCCTACGCACACAAGGTGACGCGGGACACCGATACCGTCACCGAGCCGACCGAGATCTCGACCAACGTCCGTCCCCTCGCCGCCTGAATCCAAGCAAGCACCCAGGCCGCCCAACAGAAGGGGCCCCGGCACGTGCCGGGGCCCCTTCTCGGTGAATATCTCCGACCCTGAGGGTCGAATGGATCACTTCTTGCCGGACACCGCGTTCTTGAGGCCCTGACCGGCCTTGAATGCGGGAACCTTCGAGGCCTTCACCTTGATCGGTTCGCCGGTCTGCGGGTTACGGGCTGTGCGGGCGGAGCGGTTGCGCACCTCGAAGGTGCCAAAGCCGGTCAGCGCCACCCGATCGCCCTTCTTGAGCGACTTGGTGATGCTGTCGAGCACCGCATCGACGCTGCGCTGTGCATCCGCCTTGCTGCCACCGGTGGTGGCAGCTACGGCTTCGACGAGTTCGGTCTTGTTCACGAGAACCCCCCTGGATCGGGTTGGGGAAATGACAGGAATGTAATTTACCCTATCGATCGTCCAGATGCCAGGCAGGACTTGGGAATCGGGACGATCGCCTCAGATCAGGCCGAGCTCGCGAACCGTGTCACGCTCGCTCGCCAGTTCGGCTGCAGTGGCGTCGATCTTCGATCGTGAGTACTCGTCGATCTCCAGACCTTCGACGATCCTCCACATCCCGTTCTCCGCCGTGGCCGGGAACGAGCTGATGAGGCCCTCCGGCACGCCATAGGAACCGTCGCTGTGAACGGCCATGCTCACCCAGTCCCCCGCGGGGGTTCCGAGCACCCAATCATGCATGTGGCCGATGGCGGCGTTGGCAGCCGAAGCCGCCGAGCTGGCACCCCTCGCCTCGATGATGGCGGCACCTCGCTTGGCGACCGTCGGGATGAACGTCCCATCGACCCACTCGTGATCAGCGACCGCCTCGTAGGCGTTCTTGCCATCGACTTCGCAGTGGAACAGGTCCGGGTACTGGGTCGAGGAGTGGTTGCCCCAGATCGTCATCTTCTTGACCGCCGTCACCGGGACGTCCAGCTTGCGGGCGAGCTGGGTCTTGGCGCGGTTGTGGTCGAGCCTGGTCATCGCAGTGAACTGCCGCGGGTCGATGTCCGGAGCATGGTTCATGGCGATGAGAGCGTTGGTGTTGGCCGGGTTGCCCACCACGAGCACCTTGATGTCGCGGGAGGCGGCGGCGTTGATGGCGCGACCCTGCGGCCCGAAGATGCCGCCGTTGGCCTCGAGCAGATCCGACCGCTCCATACCGGCCTTGCGTGGCATGGCTCCCACGAGGAGGGCCACATCGGCGTCCCCGAAAGCCGTCTCGGCGTCGTCGGTCCGAACCACACCCTTGAGCAACGGGAAGGCGCAGTCATCGAGTTCCATGGCCACGCCCTCGAGCGCCCCCAGAGCGGGGGTGATCTCCAGCAGTTGCAGGATCACAGGCTGATCCTTGCCAAGCAGCTCACCGGCTGCGATGCGGAAGAGAAGGCTGTACCCGATTTGACCGGCGGCACCGGTCACAGCAACACGTGTTGGAGATGTCATGCGAGGGAGGCTAATGCGACCCCGGGCATGCTCCTACCGCCATTGGACCCGAAGCCCCGAACCCGAACCCAGGGTTAAGGTCCGCCAAATTGGCGGACCACAACCCACAGAACGGACACGGGGCCACCCCTCTCGCCCGGCCGTACCGGCTGGTTCACCTCATGCGGTGAAATCGAGCGCGACGTCGAGATTCGGCGCCGAGTGGGTGATCCATCCGACCGAGATCATGTCGACCCCGGTGTCTGCGATCGCCGACACCGTCTCGAGGGTCACACCACCCGACGCCTCGGTGATCATGCGGCCACCGACGCGGCGCACCGCTTCTGCCATCTGCTCCGTGGTCATGTTGTCGAGGAGCACGATGTCGGCGCCCACGTCGAGCAGCTCGTCGAGCTCGTCCAGCGACGTCACCTCCACCTCGATCTTGACGGTGTGACCGACCCGGCCCCGGGCGGCTTCCACAGCCGGTCGGATACCACCGGCGGCGACGATGTGGTTGTCCTTGATCATCACCGCGTCGTGGAGACCGAACCGATGATTCCAGCCGCCTCCCATCCGCACTGCGTACTTCTCGAGAGCGCGGAGACCGGGTGTCGTTTTGCGGGTGTCGGCGATGTGCGTGGCGGACCCAGCAATCGCATCGACGAGCTGTCGGGTTGCCGTGGCGACGCCGGACGCCCGCCCGAGGATGTTGAGGGCAGTTCGCTCGCCCACGAGGATCGAACGCGACGGTCCGCGCAGGTTCGCCAGCACCGCTCCGGCGCCGACGGACGACCCATCGTCCGTCGCAAGATCGACCTCGACGTCCGGATCGAGAATCTCGAAGACACGGGCGGCGACCGGAAGAGCGGCGATCACCCCGGCAGCCCGGGCCACGATCACCGCCTCGCTCTGTGCAGCGGCCGGGATGACCGCTTCGGTGGTGAGGTCGCCGGCCTCGGCCAGATCCTCGTCCAACGCCGTCAATATCAGCGTGTCGAAGCGACCGGCGTCCATCATGAGACCTCCTCCGGTTGGAACAGTGGCTCGACGAGAGTGCGCTGCTGCTGGAACGGGTCCTGGTCTGGATAATCGGCCCGATAGTGGCCACCGCGGCTCTCGGAACGCCGGAGAGCAGCGGCGGTGACCAACCGAGCGACGTCGTAGGCGACACGACCCGGAATCGACCGGCCCAGCACATCCTTCATGGCGAGAAGACGACCGTGCGCCTCCCAGATGCCGGCACCGGTCCGGACCAGGCCCACCCTCTCCCACATGATGCGCCGCACCTCTTCTATCTCAGGGATCGGTTCCAACGACGTCTCGAACGCCCAGCTCGGACCCGACCCGCCCGCCGGCGGGATCGTGGCGTCGCCCGCCAGTTCGGCCGACACCCGGGCCCCGAACACGAGCCCTTCGAGAAGGGAGTTGGAAGCCAGACGGTTTGCGCCGTGCACCCCGGTCGAAGCCACCTCCCCCACCGCCCACAAGCCGGGCAACGACGTGCGCCCGGCGTCGTCGGTGTCCACGCCCCCCATGTAGTAGTGGGCCGCCGGGGACACGGGCAGCAGATCCGAACGAGGGTCGAGGCCCGCATCCTCCGCCAACCCGAACACGGTGGGAAACCGCTCGCTGAACCGGTCGATGTTTCGCGCGTCCAGATAGGCGCCCGCGTGCCGGTCGTGCTGCCACCAGATCGCCCGTGCCACGACATCCCGTGGCGCGAGCTCGGCGTCGGCGTGATGCTTCACCATGAAACGCCTGCCACGATCGTCGACCAAGGTGGCGCCCTCGCCTCGAAGCGCCTCGGTCAACAACGGCATCGGGTCTCTTCCCGCCATCAGCGCCGTGGGATGGAACTGCACGAACTCGAGGTCGGCGAGACGGGCCCCGACTTGGGCAGCCATCGCGATTCCGGCTCCAGACACGCCCTCCGGGTTCGTGGTGCGCAGGTACAACCTTCCGATGCCGCCGGTGGCGAGGACCACCCCGGTCGCCCTGATCTCGACCCGTTCGCCGGAAGGAGAGGCGGCCACCACACCGACCGCACGGCTTTCGATACGTACGATGGCGATCGCCTGCCACCCCTCCCAGACGTCGACCCGATCCGAAGCCGAGGCGGCGGCAGAGAGGGTGCGCTGCACCTCTTTCCCTGTCGCATCACCGTCGGCATGCACGATCCGACGCCGGCCATGCCCGGCTTCACGACCGAGCTTGAGATCGCCGGCGGTGTCGAGGTCGAACTGGGCTCCGAGATCCAGCAGGCGCTGGATGGCGGCAGGTCCGCCCTCGGTGAGAGTCTGCACGGCTCGCCTGACCGCAAGCCCACCCGACACCCCCATCGTGTCCGCCGCGTGCTGGGCCGGATCGTCATCGGCACCCACCGCTGCCGCGATCCCACCCTGAGCCCACTCCGTCGAACCCGACGAACCCAGCGACCCGGCCGTCAAGACGGTCGCCTGGGGCAAACCGAGAGCAACGGAGAGACCCGCAACCCCGGAACCGATCACAAGAGGATGATTGAGCCGGATCACCTGACACCACCGATTCGCGCCCAGAGCGATGGGGCTCGACGCACAACGTCGAACGTACAACGTCCGCGGCATGGGTCACACCTCTTGCCGTTTGGCCGCTGAAGCGATAGATGAGCATCGTGCAGGACTTCCGACGCCTGGACGTGTGGCACTGCGCCATGCGGCTCACCCAGACCACCTACGAGGCCATTCGATTCCTGCCTGCGGTAGAACGCTACGAGCTCACAGCCCAAATCAGGCGAAGTGCCGTGTCCGTGCCCAGCAACATTGCCGAAGGGTGCGGTCGGAACACCCGGCGCGAACTCTTCTACTTCATCGGGGTAGCCGTTGGCTCCTTGAACGAACTCGAGACGCAGCTCGAGCTCGCACACAGGTTCTACGACCTGCCCGACGCAGGGCGACTGTTCGAGGAACTCAACGCCGCCAAGGCCAAGCTCTTGCGGTTCCGCGCTTCGATTCAGCATCAACTCGCCCACGATCGCATCTGATGTGATCGCGAGACCGGGAGAGACGAGGGACGGCGAAAAGTGGTTCGGACACGTTGAACGTTCAACGTTGTACGTTCTACGTAGCGCCGCGTCGTGGGGGGCCGAGTGGATCGGTGGTCAGGACTCACGGCGCCCGACCTCGAGCATGCGCTCTACTGCGGTGCGGGCGCGGGAGGCGATGTCGGGGTCGACTTCGACTTGGAAGGTCATGGTCTCGAGTGATCGCCGGATGTTGTCGAGAGTGATTCGCTTCATGTGGGGGCAGAGGTTGCACGGCCGGACGAAGCTGACGTCTGGATTCTCGAGTGCCACGTTGTCGGCCATCGAGCACTCCGTGATCATCATCACCTGTTCGGGTTGGTTTCGCTCCACCCAGTGGATGATCCCGTTCGTCGAGCCGACGTAGTCGGCCTCTGCAAGCACGTCGGGTGGACACTCGGGGTGTGCGATGACCTTCACACCGGGCAGCGATGCGCGGTGGCTACGGATCTCCTCGCCTGTGAAGCGTTCATGCACCATGCACTCCCCTTCCCACAGGACGACTTCGACGTCGGTCTGACTCGCCACGTACATCCCCAGATACTGATCGGGAATGAAGATCACCTTGTCGACGCCGAGCGACTCGACGACCGCCACTGCGTTGCCGGAGGTGCAACAGATGTCGCTCTCAGCCTTCACGTCCGCCGAGGTGTTCACGTAGGTCACGACCGGCACGCCCGGGTGCTGCTGACGCAAGCGACGGACGTCGGCGCCTGTGATACCTTCGGCGAGGGAGCACCCGGCTCTCAGATCCGGTATGAGCACCGTCTTTTCCGGGTTCACGATCTTGGCGGTCTCGGCCATGAAATGGACGCCGGCCAGCACGATGACGTCGGCCTCCGTCTCCTTCGCCATCGCCGCAAGCGCCAACGAATCTCCGGTCAGGTCTGCGGCGGCACCGTAGATGTCAGGGGTCATGTAGTTGTGGGCCGCGACAATCGCGTTTCGCTCTCGCTTGAGACGCTCGATGTCGTCGAGAAGCGGCCGTAGAGCGGCGAGTTCGGCTTCGGGCAGCAGGTCCTGCTTGCGCGTGATCTGAAGTGCGGTCGGTGCCATCGGTCCTCGTTCCAAGTCGTGCCCGTTGGAAGGCTTCTTATGCTCAGTATGAGTATAACTGCGTCGAGCGCCAAATTTCCAACCGGACCATATCCACCGATGGCTTCGAAGCACTAGTCAATCATCGGCTACATCGAACGGTCCCTCAGTTTTCCGACGTCCCGGCCGACAAGGACAACGAAGGCTCACAAGCACGACGACTGAAGACACGCAGAGGACTCAGATGAACATGCCCAACGACGATCGCCTGATCCGAGCACTCCATGCATCTCGGGACGCCCGCCTGACAGGAGCGCTGAGGATCGAGACCGACCGCGACGGCGGCACGATCTTCTTCGACAGCGGCCACGTGTATTTCGCGGTCATCGACGGCGACAAGCCCAGCACCGAGTCGTTCGAGAGGAACGGCATCACGCGAGACATGCTGGAGGAGGCCTCGAGGGCGCCACGTTCGAACGACCGTTTTGCCGACGCTCTCATGAGCGTGGGCGTGCCCGGACAGGCGGTCCGGGCATTCGGGCGCCGAACCATCATCGAAGCACTCACGAAGTGCGTGGCGATGAGCGAGGCGCGGTTCACCGCCGACGACCGGCAGCATCCGTACGGACCGGCCTTCACGTTCGAAGTCGACGATCTTCTCGAAGCGATCGGCGCGATGCCGAGCCACGAACCTGCCCGTCAGGCGGCGTCGCCTGTGCCGGCATCGACGCAGCCCTCGTACGAGGCCGACACGGGCATCGGATTCCGTCGCCGGACCGGCCTCAAAGCCGCAGCCCTCGCCGCCCAATCCCGCTGAGGTCTGACCGGCCGAGCGCGACCTCACACCACCCTGATCAACCGCGGCCCAGACCCGGGCGTGGTCGTTCGGTCAAGACCTCCCTCCGGAAGCGGAACAACTCGGCTGGGCGTCCCCCGGTGGTCACCATCGATCCCGTGCCCTCGACCAGACCGCCCCGCTCGACGAGACGCCGGAAGTTCTGAGGATGCAGCCGCTCCCCGGCAAGAGCCTCCACCGTTCGACGGAGATGTGAGAGCGTGAACGTCTCGGGCAGGAGTTCGAAGACGACCGGCCGATAGGTCAGCTTGCCTCTCAACCTCGACAGTGCGGTGGCCGCAACCCGGCGATGATCCAGACCCAGAGCCATCCCCGGCGGCAGACCATCTGGGATCGGCCGTTCGTGGTCGACGAACCATTCGGGAACCAGCCGCGCCTCGTACATCAGCTCGTACCGCTCGAGCGCCCTAACCCCGTCCCAAGGTGTGTCACCCGTCCCGAATGCGATCTGGACCCGCTCGACGCGATCTCGGTCGGCGCCCGCCCATTCCACCAGGGCACGCTGGAACTCGACGGCATCGGCAGCCACGTGCCCGCGCCGATCCTCCCAAGGAAGCAAGTGATACCAATCGATCCACCGTCCAGTGGTCGTGGCCTCCCGGGTGAGCACCAGGTACGCAACGCCGAGAAGCCGGGGCTCGAGGTCCGGGCGGTACCTCGAACGATCGATGTCGCCGAAGGTGTAGAGCTGTTCCACATAGCCGACGGACATGCCGACCTGGTCGGCGATGTGACGCCGCATCCCGAGTTCGAGGGTTGGGTCCGCATCGACTGCGAGCCCGCCCGAAGGCAACGTCGGATGGTCACCTTCCGTGGCCACGGTGAGGATCCGGGGCCGATCGTCGGTCACTGCCACGACGACCGCCTCCAGTGACACCCGGACGAGAGCCGGGTCGGCGCTCACCGACCCGACCAGACCCGACAACCGGACAGGACCCCGATGATCACATGCGTTCGATCATGGCATCGGCGAACTGCGACGTCTTCACCTCGGTCGCGCCCTCCGTGAGCCGGGCGAAGTCGTAGGTGACGATCTTGTCGGCGATCGTCGCCTCGAGCGAGGTGATGATCCTGTCTGCGGGTTCGGTCCATCCGAGGTACCGGAACATCATCTCGCCCGACAGCATCACCGAACCCGGATTCACCTTGTCCTGGCCCGCGTACTTCGGGGCCGTGCCATGAGTGGCCTCGAACACCGCGTGACCCGTCACGTAGTTGATGTTGCCGCCGGGGGCGATGCCGATGCCGCCGACCTGAGCGGCGAGAGCGTCGGAGATGTAGTCACCATTCAGGTTCATCGTCGCGATCACGTCGTATTCGCCCGGCCGCGTGAGCACCTGCTGGAGCATGGCATCTGCGATCACGTCTTTCACGAGCAGCTTGTCGCCCGGGTCACCCCCGCAGTCTTCCCAGCCGACCGCCACGTCGGAGAACTCTTCACGCACCAACTCGTAGCCCCAGTTCCGGAAGGCGCCTTCGGTGAACTTCATGATGTTGCCCTTGTGCACCAACGTGACCGACTTCCGGTCGTTGGCCAGCGCATACTTGATCGCTGCCCTGATGAGTCGCTTCGATCCGGTGATCGACACGGGCTTGATTCCGATGCCCGAGTCCGGCCTGATGGCCCACCCGAACTCCTGCTCGAGAAAGCTCAACAGCTTGGCGGCGCCTTCCGAGTTCGCTTCCAGCTCCTTTCCGGCATAGACGTCCTCGGTGTTCTCGCGGAAGATCACCATGTCCACCGCGCCCGGCTGCTTGACCGGCGACGGCACCCCTTCGAACCAGCGAACCGGCCGCAGGCAGGCGTAGAGATCGAGCGTCTGCCGGAGTGCGACGTTGAGGGAACGGATCCCGCCTCCGACGGGTGTGGTCAGCGGGCCTTTGATACCTACGAGGTAGTTGCGAAACGCGTCGACCGTCTCGTCGGGGAGCCACGATCCCGTTGCGTTGAACGCCTTCTCGCCCGCCAGCACCTCCTGCCAGGCGATCCTGCGATCGGTGCCGTATGCCTTTGCAACCGCCTCGTCGAAGACGCGCACCGACGCTGCCCAGATATCCGGACCGATCCCGTCCCCTTCGATGAAAGGAACGATCGGTTCATCGGGCACATTGAGCCCATCGGCTCCCATCGTGATGGCTTCGGACATGGCGCGAACTCCTTGAGGTCTGATGGGCATTGAGGCTAATGGGGGCGGATCGTTCTCGCGTCGGCGAGGATGACTGCTCAGCCTCGCTTTCCGGACTAGGTTCTCTCGGATCGAGTGGGGATCGATTTCGTGGAATGGATCTTGTTGTTCGTGGGCCTGGCGGTGGGATATGCCATCGGGCACGCGCGTCGTCGCCTCACTGCGCAGAAGCGGGTGTCCGAGCTCAATCGCACCTTGGTCCACATGCTCGAACGCGGCCACGGAGCCTCCCCGGCTCGAGCACGTCAGGTGGCACGCCCCACCGATCCCACCCCAGAGGCACCCGCTGGTCCCCTTTCACGTCCAGAAGCCGGCTTCGACTCACCGGCCGACGACGAGGGGCGGGAGCCGGCGGGCATCCGGCATCCGGCCGTCTCCCGGGAACCGCAGCCGGAACTCGATATCCACCCCCGTGAACCCCAGCCGCTTCCCGTCGATGCAAGGGACGGTGCCCATGCCGCCGAACCTGTGACTGCCGGTGGAACAGTGGTCCCCGGCGAGACCGTGAGATCTTCGACGGAGCCGGCAAACAAGAGACCACCCGAAGTCGACGGCGAACTGAAGGACGGGCCGCCCCAAGACACCCTGGAGCCGAACCCCGATCCACCATCGGAGCAGTCCGGCGACGTGGCGGAGTACGATGCCGCTGCTCCGCCGACGTGGGCGACCGCGGTCGACCCATGGACCGGGACCGAGTTCGCATCCGACGCGGTCGTCGATGGGTCGGCAGACGGCGACGAAGGTGTTCACGTCGTCTTGGCGAGGGCAGCCGTCACGACCGCCAAACCGCTGCTCGGTGCGTCAACCGATGACACCGAGCCAGACGACTTGACCAGGATCAAAGGTATCGGCCCCAAGATCACCGCGTTCCTCAACGACTCCGGGATGACGTCGTTTTCCGACCTGGCGGCCACGGATCCAGCCGCGCTGCGCGAGCTTCTCGCCGGGGCCGGCCAGGGATTTGCGCTCGCAGATCCTCGATCGTGGCCACTCCAGGCCGCCCTCGCAGCCGAGAGACGGTGGCTGGCGCTCCGGGCCGTTCAAGCCGCCGGCGCCGAATTGTCCCAGGACCAGGTGACCTCCACGACACCCGCCCCCGATCACCTCACCGATGCCGACGAGGAGGCTGCACCCTCCGATGCGGGCTGAGCGAGTGCGACGGGTGCCCTGGACGACGCTCAAGCCATCAGCTCGGCGGCGGTCACCGTGTTGGCCATCAGCATTGCGATCGTCATCCGCCCGACTCCTCCCGGGACCGGGGTGATGGCACCCGCCACCTCCGATACCGAGTCGAAGTGCACATCTCCCACCAGTCCCGCCTCGGTGCGGTTGATCCCAACATCGATCACGGTCGCGCCCGGTTTCACATAGTCCGCCGTGATCATCTCGGGACGCCCGATGGCTGCCACCAGAATGTCCGCCGATGCGCACAAGGCGGGGAGATCCTTGGTACGGGAGTGGGCCAAGGTGACCGTGGCGTTGCGATGACGGCTCCCCAGCAGTATCGCCAGCGGTCGTCCCACCAAGAACGAGCGGCCGACCACGACGACGTTGGCGCCTTGAGTGCTGATCCCGTAGTGGTCGAGGATCCTCAGCGCGCCGGAGGGTGTGCACGGTGCGAGGCGTGGACGGTCGAGCACGAGTCGCCCCAGATTGGTCGGATGCAACCCATCGGCGTCCTTCTGGGAGCGGATCACCTCCACGGCTTGCTCTCCATCGAGGTCGCCCGGCAACGGCAGCTGAAGGAGAATGCCGTCGACCGCGCGGTCGTCGTTCAGTTGCCGGATGAGCGACTCGATCTCCTCTTGAGTCGACGAGGCAGGAAGCTCGTGGTGGATGGAGTCGATGCCGACCCGCTCGGCGGTCCGACGCTTGTTGCGGACGTAGACATGTGACGCCGGGTCATCGCCCACGAGGATCGTCGCCAATCCAACCGACTTGCCCGTGCCTGCCAGCGACGCCACGCGCTCGGCCACCTCGGACAACACCGCTTCGGCAACCACTTTGCCGTCCAGAATCGTCGCAGACATCGCCTTGCCTCTCAGTGCTTGAAGTGCCGTCGGCCCGTGAACACCATTGCCATCCCATGCTCCTCGGCGGCGGCGATCACCTGGTCGTCGCGCACCGAACCTCCGGGTTGGATGATCGCGGTGACGCCGGCTGCCGCCAGAGCATCGGGTCCATCGCGGAACGGGAAGAACGCATCTGAGGCCGCTACTGCGCCCATGGCGCGGCGGGCGGCCTGGATCAGCGCCCTCGCCGTGGCCCCGACACGACTCTGGTCCCCGGCCCCGATCCCCACGGCCGCCCCTTCATGGGCGATGACCACGGCGTTGGACTTTGTGTTAGACACCACGTTCCACGCGAAGCGAAGGTCGTCCCATTCTCGATCGGACGGAGCACGCGACGTGACGACGGTCCAGTCCGGACCGTCGCCGACAGCATCCCACTGCTGCGCCACGAATCCTCCGTCGCTGCCGCGGAGTTCCACACCCGGCCGTTCAGGTACCGGGGCGGTGATCACGCGGAGGTTCTTCCGCTCGGTCAGTGACTCCTCGCCGTCCACACCGGGAGCGATCACAACCTCGATGAACCCGGCGGCCAGCATCGCCTCGGTGGTCTCGGCGTCGAGGGTGCGGTTGACTGCGATCACCGACCCATACGCAGACATGGGGTCGCAGTCCCACGCGCGGCGGAATGCCTCGGCGACGGTGCCGGAGACAGCGACACCACAGGCGTTCGTGTGTTTCACGATCACGCAAGCGGGCTCGTCGTACGCCTGCACGTGGCTCCATGCCGCATCGGCGTCGACGTAGTTGTTGAACGACAATTCCTTGCCTTGAAGCACTCGAGCTTTCTCCCACCACGATGGGCGGTCGACCGATCTGTACACGGCAGCCGACTGGTGCGGGTTCTCGCCATATCTCAGTGGTGCGAAGCGTTCGAGGGCCAGCACGATGTGCTCGGGCAGGTCGTCGGATGCCAGCCAGGCGACGATTGCGGCGTCATAGGCCGCCGTGTGAAAGAACGCCTGTTGCGCCAGCCGACGCCGGAGGTCGAAGGGCAGCCCTCCTTGGCTTGCGAGCGCCGACAGTACCTCTGCGTATTGGTCCGAATCGGTCACGATCCCGACCCAGGCATGATTCTTGGCCGCCGCTCGAACCATGGCCGGACCGCCGATGTCGATCTCCTCGACCACCTCCGCGTCGGACAGATCGTCACGGGCTGCGGCCTCACGGAATGGGTACAGGTTCGACACAACCAACTGGAAAGGCCTGATCCCCTGTGCATCGAGATCCGCCTTGTGCTCCGGAGAGCCGATGTCGGCGAGGATCCCTCCGTGGATCGCCGGATGGAGCGTCTTGACACGACCACCGAGAATCTCGGGATGAGCCGTCACATCGGATACGGCAACCACCGGCAAGTCGGCCTGGCGGAGCGCCGCCGCCGTCCCACCGGACGAGACGAGCTCGACGCCGTGATCGTGCAGCGCAGCACAGAACTGCACCAGACCCGTCTTGTCGTACACCGACACCAGCGCACGTTCGACCTTCACCACGGCGTCGGTCACGACCACACCACCTTTCGTCCGTCGATCGAGAGGCGGCCTTCGGCGAAGGCAGCCACCACCTTGGGGAACAACCGATGCTCGACGTGTTGGATCCGAGCGTGCAACGTGCGCTCGTCGTCTGCGGCATCGACGTACACAGGCTCCTGAGCGATGATCGGCCCGTGGTCGACCTGTTCGTCGACGAAGTGAACGGTCACGCCGGTGGCCTTGACCCCGTGTTCCAGCGCCTGTTCGACTGCGTGGGCGCCCGGGAAGGCGGGCAGCAACGACGGGTGGATGTTGAGGATCCGGCCGGGGAACCGCCGGACCGCGCCCGGACCCAGAATGCGCATGAACCCGGCCAGGATCATCGCCTCGGCCTCGAACGACTCCACGGCGGAACACACACGTCCCGTGAACTCCTCACGGTCACCTGCCCACGTCACCAGCTCGGTGGGAATGCCGGCCCACTCCGCCCGCTCGAGTGCACGGACCTCGGGCCTATCTGAGATGACTCCCACGATCCGGGCGGGGAAAGAAGGGTCGGAGGATGCGTCGATCAGCGCCTGCAGATTGGATCCGGAACCCGAGACGAGAACGGCGATGTTGATGCTGTCCCTCCTGACGAATGGGGCCGGAGTGTAGAACGCAGCCGTCACCGTCGGATCGACC
This sequence comes from uncultured bacterium, assembly GCA_963785075.1. Taxonomy (GTDB): domain Bacteria; phylum Actinomycetota; class Acidimicrobiia; order Spongiisociales; family ZC4RG35; genus JAOUGY01. Next base: position 718,003 of record CAWATW010000006.1, read on the forward strand.
ATCGGCCCACGTCGCGCACACCCCGGGGTCCGAGGCCTCCGGCGATGCCGAATCAGATGCCGGCAATCGCCACCGCGAGGCGTTCGTAGTCGTCGAGGTGGTTGTAGACCTGAGCCGAGATGCGCAGGATGCGCCCATCTCCCCACTTGAACACGGGCACCTCGATCCGATGGTCTTCATAGAGGACGGCCCGGAGATCGTCCTCACCGGCCGGCAGCATGACCGACGCCATCGCCCCCAGCATTTCGGCGGGTGCCGGGCTCGAAGATGCCAGTGATCCCAACAGCAGGTCTCGGGCGTGGACGGCAAGTCGATGATTGCCGGCCATGATCTGATCCCAACCACCGTCCGCAGCGCGCTCCATGACGTCGATGGCCGACGGCACCGACAGCCACGCCGTCGGATCGTCGGTCCCCGTATAGTCGAACAACCGGTGCAATCGGTTCTCGCCCGGCCACTGCTCGTTCCAGCCGTGGGAGATCGTTCCAGGCAGAATGACGTCTCGGTAGCGGTCCGCCACCCACAGGAACCCGGCGCCCTTGGGGGCGCACATCCACTTGTGGCAGTTCCCCGTGTAGAAGGCAGCACCCATCGCGTCGATGTCGAGCGGCACCATGCCCGGACCGTGGGCGCCGTCGACGAGGACCGGGATGCTTCCGAGCGCCGCGACGATCTCAGCGACCGGGAAGACGAGAGCGGTCGGAGAGGTGACGTGATCCACCATCACCAACGCCGTCCGGTTCGTCACCACATCCTGTATCGACCGGATGACGTCGCCGGTGCCGGCGATCGGGAAGGGCACGTGCGCCTCGACGACTCGTGCCCCGGTGTGAGCCGCTACGACGTCCGCGACGTTTCGACACGAGTTGTATCCATGGTCGGTGACAACGATCTCGTCCACCGGCTCGAATGGAAACGACCGCAGCACCGCGTTCACACCGGTCGTGGCGTTGGCCACGAACACGAGCCCCAGGCCCTCGGCCCCGACGAACACCGCCAGGCGTTCCCGGGCAGCCCCGATGAGATCTGGAAGCTCTCGCGCCATGAACCGCGTGGGGTTCGCCTCCAACCTCGACCGGAGTTGGTTTTGCACGTCGAGGACTTCGGCCGGCACGGCCCCAAAGGAACCATGGTTGAGATGGGTCGTTTGGGGGTCCAGCATCCACGTGGCCACGATGGGTGGACCGTAGCGGGGAGCTCCCCGATAGGGTGACGCCATGTCAAGCGCCTCCCTCAGCAACGAGCTCAGCCAACTCCTCGACCTCCGACACGCCCCGGTGGCCATCACGTTCGGCGAAGAAGTGGCAGGAGAGCCACGATTCGACCACCCAATGTCCGAACCGACCGCCGACGGCCGCCGGGGCCGAGTCCCGGCGTCCTGTGTGTTCTGGGCCTATGGGCAGCAGGCCACGTTCAGCACCGCCCCGGAGGACCACGGGAACTGCTCTGTGGGCCGCTTCACGCATGGGCTCGCCGGGGCAGAAGAGATCCTCGACAAGTCTGACGTCGCCACACTGCTCGACGTCGGCTGGGTGACGATGGAGGCGTTCGGTGACGTGGCGGCCATGGAACGCAGGCCGGCCTCGATCGTGTACGGACCGCTCACCGATGCCGCACAGGAGCCTGACGTCGTTCTCCTGCGCCTGTCCCCCCGCCAGTTGATGGAGATCGGCGATGCCGTCTCCGTCGAGCTCAGCGGCAAGCCCCAGTGCCAGATCATTCCGCGCGCGGCGGCTGGGACGATCGCTGCCTCGATGGGCTGTGCGTTGTCGCGGGAGCGGATCGGCATGGGCGACGACGAGCTGACCTGTGCGGTTCCCGGGCATCGCCTGGCGGAACTCGTGGAGGCGCTGCGCGCAGTGTGCAGAGCCGATGAGGCGGTGGTCGGCTACGCGGCCGCCGACAGAGCCCGCTTCGACGAAGTCCCCGGGTAGCGCAGCGACGTCCATTTGACGGGCAGTCGGTGGAGTTCGCCGGGGACGGTCCACCGTAGCCGGAACCCCTATGCCAGGTCGACGTCGGGGTCGACGGCGCTCGCTCCAACCCTGAGCGCGGCGTAGGTTCCGTCATGGCGAGCGACGGGTACGCCCGCAGACTCGATCACCGAGTTGACGGTGATGCGCGCCCGACCGAACCGTCTGTACGTACGAAGAAAGCGTTCGATCGTGTTGTGATCGGGGCACTTCGCCCACCCGGCCAGGTCGCCCCGGGCAGGTTCGAGATAATCGACTCCGCTCGACTGGATCACGATTTCGTGCAACTCCTCGACCACATGCATGAGTCGATTCACCATGATCCACCCCGTGACGATCCCGACGATGGCGATACTGCCGCCGAACCCGGTGCCGTGATAGTTGCGGTTGGGCGAGAACGGTGCTTCGACGCGGACGTGGTCCGGGGCCGCCTCGACCACTTCGATCCCGGCGGCGGCGCTGAGCGGAATGCCCTCCCACAGCTCCTCCGTGAGGATCTGCAGCTCGTCACCAGGCTCCGCCACCGCCACCACCCCCTCCACCGCCTCCTCCGCCGGAGAATCCACCGCCGCCGCCGGACGAGCTCGACGGTGGGTTGAAGGCTCCCGACAACGTGGAGTTCAGGCCGGCGAAGGCGTTTTCGGTGCCGCCACCGGAGTAGCCGTGACCTCCGTACCAGTAGATGTGGGAAGCCTCTTCGAGCTCGACGGGAGCTTTCAGCCTTGCGGCTTCGAGAACCTCTTCTGCGACGCCCAGGGCGATGCCGTAGACCAGGAACCGATCCCACAAGGCCAGTGAGATCGGGGGCGCCTCCTCCAACCGGCTGAAGTCTCGCAGGTAGCGAGAGAACGCCTTCCACCTCTCGGCCTCGAGCGCTCCGCTGCTCGAGCGCCGCGTCAGGACCCGGCGCGAGGCCGCCACGACGACGAGGATCACGAGATTGATGATCGCCACGACGATCACCACCGGGACGAGGACCGCCTTCAGCATGGCGTTGTCGACGAGCGAGTTCATCACGACGACGACCAGTAGCACGATGCCGACCCAGGCGGCGATCGCGAGGCCGATCCACTTGCCTCCACCCCGTTCCAGCAAGCCAGAGTCCTCGAGCTTCTTCACGACTGCCTTCACGAACGATTGGTAGGTAGAGGCGTTCGCGGAGGCATCATCGCGGATCCGCTTGCGAAGCTCATGGAGCGGCACCGGGCCATCGGACAGTGATCGCTTCAAGACGGTCATCACATTCTGCTCGTGACTGGTGTGCCCAGTGGTCTCGGAGCCGAGCGACAGTTCGAGGTCGGAGATCGACTCGGAACGAAGACCCATCCAGGTGGACTTCTCCACCTCGACCGACCGGGCGCCGATCGCTCCTTTCCGGATGAGATCGAAGAGGGTGGCGGTGAAGCTCGAGGCATCGACGCGGCCCTGCGTCAACAACGCGTTCACCTCGGCGGGCGTGCGATCCGTCGGTGGCTCTTGCTCGTATTCGCGGTCGTACTCGACCCTCGGCTCCCGCCCGAAGCGGAAGTAGATGAGCGCCCCCACCACGACCCCGGGGGCGATTGCGAGCAGCGGAACCAAGAACAGCAGCCGGCGGACGAGGGCTTCGCTCTGCTCCCTGCGTTCGACCTCGGCTGCCTCCTCCTCGAGGATGTCGTCGAGACCGTTGCCAGCGATGGCGGTTGCACCGGATGCCGACTCGAGCACATCGGCGGGAAAAGTCACCCGCATCTCGACGAACTGGCCGCCCGGGACGTCGCGCGCCAGGAGATGGGGAGACACGTCGTCGCCACCGAGATCGACTTCACCGCGAACCGTCGAGGGATGCCCCCAGACCCGGACATCGCCAGGCTCGATGGCTCCGGGAATCGTGAGGCCGGCTTCGAGAGAGTCCACGGACACCGTCCACTCGTCGCCCCAGACCTTCCAGTTGACCTCTGCCACGTCGTCGTAGACCTTGGTCTGACCTCTGACCTGGTAACGGATCGTGAACGTTCTCGTGACGTTCGAGGCCGAGTAGTGCCAGACGATCCGCAGCGCATCCCCGAGGTTCCGAGTACCGAAGGTGCCACCCGGAGAGGAACACCCGAGCTCGGTGCACGCACCTTCGGTGTAGCGCTGCTCTCCTTCGGACACGGTGACGTCGCCGATCGACACACCGCCGGATATCGGCACGTCCCGATACGCGCCGGAGAAGTCGCCGTCGAAGGCGTAGGTGATCCGTTCGGTGACGACCAGCGAGCCGTCCGGTTGGACGTCGAGGCGTACGTCGGCCTCGGGGAGGGTGTAGGACTTTGCGAACGCCGGAATGGCCGGAATGAGCATGACGGCGCACACCGCCACAGCGACCAGCCAGCGTCGCATCAGAACTGAACGGATGGTGCTTCCTCTGCGCCACCCGGAGCGTCAAAGAACGCCCGCGTCCGAAAGCCGGTCATTCCCGCCACCAGGCTCGACGGGATCGTCTGTACCTTGTTGTTGTAGGTGAGCACGGTGTCGTTGTAGATCTGTCGGGAGACCGCGATCTTGTTCTCTGTCTCCGACAGGTCCGCCTGCAATTGCTGGAAGTTCTGGTTGGCCTTGAGGTCCGGATAGGCCTCGGCCAACGCGAAGACCTGACGCAGCATCCCGGTCAGCAGGTTGTCGGCCTGCGCCTGGGTTGCGGGATCCGAGGCTGCCACCGCCGCGTTGCGGGCAGCCACAACCTGCTCGAACGTCTTCTGCTCATGAGTTGCGTACCCCTTGACCGTCTCGACCAGGTTGGGAATCAGGTCGTACCGCCTGTTGAGTTGGACGTCGACCTGTCCCCAGGCGTTGTCCACACGGTTCCTCGACTGTACGAGCCCGTTGTACAGAATCACGACGAGCACGACGAGTACGGCGATGACGATTGCGATGATCCAGCCCATGGCCGCAGTGTACGGGTTGAGCGCGAGTCGCGAGCCGCGGTCGCAAGCCGCTTGTCAGTCTGAGTCGCTGGAGAGGCCGTACAACGTTGCACGTAGAACGTAGAACGTCATACAGATTCGAGAGGTCGTCATCCCAAGGCTTGGACCATCGCCGAGCCCATGTCCGTCGGGGTGGGGGCCACCACGATTCCCGCGGATTCCATCGCTACGATCTTGGCTGCGGCCGTCCCCTTGCCCCCGGAGATGATGGCGCCCGCATGGCCCATCCTCTTTCCGGGAGGTGCCGTGGTGCCGGCGATGAATCCCGCCACCGGTTTCGTCATGTGAGCGGAGACGTACTCGGCGGCGTCCTCCTCGGCGGTTCCCCCGATCTCACCGATCATGATCACGCCTTCGGTGTCCGGGTCTTCGTTGAACATCGTGAGACAGTCGACGAAGTTCGTACCGTTGACCGGATCTCCGCCGATGCCAACCGCCGTGGTCTGGCCCAGCCCGAGCTGGGTGAGCTGGAACACCGCTTCGTATGTGAGGGTGCCCGACCTCGAGATCACGCCGATACGACCGGGTTGGTGGATGTACCCCGGCATGATGCCGATCTTGCATTCCCCGGGTGTGATCACGCCAGGGCAGTTGGGGCCGACGAGCCTGGTACCGGTTCCGGCCAGATACCTCTTGGCCCTCACCATGTCTCCGACGGGGGTACCTTCCGTGATGCAGATCACCAGCCGGATACCGGCCTCGGTCGCCTCCATGATGGCGTCGGCGGCACCGGGCGGCGGCACGTAGACCACCGACACGTCGGCCCCGGTGGCATCCACCGCCTCACGCACGTTCGAGAAGATCGGCATCTCGAGGCGGTAGGTGTCTTCGCGACCGGGCACGCCCGAGTGGTCTGTTTTGCCTTCGAAGACATGCGAGCTACCCGCCTTCGACGGATGGACGGCACCGACCATCTGGGTTCCGTAGGCGATCGCCTTGTCGGTGTGGAACTGACCCGTCTTGCCGAGTCCCTGGACGAGGACCTTGGTGTTCTTGTCGATGAGGATGCTCACTTGGCCAACTCCACGATCTTCTGGGCTCCGTCTTTCATGTCGTCGGCCGCGATCACGTCGAGCCCCGAATCCCGAATTATCTGCTTGCCGATCTCGACGTTGGTTCCTTCCAGGCGGACCACCAGCGGCACCTGAAGGCCCACGCGCTTCACGGCTTCGACCACGCCCTCGGCGATCACATCGCATCGCATGATCCCGCCGAAGATGTTGACGAAGATCCCCTTCACGTTCGGGTCACGTGTGATGATGCCGAATCCGGTCGTCACCTGGTCGGCGGTGGCGCCGCCCCCGACGTCCAGGAAGTTCGCAGGCTCTCCACCCACGTGTTTGATGGTGTCCATCGTGGCCATCGCCAATCCGGCGCCGTTCACGAGGCATCCGATCGTGCCGTCGAGCTTGATGTACGACAGTCCTGCTTGCTTGGCCGCGAGCTCTGCCTGGTCTTCTTCGGATTCGTCACGCATCACCTCCACATCAGGGTGCCGATACGTGGCGTTGTCGTCGAACGCCATCTTCCCGTCGAGCGCCATGACCTCGCCGCCCTGGGTGACCACCAGGGGGTTGATCTCGACGAGGTCGGTGTCGAGCTCGGTGGCGGCCGCCGAAAGGGCCTTCACGAACCGGACGAAGCTCTTGGCGGCATCGCCCTCGATCCCGAGGCCCACAGCCAGCCGGTTCGCCTGGAAATGCGCCAATCCGATCGCCGGATCGATCACTTCACGCAGGATCTTGTCAGGGGTCTCCTCGGCGACCTTTTCGATCTCCATCCCGCCCTCGGTGGACGCCATCACGACGTTGCGACTGACGGCTCTGTCCAACAGGATCGAGAGATACAGCTCGCGGGCGATGTCGATGCCCTGCTCGATGTAGAGCGTGTTCACCTGCTTGCCTTCGTCGCCGGTCTGAATGGTGACCAGCGTGGAGCCCAACATCTGCGAGGCGAGGTCTCGCACTCGGGCTTCCGTGGCCCCCGCTCCACCAGTGATCCCGTCCGTGACGACGTTCACGCCACCCACGTCGGGATGTTCGAGAAAGCGACCCTTTCCCCGCCCGCCGGCATGGATCTGGGACTTGACCACCACCACGGGATTTCCCGAGGCTTCGACCAGTGGGGCGACTGCTGCGACGGCCTCCTCGACACTCGAGGCAACACGGCCTTCCGGCACTGCGATGCCGCGTGCCTTCATGAGCTGCTTCGCCTGGTACTCGTGGATCTTCATGAGCTCCTCAACGTTCGGGAATGGTTCGATCTACCCAACTGGCGATCTCGGACAACGGGGTTCCCGGCGTGAAAACGGCCGCCAAACCCTCTTGTTTCAACAGTGCGACATCACCGTCGGGGATCACCCCGCCGCCGAACACGATGATGTCCGATGCGTCTCGCTCGGCGAGGAGCGAGACGACCCTCGGGAAGAGAGCCATGTGAGCGCCCGACAACGAGGACAGGCCGATCGCGTCGACATCCTCTTGGATGGCCGTCTCGACGATCTGCTCCGGCGTCTGATGGAGGCCTGAGTAGATGACTTCGTGACCGGCATCGCGCAGAGTGCGTGCGATGACCTTGGCTCCACGGTCGTGGCCGTCGAGCCCTGGCTTGGCGATCAGAATGCGGCGTGGCACGAGGGTTGAGGTTACCCACGTCGCAGAGGACGGGAGCAAGAGGTCGCTGGAGGGCCGGGTGACCCAGGTGGGGAGGGCGGGGGCCGTGCCGGCCGGCGCCCGGCGTCACCGGCATCGCACCGCGTGGGGCGGTGATTGATCTCGGGCCACTGGGGTATGTTGTGGCCATGAAGGATTCGCCACTCCACGCCATTCACACAGCAGGTCAGAGCATCTGGTCCGACCAGATCTCCCGCACGATGCTCGACGAAGGCGAGCTCCAGGCGAGGATCGACACCGACGCCGTGACGGGCGTCACATCGAATCCGAGCATCTTTGCGGCCGCCATCGCCGAAGGCGCCGCCTACGACGGCCAGCTCCGGGAGCTCGCCGACCGGGACGCCGAACCCAAAGAGATCATGGCCGCCCTGATGACCGACGATCTCCAGCGAGCGTGCGATGTTCTGGCGCCGGTCTGGGAGCGCACCGAGGAACGGGACGGATACGTGTCGGTGGAGGTCGACCCCGAGCTCGCAAACGACACGGCCCGAACGATCTCCGAGGCCCGCGAGTGGGTCAAGCGCATCGATCGCCCCAACCTGCTGGTGAAGATTCCGGCGACCAGCGAAGGAGTGCCGGCCATTCGGGCCTGTGTCGGGGAGGGCATGAGTATCAACGTGACGTTGATCTTTTCGGTGGATCGCTATCTCGACGTGATGGAGGCCTACCTCGCCGGACTCGAGGACTACCTGAAGACCGGTGGTGACGTGTCGAAGGTCGCCTCGGTGGCTTCCTTCTTCGTCTCCCGGGTCGACACCGAGGTGGACAAGCGACTCGCCTCCCTCGACGCCTCGGGCGATCTCTTCGGGCTGATGGCTGTGGCCAATGCCCGGGTGGCCTACGAGGAGTTCCTCGGAACGTTCCGGGGGGTCCGATGGGAGTCCCTCGTGAAGCATGGTGCAAGAGTTCAACGGCCGCTGTGGGCCAGCACCAGCACCAAGAACCCGGACTACCGGGCGACGCTCTACGTCGACACGCTCGTGGCACCCCACACCGTGAACACGATGCCGCTCGAAACCATCGACGCCTACCAACAGGAAGGACCGAGACGACCTTCTGTCATCGGGCCGGAGGAGATGGCGGCTGCCCGGCTCATCGTCCGGGCGATCGGGGAAGCCGGCGTAGACCTGACTGACGTGTTCGAGACGTTGGAACGAGAAGGCGTCGAGAAGTTCATCTCTGCTTGGAGATCCTCGCTGTCTGACGTGGCCGGCAAACGCGACACCTTGAAATAGCGATTGCCCGGAGGCCGGCCTCCGGGCAATCATCCTTCGCCGCAGTTTCCCCCACTCCGGCGGGACTGTGTCCGGCCGTCAGTCGTCGTCGCTCCCGCGACCTGAGTCGTCCGAATCGTCATCGTCGTCGTCGTCATCGTCATCGTCGTCAGCGTCGTCATCAACGGTGGTCGACGTCCGATCGTCATCATCATCGTCATCATCCATGGTGGTCGACGTCCGATCGTCATCATCCATGGTGGTCGACGTCCGATCGTCATCATCATCATCATCCATGGTGGTCGACGTCCGATCGTCATCATCTTCGTCGTCGTCATCCATGGTGGTCGACGTCCGATCGTCATCGTCATCGTCATCGGTGGTCGAGGTGGTCTCGTCGCCCGACGTCGAAGAGCTGGTCGAACGATCGTCACCGCCGACGGCGGAGTCATCTGAGCTGTCACCGATCGAGGATGATGTGACCGAATCGTCCGAGGTCGATGACGCGGTGTCGGCCGACGTGGTCGAACTCGAGTCGCCGGACGACGGCAGGTCGATTCCGATCGGAGCCACGATGTAGGCAACTCCATCTTGCATCGGCCCGGGGAGGTTCCCGGTGGCAGCGACACCCCCGACGGCCGCTATCGCGACCGAGGAGGCGAGCAGCACTTTCGCCAGTACGCCGGACAGTATTCCTTTGAGCACGGTTCTCCTTCTCCCTGGCTGATCCGACCGAACCGCATGGGAGACAAGCCCGGTCTGCTCACGTGCGATCGACGCTGCGGCCGAGATGGCTGCGGAAGACAATTCAGGTGCGGGCGGCTGTGCCAGTCTCCGGAGGTCCTCGATCGCCGACCCGAGTGTCTCGTCGGCCGATCGCCCCCGAAGTACCGCATCCAGGTCTTCATTGCGTGGATCGCTCATTTCACCCGGGTCATCGTTCGGGGGGCTCATCGGGTTACGGCCTCGTCGGAGAATCTTCGGCGGAGAGTCTTCACAGCCCGGTGCTGAAGCTGCTTCACCGCATTGACCTTGCGGCCGGTCACCACAGCGACCTGTTCGAGGCTGAGATCGCCGATCACCCTGAGCGCGAGGACTTCCGCCTGGTCAGGCGTCAACGATGCGAGCAGGGCGAGGGCACGATCCTCGGATGCGCGCAGTTCGTACACGTCGGCCGGGTCGCCACCAACGAGTTCTCGATCGCTCGGATCGGCGGTTGGCTCCTCCCGCAGCCGGGAGCGCCGGCGCACGTGATCCACCATCCGACGGTGCGCGATCGTGAACACCCACGCTCGGAATGAGTCCTCGTCACCTGCGAAGCCGCCTAGCGACGACGCCATCGACACGAAGACGTCACCTACGGCCTCATCGGGCTCGCTGACGCCTCGAGCGCGCATGTACCCGGCCACGGAGCCGGCGAGGTCCTCCCACAGCACGGACCACGCCCACTCGGCTCCGAGTCGGGCTGCGTCGAGAACGTCGTGAAAGGAGTCGCCGAGAGCCACCGCAACATCGTGCTCCGAGCGGCCCGGGGATGCAACGCGATCGCGGGTACGTTGAACTCATCTTGACGGTCTCTTGAGAGTCTGGACCGCAATCGCTGGTCGCCGACGTCACATCTCGAGCAGCGGCAGTCGCGGTCACGCCTTGGTCAGAGGTGCCCAGGCGAGAAGCAGCGTCTTCTTTCCTTCGCTGTCGAAGTTGACGACGGCCTGTGCCTTGTCACCGGTGCCCACGACCTCACGGACCGTCCCCATACCCCACTTGTCATGGCGCACCCGATCGCCCACACCGATCTCACCGGCGTCGACGGTGTGCGAGGGACCAGACCACCGCTCCGTGCTGGCCTTCCGGCTTCGCTTGCCGGAGCTCTCGAGAAGATGAGTCGGGATCTCCTTGAGGAATCTGCTCGTAGGGTTGTAGTTGGTGCTTCCCCACAACGTCCGGCTCCACGCCGAGGTCAGGAAGAGACGATCCTGGGCACGGGTGATTCCGACATATGCGAGGCGCCGCTCCTCCTCCATCTCAGCCGGCTCCCCCAGGCTTCGCATGTGTGGGAAGATGCCGTCCTCCAGACCCACGACGAACACCACCGGGTATTCCAAACCCTTGGCGGTGTGCAAGGTCATGAGGGTCACCGCTCCTGCGCCATCGTCGATCTCGTCGGTGTCACTGACGAGCGCGGCCTGTTCGAGAAAGATCTCGAGCCGCCGGATCGGCTCGATGGTTTCCCACTCGTCGCCATCGATGACGGAGCCTTCGTTGTTCGATTCGAATTCGGACGCCACCGACACGAGCTCCCTCAGGTTCTCGATGCGACCGAGCGCCTCGATCGTCCGCTCGGCCTCGAGAGTATCGACGTATCCCGTGTCTTCCAGGACCGACCGCACTGCCGGCTCCACTCCGTCTTCGGCGGCGGTGGCGATGCGATCGATGACTGCGCAGAACTCCTCGATCCGGCGCACTGCACCCGAGTTGAGAGGACCGATCTCCGACGCTCTCCGGAGGGCACTGAAGAACCCGATGCCCTGCGACTCTGCGAAGCGATCGACGTGGCCCACGGTGGTGTCGCCAATGCCCCTCTTTGGCTCGTTGATGATCCGCTTGATCGCCACCTGATCGTCGGGATTCACGATCGCCTTCAGGTAGGCGATCGCGTCTTTGATCTCTCTTCGCTCGTAGAAGCGAACGCTCCCGATCACTTTGTAGGAGACACCCCGCCGGACCAGGACGTCCTCGAGAACGCGTGACTGGGCGTTGGTGCGGTAGAAGACGGCGATGTCCGAAGGATTGAACCCCTCATCGATCAGCGATTCCACCTGATCGGCGACGAACCCTGCCTCGTCGTGCTCGTCTTCTCCCTCGAAACGAATGATGCGAGCACCTTCGCCGCGATCGCTCCACAGTCGCTTTGGCTGCTGGCGCGGATTGTTGGCGATCACCGAATTGGCGGCCTCCAATATGGTCTCGGTCGACCGATAGTTCTGCTCGAGCACGACCACCCGGGCATCGGTGTAGTCCTTTTCGAAATCGAGGATGTTCCGGATGTCGGCTCCCCGCCACCGATAGATCGATTGATCCGAGTCGCCGACGACACAGAGGTTCCGGTGCGCATCGGTGAGCTGACGAACGAGCGTGTACTGGGCGCGGTTGGTGTCCTGATACTCGTCCACGAGCACATACCTGAATCTGGACTGATACTGGGCCAGGACCTCAGGAAACGCTCCGAACAGCTCCACCGTGATCATGATGATGTCGTCGAAGTCCATGGCCGAAGCCGCCAGCAGCCTCTGCTGATAGAGCCGGTAGACATCGGAGACCTGCTCGTGATGAAACCCGTCGTCCTGCCGGGCGAACGCCTCGTAGTCGATCAGCTCGTTCTTGGCGTTGGAGATCACTGCCCTCACGTTGCGAGGCGGCAGCCGTTTCGGATCGATGTCGAGGTCTTTGATGCACTGGGTGACGAGCCGCAACGAGTCCTGCTCGTCGTAGATCGAGAAGCCAGAGCGATACCCCAATCGGTGCGCCTCACGGCGAAGAATCCGAACACAGGCCGAGTGAAAGGTCGAAACCCACATCGACCGCACCGCTCCCCCGACCAGCGCCGCCACCCGCTCTCGCATCTCGGCCGCCGCCTTGTTGGTGAACGTGATGGCAAGAATCGCCGCAGGGGACACGTTCAGGTCGCGAATCAGGTGGGCGATCCGGTAGGTCAACACACGGGTCTTCCCCGATCCGGCGCCGGCCACCACCAGCACGGGACCCTCGGTTGCGGCCACCGCCTCGCGCTGAACCGGATTCAGTTCATCGAACAGCGGAGAGTCGACTGGTGCATCATCCAGCGGGACGTCATCCAAGAACCATTGAGCCTGCACCCGCCCGATCCTACCCCAGCATGCATCCTGGAACCACACCGGTGTGATTCCGGCATGCCTCGGGGGTTGGTACTACGTAGAACGTTGTACGTACTACGTTGAGGGTCAGGCGCCCGCCGTCGCCCGTTCCGTGTCTTCGACCAGCCGGGCGGCCGAGTCGGGGCTCTGGGTGAGTGAGAAACAGAAGCGGCTTCCCGTGGGAAAGCGACGCTCGTACCAGACATCTCCTCCCATTGCCCGCGCCAGCCGGCGGGCGATGGGCAGACCGAGCCCGATGCCTTGGGACATGCGAGCGTCGCCCTTCGACACCTGCTCGAAGTGTTCGAAGATCAGCTCCACGGAGTCGGCCGGCACACCTCTCCCGTTGTCGGAGACCACCACCACAAAATGGTCACCCATCGTGAAACCCTCGACGAGCACCTGATCGCCGCCGTAGTTCTTGGCGTTGTCGAGCAGGTTCCTGAGCACCTGGGTCACTCTCTTGGTGTCACCCCACGCGGGGATGCCACCGGGGATCGAAACCGAAACCTCTTTTTCGCCGGCGGACGGGAAGACGACCGCAGAAACCTCGTGAATCACAGCCGACAAATCGAACGGCTCGGGGTTCAGCTTGAGACGACCTGCCTCGAGGCGGGGGATCACCAACACGTCCTCCACCAGATCTCCGAGGCGGCGGGCCTCGCGACCGATCAGCACCAGGAACTCATCGAGCTCCTCGTCCGGCAGATCACGCCAACCCTGGAGTATCTGCGCGAAGCCGGCGATGGAGGCCAACGGAGTCCGGAACTCGTGACTGACCATTGTCACGAAGTCGTTCTTGATGGCGTCGGCCTCGGCCAGCCTCCGGGCGGACTCGTCGGAAAGAAGGGCAGAGTCGCGGTGGAGACGCCAGGCGATGACCGCGGCCACCAGCCCCGCAATGGCGAGACCGATCGTCACCGCCAGTTCGACGGTGACCCCGATGGAAATCTGACTCAGGCTCAGTGTTGTGGGATCGAAAGACATGACGCTCCGAGCCTCATCGAGACCGATGCCCGCAACGCGGGCTCACACATGAGGCGAGCTTCGTTCGGTGAGCAGTCGGCGAATCGATTCTGTGAGCGCACCCCGTCGAAGATCGTACTTGTCGAGATAGGCGTCGACACCCGCCTCCCAGGCGGCGGCCTTGTCTTCCGGCTCTGCCACACCCGAGACCATGACCACAGGCAGCGAGATGCCCGAGGCCCGAACCGTGGTCACGAGCTCGGCGCCGTTGGAACCAGGCATCGAATAGTCGACCACCAGAGCATCGAAGCGACGAGAGTCGAGCAGGCGGAGGGCCTCCGCTCCGTTCGCTGCCACCTCCACGTCGAATCCGTTGCCGCGCAACGTGGCGCGAATCAACTGCCGCACGCCGGCCGAGTCGTCGACGACGAGAACGGACTGTCGATCGGCCGGTTGATTGGGGCGCAGACGAGCAACCTCGCCCAGGTGGTTGTGGTCGATCACAACCAGCACCGTGCCGCCGCCGAGGAAGGCGGCTCCTGCGATGTGGTTGGCGCCTTCCAGGATCGCCCCGACGCTCTTCACCGCCACGCTTCGATCCCCGAGGATCTCCCGCACACCTGCGGCCACGAGACCTGATCGGGTCGAGAGGATCAGGGCAAGACGGTCCTCCGAGCCATCGGCCGCTCCCACGACATCTGCGATGGATACGAACGGAATCCGCTCGTTCTCGAAGAGGAGCCCACGCCCGCTCGACCCGGTCTCGAGCACGAGATCCAGCGAATCCACCGCATCGATGATCGCGGCTTCGGATACACCAAACACCTGGTCTCCGGCGGAAACACTCACGATCCGCTGAAGCACCAGAGACACGGGGATGTCCATCATCACCGTCGTGCCGGAGTCGGGTGTGCTGTGGATCATGACACTGCCCGAGACGCGGTCGACCGAGTCTGCGAGGATCGCCAGACCCTCACCCGTTCCGGAGAAGTCCTTGACCGAAGACAGCGTGGTGAAACCCGGGCGAAGCAGGTGCGACCTCAACTCGCTGGAAGACGATGGAAGCCCATCGGCCAGCGCCCTCTCACGGACCGCATCCCAGTCGACACCCCGACCGTCGTCGGACACGGCGATGATGAGCCGGTCGTCTTCGATCTGGGCGCCGAGGCGAACGGTCCCCGTTGCAGGCTTTCCGGAGGCGAGCCGCTCCGACTCCTTCTCCAGACCGTGGTCGACTGCGTTGACGATGAGATGACGAAGCGGCTCGCGCAGCAGATCGACGATCTGCCGGTCGACCTGGATGTCGACACCGCTGGTTTCGAAGCGCACCGTCTTGTCGAGACGCCGGCCGAGAAAGCGAACGAATTGCGGAAAGGTCTCGACCGCCTCCTGGAATGGGACGTTGACCAGCGCCACCGCAGACCGCTGGAGATCGGCGAGCTCTCCGCTGACCCGTGCGATCTGGTCTCTCCACCCGACGAGCATGCCTGAGCCGTCGGATGCGAACGACACCATCGCCAAGTCGTCGAGCGACTGAACCTCGATCCCGATTTCCACGACCCTGTTGATCAATGTGTAGAGCTCGCCCGTGTCCACCCGCATGACCGACCCTTCGAGATCGGCTTCGAGCGACGGGAGCAGCCCACCGAGTGTCTCGCTGTTCGGTTCCGCCCGGGCTTCGGTCGGCGGCGACTCCAGGGAGGGGATCGGGTCGGGGGGCGACAAGAGTTCCCGGGTCGGGATCTCTGAGCGTGAAGTCTCTCCGATGCCTGGCGGAGGCTCCGCCGAACCCTCGTCGTCGAGGGCCGATTCCACCCTTTTCGTGCAGTCGGCCAGCGTCGAGGGATCCCCTTCACGCGCCGCCACCTTGAGGGCGGTCGAGAGCTCGAGCATTGCGGCACCGAGGATCGGGAGATGGACCGTCCGAGTCTGATGCACATGCTTCCACGCACGTTCGAGCGCGGCTGCGGCTTCGGCCACTCGGGGCTTGCCCACCATGTGCGACGAGCCTTTGAGGGTGTGCGCGTCACGGATCAGGTCTTCCCAACGCGTCGAATCGAGCGAACCATCGATCAGTGCCGCAGCACCTTCGATCAGTGGTTCGCTTCGCTCATCCACCTCACCGAGGTAGATCTCCATCAGCTCTTCGGACTCAGCCCAATCCATGATCTCTCGGGGAAGTATCGGCGCCGATCGGGAAGACTTGAGGTCACTCCCACTCGATCGTCGCCGGCGGCTTGGAGGATATGTCATACGCCACGCGATTGATACCCTCGACTTCGTTGATGACACGGTTCGAGATCCGCTCGAGCAGCTCGTACGGAAGCCGGGCCCAGTCGGCGGTCATGGCGTCCTCGCTGGTGACGGCGCGCACGATGAGTGGGTAGGCGTATGTGCGGCCATCCCCTTGCACCCCCACGGATTTGATGCCGGGAAGCACTCCAAAAGCCTGCCAGATCTCGCGTTCCAGACCTGCCTTGCGGATCTCCTCGGTGACCACGGCGTCGGCCTGCCGCAGGATCTCGAGCCGCTCACGCGTGACCTCACCGATCACACGCACCGCCAGCCCAGGCCCGGGGAACGGCTGTCGCCAGACGATCTCCTCGGGCAGGCCCAACTCCTCGCCCACCGCCCTCACCTCGTCCTTGAACAGGTCACGCAGAGGCTCGACCAGCTCGAACTGCATGTCGTCCGGGAGGCCACCGACGTTGTGGTGGCTCTTGATCTTGGCGGCGTCTTTGGTGCCCGACTCGATGACATCGGGGTAGAGCGTCCCCTGGACGAGGAAACGGGCGTCGGCGTGTTCCAGGGCAACATCCTCGAACACCCGGATGAAGGTCTCTCCGATGATCTTGCGCTTCTCCTCAGGGTCGGTGACGCCGGTCAGTCGATCGAGGAAACGGTCTGCGACCTTGGCGTGCACCAGGTTGATCTTGAAATGGCCGCGGAAGGTGTCCTCCACCTGCTCGGCCTCACCCTCTCGCAGCAGGCCGTGATCGACGAAGATGCATGTCAGCTGGTCGCCGACTGCCTCGTGGACCAGTGCCGCGGCCACGGACGAGTCCACGCCGCCCGAAAGTCCACAGATGATCTTCTCGTCGCCGACCAGATCCCGGATCAGCTGGACCTGTTCCTCGATGATCGAGTGGCGGGTCCACGTGGGCCGGGCGGCACAACCATCGAAAAGGAAACGTTCGAGCACCTCCATGCCGCGCGGCGTGTGCCCGACCTCGGGATGGAATTGGACGCCGAAGATCCGACGTTGACGATCCTCCATCGCTGCGACGGGTGCGGATGGTGTCGAAGCCACGCACACGAATCCGGAGGGCACTTCGGATACGAAGTCGCGGTGGCTCATCCAGACGTCCTGGACCTCGGGGAGTTCCCGGAGGATCACCGACTGGCTGGTCGCCGTCAGCTCCGTCTTCCCGTACTCACCGACGCCCGTGTTGGCGACCGTGCCACCGAGCGCCTGAGCCAGGAGCTGATGGCCGTAGCAGATGCCCAGAATCGGGATCCCGAGTTCGAAGATCTCGGGGTCGATGTTGTAGGCGTCCTCGGCGTACACCGAGGCGGGACCACCCGACAGGATGATCCCGACGGGCCGCTTCGCCGCTACCTCGGCGGCGGTGATCTCCCGCGGCACGATTTCGGAGTGAACACGAACCTCACGCACCCGGCGTGCGATCAACTGCGCATATTGAGCCCCGAAATCGAGGACGAGAACGGTGTCGAAAGAGTTCACGGACGATCGCCGTCGTGAGTTGGACGTACATGACGATCGGTACGTAGAACGTTGTACGTAGAACGTTGTACCAGGGGGCTGCCCGTACAGCTCCCCTTCCAGACCCCCGCAGGTCGTGTCATCCCATCCCCACGCCCTGCGAGCGTTGAAGGGCCTTGCCTTCGCTCTGGAGCGACGGAGCCACCATCACCTCGGCCTTCTGGAACTCCTTGACATCGGAGTATCCGCAGGTCGCCATCGACACACGCAGCGCCCCGAAGAGGTTGCGACGACCGTCGTTCTCGTGGGCGGGACCAACCAGGATCTCTTCGAGTGTTCCGAGGGTTCCCGTCTTCACGCGAGCACCGCGGGGCAGGGTCGGGTGGAAGGTGGCCATGCCCCAGTGATACCCGGCGCCCGGGGCTTCGGAGGCCGATGCCAGAGGCGAACCGATCATCACGGCATCGGCCCCGCATGCGATCGCCTTGGCGACATCGCCCCCGGTGCGCATGCCTCCATCTGCGATCACGTGCACGTATCGTCCTGTTTCGTCGAGGTAGCGGATGCGAGCGCCGGCCGCATCCGCGATCGCCGTCGCCTGAGGAACGCCGACCCCGAGCACACCTCGCGTCGTGCAGGCCGCTCCCGGCCCCACGCCGACGAGGATGCCGACGGCTCCCGTGCGCATGAGATGCAACGCAGTCGAATACGACGCGCAGCCACCGAGGATGATCGGCACTTCGCTCTCGGCTACGAACCTGCGCAGATCGAGGACGCCTCCCTTCGAGGAGACGTGCTCGGCCGAAACGACCGTGCCCTGGATCACGAGGACGTCGAGACCCGCCTGAATGGCGTAGGGGCTCAGCTCTTCGACCCGCTGGGGCGTGAGGGAAGCGGAGACGGTGATGCCGGCCGCTTTCAGCTCTTCGACCCGGCGCCCGACCAGCTCGGGCTTGACGGGCTCCAGATAGATGTCCTGCATCCGCTGCGTGGCCTTCTCGGCCTCGAGCTCGGAGATCTCCTCGAAATAGGGCATCGGATCCTCGTACCGGGTCCAGAGACCTTCGAGGTTGAGGACGCCGAGGCCACCAAGGCGACCGATCTCGATAGCGGTGGCGGGGCTGAGTGCTCCATCCATGGCCGAGCCCATCATGGGAATGTCGAACCTGAAAGCGTCGAGCTGCCAGCTGATGTCCACATCTTCAGGGTCGCGAGTCCTGCGACTCGGAACGATGGCGATGTCGTCGAACCCGTAGGCACGTCGGCCTGATTTGCCGATGCCGATGTCGATCTCCACGTTGTTTCCTCCGCCCTCGTGGAGCAATGGAGAGTACCACGGGTGTAGTTCGGGAATACCAGTCCCGGGTCTCGGGTCCAGGGTCTCGGGTCACCGGCCGACAGCCCCGGCCGACGTTCTACGTTCGACGTTCTGCGGTACCGGGTATCGGCACTCGCGAGCGGAGTCGCCCTCGCACCGGGCACAATGGACCCATGGATCCGATCCCCACCATCATCGTCTCCCGACAGGTGAAGCCGGGGCTCGAGCGGGAGTTCGAGCGATGGAACACGCGAATTCGAGAGGCGGCGGAGCGGTGGCCGGGGCATCTCGGATCCGAGGCCCAGCCGCCCGATGAGGCCCATCCAGGCGAGTGGGTCATCGTGTACCGGTTCGCGACGCCTGAGCAGCTCGACGCGTGGATGACGTCGGAAGAGCGCCGCATACTGCTCGACGAGGGGGACCAGCTCCTCGTCGGTCCAGTGCGGGAGCAACGCATGCTCCAGACCGCCACGCAACGGGCGGTGACCGCGGTCATGACGCAACGGGTCCGCCGCGGGGACTGGGAGGCGTTCCGGCGGGCTCACGCCGAGATCACGCTGGTCATGCGAGATTTCGAGGGTTTCTTGAGCTGTGAGCTCGTCGAGCCGGTATCCGGCATCCAGGATGATCACGTCGTCGTGTTCGCCTTCGACTCGAGGGAACACCTGGACCGATGGCTCGAGGCGCCCGAACGGCGGCAGGTGCTCGACCTCATCGAACCGCTGATCGAAGGAGAGCGAACCCTCAACGTCGTCGGCGGGTTCGGCGGATGGTTCTCGACAGGTGACCAGCGGGAACCGCCCCGATGGAAGCAGGCCGTCGCCGTGCTCATCGCACTGTTCCCCACGACGCTCGGCCTCGGCGCCTTCCAGCGGGCCTTCGTCGCCGACGCACCCTGGGTTCCGGCCCTGTTCGTGTCGAACGTCGTCGGCATCGTCATCCTGACGTGGGCATTGATGCCGCTCGTGACCCGGCTGCTCTCCTCGTGGCTGGAACGGTGAGGGTGGACGCCACCGGCACCCTGGCCTCTCGCCGGGGTCGGGCGATGCCGATCGCCGCCATGGCGATGGTGGTATTCGCCTCACATCCCGCCCGTCCGGCGCAGGTCGTGATGCCACAGGCGGTGCCGTTGCAGGTACGGGAACTCGTGGATCGCACATGGACCGAGTTCTCGGCGGCTTTCCCGGCACGGTCCGGTTGCATGGCGCCGGTGGCCGCCGGCCTGGTCAGCGACCTCGACGGAGGCGCCGATGCAAGGTACTCGCGTCGTACCGGCACGATCAGCATCCTGATTCCCACCAGCCCCGCTCGCTTCCCAGAGGTCCTCACGCACGAACTCGCTCACCACCTCGACGAGACGTGCCCGGAGGTCGATTCGGTCCGCTCGTCGGTCCTCGAGAGTCAAGGTTTCGACAGCCGGCACGTCTGGACCGACGGTGAGACCTGGGATCGGATTCCTGCCGAGCACTTTGCCGAGAGCATCGTCCAGCTGGTCAGAGGTGTGCGACTGATCCACGACGACCGAATCGACGTGGAGCCTGGGACCATCGACGTCCTCGCCTCGTGGGCATCGGGGTCGAAACCGTGACCCACTGCCGCCGGTAGTCTCGCCCGGATGATCGAAGACAGATCTGATCGATTGATCGACCCGCCGTGGGGTGTTGCCGACTTCGTTCTCGTCATGCTCACCGGGTTCGCCGGGGCGTTTGCGGTCGCCCTGCTGATGCTGGGCGTGGAGTTGGACGCGGCCACGATCGTCGTCGTGTCGTCACTGGGGATGGCGATCGGGCATGGGCTCGGTTTCTACGCGATCCTCCGCCGGAGACAGGCATCACTGTCTCACCTCGGGTTCGACGTCCGCCCGGGCGACGGTTCGTTCGTGCTCCTGGGCGCGGCGCTGCAGATCTTCATGGCGATCGCATTCTCACCACTCGCCGAGCTGGTCGACTCCGAGGGAACGACCCAGGTGGTCGCCGATCAGATCGCAACCGCCGATGGAATGATGATCAAGGTCGCTCTCGTGCTCCTCGTCGGTCTCGTGGCTCCGATCATGGAGGAACTCGCGTTCCGTGGCGTTCTCCTGCAGGCGGTTCTCCGCCGCATGAAGCCATGGGCTGCGGTCGGTGTGACGGCCGTCGTCTTCAGCCTGTTCCACTGGCTCGGGGTGGATCAGTCCAACATCTGGGCCGGCGTCATCACGCTGGTCCAACTGTTGATCGTCGGTGTGGTCCTCGGTGCTCTCACCTTGCGCCGAGGGCGTCTTGGCCCGGCGATCCTCACCCATGCAGGCTTCAACCTCGTCACGCTCCTGCTGTTGTTCGGTGTGGCTGCGCTGCCCGAGTAGCCCAGCGGCTCACGCTCGGATTGACGGCTTCGGCTTCCGATGAGGCTCGTCGCTCGCCCTCTCAGATCAGCCCCACGGCCTCGCGTACGGGGATCATCTCGATCTCGGCCCGCTCGCGAGCCTCGACCGCCCCACGCTCCATGATCTCGGTTATCTCGAAGTCCGAGAGCGACTCGAAGCGCTCTCTGATCGGACGAATGCCCTCGACGATCGCTTCGGCCGCGGCCACCTTGAAGGTGCCGTAGCCACCCTCGTGGAACTCCTCGACGATCCCGTCGATCGTTCGACCGGAGAACACGGAGAACATCTCGAGGAGGTTCGACACACCCGGCTTCTCGTCCCAGTCATACCGCACGTAGCGGTCTGAGTCCGTGACCGCCGACTTCACCTTCTTCGTGATCGCGGCATCGGAGTCGGTGAGCAGGATTCGCGACGCCGAGCTGGGGTCCGACTTCGACATCTTGGATGTCGGATCCTGGAGCGACATGACGCGGGCTCCGATCTTCGGCGTGATCCGCTCGGGCAACGGGAAGGTGTCCCTGAACCGTGAGTTGAATCGTTCGACCAGATCCCGGGTCAACTCCAGATGTTGGGTCTGGTCGTCGCCGACGGGAACCGCGTGGACCTTGTGCAACACGATGTCCGCTGCCATGAGCACCGGGTACCCGAAGAGCCCCAGGTTCTGGCCGGCCTTTTCGGACTTCTCCTTGTACTGGGTCATGCGCTCCAACTGCCCCATCCCCGTGATGGTCGACAGGATCCATGCGAGCTCGGCGTGGTGCGGCACATGGGACTGGAAGTACATCAGCGACCGGTCCGGATCCACTCCGGACGCCACGACCATCTTGGCCATGTCGAGGCGCTGGCGGTGGAAGTCGTCCCGCTCGTACGGGATGGTCATGGCATGAAGGTCGACCACGCAGTAGATGGTCTCGTACTCCTCTTGCATCGAAGCCCAATTCCGAAGCGCCCCGATGTAATTGCCCACATGGATGTTGCCGGTCGGCTGGATACCTGAGAACACACGCTTTCGATCGCTCACTTGTCGCTCCTGGTCACATGAAAAGACCGCCGTCGCTTGATTCGCCGGCGGTCGGTGCTCGGTCTGGACGCGTCCGGCTGATCAGTGCCGCCACCACCAGAACGAGCGGGTCCGCATGGGGCAACGATACTCCGACGATTCAGCCGCGCGATCCGGCCATCCAGTCCGCGTGCATGCCCGCATAGACGCCACCCCACCCAACCAGATCCTTGTGTGATCCGTGCTCGACGAGCACTCCATCGGCGAACACGAGCACGTCGTCGGACGCCTCGGCGGTCGACAGCCTGTGAGCGATCGTGATCGAGGTTCGACCGGTGATCAGACGGTCGATTGCATTGCGGAGCTTCACCTCGAGAGCCGGATCGACCGCGGATGTGGCCTCATCCAGGACCAGAACATCGGGCTGGCTCAGCCAGGCCCGCACCAACGCCACGAGCTGACGCTCTCCCGCCGACAACTGCGATCCGCGCTCGCCCACTTGCGTGGCGAGGCCATCCCCGAGGGATTCGACCCAATCGGCCAGCGCCAGCTCCTCGAAAGCGCGCTCGATCTCGACGTGGGTGGCATCAGGGCGCCCGTATCGCACGTTGTCGGCGATCGAGGCATCGAACAGGAACCCCTCCTGAGGCACGTAGGCGACCCGTGAACGGAGCGAAGCGAAGCGCACCCGGTCGACCGGCACCCCTCCCATCTCGATGCATCCTTCGGTGGTGTCGAGCAAGCGGACGATCACCTTGGCGAACGTCGTCTTTCCCGACCCCGTCTCACCGACCACCGCAACTCGGCTGCCCGCCGGGATCGCCACCGAGACGTCCCGCAGAACATCGGACCCGCCATCTGGGTAGCGATAACTGATCCCGCGTACCGATACTCCCAGCGGTCCCGGCGGGAGATCCAACCCGTCGGGGCCGGGATCGGCGAGGTCGACCGGGGTGTCGAACACCGCCAACACGCGACGCATCCCGGCTGCTGCGGCCTGGGCGCTGTCGAGTGTCTCGACAAGGGTCTGCACAGGCTGCACCAACAGGTTGACCAGGAACAAGAACGCCAGCAGCGAGCCGGCGGTGACCCCCGCCTCAGACCCGAGGAGAACCCCCACGGCGACGACCGCAGCGGTGAGGACGCCGGCGAACATCTCGGCGGACGAGAACAGAGCCGAGCCCAGGTTGGCGGTCCTGAACTCGGCTGCGAACTGCTGGTCGACCGCCGACCGGACCCGGTGCAGAGTCGGGCCTTCGGCACCGAATGCGCGAACCGTCGGTAGACCCGTGATCGACTCGCTCACCGCCGACATGGAGTCGGACACCCGCTCCCTGACCTTGTCGTGAGCCCTCCCCAAGACCCGCTGGAACCAGGCGAGCATCGCTCCGTAGAGAGCGACACCGACAACCACCATGAACGCGAGTTGCCATTGGTAGACGAGCATCGCTACCACGGCCAACAACACCTGCGACACGCCGATCAGCATCCCCATGCCGCCCCATTCCATGAAGTCCTGAATGCGGTAGACATCCGATGTCACACGGGCCACCAAGGCACCCCGACGTTCCGACTGGACGTGCAGTGCCGACATCTGGTGCAGGCGGTCGAGAGTCTTGATACGAAGGTCCGAAAGGCCCGTCGCCGAGGCGCGCGATAGGCGGAAGGTCGAGGCTCGTCTTGCGACGGCGGCCAGCCCCATCGCCACCAACGCGACGGAACCACGAGTCGCAGCCCCGCGTACGTCGACACCACCTGGGTCGAGAACCTCGATGTCGATGATCTGTTGGACGACGACCGGGATGGCCACCTGGAGCGCGGTCCCGATCACGGCGAGAGCCACGGTGAGGCCGAGACCCCTCGAGAGGCTCGGAACCTCGGTGAAGAGCCGACGCAGTGCTGCGCGAGTGGTCGTCGGGGATCGCGTGCTCATTGGCGGGCCTCCCGCTCGAGAGCGTCCTGCTCGTAGGCCTGGATCAACCGCGCATAGCCAGGAACCTCGAACATGAGCCGGTCATGGGGACCTTGCGCCAGCACCCGACCGCCTTCCAGGTAGACCACCTCGTCGGCGAGTGCGATCGAAGACCGCCGATAGGCGACCACGACGACCGTGGACGGCAGGGCGGCCCGTTTGAGCCCGCTGAGGATGGAGGACTCGACGGAGGGATCAACTGCCGACGTGGCGTCGTCGAGGATCAAC
Organism: uncultured bacterium; assembly: GCA_963785075.1. Classification (GTDB taxonomy): domain Bacteria; phylum Actinomycetota; class Acidimicrobiia; order Spongiisociales; family ZC4RG35; genus JAOUGY01. The sequence goes on from CAWATW010000006.1 coordinate 742,276, forward strand.
AACCGTGGATTCCTGACCAACGCTCGTGCCAAGGCAATCCGTTGACGCTGTCCGCCCGAGAGGCTGGCCCCACGCTCGCCGATCTTCGTTCCGTACTCGTAGGGAAGCTCCTCGATGAAGTCGTGCGCCTTTGCCATCCTTGCGGCCGTTTCGATCCGGGCGTCGTCGACGTCGAGACCGAAGCCGATGTTTCCCCGCACCGTGTCGTCGAACAAGAAGACATCCTGACCCACGAACGCGACCTCTCCCGCCAGTGCCGATCGGGCAAACGAACGGAGGTCACGGCCGTCGATCGTGATCGATCCGGAGGAGGGATCCCACAGCCTCGCGAGCAAGGTCACGAGCGTGGACTTCCCAGAACCGGTCGGCCCGACGATCGCCACCGTCGTCTCCGGACGGATGTCGAGGTGGATCTGGTCGAGCACGAGCTCATCGCTCACGTACGAGAACGCAACATCCGTGGAGGTCACGGCGGCCCCCGTCGCAACACCGAGAGGGTCCTGGTCGCCGTAGGGCACGGATTCGTCGATGTCGAGCACCGCTTCCACGCGGCGGTAGGCGGCCAGACTCCCTGACACCTCCCAGAGCACGAACCCGATCAGGCGGAGCGGGAATGCGATGAGCGAGAGCAGATAGACCATGGTCACGAGGTCGCCTGCCGATACTTGGCCCTCCGACACCCGTGCGGCGCCCATCACCAGCAGTGCCACCGTGGTGATCGCGGGCAGCGCATCTTGGATCGAGTCATAGAACGTGAATTTGCGGGCGAGCTCGATCAACTCGTCCCGAAGCCGGTGTGACGACCGTGTGAAGCGGTGCACCTCGAACTGCTCGCGCCCGAGCGCCTTCACGGTCAATGCGCCGTCGATCGATTCGTGTGCCACGCCGCTCACCTCGCCGCGAAGTGCCTGCACCGTTTCGAAACCGGAGAAGGTCGACCACGCCCCCTTCACGTCGAGAGCGACCTTGATCATGAGTCCCAGCATGGTGATGAGCCCCAGGAGCGGATCGATGGTGAACACCACCACGATCGAACCGATCAAGAGCATGAATGCGCCGGTGGCAAACGGGAAAGGCGAGAGCACATAGGTCGCCTGGGAGGCATCGGAGTCGCTCACGGCCAGCAGGTTGCCGGTCGACTGCCGGCGAAACCACACCAGCTCCAGCTGCATCAGGTGCTCCACCAGACTGGTCCTCAGGTCGGCCTGGGTGCGTCCCTGCATGTAGGTGGCACCCGTTCTCCGAATCACGATGCCGGCCGCCTTCCACACCGAGATGGCCACCAGCGCCAAGACCGCCGGACGAAGGCGCCCGGCGACGGGCTGTCCTTCTTCGAGCACGGGGACCACCAGATCGTCGGTGATCGCTCCGACCACCACGGCCGACACGACGATCGCTGCTGCGAAGTTGGCAGCCCCGAACACCCCGACCGAGAACGACCAGGGGTGTGCCTTGATGTAACGCGCCATGAGACGAGCACCGTCGAACACGACGCGACGAAGAGGAGGGGCCTGCATCGCGGCAGATGGTACGACCCTCGAACCTCCCACCACGTCGAATTCGAGACGCGCAATCGGGGATCGCCCCCATCCCGGATCAGGCCTTTCACCCATTGCTTTCCGACCCCCTGGCCCCGATCATGAAGACATGGAACCAACTGCGGGGCGAACCGACAGAACACTTCTCATCGTGATATCTGTGATCGTCGCCCTTGTGGCTCTGGCGTTGGCGGCGGTGTTGTTGCGCGGCGAGCCCGAACTGCTGGATGCGGCCACTCCAGAGGGCGTCGTCCAACGGTATGCCGCTGCAGTCATCGAAGGCGACGAACAGACCGCTGCTCTCTACCTGACGGAACGGGCTCTGGACAACTGCGAGTTCTATCGGAATGGCAGCGACGAAAGCCTCCGTGTCTCCCTCATATCGACCAAGATCTTCGATGGAACGGCCGACGTCACCGTCTCGATCACGACCAGCTACGGCGACGCGCCGCTTGGTGCTTCCGAGTACCGGACCGAGGAGACGTTCGATCTGCTGCAAGAGAACGGTGAGTGGAAGATCGACGGTGCCCCGTGGCAGCTGTCGACCGTGTGCCAGGAGGTGACCCCGTGATGATTGGTATCTTTGCGGTACTGGTGCTCCTACTGGTCGCCGCCGGTGTTTTCGGAGTGGTTTGGTTGATCCGCCGTGGGGAGGACCACGCCGAAAGCAACGCCTCGGGGGCCGCCCGCAGGATCGTCCTGTATGCACTGTTGTTCTTGCTGGTATCGATCGCCGCCGTCGGCATCGCCGGTCTGTTGGGTCTGGTGATCCCCGCCGGCGGCGAAGAGATCGCCGGAAGCGACGTCACCGAGCTCGCCCGTTCGCTGGCCTTCACCCTGATCGCTGCCCCGATCACTGCCGGGTTCTGGTGGTTCCTGTGGAACCGCATGGATGAGGGCGAACGGGCATCGATCGGCTGGACGCTGTACGTCGCTCTGATGTCGTTCGTGTCGCTGATCGTGGCGAGCACCGCCCTCCTGTCCACCCTCGCCAACCTCGTGGACGGCGAGTGGAATGGTCGGACCTTTGCCACCGGGGCGGTGTGGGCGGGCGTCTGGGCCTGGCACCGTTGGATGAGCACACATCCCACGAAATCTCCCACGACTCTCACCGACGTCGGACCGGTCGCCGGGTCGGCGTTCGGACTCGTCGTGGGCGCCGGCGGTCTGGTCGCGGTGCTCGCTTCTGTGTTCGGGACCGTGCTGGAGGGCTCTGATCGTCTGGTCGGAAACACACCCTGGTGGAATGTGCCGTTGCAGGGCCTCGTCTGGGCCTTCGGCGGCGGAATGATCTGGTGGTGGTATTGGATCCGGGACGACATGCGCCACACTGAGACGGGGCTCTCGGACACCTCGGTGGTGCTGCTGGGCACCGTTGCCCCCGCCGCCGCCGCGATAGTGGGAACCGGTGCCCTGATCTTCACGTTGCTGGCAGGCGCCTTCGGACCTGATCCCTTCTCCGAGGTCGACGAAGCCGTGCCAGGAGCGACGGCTGCCCTTCTGGTGGGTGCCCTGATATGGGCGTACCACCGTGTGGTGCTCGCCGAACGTGAGGTGCCAGCGCAGCGAGCGGCCCGCCTGCTGCTCTCGGGGATCGGCCTCGTCATCGCTGCGTCGGGCATCGGCGTCGTTGTCAACGCCCTGTTGGAGGCTTTGACGCAATCGCTGGTTGACACCGACCGACTCGACCTGCTGTTCGGCGGTCTCTCGGCGCTGGTCGTCGGAGCCCCGGTTTGGTACGCGTATTGGAGGCCGGCATCGACTGTCGATGAAAGAGAGGTCGCTTCGACCGGGCGGAGCGTCTACCTGGTGGCAGTCTTCGGAGTCTCGGCTCTCACCGCACTCATCACCGTGCTGGTGATCGGCTTCCGGTTGTTCGAGTACCTCCTCGATTCCGGTGAGTCCCTCGTCGACCAGATCAGGGCGCCGCTGGGACTGTTGGTGGCCGCAGGCCTCGTCGCCGGCTATCACTATCCGGTCTGGCGACGCGACCGTAGGCATGCCGAGCAGGTCGCCGTTCCCAAGAGGATCAAGCACGTGATCTTGGTCACCGGTTCGGATCCCGATCCGATTCGGGAGCTGATCCACGACACGACGGGTGCCGCCGTGACCGTGTGGAGACGAGCTGACGTCCACGACGGCCATCCCAGCCCTGAGCACCTCGTCGAGGCACTCGACGGAGCATCGGGTGACCGGGTCATGGTGGTCACCGGACCGGGTGCGCATCTGGAAGTGATCCCACTTCGCGACTGACCCTCTGACAACTCGCTCTGTTCCGCCTGCGCTGGGACCTGGTCGTGTCCGAATTCGTCTCGGCGATCACCTCGTCGACGGATCCGTGACCATCACCACCACAGCCGGCGGGAGCGATGATCGCCAAGAGGCACGCAACGAGAGGACGAATGCGATCCATCTTCCTACCCCGCACATGGGTGGAAGTCTGCGAAAATGCGAGCGCACCGATCAAGGAGAACGCACCGACATGGCCAACCCCGTCCTGACCCGAGGTTTCAAACGACCCTCCGACCCGATGGTGGTCGAGGATCGCATGACAGGCCCCGGTGTGACGCGGGCCACGCTCACACTCTTCGGTCTGTTCCTTGCCGCCGGTACCTGGGGTTGGTTCCAGGTCGACGTCAGTGGAGCGCTGCCGAGCTGGTTCATGGTTGCGCTGCTCGTCGGGCTCGGCGCCGTCATCGTCGGCATGTTCAAGCCGGCGTGGGCGCGATTCATCGGTCCCGTCTATGCCATCGCCGAGGGTGCACTGGTCGGTGCGATCTCCAGCATCTACGGCTCGATGTACGACGGTATCGTCGGCCAGGCGATCCTCGGGACGCTGCTCACGACGGTGATCATGGCCGTGCTGTACGCAACCCGAACCATCAGAGTGACCGAGAAGTTCCGGTCGGTGGTGATCGGGGCCACGATGGGCATCTTCGCGTTCTATCTCGTGTCGCTCGGCCTCAGCTTCTTCAACATCGAGATTCCGTTCCTGTTCGGTGGCGGCCCGCTCGGGATCTTGTTCAGTGTCGGCGTCATCATCCTGGCGGCTTTCAACCTCATGCTGGACTTCGATCTGATCGAGCGAGGCGTGAAGGGCGGCGCCCCCGCCTACATGAACTGGTACGCAGGGTTCGGCTTGCTCGTGACGATGGTCTGGCTGTACCTGGAGATCCTCCGTCTGCTGGCCAAGCTCCAGCGCGACTGACGCCGGCTCTTCACGAGAGGTCAGGGGACACGGGCACGGCCGGTGTCCGTGAGCACAGGACATCTCCCCAGAGGGCGCATGGTCGATCGCCGTCCGGGCATGAAGAGGGCACAGCACCATGAGGTCGATCCGTGCCGCGTCGACGACCGAGCTGCTCGAGTCCGGGTGTGAGCTGCGCATCCCCGACCAGGTCGCCATCGAGCTCGTCGAGCGAGGAGCACCGTTCCCGCCGTAGACGAGGGCGCCGACTCTCCGAACAGCACTCCTCGAGGTGACAGCAGCGAGCTGTCTTCACGGCGGCGGCGTGACGTTGCGTTCAGAACGAGGAGATGGCCCAGGAAGCGACCCGCCGCGCGCGATTGGCGTCGCCGAAGAATCCCGATCGTTGGGCCCACAAACCGAACTCGACCGCGTGCACGAGGATCCACCCGTACACCCTGGGCTCGTCCAGGTCCCCGGCCGCGGCCGATACCACCTGGCCGGGTTCGATCGACGACGTGTCCCAACGGTCCACCAGGAACGGGAAGAGGCCGTAGGCTGCCTCTCCGATCACCGGTTTCGGGTCGCTCAGCTTCCATGACCGGGTCGCACTGGTTCGAACGTGTGAGGAATAGAGATCCTCGTTGACCACGGCTGCGTCTCGCGACCCGAGGAGGTAGCCGGCGGTCATGTCTGCCCGATCCACGATCTCGGCCGAGAAGGGTTGGCCCAGTTCCCGATTCGACTCTGCGAGGGCACCCGGTCGGTAGCGGTCGGCGAGGTCGGGGTAGGATTGATCCGCCGGGAGCACGGTGCTCCTGTGGAGCTCACCGATGATTCGAGCCGCCTCCTCGGCCGGCACCGCCCACAGGTTGGGCCCGGTCAGGTGTTCGAGAAGGAGTGCCCCCGAGTCCAGATCGACGTCGTAGATGTCCACGACCGATGGGTGTTCTGCATGTGATTGCAGCCACCGGGCCTCGGCCCGGAACATCGCGTCCGGGTAGGTGAACTTCACCACTGCGGTGGCCGATCTCGTCCGCACCGGCACGATCAAACCGAGATCTCCATGGGTGGGCTGACCGACGGCGCCCAGCTCCCACTCGGCGAAGAGCCGCTCGGCTGTTGCCGGCAACTCCTGAACCCAGCTGACGGCCTCAGGCCCAACTCGATGCTCGATTTGTGCGGCGAATTCGGCAGGAACTTTCATTCGAGTGGGCCCGATGATGGCAGTTGAGGCCCGATCCGCCGGAAGCCGTCCGAACGGGGCCACCCTGCGGCCTCGACCCGGGCGTCGGGGCCGCAACCCTCTTGGGAGTTCGCTGCGGTCGGCGGCGCAATCGAAACCGCTGCGCACGATCCCGCCAAGGAGGCGGGTTGCCAAAGGGGCGGCGCGAAATGGCATCGTCGTTCGACGCCGGCCGACGGGCGTCCGGTTCCCGCCCTCATCCGCGATCCCGACCGTCCGCCGACGCAACGTGTTTCCGGTGTGGCCCCTTGGAACGCTCTGAAACTCGCGCTTGCCCGAACCGGGCAATACTCTCCGGTGCATCAGCCGGCGGGTGAACCTGTCGGCGGGAGTGGGAGAACGGAACAGGTGACGGAACCAGATCGCAGCCCCCGACGACTTCGTCCGTGGCGATGACACAACCGGCGTCGGCCGGCGTCGCCGCGCAACGGGTTGGTTTGGGCACGTTCGGGGGAGTCTTCACACCCTCGATCCTCACCATCCTCGGTGTGATCATGTACCTGCGGTTCGGCTGGGTCGTGGGCAACGCCGGGCTGACGGGTGCGATGGCAATCGTGACGATCGCCACTGCGATCACGTTCCTCACCGGCCTTTCCATCTCTCAGATAGCCACCGACCAGCGCATCAAGACCGGGGGCGCCTACTACATGATCAGCCGGGCGCTCGGGATCGAAGTGGGTGGAGCGATCGGCATCCCGCTCTACCTGGCACAGGCGCTGTCGGTCGCCCTCTACACGATCGGTTTCGCGGAGAGCCTCTCAGCCGTCTTCCCGGTACTCGATCAACGATTGGTCGCCGCCGTCACGACGGTCGGCGTAACGGCTCTCGCTCTGATCTCGGCCCGCACGGCGATCCGCGTCCAGTACTTCATCATGGCCGGGATCGTGCTCTCGCTGATCTCGTTCTTCTTCGGGGGTTCGGTGGCCGAATCCTCGGTGAGCACCGACTTCGTCCGAGTGGGCTTCTGGCAGGTCTTCGCGGTCTTCTTCCCTGCCGTCACCGGGATCATGGCCGGGGTGAACATGAGCGGCGACCTCGCCGATCCGCGTCGATCCATCCCCAAGGGAACCATGGCGGCCATCGGCGTGAGCTACGTCATCTACATGGCCATACCCTGGTTCCTGTCGAGCCGCGCCGACGCCGCGACGTTGGTGTCCGACCCTCTGATCATGAGACGAATCGCCGTCGTGGGTGAGGCGATCCTGGTTGGTGTGTGGGGTGCCACACTTTCGAGTGCGCTCGGCTCGATCCTGGGAGCACCCCGCATCCTCCAGGCGCTTGCCCGGGACAACATCCTCCCCAGACCGCTCCGCATCTTCGGTCGAGGATCCGGGCCCGACGACGAACCACGACTCGGGACCTATCTCTCACTCGGCGTCGCGCTCACCGCCGTGGCCCTGGGTGATCTCAATGTGATCGCACCCATCCTCACGATGTTCTTCCTCGCCTCGTATGCGGTGGTCAACGTGGTCTCGGCCGTCGAACGGTTTCTGAGGAGCCCGTCGTTCCGACCGACGTTCAAGGTGCACTGGGCGCTCTCGCTGCTCGGTGCCGCCGGATGCTCTGCGGTGATGTTCTTGATCAACCCGGTGGCAACGCTTGTCGCCGCGATCGTGGTGGTCGGGATCTATCTCTGGCTCCAGAGCCGGGGCCTGAGGACCACCTGGGGAGACGTCAGACAGGGTGCGTGGCAGGCCTTGATCCGCTGGGGTCTCCTCAACGTCCGATCCTCGGATCACGCCAAGAACTGGCGGCCGAACTTCCTCGTGCTGGCGGGCAGCCCATCAAAACGCTGGTATCTGATCGACTTCGCCAACAGCGTTTCACACGACCGCGGAATCCTGAGCGTGGCAACGATCCTCCCCGAGACGACCACGACAGACCGGAAACGGCAACTCACGGCGACGATCCGGGACCACCTCGAAGAACGCAGTGTGGAGGCGTTGGTGCGGGTGGTCTCTGCCCCCAATCCGTACGTGGGGGTGGCTGTGCTCGTCGAGGCATACGGCCTCGGCAGCCTGGTGCCCAACACGGTGCTCCTGGGCGACGGCATGACCACGAGCGATCCCAAGGAGTACGCCCAGATGGTGGCGCGGATCCATCACGCCAACCGGAGCGTCGTCATCGTGAGAAGCAACGACACACGAGCGTTTGGCGAACGGCGCAGAATCGACGTGTGGCTCCACGGGATCCGCGGCAACGGTGCGCTGATGATCACGCTGGCCGACCTCCTGTCCAAGAGCCTCGAGTGGAGGCAGGGTTCGGTCACCGTTCGGATGATCGTCGGCAGCCCGGAGGGCGCCACCGAGGCGTCCCGCAACCTCGAGAAGCTCATCGAGGCCGCCCGCATCGAAGCCGGCGTCGAGGTCATCGTCGACGCCCGGCCCCCGACGGTGGTGATCTCTGAGAAATCGAGCCAGGCCGACATCGCCTTCCTCGGGCTGGCAACGCCGAGCCGGGACGAACCGGCGGAGTTCGCAGACCAGCTCCAGCTGTTGTTCGAACGCACACAGGACGTGCCCACGGTGGCGTACGTGTTGGCCTCGCCGGAGGCCAACATCGAACACATCTTGCGCTAGAGGACCGCCACAGGGTCCCCCTGAGCCACTGCGCCGCCTGCCAGCACCCTGGCGTACATGCGGCTCTGGCCCGGGTGGAGATCGAAGTCCATCCTTCGGAAGTCCCGATCGGTGAACCACTGGGCGTTCTTGCTGCACGGCGTCGCCGGGTCCACGATCTCCAGCACCACGTCCTCGCCGATCCGCAGGTGCGTGCCCGGCACGACAACCGCCCAGTCGATACCCGAGACGGTGAGGTTCTCGCCCGCCGAACCGGGCGCCATGGGGTGACCTTCGGCCTGGAAACGCTCGATCACCTCGAGCGAGAAGAGGCAGACCGCCTTGTCGGGGCCGCCGTGATGCCGTCGATCGGCTTGGACGTCGCCGGCGAGGCCGTCCGAGTCGATGATTGCCTTCGCAACTGGGAGCTTCGGCACTCCACCATCGGACATGTTGATGCTGTGAACCCTGCCTGTCATCAGCCCCCCAGGATCGAGAACTCGATGCGCCGATTCTGGGCCTTGCCCTCGTCGGTGTCGTTGGTGGCGATCGGCTGCGACTCGCCGTACCCGATCGCGGTCAGGAGATCGCCGTCGACACCGCCCGTCACCAGGTAGTCGACGACCGCTTGGGCCCGCTGCTCACTCAGGGCCTGGTTCCCCTCGTCGGAGCCATCTGAATCGGTGTGACCTCCGATCTCTACCGGCACCGGGTTGGCGATCAGATATTCGACGGCACGGTCCAACTCCGCCTGCCCATCGGCGGTGATGACGGCGCTCCCCGCCTCGAAGGTGATGGGCGCAAGATCGAGGATCTGGTTGACGTCGGCGAGCACGAAACCCGGCGGGATCAGTACGGCGTCGATGGGGACCACGTTCGCCCCTGGCAAGTCGGCGGCAATAGGGACCCCGTTGACAGTGCCGTCGAAGAACGTCACCTCGTTGCCATCGGAGGTCTCGTAGACGCCCTCGCCTGAGATCGATCCAGGAACCACGTGATGGCGCAGCAGCTGGGCCAGCCGATCGGGATTGTCGAGCAGTTGGTCGAGGACGCCGTCGGGCAGTGCGGCGAACGCAGCGTCGGTCGGCGCAAAGATCGACTGGGCATCGCTCGCAATCGAATCAGCCAAACCGGACGACTCGACGGCCGACAGGAGCACCGTGAACCGCCCATCCGCTTCCAGGAGCCAAGCCACCGAAGGCGGCAGGACGCCATCGAGGGGATACACGAACCCATTGACCGCCTCGAGCGGGTCGATCGAGGTGGCGATCCCGCCGAGGGCAAACGCAGGAGTGTCGACACCCAGTGCCGTCGCGTACGTGTCGCCGTTCATCATCGTGAGCGAGGCAGGGGTCGGGACGGTGAGTCTGCGGTTGTAGATGTGGCGCAACACGAACGACCGGAGAACGGCCTTGTCATCGGGGAGATCGACGGCCCCGAGCGAGGCGTTGGTGGGGGCGAACAGGAGGTAGGGGCCCACACCCGAGAGCTCCTGGCTCAAATCGGCCAGGTCGATGACGCTGAGAAGTGTCGCGAAACGGGGATCCGATTCGAGTACCTCGATGATCGAACCCAACTCGAGCGCCGTCGTAGTGGTGGTCGTCGGTTCATCGGCAAGCGTCGACTCCGTGGCACCTGTGGAAGCCGACACCCCGTCGCCCGTACCGAAGTCGACCTGACGGAACAGCAACACGGCGATGACCGTCACCGTCGCCACGAGGAGGAAACCCCAGAACAGCGGGAGCCCCCGATCGCGGACTTCCTCGTCTTCGCTCTGGGCCGTTTCTCGATCGCTCATGGCAGATGAGGCTACCGCCAAGCACGGGCGCCCTGGCCCGCCGATTGACGCAGCGGGGCGGCCCCGGCATACTTGGACGTCGATGACCAGCGTCTTCGCAGTAATCATTATCGAATAGGCGCACGCCACATCACGGCGTGTGCCCAAAGCCCTCTGCTCGTACGCAGGGGGTTTTTTCATGCCGGGACAGGAGAACCCCGATGACCACCAACCTCGAGATCTACGACACCACGCTACGAGACGGCTCCCAGCAGGAGGGCATCTCGCTGACGGTGAGCGACAAACTCCGAATTGCTCGCTTGCTCGACGACCTCGGCGTGGGGTACATCGAGGGCGGCTGGCCAGGGGCGCTCCCCAAGGACGACGAGTTCTTCAAACGGGCACGCACCGAGATCGACTTCAAGCACGCAACCCTCACCGCATTCGGGTCCACGCGCCGTCCACGAGTCAGCGTCGCCGAGGACCCACAGCTCGATGCCCTCCTCGCCGCCGAGACCGAGATCATCTGCATCGTCGGCAAGGCATGGGACTATCACGTGCGCGAGGCACTCCGCACCGATCTCGACGAGGGCCTGGCGATGATCGGTGAGTCCGTCGAATACCTGAAGAAGCACGGTCGGAGGGTCTTCTTCGACGCCGAGCATTTCTTCGACGGCTACCGGTCCGATCCCGAGTTCGCCATCGGCGCACTCAGAGTCGCTTTCGAGGCCGGCGCCGAGCGGTTGGTGCTGTGTGACACCAATGGCGGCAACCTTCCGCACATGGTGACGGCCACCATCCAGGACGTGCAGGCCGCCATCCCAGGGGCCGACATCGGTGTCCACTTCCACAACGATGCGGGGACCGCCGTGGCATCGTCGCTCGCATCGATCCAGGTGGGCGCCCGGCAGATCCAGGGCTGTGTGAACGGATACGGCGAACGCACCGGCAACGCCGACCTGTGCGCGATCATCCCCGATCTCACCATGAAGATGGGGATCCCCGTTGTGAATGACGAGCAGCTCTCGATGCTGTCGCCGATCTCGCATCACATCGCCGAAGTGGTGAACATCACGCTCGATCCGCACCGGCCCTACGTCGGCGCATCGGCGTTCACCCACAAGGCGGGGTTGCACACCTCGGCGCTTGCCCGCCGCCCCGATGCCTACGAGCACGCCAACCCAGACCTCGTCGGGAACCGCACGCGAATGCTCGTCTCCGAGCAGGCCGGCCGCGCCTCGATCCACAACAAGGCCGCCGAACTGGGACTCGAGATGGATGACGACCTCGCCCGGGCGGTGCTCGATCAGGTGAAAGAGCTGGAACACGAGGGCTATCACTTCGAGGCGGCCGACGGCTCATTCGAACTGCTGGTGCGGCGTGCCACGGGTTGGGAGCAGGATTTCTTCCAGCTCGAATCGTTTCGCACCTTCATCGAACGACGCGGGCAGGAGGAGGTGGTGGCGGAGGCGACCGTGAAGGTCCACGTCGGAGACCGCCGCATGGTGACCACCGGCGAAGGCGACGGGCCGGTCCACGCCCTCGATCAGGCGATCCGAGCCGCCCTCGTCGAGACGTATCCCCATATCGCCGACCTGCGCCTCACCGACTTCCGTGTGCGGGTCCTCGACTCCTCCGATGGAACCGCCGCCCGGGTGCGCGTTCTCATCGAGACCTCGGACCACAAGGGCTCATGGGGCACCATCGGCGTCCATGAGAACATCATCGAGGCTTCTTGGCAGGCGCTCGCCGACGGCATCGTGGTGGGTCTACTCCGGCTCTCGTCGCGAGAGTGAATCCCCCCTGATTCGCCGCCGGCGAATCTGTCCCCCCTGCGGGGGGACACGACCGGGGGGACACGACCGGTGGGAGGCCGATTGGGTGCTCCACCGTTCAACCGTGACGCAGGTCCAGCGGTTGTGTCCCCCAGAAGGGGGGACAGGCTGCCGCAGGCAGCCAGGGGGGATCCCGTGACTCGAACGCCACGTCAACACGCGATGGAACGCTTGCAGAGTCGGGGTGGGTCCAGGGGATGACCCGATGGTCTGGTGACCCGCACTCCGATAGGTTGAAGTCATGATGACTTTCATCCTGTGGGTGTTGCTGGCGATTCTCTCGCTCCCGCTCGCCATCCTCGCCCTGATCCTCTACCCGCTCGTGTGGTTGCTTTCGTTGCCTTTCCGACTGATCGGTATCAGCGTCTCCGCCGTGTTCGATCTTCTCGGCGCGATCCTGCGCCTGCCGGCGCGGCTCCTCGGAGGAGGGAAGCGGCCGGCAGGGGCCATGCGCTGATCACTCTCACTTGGCGGCGAACAGTGTCCTCACGGTGCGGGTCACGAGGAACGCCACAACCATCACCACCAGCGCCATCCGGGCAGGATCCACGGCGGGCTTCCAGTCGACCTGCCCGTCGTGCATAACATAGGCACCGACCGGCCGGGCACTGACTCCGAACCCGGCGCCACCCCCTGCCCCCTCTTCGTGGGCAGCACCCTGTCCTTCTCCGCCTCCGCCGCCGACACCGCCACGGACGGCCGCCACCGGGATCAGCGTGACACCGTCGCGTTCGATCGGCTCACCCACCACCCGCTCGACCGTGAGCACATCCTGAAGGCTCCCCATCATCTCCTTCAAGGTGTCGGGAATGCTCTTCCACGTCTCCTGGACTGTCATATCAGACCTCCTGTCTGTACCCCCGCCCCAAACCTACGCCGATGCCACGTCGTCGACCAGGTGCGAACGCCCCGGGTCAGGCTCCGCCGGACCCGGCGATCGCCCGCCGTCGCATGCGGATGGCGAGGTACATCGCCAGCGCCACGACCTCGGCGGGGATGGTGTCGGGAACGTCGGCAACCAGCGTGCGGGTGAAGAGGTTCCGGAGTCCCATGCGTCCGATCTCCTCGGACCCCTGGAAGAACCGCATGCCGTACCCCAGCCCTCTCCGCCCCGCCATGAGCGACCCACCGGACCAGTCGAAGCGATACGAGTAGCGCAATGGCCCTGTCGGCTCTGCGCTCACTGTCATCGGTCCGCCGTCGAGCCGCCACGCCCGAGAGCCGGCGTGCTCGACCGTGTACGAATTCTCGTCCACCCGCAAGAGACCAGGGCGCCCCCACAGACGGTGTACGAGATCACCGATCACCTCGCCGTCTCGGATCAGCTCGAACCGGAAATTGAACAGGTTTGTGGGCCGTGCGATCAGACGCATCTCACACCGGCATCCCCAAAAGGCGTCGTGTCATCCAGGCGGTTGCACCCCACAGCACTTCACCGTCGATGTCGAAGAACCAGACCGACCTACCGTGCCAGTCCTCCGCTCGCCAACCGGATTCGTCCATGAGATCGGAGATACGTGGCAGCAGGATCTTGTCGACCTCGCGCTCGGACGGGATCAGGTGAGGTTCGGGCGGGAGCTTGCCCACGACAGGCACGACCATCAGAGAGAACTGGACGGTGTCGACCTGCGGGAGAAACCCGAGCACCTCCACCGACGACGGCTCGACGCCGATCTCCTCATGCGTCTCCCTCAGAGCCGTGTCGATGGGGCCGGTGTCGCCCGGATCGGGGCGGCCGCCAGGGAACGACAGATGCCCGGCATGGGTTGGCATCGTCATCGGGCGCTTCGTGAGGATGAGATGAATGTCTCCCACGCGTCTTCGTAGAGAGGTGCGAGGACTGCGGCGCGGGGCTCCAGGCTGGGCGGCGGCTCGCCGCTGCTGACACGAAGAAGGTCCCACATCCTGCGCCATGGTACGCCTGCTGCAACTTCGGGATAACCTGTCGCCTCCATGGTTCCAGAGCGGATATCCACCGAGCGGTTCGAACTGCGTCGCTTCGGTCGACGCGACGCCGACGCGCTCACCGCTGCCGTGAGAGGGTCACTTCCCGAGCTCCAGCGCTGGCTCCCTTGGGCACATTCCGGCTACGACCGGGACGAGGCGCTGGGATACGTCCGCGACTCGACCCAGTCGTGGCGGGATGGAAGGGCGTTCGACTTCGCCATCAGGTCGACCGAAAAGCCCGGCGGACATCTCGGGAACGTGTCCATCTGGCAGGTTTCGAGGATGGGGAGAACAGGCGAGATCGGATACTGGATCCGTTCGGATCGCACCGGGCAGGGGGTCGCCACCGAGGTGACCGCGGCCATGCTGCGCGTGGGGTTCGAACGTCTCGGTTTTCACAAGGTCAATCTGCGGATTGCCGTGGGCAATAGGGCATCGGAACGCGTGGCCGAGAAGCTCGGCTTCACCCGGGAAGGCGTGCTCCGCGAGGAACTCCTGATCCAAGGCAAGTGGGTCGATCACACTCTGTATTCGCTGCTCGAACACGAATGGCGCGCCGCGGGAAGGAATGCGCTCGACGAGGTGAGATGACTCTTCTCATCCGATCCGCAGATGAGAACGGGGAGGTCCCGAGGGCCCGGCCGGGAGAAGTCAGCCGCCGCCGGCGGCGGTGACGAGGACCTGGGTGGCCTGCCCGAAGAAGCCGGAGATATCGGGAAGGATCCCGAGCAGAACGGTGACGACGGCGGCCACCGTGAGCACCCAGACCAGCGAGCCGGCGGGAGCTTCGGAGAAGTCCTCGGCTCCGGCAGGCGCCGGATCGAACCACATCGTCTTCACCACCCGGGCGTAGTAGTAGAAGGCGATCACAGAGTTGAGCGCCGCCAGCACCGCCAGCACTCCTCCGGCGAGTCCGCCGGAGTTGATGACCGACTGGAACATCACGAACTTGGCGAACCATCCGGCAAGCGGCGGAATGCCGGCCAGTGAGAAGAAGAAGATTGCGCCGAGCACAGCCAGTCGTGGATCACGGCGACCCAGTCCTGCCCATCCCGCAAGCTCTCCGGTGCCGGTACGCCGGGCGGCGACGATCACGACCGCGAAGGCACCGAGGTTCATGAGGGCGTAGATCATCAGATAGATCACGGTGGCCTCGAGCCCATCCCCGAGATTCTCGCGCCCGGACACGGCGGCGCCGGCGAACGGCACCAGCATGAATCCGGCTTGCGCGATCGACGAGTACGCAAGAAGCCGCACGATGTTCGATTGGCGGAGTGCAGCCAGGTTGGCGACGGTCATCGACAGCGCCGACAAGGCCCACAGGGCCGGGCCCCAGAAGGTGACCGCCCCCGGCAGAGCGAGATAGACGACGACGAACAATCCGACGAACCCGGCCGCCTTGGAGCTCACCGACAGGTACGCCGTGATCGGCGTCGGCGCACCCTCGTACGTGTCCGGAGCCCAGAAGTGGAACGGCACGGCCGAGACCTTGAACCCGAACCCGACGATCACGAACATCACGGCGAGACCGAGGAGGGGCTGGAGGTCGGGCTCCCCGGCCATGATCCCGTCGACGGCGACCGAGATCTCGTCGAACTGGATCGCTCCTGTGGCGCCGAACAGCATCGACATTCCCCACAGCAGGATCGCTGTCGACAGAACCCCGAGGATGAAGTACTTCAGCGACGCCTCGTTCGACTTCACGTCTCCCTTGCGCCAGCCGGCGAGCATGAAGAGCGGCCCCGTCGTCAGTTCGAGACCGATGAACAAGATGATGAGGTCACGCGACGACGCCATGACCAACGAGCCCAGGATGCTCGACAGCAGCAGGAGGTAGTACTCACCCTGGTAGTAGCGGTCGGACTCGATGTAGCTGACCGACATCAGCAGGGTGACGTACCCGGCCACGAGGAACAGGCCTTTGAGCACCAGCGCAAAGTCGTCGATCACATACGACCCGTCGAACATCGGGGTTCGTGGATCACCCGCAAACAGGAAGATCACCGGCAGCGCCGACAGCGTCGTGCCCAGAACGGCCACGGTGGCAGTCCAGTACTTGAGGTGCCGCGGCAGGAACAGGTCCAGCGTCAGCACAGCCAGGATCGTGACGACCACGATGATCTCCGGCAGCAACGCGACGTAGTCGATGTCCCAGGTCATGACCGAGCCTCCGCCCTTGCGGCTGCCCGTGGTGCGCAGGTATTACGTACTACGTAAAACGTAGAACGTCGCCGGCCGGCACTGAGCTGGCGTTGTACGTTGTACGTACGGCGTTGTACCTGAGGGCCGGCTCCCCCCTGCTGGCCACGACGCACCGTGCTCTGCATCAGCTTCCCGTCACGTTCAAGGAGGCCGTGGATTCGATCTGGTAGGCGTTCTGGACGAGGTCGACCACGGCGTCGTTGGTGGAGCCGAGGACGAGTTTGGGATAGAAGCCGATCACCAGGATCAGCACGATCAGTGGCACCCAGGCGGCCATCTCGAAGCGGTCGACGTCATGGAACTCTTGGCCGACCCATTCCTCGTTGGGCTCGCCGAGGTTGACCTTCTGGAGCATGAAGAGCATGTAGCCGGCGGTCAGCACCGTGCCGATCGCTCCTATCACCATCATGGTTCTGAACAGATCGACGGAAAGGCCATCGAGCGGGCTGAACGCTCCGAGGAGGGCCATGAACTCCCCCCAGAATCCGGCCAGGCCGGGCAGCCCCAGCGACGCCATCGCGGTGAAGCTGAGGATCGCACCCAACCTGGGCATCAGCTTCAGGTTGCCACCGAGGCGCGCCATCTCACGGGTGTGGTAGCGGTGCGACATCGAGCCTGCGAGGAAGAACAGCAGGCCGGTGATGAGCCCGTGGGCGACCATGCCGATGATGGCCGCGTTGATCCCCACGTCCGTCAGTGTGGAGATGCCGAGCATCACGAAGCCCATGTGACCCACCGACGAGAACGCGATCAGTCGCTTCACATCGGTCTGAGCGAGACACGCCAACGAGCCGTAGATGATTCCGATCGTGCTGAGAATGGCGATCGTTGGCGCCCAGTCCTTGGCCGATTCGGGGAGGATCGGGATCGCGATGCGGATGAACCCGTACGAGCCGAGCTTCAGGAGGATGGCGGCCAGCAAGACCGAGCCGACCGTCGGTGCGGCCGTGTGCGCATCGGGCAGCCACGTGTGCAGTGGCCACATCGGAACCTTCACGGCGAACCCGAGGAACATCGCACCGAACACGAGCCCGGCGATCCCCCAGCCGGCGAACTGACCAGCCGAGCCATATTCGGCGAGCGTCGGAATGTCGAACGTCCGCGTGCCGAAATCGCCCGACTTGAAGTAGAGCGCCAGGAAGCCGAGCAGCATGAAGGCGGAACCGAACAGCGTGAACAAGAAGAACTTGATCGAGGCGTAGAGCCGTGTGGGCATCTCGCCGCCGAAGCCGGGCAAGGACCGCATCGACTTGTCACCCCAGATCCCGATCATGAAGTACATCGGGAGCAGCACCACTTCGAAGAAGATGAAGAAGAGCACCAGGTCGAGAGCCACGAAGGTCCCGTTCATGCCCGTTGCAAGGATGAGCATGAGGATGAGGAAGGCCTTGGGATTGTGCGGCTCCTCCCAGTGGTCCCACGAGTAGATGATCGCCAGCACCATCACGAACGTCGACAGCACCAGCAGCGGCAAGCTGATTCCGTCCACGCCGATGTGATAGTTGGCGCCGATGGACGAGATCCAGGGCAGACTCGTGTCGAACTGGTAGTCGCCGGCCGACCCGATGTCGAAGTTGAACGCCACGATCAACGACAAGATGAACGTGACGACCGCAACCAGCAGCGACCATTGTTTGACGGTCGATTCCCGTTCCTTCGGGATCAACATCGCCACCACCGCTCCCACAATCGGGAGGAAGACGATCAGGCTGAGACCCCAGCCGTTCTCGAACCAGTCCATCGTCGTTCGCCTCTCTCCTTCGACCGTTCTATCGGAAAATCGCCACAGCTACGACCAGCACCAACGCGCCCACCACGAACCCAGCGGCATATTGCTGAACACGTCCGGTCTGGAGCTTTCTCGCACCCGACCCGGCGGCGTCGCTCGCCATGGCAAGGCCGTTGAAGAAACCATCGATACCTCGTTGGTCGAGGCCACCGTAGACGA
The DNA here is from genome assembly GCA_963785075.1 of uncultured bacterium. GTDB lineage: Bacteria > Actinomycetota > Acidimicrobiia > Spongiisociales > ZC4RG35 > JAOUGY01. The sequence goes on from CAWATW010000006.1 coordinate 760,514, forward strand.
ATCGGCCGAGGGCCATGACCATCGCACCCACACCGTTGACGATGCCGTCGAGGATGTAGGTGTTGATCCAGTTCATGGCGCGAGCCGCTGGGCCTTTGGTGAAGTCGACGATTCCCCATGCGAGATGATCCATGTAGTACTTGGCACGCAGCAGCGGGTAGAGCACCGGCACCTCGAGCGAATCACGCGCCTCTTGGGTGTCGGCGTCCTTGCTGAACAACAACCACCCCAAGGCGATCCCGGCCACTGCGGCGCCGAGTCCGATCGCAGCCAGCCCCCAGTCGGGGGCCTCCGGGTGGTGATCACCGAGCGGCACCACACGAGCGGCGACCCACGAGGTGAAGTTGCGAAGTCCGCCCAACTCGACGCCAGGGATGTTCAGGAATCCGGCGAGCACCGAGGGAACCGCCAGCAGCCACAACGGCCCGGTCATGATCGCGGGCGACTCGTGTGGATGCCCATGGCCCTTGTAGGTGCCGAAGAACGTGAGAGCGATGGCCCGGGTCATATAGAAGGCGGTGACGAAGGCGCCGGCAACGGCCACCCAGAACACGAACTGGTACCCCTCGTAGTCGAGCGTGGCGAGGATCTCGTCCTTGGACCAGAACCCGGCGAACGGGATGATGCCGGCCAGTGCCACCGACCCGATGATGAAGGTCCGGAAGGTGTGCGGCATCTCTTTGCGAAGGCCGCCCATGTCGGTCATGTTGTTCGAGTGCACGGCGTGGATCACGGAGCCGGCTCCAAGGAACAACAGGGCCTTGAAGAACGCATGGGTGAAGAGGTGGAACAGACCGGCCGTGTATCCACCGGCGGCCACGGCCGTCATCATGTATCCGAGTTGGGAAACGGTCGAGTACGCGAGCACCTTCTTGAGGTCGTTGGCGACCAGCGCCAGCAGCCCCATGGCGAAGAGTGTGATCGTCCCCACGACCACCATGAGGCCGCGCACCGTGATGGCTCCACCGAGTATCTCCTCGGCCCCCGCCATGTACTCGTACACCGGGAAGATCCGCGCCATCAGGTAGATACCTGCCGTGACCATGGTGGCGGCGTGCATGAGTGCCGAAACGGGGGTGGGCCCGGCCATGGCGTCTGGAAGCCAGATGTGGAGGGGGAACTGCGCCGATTTGCCCATCGCCCCCAGGAACATGAGCAACGCCCCTGCCACTGCGACGGCCGCCAGACGGGAGTCTTGGGCTTCGGCGGCCAGGTTGATCTCCTGGAATCGGAAGTCGCCGATACCCATGCCCAGGAAGATGGCGCCGAGAACCAAACCGACGTCGGCCACCTTGTTGGTGAGAAAGGCCTTGTTGCCCGACCTGACGTTGTCCAGCCCCTCCCAGTAGTGCCCGATCAACAGATACGAGGCGAGCCCGACGCCCTCCCAGCCGATGATGAGCTGGATGAGGTTCGGTGCGCCCACCAGGATCAGCATCGATCCTGCGAACAACGAGAACGACGCAAAGAACATCGTGACGCGTACGTCACCGTGCATGTAGCCGAGCGCATAGACGAACACCAGCAGCCCGACGAAGGCGACGACCCAGTACATCATGATCGACAGCCCGTCGACCATCCATCCGAGCTCGAAGATCAGCTCACGCCCTTCGAACAGCCCGATCTTGGCGATCTCGAAGTGCACCTCGTGGAGGATGCCCTCGCTCATGTTCTGGAAGAACAGGACGGTTGCGATGACGAGGTTGACGGCCATGGCCGCCACGGCGAACTCCCCGCCCTTGTACTTCATCCGCTTGCCCAGCCAGATGATCAGGAGGAAGGCGATGAACGGCGTGACGAGCATGAGCCCCGCCCATTCGGCGAACGCCCCGCCGCTCGACAGCGCCTCGGCCCCCCCGTGCCCCCCTTCTTCCGCCGCCAGCAGGAAGGGGGTCATGTTGCTGCCCTCCTACTGGAGACTGGTGACTGGTGACTGGTGACGGTCATAGCTTCATCAGGTTGAACTCGTCGACGTTTGCAGAATGCCGGTTCCGGAAGACGAGCAGGATGATGGCGAGGCCGATGCCCACCTCGGCCGCGGCCACCGTGATGACGAAGATCGAGAAGATCTGTCCGAGAGCCTCCGGGGACCTCAGGGCTGCTTCGAACGCGATGAGGTTGATGTTCACGGCATTCAGCATCAGCTCGACGGCGAGCAACACCATCACCGCATTGCGACGGACGAGCAACCCGTAGATGCCGAGAGAGAACAACGCAGCCGCCACGACGAGGAACTGGCTCACCAACACGATCGCACCTCCGGTGAGATCGTGGTCCCCGGTCCCCTGTCTCCGGTCTCCGGGACGGAAAGCGCGCTCAGATCGGGCCAGCCGGGGACTGGCGACTGGAGACTGGAGACTCTCATACCGCCCCCCTCTCTTCTTCTTCCTTCGGCGTAAGGTCTCTGCGGGCCAGGGTGATGCCGCCGATCAGCGCCGCCAGCAAGATGAATCCCACGATCTCGAACGGGAGCACGAACCTGCCCAGGAGGGACTCTGCCAGGGTCGCCGTGGGCGTGGGATCGCCGACCGCCTGGATCTCCCGATCCCCGAACGCCAACACCGAGGTGTAGCTCAATGCAGCGAACATCGCGAGGGCGGAGACGGCCGCCACCGGACGAGCCTTCTTGGTGTCGAGACCCACATCTCGGACCACAGGTGCCCTGGTGATCATGATGCCGAAGAGGAACAGCACGACGACGGCACCGATGTACACGAGCACCACGGTCCATGCCACGAACTCCGCCGAGAGGAGAAGCATCAGGCCGGCTGACCCGGCCAGGGTTCCGACGAGGAACAGAGCAGCGTGCACCACGTTCTGTGAGGTCACGACCCGAGCACCGGCGACCACCACCGCCAGGGCGATGGCGATGAAGACCCAATTCACGGGCTCGGCGATCCAGACATCGAAGCTCATCGGCAACTCCCCCTGCCCCTTGGCGTCAACGCCTGGGGATGACCTACCGGGTAGAACGTAGAACGATCAACGTAGGGCGCGGAGGCCGAGAGCGCGTTGTACGTTCTACGTTGTACGGCCACAGCGCCGTGCCCACCCGAAGCTTCCATCACGGATGTCATTTCTCCAGCTCCGGGGCTGGGGGGACGGTGCCGAGCCAGTCTTGGAGGCGGTCCATGTCGTGCATCATCTTGCCCATGTCGTACTCGGAGAACTCGTATTCGGGGCTCCAGAAGAGGGCGTCGAAGGGGCACACCTCGACACAGATTCCGCAGTACATGCACAAGGCGTAGTCGATGTCGAAGCGGTCGAGCGTGGCTCGGACCTTGACACGCCCACCCGGCTTGTCCGGCGGCTTCTCTTCTTTGTGGCCTTCGATGTAGATGCACCAGTCCGGACAGTTGCGGGCGCACAACATGCACACCGTGCACGCTTCCTGGTCGAGCGCGATCACCCCCCGTGCGCGGGCGACCGGCTGCTCTTTCACAACGGGATAGTTGACGGTGGCGAGGTTCTCACCGGGTTTGAAGATGGTCTTGATCATGGTGGTGAAGGTCAGCTTCAAGCCGGTGAGGAGCCCTTTGCCGGGGATCGTCGGGATCGCCATCAGTTCACCACCACCTTGAAGAACCCGGTTGCCACGATGTTGAGCAGTGAGAGCGGGATGAGCCACTTCCACGCCAGGCTCTGCAGCTGATCCTCGCGGAACCGGGGGAACGTCCACCGGAACCAGATCATCGCAAAGATCAAGACCGCGATCTTGCCGGTGAGGATGAGCGGGCCGGCCACATCGAGGGCCGAATCCGACAGCCCGGGCATCCAGTAGCCGCCCAGGAAGAGGGTGGCGGCGATCGCGGACATCGAGAACATGTTGGCGAATTCGGCGAGGAAGAAGAACAAGAACCGGAATCCCGAGTACTCCGTGACGTATCCCATCACGAGCTCCGACTCGGCGATCGGCATGTCGAAGGGAATCCGGCTCAATTCGGCGAGCGCCGCCACCATGAAGATGAAGAACCCGAGGAGCTGGGGGATGACGAAGGGGAGCCCGCCGCTCCACCCGGTCTCCGAGAGCCACGATGCCTGAGCCTCGACGATGCCGTTGAGACTCATCGTCCCTGCCATCACCACCACGCCGACCACCGACAGGACCAGCGGCAACTCGTATGCGATGAGCTGACCGGCAGCGCGCAGCCCTCCCATCAGGGAGTACTTGTTCGCCGATGACCACCCGGCCGTCAGCACTCCGATGGTGGATACGGAGCTGATGGCGAGGGCGTAGAAGATCCCGATGTCGAGGTTCTGGACCACCAGGCTGGGGCCGAACGGAATCACCACGAACAGCGCAACGGTCCCTATGAACACGAGCACCGGAGCCAGCTTGAAGACCGTCCGGTCGGCCTCGGCCGGGATCAGGTCTTCCTTCTGGAAGAACTTCACGCCGTCGGCGATCAGCTGAGCCCAACCCCAACGTCCGCCGGCAAAATACGGCCCGACCCGATTCTGCATCTTCGCCGACAGCTTCATCTCGGCGAACCCGATGACCATCCCCGCCAGCGGGATCAGCGCCGCGATGATCAGAACTTTGACCACCAGCAGCACCCAAAAATTCGAAAGCAGGTCTGCCATCACCAGGGCCTTCGAGTCGCGGGCAGAAGGTAGAAGGTAGAACGTAGAACGGATCGTTCGGCCATCCGTCTTACGTTGTGCGTTCTACGGCGTACGTCCCTCATCGGTCCACATCTCCGAGGACGAAGTCGAGGCTGCCCATGATGGCGATGATGTCGGGCACCAGGACGCCTTCGAGGATCCAGGGGAGCATCGAGATGTTCGAGAAGGAGGCCGAGCGGATCTTCAAGCGGTACGGGCCCTGGCCACCGTCCGAAACGATGTAGTAGCCCATCTCCCCCTTGGGGTTCTCGGCGCGGACGTAGATCTCGCCCTTCGGCACCTTGATCACCTTGGGCACCTTCGCCTGGAGCGGACCCGACGGGATTCCATCCACGGCCTGGATGATGATCTTGGCCGCCTCACGGATCTCTTCGAGACGAACCCACCAACGGTCCCAGCAGTCACCGTTCTCGCCCACGACGACATCGAAATCGAACTTGTCGTAGGGGAGGTAGTTCTCGACCTTGCGGAGGTCGAACGCGGCGCCGGATGCGCGCAGGTTCGGGCCTGAGACGCCGTAGGCGGCGGCGACGGACAGCGGCAGCACGCCGATCCCTTTGGTGCGGGCGAGGACGATCTCGTTGCCGGCGACCAGATCTTCGAGTTGGTCACATGATTCGAGCACACGCTCGACAGCGACCCTGGTCTCGGCCAGGAAACCCTTCGGCAGATCCTGGATGGTCTTGCGCTGGGTGGACCCGGCACCTGCGGCCGGCTTCACCCCGCCGATCCGGTTGAAGTTCGGGTGGAAACGTCCGCCGGTGACGCCTTCGAGCAGGTCGAGGATGCGCTCTCGTTCACGGAGCGCGAAGAAGAGCGGGGTGGCGGCACCCAGCTCGAGTGGGTACGAAGCCATGAAGATGAGATGCGAGCTGATCCGAGCCATCTCGGTGAGGATGAGCCGTATGTACTGAGCTCGCTCGGGGACTTCGAGCTCCATCAGCTTTTCGGCGGCCACCACGAACGGGATCTCGTTGGCGTAGCCGGACACCCAGTCGATCCTGTTGACGATCGTTGTGATCTGGGCGTAGTTGCGGACCTCGGCCAGCTTCTCGTAACCCCTGTGCATGTAGCCGATGACCGGCTTGACGTCGTAGGCGCGTTCCCCGTCGACCTTGGCGACCAGCCGGAGGACACCGTGCGTCGACGGGTGCTGCGGGCCGATGTTCAGCGTCATGTCGGGCGTTTCGAGCTCCACCGAGACCGACACCTCCGACAGGTGGCGAACGATATCCGGATCTGTGATCGGCGTGGTCGTCACGTCATCCCTCCGGATTCTCTGTCGATGGGCCGTCAGGCGCGGCCTCATCGGCATCCTCTTCGGGCATGCCCTCGACGTCCACCTTGCCCGGCCACGGCTTCACCTCACGGCTGAAGAGCCGATAGGACTTCAGCAGTGGGTTCCCCTCGAAGGCGTCAGGGAGATAGAGGTTCGACAGATCCGGGTGACCGCGGAAGTCGATGCCGAGCATTTCGTGACACTCGCGTTCGTGCCAATTGGCACCCACGTACACGCCGACGAGGCTGTCGAGCACCGGGTCTGCCTTGTCGAGCTCGGTGGCGAAGGTCACCCGACGCCCCTCGGTCAGATCGCCGACCGTGCAGAAGACCTCGAAACGCTCCTCGACGGGTTCGGCGGGCGGATCACCAACTGCGACTTCGTTCGCCCAGTCGACGCCGGCGAGCCAGGAGAAGAAGACCAGACCGAGCTCGTCCCGGGCCTTCGTCAGAGCGCTCACCCACTGCTCCCGAGGAACGGAGATCTTGATCGTCTCGAGAGCGGGCGCGACCGCACCACCGACCAACTCGGCGACATGGGCGGCGTATTCGTCGACGACGGTGGCGGTGTCAGACGAGCTGTCGCTCACGCTCATTCCACTTCTGCTTGATGTCCTCGCCCTGGATCTTCTCCTGAAGAAGAAGAATCCCTTCGAGCAGCGCCTCCGGGCGTGGAGGGCAGCCGGGCACGTACACATCGACCGGAATCAACTGGTCGACGCCCTTGGTGACCGAGTACGAGTCCCAGTACGGGCCACCGCAATTGGCGCACGAACCCATGGAGATCACATACTTCGGCTCCGGCATCTGGTCGTAGAGCCGCTTCACCGCCGGCGCCATCTTGTCGGTCACGGTGCCGGCCACCACCATCAGGTCGGCCTGTCGCGGCGACGCAGGCAGCGGGATGATTCCAAAGCGCATCGAGTCGTACCGTGGACCCGACGCCGCCATCATCTCGATTGCGCAGCATGCGAGCCCGAACTGGAAGAGCCACAGCGAATACTTCCGCGACCAGTTGAGCAGCCAGGTCACCGGCTTCGGCATCCCGAACTTCTGGGCTACTCCCATCGCAGCACACCCTTCTTGATGGCGTAAGCGAGGCCTTCGAGCAACGTGAGCATGAAGATGATGATCGCGACCAACCCGAAGACGCCGAGTTCTTCAGCCATCGTCGCCCACGGGAAGATGAATACCGCCTCGACATCGAAGATCACGAACAGCAGGCCGAAGACGTAGTAGCGCACGTAGGTCTGACTCCACCCACTCCCGACCGGATCGACCCCACACTCGTAGGTGATGGCCTTCTCTTTGGTCGGGTTCTTGGGACGCAACGCAGAGGCGACACCGAGGATGGCGGCGACCAGCACGACACCGAGCGCCGCGAACACTCCCACCGTGATGTACTGCTCGAAATAGGGCGTCATGGTGCGTCTTGACCTGGGTCGGGTACTGGTCGGCGAGTATAGGGAGCGGGGGTCGCCGACCAAATCAAAGAACGCACCCGAAGTCGGGTGCGCGTTCGACCTCGGCCGACAGCACCGCCGACGGGTCCAAGCACCGCTCCTGTGCGGCCGTGCAGGGTGTTTGGAGAAGGACAGGTCGAGGTCCGTACACTCCCGCCCATGTCGCTCGTGCTCCCGTTTCAGGTCGGCCGCCGTCTCGTCGACCTGGTCCAGGAACTCGAACGGCGGATGACGGGCACCGCCGCCGGCCCCGGGCTCGAATCTGCCCTCGCCGCGGCGATACCGGCGGCAGAGACCTACGTGCTGGTCTTGTTCGACGGCCTGGGAAGCCATCAGTTGGACCATCCCGCGGGGCGATCCTTGGCGTCGTCATCGACCGGCACCCTCTCCGCACCATTCCCTACCACCACCACCGTGAGCATGGCGACGATCGCCACCGGCCTCGAGCCCGGAACTCACGGGATGATCAGTCATCTCATGTGGCTCCCCGAACTGGGTTCTGTGGTCAACGTCCTCAAATGGGTGACCCCGCACGGAGCCCACATCCAGTACGACACTGCCGGCTTCCTGCCGGCGCCCAACCTGTGGGAACGCCTCCGCGCCGCCGGAATCGAACCGATCACGGTGCAGCCCGGAGACTTCGCCGCATCACCGCTCACCCGCCTTCTGTACCGAGGCTGCCGTTTCGAACCGGTGTACACGGTCGACGAGGCGATCGAGGCCACCACGGTCCTGGCACGAGAGCCCGGAAGACTGGTGTTCACCTACTTCCCACAACTCGACTACGCCGCCCACGTGTGGGGCCAACGATCCGGCGAGTACGCCGCCGCCATGAACACGATCGCCAGCGCCTGGTCGATGCTCACCGCCCGGGCGACGGTGCCGATCGTGGGAACAGCCGATCATGGTCACCTCGATTACAGCCAGAACGACAAGCTGCTCATCCGGGACGAGGCCCTCGATCCCCTCGTGTTCTTCGGAGACCCGAGAGCGCTGTTCGTGCGAGGCGAAAGCCACCTCATCGAGCGACTCGCCGACACGATCGACGTCCCCGCTCACCGGGTCGGCGATGGTCACACGACGTGGACGGCAGAACACCATCCTCGTCTCGCGGAGCGACTTCCCACCGCGGTGTTCCTCGCACCCGACAACCGGGTGCTGCTCCCGAAGGGTTTCGACAAGCGGCTCATCGGATACCACGGCGGACTCCATCCGGCAGAGGTCGACATCCCGCTGCTGGTCGGCTGACTTCAGATCGCCTCGATCGATGCCGATGGCATCGAGAGACGCCACGAGGTTCCCCATGAAGAGCTGCCCGAACTGCCGGACGAAGGTGGATTCCACCTTCACCCTCCATTGCCCCGAGTGCGGCACCTCGATCGACCCCAGCGTCGCATCGATGCCAGTGCCGCGCGCCCAGCCGGCGGGCGACGATCCTGGTGTCGACCTCGCCGGCCCGGAATATCAGCACGGGCGCGGCCCTTCCGGGGTCGGACGCTTCTTCCGGGGCATAGGGCTGCGAATGCTGGTCGCGGGAGTGGTGCTGGGCGGATCCGCCCTCTGGGGTGCGATCACCGACGCCGACGCAGATCCGGCGTCGGCGCAGGACACTGCGCTCGCAGAGACATCGCTCGGAGACAGCGTCAGCGCCTCCGAACTCGCAATAGGCGACTGCATGATGTGGCCGGACGGCGAAGACAGCTTCTTCAGCCTCGAACGCCGCTCATGCGACATGCCGCACGACGCCGAGATGTACGCACTCGTCAGCTACCCGGCCGACGACGCCCAGGAATATCCGGGCAACGATCCGATCGCCGAATGGTCGGTCCAGGCCTGCTACGAGCAGTTCGAGTCATACGTCGGCCGGAGCTACGAAGACGCCCAAGCCCTGGACTTCACCTTCTTCACCCCCACAGAGGTCGGCTGGCGCAAATACGCAGACCGAGAAGTCCAATGCGTCATCTACAACATCGATGAGAGCCCCCTGGTGGGTAGCGTGCGCGCGGCAGCCTGAGTGCGGTCAGACCCAAAGCTGTCTCCGGTCTCCAGTCTCCAGTCACCCGCTTCAGTCGGCGAGCACAGCTGACCTGAGCTTGACGATACCGCTCCGGACCTCCGCGACCTCTTGGCGACGCGCTCCGTGGGTGCCGTCGGTCACGTAGTTCAGGTCCTTCGCCAGTAGAAGCTGATACTCGACCTCGTTCGCAGACGACATCGCTATCTCGAGGAATCTGGCGTACTCGAGCGGCGAAGATCTGCCACAGCCTTCTGCGATGTTCGAGGGAATCGACATGGCAGAACGGCGGATTTGAGCAGTCAGCCCATACCGCTCCTCCGGGGGAAATGAGCGCGAATCCGCATAGACGGCGAGCGTGAGCCGGTGCCCCTGCTCCCAGACCCGAAGGCTTCGATAGTCCCTCATCGATCGAGTATCTCGCCTCGAGCCACGTCGCGGAAGTCAATCGACCGAAGACCGGAGACCGGAGACCGGGAGACCGGAGACCCAAGACCCATGACCCGAGACCCGAGACCCGAGACGCACGACGCAGGACGCAAGACGCTCATCACGTAGCGACGAACAGTCGATCTGCCATGAAGGCGTCAATGCCTACTTGGTCGTGGTCGGTGACCTTGATCGTGAGCGTGCCGTGGGGGGTGCCGGTGATCATCTCCAGTTGGGCGCCGGGTCTGATTCCAGAGTCGTCGAGGAAGCCCATGATCTCGGAGTCGAGCTCGAGTTCTTCCGAGATTCGTTCCAGGTCCCTGGTTTCACCAGGTTCCATCGCCGAAAGCGGCTTGATCTTTGGTGGCTTGTAGCCGGCGCCCGGGATGGGGTTTCCGTGGGGGCAGGTCTTGGGGTCGCCCAGGGCCGCCCACATCGCCTTCTCGACGTCGTCGGAGATCACGTGTTCCCACACCTCGGCTTCGGCATGCACCTTCACCCACGGCAGATCGAGCACTTCGCTCAGAAACCGCTCGGCGAGCCTGTGTCGCCTGACGACCACCTCGGCGAGGTGACGACCTTCGACGGTGAGCGCGATCTGCTCTTCGACGTCTACGAGCCCGTCCTCTGCCATGCGCCGAATCATCTCTGAGACCGACGCCCGGCTGAAGCCCAGCCACTCGGCGATGCGGGCTTGGATGACCGGGATCCCTTCCTCGGCCAACTCGTAGATCGCTCCGGCGTATTCCCGGTAGGGCGTCCGATACGCCGTGACATCCATGAAGGCGAGGCTACTTGCCGTGAGGCGGAGCGGCCACACAGTCGGTGTCGGCTTTCCGGTTTGCGGGTGTCAGGCGCGCCTGACATACTCGCCCCGGTATTTGCACTACGGACATAGTGTATAGAACTCCGGGAGACCGAAACATGAGACGAAACCTGACGCTGCTGATGGCGCTGACACTCACACTCGCCGCCTGCTCCTCGGGTGAGACGACATTCGGAACGGCCGGCGAGACCCAGGCCGACGAACAGGCCACAGCACGGAGCTTGGTGTTGTATTCGGGTCGCTCAGAGGACCTCGTGGCACCCATCGTCGAGAGTTTCGAACAGGAGAGCGGGATCGAGGTCGAGGTGCGTTACGCCGATTCGGGCGAGGCCGCGACCACCCTCCTCCAGGAGGGCGACCAGAGCCCGGCCGATGCCTTCTGGTCTCAGGACCCTGCCTTTGCCGGCGCCGTGGCACTCGGCGACATGTTCGAACCCTTGCCCGACGATGTGCTCTCGCTGGTCGATCCGCGCTATTCGGACGGCGAAGGGCGATGGGTGGGTATCACCGCTCGAAGCCGCGTGCTGGTGTACAACCCGGACCTGGTCGAGGAGCCGCCCGAAACCATCTGGGAGCTGACCGAAACCCAGTGGGCAAGACGTCTCGGGATCGCCCCCACCAACGGGTCATTCGTCGCGTTCGTCTCGGCGATGGTGCTGACCGAGGGAGAGGACCGCACGCTCGAGTGGCTGCAAGGGATAGCAGCCAACGAGCCGCAGATCTTCGATGGCAACTCGCCGATCGTCGCCGCCACGGACACCGGGGACGTCGACATGGGACTGGTCAACCACTACTACCTCTTGCGGCTCCAGGACGAACAGGGCGGAAGCACCGCCGTGAACCACTTCTTCCAGAGCGGCGATCCGGGCGCCCTCGTGATGCCGTCGGGCATCGGTGTCATCGCCGAGTCCGCCAACGGCGACGAGGCGCTCGAGTTCGTCCGTTTCCTTCTCGGAACGGAAGCGCAGACCTACTTCCTCGAGGAGGTGTTCGAATATCCGCTCGTCGAGGGGATCGGCACGCCTGCCGGGCAGGTGCCGCTCGATCAGCTGCCCACCCTCGATCTCGATCCAACAGATCTCGCCACCGTGGTGGACACCGCCACGGATCTCATCGCCGAGGCCGGATTGACCTGATGCAGGCGGTTCCCGTCGCCCCCGTCGAGGCCAATCCCGATCGGGTGCGGCCCCGACGCGGTCGACGAGCCACACCCCTGCTGTGGTTCCTTGCCGCGCTGGCGGTGGCACCGTCGGCCGTGCCGCTGGCGCTGCTCGGATGGGCGGCGGTGAGTGGCGGCACGACCACCGGTGGCATCCCGCTCCCGAGGCTCTTCGAGCTCATGGGGTCGACCGCGGTCCTCGTCGTCTCGGTCACGACCTCGGCCGTCGCCTTGGGGATAGCGACCGCATGGTTGACGACCCGCACCAATCTCCCGGGAAAACGCCTGTGGTCCACACTCGTCACGCTGCCGATGGTGATCCCCTCGTATGTCGGAGCGCTCACGCTGCTCGGCGCTTCCGGAAACGGTGGTGCGCTCAGTGCACTGACAACTGCTGTCGGACTTCCCCCGGTCCCGGCCTTTCGGGGCTTCTGGGCTGCCTGGGCAGCCCTCACCCTCTGGAACTTCCCTTTCGTCCACCTCCTCGCCGGCCCCGCCCTCCGCCGTATGAATCCCGCCCTCGAGGAGGCGGCGAGAGGTCTTGGCGCGTCGAGGGGACGCACGTTCCTGACGATCGTTCTGCCCCAGCTTCGGCCGGCGGTGGCCGCATCGTCGTTGCTGGTTGCCCTCTACACCCTGTCGGATTTCGGGGCGGTCTCGCTGCTCGGATACGAGACGTTCACTCGTGCGATCTATGCGCAGTTCCGCGGCCGAATCGACATCACCCCTGCACTGTTCCTGTCCGGGGTCCTCATGTTCCTCGCCCTTGCGATCGTGTTCGTGGAGCGTCGGGTCCGGGGCCGAACCAGCTACCACGCCGACCGACCGGCACGCCCGGCACGCATCGTCACTCTGTTCCGATGGCACAAGATCGCAGCGTGGACCGTGTTGGGCAGCGTCGTTGCAGCCGCACTAGCGCTCCCCGCCGCCGTGCTGGTCTGGTGGACCGTGCGCGGTCTGGCGCGTGGACTTCCCGTCGACTCGGTCCTCGCCGAAACCGGGAACGCCGCACTGGTGGGTGCAGCTGCGGCGCTGGTGACCGTGGTCGCGGCCATTCCCGTCGCCGTCTTGACGGTACGTCACCGCAACGTCACCAGCGGGTGGCTCGAGTCACTCGCCTGGTCGACCTACTCCCTACCCCACCTCGCCGTGGGACTGGCGTTTCTGGTCTTCTCGCTCCGGGTGCTCCCAGTGGGCTACCAGACCCTCCCACTGTTGGTCGTCGCCTACACGGCCGTGTTCCTTCCCCAAGCTCTCGGTGCCACCCAGGCGGCTCTTCGCCAGGTGGGACCACAGCTCGAGGAGGCGAGTCGGATTCTCGGACACTCTGCCGCCTCCACCTTTCGCAGGATCATCCTCCCCCTCATATCCCCGGGGCTCACGGCAGGAGGCGCCCTCGTATTCCTCACCACCATGAAGGAGCTCCCGGTCACCCTGATGCTGCGGCCCACCGGATTCGAAACGCTGGCGGTGCGCATCTGGAGCACTGCCTCAGAGGGGCTCTACACTCGGGCGAGTATCGCCGCGCTGGTACTGCTCGCCGTTTCCGCCGTTCCGCTGTACCTGCTCGTGACCCGAGACATCGAATGACCGATCACGCCCAGCCCACCATCAGAGTCCGCGAGGCCGTCAAGTCCTTCGGTACCAACGTCGCCCTCGATCATTTCTCCCTGGACGTGTGGCAAGGCGGTCTGCTCACGCTGCTCGGGCCTTCAGGATGTGGAAAGACGACGGCGCTGCGCGTGATAGCCGGGTTCGAGCGTCTCGACGGCGGCTTCGTGGAGATCAACGGGTCGAAAGTGGCCGGTGACGGGGTCTACGTGCCACCGGAACGGCGACCGGTGGGGATGGTGTTCCAGGAGTACGCTTTGTTCCCCCACATGACGGTGGCCGACAACATCGGGTACGGGCTGACGAAGCGGGACGACCGCCGGCGCCGGATCCGCGAGACCCTCGACCTGGTGGGTCTCAGCGATGTCGGCGATCGCCAGCCGCACGAGTTGTCCGGGGGGCAGCAGCAACGAGTCGCTCTCGCTCGCGCGATCGCGCCTCAGCCCGAGGTGATTCTCTTCGACGAGCCGTTCTCGAACCTCGACGCCTCCCTTCGCGACCGGGTGCGCCGGGACCTGCGATCGATTCTGTCCGATGCCGCGGCCACGGCGGTTTTCGTCACACACGACCAGGAAGAGGCGTTGGCCATGAGCGATCTGGTGGCGGTCATGAACGGCGGACGCGTGCTTCAAGCGGCGCCGCCGGATGTGCTGTATCGAAGGCCCGCCGATCCGTGGGTGGCAGCCTTCATCGGCGACGCCGACTTCGTGCTCGGCAAGGCGGCCGGTGGAGTCGCCGAGACCGCAATCGGAAGATTCCCAACACCTCTGACCGGCGACGTCACCGTGATGGTTCGCCCGGAAGCCGTGATGATCGAATCCGCGGACGACGGCACGGCGAGAGTCTTGTCGCGCGAGTACTTCGGTCACGACCAGCTCGTGACGGTGGCGCTGGACACCGGGGTGGTTCTGCGCAGCCGCATGGGACCGTGGCCCGTCCTGGACCCCGGAGATTCCGTGACGGTCCAGGTCACGGACACAGCGATCTTCGGTGAAACCGCCACCGCCACCGCCACCACCGACGTCGCTGCGACACAGCCGGTCGAGGTGCACTGATGGGCGCCGTCATCGCCGTAGTGGCGGGAATCGTGGCCTCCGCCTTCACGATCGATCTGGCGCTCGACGCCATTCGACGGCGACGCCCCCACGTCACCGCCTACACCGCCGGGATGGCGGCCTTCGCCGGCGCCACATGGGCCCTGGCGGCCGGAGTGCTGACCGGGTGGACCGAGACCAGTTATCGGTTGTTCTTCCTGTTCGGCACGGTGGTGAATGTCCTGCTTCTGGCGGTCGGATCGATGTTCCTGGTGGTCGGGAGGCGCTCGGGCCACGCCTTCTTCCTGTTCACCGGAGCGATCACGGCGATGGCCACGACACTCATAACCACGGTCCCATTCGTCAAAGAGCTGCCGATCTCGGGCATTCCCAGCGACATGTGGGGACCGGATGTGGTGTTCGGCCCCAAGCTCTTCGCTGTCATCAGCGGCGCTGTGGGCGGAACCACCATCATCGTCCTGGGGCTGGTGTCACTGCTCCGCTTCTGGCGAAAGAACCGCAAACTGGTGTGGGGAAACGTGCTCATCGTGACGGGTACTCTGGCCGCTTCGGCCGGGGGAACTCGCCTGGGATTCCTCGACGAGACGACCACCTTCGAGCTCTCACTCATGGTGGCGGCTGCGCTCATATGGGCGGGATACCGGGTGACACGCGGTGCGCGAGTTGCGGTTGCCCCTCTGCCCACGATCGTGCTCGCCGGCCCATCGATCGAGAATCCCGAACGCGCCCATGCCGAGCTCATGATCCGGCTGCTGGAGCGGGCCGGCTATCGGGTGATCTGCCCGGCTCGGGACATCGAGGATTGGGGCAACGTCGGCTACACGCCACACGAGTCGATGGCGCACACGAGGCGTGCGATCGACTCCGCCGCAGCAGTGGTGGTCGACCTGCATCACGGCTATGGAGTGGTCGCAGCCGGGTACGCCTATGCGGTCGGTGTACCGGTTTTGATGGCTGCGCCGGAGGGAACCCGCATCCCGCGCCCGCTTCAAGGTGTGTCGGTGGGCGAGGTGTACTACCGCTCGATCGACGACGTCGTGTCACGGCTCGGAGAGCTGGTGCCGCCAGGCGTTTCGACGCCGATGGCACCCGCTGCCGAACCGGTCGCCTGAACGGCTCTGACGGTCCCTGCGACGAGAGCGAACCACACCAGGGCCAATGCCGTGTGGACGAGGCGAAACGCCGGCGTGTTCGGTTCCGTCCACACCGTGACCAGCGATCGAACCCACACGAAGCCGGTCCACACCGCAAACACGTAGCCTGTGCCCCGCACGACACGTCCGGAAACGAAGGCAGCGGCCGTGACGAGTCCCAAAGCCAGAGACCCGCCGATTCTCAGCCAGGACCAGAGATCGGCCGTGTCGGCGTCGGTGAGCAGACCGATTCGACCTCCCCAGCTGATCAGCGTCCAGGCTGCAATGACCCATCCGAGGGTGCGACGTGAGATCATCAGCTCATGGTACGACCGATCGGGGTGCTGCTGGCCGGTGGCGCTTCGACCCGAATGGGGACCGACAAGGCCGATGTGGAGGTGGCCGGACGCCCGATGGCGGCGTGGGCACTCGACGCCTTGCGGTCGGTGTGCGACCGAGTCGTCGTCGCCGGACGCCCCGACGGGCTTCTCGGGATCGCCGGTCTCTCCGACCCGGTTCCCGAGCGACGTGGCCCACTCGCCGGACTGGTGGCGGCGTTGGAGCACGGAGGTGCGGCACCGGTGCTGCTGGTGGCGACCGATCAACCATGGGTGCGAGCCGAAACCCTCCGGCACCTGACCGAGCAGATCGGCGACCTGCCGCTCGTTCCGACCGATCGAGGCGGAGCACGGCAAACCACTTGTGCGCTCTATCCGGCATCGATCCTGCCCGTGGCCCTCGACGAACTCCTCGCCGGCGGATCCATTCAGAGCGTTCTCGACCGAACCGCGTTTGATCCTGTGGACGAAGACCTATGGCGCAGCTGGGGCGAGGACGGCCGGTCATGGTTCTCCGTCGACACGGCGCAGATGATCGAGGACGGGCTCGAGAGGTTCGGCCCGCCCGGCGCCCCGCCTCGCGATCCGCACCAATAGGCATCGCATAGACTCGGGCGCCGACGAACGGCGCCCGGGCGGTGGCCGCACTACATGGAGGATGTGATGACAACGGCAGCCCGCGCGGTGAATGCGACCAAGGTGTACGGATACGGCGAAACAGCCGTGACGGCACTCGACGACGTGACGATCGATATCCAACGGGGGACGCTCACCTCGATCATGGGGCCATCGGGGTCGGGCAAGTCGACGCTCATGCACTGTCTGGCGGGGCTCGATCGCCTCACCTCGGGCACGGTCACCATCGGCGACACCGACCTCGGAACGCTCTCGGACGACGAGCTGACGCTGCTGCGCCGCGATCGGATCGGCTTCATCTTCCAGGCGTTCAACCTGATCCCCACGCTCACCGCACGAGAGAACATCGAGCTGCCGGCGAGGATCGCCGGCGCCTCGCTCGACCAGTCATGGGTGGACCAGGTGGTCGGGATCCTCGAGCTCGGGGACCGGCTGACACATCGACCCACCGAGCTGTCGGGGGGGCAACAACAACGTGCCGCGGCAGCGAGAGCCCTGGTGCGGCGACCCGAGATCATCTTTGCAGACGAACCGACTGGCAACCTCGACTCGAACTCGGCGCGCGATCTGCTGTCGTTTCTGCGAAGGGCGGTGGACGAGTTCGAACAGACCATCGTGATGGTGACCCACGACAGTGCTGCCGCCGCCTACAGCGACCGCGTGGTGTTCCTTCGTGACGGCCGTCCCGTGGACGAGCTGACGACGCCCACCGTCGAGTCGATTCTCGAGCGGATCAAAGCTCTGGAGAGCTGACCATGCTTCAGATCTCTCTTCGCAACCTGTGGGAGCACAAGCTCCGGACGGCGCTGCTCGGCGTCGCCATCGTGGGCGGGGTGGCCTTCGTGGTCGCGTCGTTCGTGTTCACCGATTCGCTCTCTGCCGCATTCGAAGAAGCATTCGCCAGTGTCGACCCCGGATCGGACATCGTGGTGCAACCTGTGGTGGCGGCAGCAGCGGCGTCGTCCGAGGCATTCCCGCTCATCCCCGAAGAGCTGGGTGATCGGATTCTCGAGGTCGACGGGGTGGCATCCGTGGAGCCCGAGATTCAGGGGTTCGCCACGCTGGTCTCCGACGACGACCAGCCGGCACAGGGAGCACCGAGTTTCGTGATCTCGTGGCCCGAAGGGCAGAGCACACTCCAGCTCACCGGCGATGCACCCGATGGCCCCGGGCAGGTCGTCGTCGACGGCGCCACCGCCGAGTCGCGCGGTTGGGAGATCGGCGACACCGTGGAAATGGCCGGGATCTCCCGGGCCGAGACATTCGAGGTGGTCGGGACGTTCTCGTTCGGGGAGGGGAACTTCGGGTTCGGCGCCGCCTTCCTTGCACTCGATCTGGACACTGCCGCAGCGTTCCTCGGTGTCGACGGGTCCGTCACGAGCTTCACCGTGGCGTTGGATTCTGGAGTCGACGTGGCAGCTGCGGTCGACCGTATCTCCGAAGTCATCCCTGACGACGTGGAGGCCATCGACGCGAGGCAAGCGGCGCAGGAGCAGGCCGACCAGCTTCAACAGGGGATCGGATTCTTCAACACGTTCCTGTTGGTGTTCGCCGGCATCTCGTTGATCGTCGGCTCCTTCGTGGTCTACAACGCCTTCCGTGTGGTGGTGGCACAGCGCGGACGAGAACTCGCTCTGCTGCGTCTGCTCGGCGCCACCCGGCGCCAGCTGGTGCGCTCCGTTCTCGGTGAGTCGGTGATCGTCGGTGTGATCGCGTCTCTGATCGGCGTACTCGCGGGTGTGGTGCTGGCTGTGGGAATCCGATCGCTGTTGGGAGCCATTGCGGAGCTCCCCGACACCGGGTTGGTTGTGTCGCCACGCACTGTTCTCGTCGGCGTCGTGGTCGGCATCGCAACGACGCTCGTATCGGCGCTGGTGCCGGCCTGGCGGACCACCCGTATCACACCCATCGAGGCCCTGCGCGACCAGCCCGACCTGCGGCCCGTGAAACGGTGGTGGTCGCCGGCGGGCGTAGTCGTGCTGGCAGGGGCGTTTGCGCTGGTGTTCGCCGGGATCGCCCAGGCATCCGACAGGGGTGCGCTCACCGGCGAGTCCACACCCGTCATCCTCGTGGGCGCAGGATGTCTCCTGACCTTCGTGGCGCTGTTCGTTCTGGCCCGGACGTTGGCGCGCCCGGTGCTCTCTGCCCTCGGGTACTTCGCTCGATCGATGTCGGCCACCATTGCCCGGGAAAACGCCCGGCGCACCCCCCGACGAACGGCGGTCACGGCAAGTGCCCTCATGGTGGGCGTCGGCCTGGTGGCGACCGTGGCGGTGCTGTCGCAGTCCGTCCAGGACACGATCTTCAGCACCATCGACGAGACCTTCAATTCGGACTTCGTCGTCCAACCCTCCGGATTCGACCCCACCGCCGGCATCCCCTTGGAGGTGGCAGCCGAGATCCAGGCAGTTCCGGGGGTGGAGGTGGTGTCGCGGACCAACTATCTCACCATCGGCCTGCCGGGAGGGGCGTCGACTCTCGCTCTCGGCGTGGAACCATCGACGATCGGGGTCAGCTTTGCTTACGAGAACATCGAGGGTTCCCTCGACGAGCTCGGACCGAACACTTTCGCCGTCCAGGCCGTGGAAGCGGAGACGAGGGGCTGGAGCATCGGCGAAATGGTCGAGTTCATGATCGGTTCCCAGCCGTATCCGGCGGAGCTGGTGGCGATCTTCGACTACGTCGGCGACCTCTCGGACTCACAGTCGTACTACCTCGACTACAACGAGGTGGCGAGCCTGCAAGACCGGCCACTCGATGGGACGCTGTCCGTCCTGCTCGAGGAGGGGAGCGACACCGCGGCGATGAAGGCAACGATCGAAGATGCGATCTCCGACTTCCCGACGGTTCAGGTGCAGAGCGCGTCCGACCTGGCGGACCAGATACGGGGCGCACTCAACGCCGTCGTCGGGTTGGTGGCCGGGCTCCTGATCATGTCGGTGATCGTGGCCGTGATCGGGATCGTGCTGACGCTCTACCTCGCAGTGTTCGAGCGCACCCGAGAAACCGGGATGCTTCGTGCGATCGGGATGACGAAGAAGCAGATCCGTCGCATGATCCGCTTCGAGTCCATGCTGATCGCGACCTTCGGCACTCTGCTCGGCCTGGCGATCGGGATGTTCTCCGGCTGGGCGCTTTCGATCGGCATCGCGGGCTCCGGGGTGAGTCTCGGCATTCCCTGGGTGTGGGTGATCGCCGCACTCGCTGGAGCGCTCATCACGGGCGTGGCCGCTGCCATCATCCCCGCCTGGAACGCCACGAGGATGGACATACTTCAGGCGATTGCATACGAGTGAGTTGGTCACGAGTCACGGGTCCGAATTCCGAGGTCCGAATTCCGAAGTCCGAAGTCCCGAGGTCCGAGGTCCGGACCCCGGACCCGCAACAGACGCGACATGCTCCTGCGGAGACCGCAGGTGGGTGACCCGGACCCCGGACCCGTTTGGCTTGGTGCGTGATCCTGAACCAAAGAGACAGGGGAACTGGCGGCCGCGCTCCGACACCCCGACAGAGCACGGCCGCCGGGCACGGCACCTGTCGGAGCCGTGCCTCGCCCCTCACCAGGGGATGAGGGGCTCTTCTCCCGGCCGGTAGAGAATCAGATCCACCTCGCGCCACCTGGGCCTCGCCCACCACAACAGGACGCCACCCGACAGGATCGACGTCGCCGCCAGAGTGGCGAGGGCCTCGAGCGGCGCACCGGTGAACGGCAGGGTGTCGAGGGTTGCAGGGGCCACGGTTGTCGTGGTCGACACACCCAGGACCTCAGGTCCGGTGGTGGTCGTCGCGATCGACGCCGAGGTCGGAGGGGCCTCGGGCTGCGGACCAGTGTCATGCGTCGTGGTCTCGAGGATCTCGACCAAGGCCTCGGCCGAGTTGTCCCCCGCCATGCCCTCGTCTTCGTTCGACGCAGTCACAGTTACCGTCATCGACGCGGCCCCGTCGACGGAATACGCTCCACCGGCCACCGACATCACGATCTGCTCGCCGGCTTCGATCACCCCGAGATCGCTCCAGCCGGCGTTCCATTCGATGTCGAGTGAGTCGGACCACTTGGCAGTGAGAGACACATCCTCGGCCGAGGCCACCCCTCGGTTCAGGACTGTCAGGGTGTATTGCAGAGCGTCACCGACGAGAACCCGAGGCTCGTCGACGGTGATGTCGATGCCCACATCCACGAACGGTCCGGGCGAATAGCAGAACGCCGCTTGCCTCAGCCCGCGGTAGTGCGTCTCGCCACCCGCAACCGGCGCGTGGAGCCCACTTCCTGAGAAGGTCAACGGTGGATAGGGGAACGCCAGCGTCTCGTTGCCTCCCACGGTGATCACACCCGCGATCGGATAGGTCGACGCCCAGTCGAACAGCTTTCCCATCTCAACTTCGTACAGCGACAAGGTCACGGTCGCCACGTGGTCGCCGACGACTGCGGCCGATCCGTGGAGGGCTTCCTCGCCGGCGCCGATAGCCACGAGTCCAGGTCCGAACACGTCACACGACAGTGAGCCATGGTCGTGATCGTCGCCACCGTCCTCGTGTTTCTTCTCGATGACGGTCGCTTCCGAGGCCACATCGGTCAGCGTGGATCCCGAAGGCGTGGTCGCCGAGGCGGTTGCATGGTTGAGGGCGATCCCAGCCTCCACCGCCTCCACGGTGATCACCACCGACGCCGAAGACTCCGGTGCCATCACGCCGATGTCACACACGATCGACGCCGATCCATCCCAGGCGGGGCACCCGTCCACCTCAACCACACTCACCAGCGCCGGAATCGGGTCTTCGATTCTGACGGTCGAGAAGGGCTCGCCGCCGATGTTCGACACTGTGATCACATAGTCGAACCGATCACCGACCCTCACAGGGTCGGCCGAGTCGGCCTTGGACAGAGCAAGCGCAATTTCCGGCGGCTCCACCCGGTAGCAAACGGAGATCGTCTTTGGCTTGTGGTAGTGGGTGCCCTCCATGTTGAGAGGCGCATGGAGTCCCGATGCCCCCGTCGTCGGCGGCTCGTACTCCCACGCCATGACCTTCGGTCCCCCCGCCACGATCACTGCGTCCACCGCAGTGTTCGACCCGAAGCCGAAGACCGGTCCGAGATCGGACTCTCCGGGCGTCACCGTGACGTCGATGACACCATCCGATCCCGTGATCGGAGCGTTGAAGGACCCCGGCGAGATGGTCAGTGTCGCGGACCCCGCAACGAGGTCGGGACACGAAAGGCCGGCTGTCCCCTCATGGCCCCCGTCATGCTGGGCGAAGGCAACGGCGCTCCCCGAGAACACGAGCAGCACTGCGGTGGACAAAGCGGCGAGCCGCCTACCCGCAGATCGGAGACTGCTGGGCATGATCGAGCACTCCTTTCGGGTGTGGGATTCGCGCCTCGAGACGCGAACCCCACGCCGCTCAACTCATGAACGCCGAGGCCCGATGGAGGAAGGCCGCCATCTGGCCGCGGGTCATGGTGTCGTCAGGACAGAAATCGTCGTTGTCGGGCGGGTTGCATCCCTTCGTGATGCCACTCTCGGCGAGACTGTTGATGTCGGCCTGATGAACGCTGGCTTCGTCGTCCTCGAAGTAGTCCCCGGTCGATGCCTGGAGGTCGAGGGCTCGGACGAGGAACGACGCCATCTGCGCCCTGGTGACCAGGTCCTCCGGGCAGAACATGGAGTTCACAGGGGGATCACAACCCATCGTGATCTCGGCCTCGTAGATCGAGTTGATGTCTCCCTCGTGGACGCTCGTCCCGTCGTCGTCGAAGTGATCACCCTCCGGTGCGGGCAGGTCCATAGCGCGCACGAGGAACGATGCCATCTGGCCCCTCGTGACAGGGTCATCGGGGCAGAACATCGTGTTGTCCGGCGGATTGCATCCAAACGTGATGCCTTCCGCACGCAGCCAGGCGATGTCGCCGTAGAACAGGTGATCCGCCGGCACATCCAGGAAGTCGTCGAATGCGACGACAACTCGCTCCAAACCGACATCGACGACGAGTTTGGCTCCGGACTCGAGCACGAGCGCCTTGGCATCAGCAGCGTTTGCGACGCCGTCGTACCACTGGGACACGTATCCCGTTCCACTCGTCATCATCGTGTAGCTGCCGGCTGGGAGCGTGAAGTGGAACGCCCCATCACTGGATGTGATGTAGCTCTCCACCTCGACTCCCGCCTGGTACATCTCCACCTTGGCGGCGAATAGCGGTGCCCCCGTGAGAGCGTCGCTCACCACGCCTTGAACCACACCCGGATGTGCAGGCACTGCAAGAACCGCTTTGATGGTCTTCATCTGCGGAACGGTGACGAGGTCGGCCGACATCAGATCATCGGCATCTTCGTACCACTCCGACACGTAGACGCCGGAAGGATCCTCGAGCAAGAGCTTGTAGCTCCCGTGCAGAAGGTCGGCCGTGAACAGGCCACCTGCGTCGCTGGTCACGACACCCGCGGCTGCATCCGACGGCGTGTACGCGGTGACATCGATTCCAGAGAGCGGATCGTCGGCATCGTCGACCACCTGACCCACCAGAGGGCTGTACACCGGCGTCGTGCCGCCATCGGACACATAGATGTCGAGGTACATGTAGTTGCCGTTGACGGCATCCTCCACGAAGACCGGGTGATATCGCTCGGCTGCGATGTCACTCGGGTCCAAACCGCCGATCTCCACGTTCGACGGCACGTCGCCGACCATTCGATCGATCGAGAACGTCAGCCGGTACCAGCCCGGGCCGGCTGCGTTGAGCTGCTTGCCGTAGACCACCTTGCCGGATTGGTTCACCTCGGCCCCGAAGGCACCCTCTCCCGGTGTGGTTCCCCAGATCGTCTCGTCGCTGATGCCCTGCGCCACCCAGTCGGCATACGCATCGTCGAGCGAATCGGGGATCAGGCCAGACGGCGTCTGTTCCATCGCCCAGGCCAGACGATCGATCGTCAGGTGGGCGGCCCGGGTGTAGATCGCGGCGTATTCGGCCGGGGTCTGCATCCCTGCGCCTTCCGAAGACGCCGTACCCCAGATCTCGAGCGGCATCCCACCGCCCACGCCCGCTGGCATGCCGTCGATCACCGGCGGCGGCCACAGGGAGGTCATCGGGAAGCCGGACATCGGGGTGTCGTCCTGGAACAGCCCGGGCGCCACCGCATCCTGGAACAGCCCGACCTCGACTCGAATCGGCACGCCGACCCGCCAGCCGACGCTCACGATGTTGTCGCCCCAATCGGCCCGGGTGACATCCACCGGCTCGGCGAAGTCGGTTCCGTCGACCCAATCCGCTTGCCAACACGTGTCAGCACCATCGGCGTTGCTGCCGACGAGTGGAGACTTGGGCGGCTGCAAGAAGTAATCGCCCTCGTCCGGGAGCGGCTGGACGGTTCCCGTGGTGACATCGGTCGACGCCGCCGGCGCCAGTGAGTCGTTCAAGAAGATCTCGTACGTCGGCTCCACCACCTCGTAGCGGACTGCGTCGTCGTCGCCCCAGGTCTCGACACCGCCACACGCCGGTTTGAAGAGCCCACCGATTCCGGTACTCGTCGCGTCGGCTTCGTCGACGGCCGCACCGCTGAGGCCGAGGCCTTCGGAGAAGATCAAAGGAACCGAGAGATTGTGAGCTCCCTCACTCGGCTCCTCGTCCGCGGTAGCCGCCAGCGGCGCCATCGCCGCCAGCATCACAACCGCGAGCAGTACGAAAGGTACGCGACGCCACAACTGTGGTCGCGTGTGCCACATGACATCCTCCCAACCGGGGACGCCGGAGCCAGGCCCGAACAACCCCCGTCATCCACCGCCAGACCATCCCCACTGAGCCCCTGGCCCACCTCACCCTCGCGCACATGCACAGACCCGCATAGAGGCCGGATTCCCCTTCCAGGGACCAAATCGGGGTAGGTCGGGACTAGTCAACGGGCTACGAGCGAGGAGCGAGCAACGAACGGGGAACGAGCAAGAACGCACCCACGTCGGTCGCGCTCCGGCCTGTCGCTCGTTGCTTGCGGCTTGTTGCCTGGCGGTCTCGGTGCCCAAGCCCGATGTCCGCCGTCCGCAGACGACTGGGGTAGATTGCCGACTCATGGCGCGCTAGTCATCGACGCGCCAACCTTGGTGAACATCGTGGACAACGACCTCCGAGTCGACCCCGACCATCAGCTGGTCGCGCCGAACTCCATCCGCTCCGAGGCTCTGCAGCTGCTGCTGGACGATGTCCGGCGAGGAACGCGTACCGAGAAGTCGGCTCTGGGGGTCCACGAGCGGCTGACAGCAGTGAAGTTGAGACTTCTCGGCGATCGAGTATCACGCGCCACGGCGTGGCGGATCGCCGTCCACACGAATGGGATTCCCTCCGCGATGCCGAATACCTCGCTCTCTCACAGCGCCAGGCCGATGCGCTGGTCACGATCGATCCACACCTGGCAGGTGAGGTGCCCGACGTCGTCGGCAGCGCCCCGCTCCAAGCTCTACTCACCACAGACGAGCCGCCGCCCGGTTGAGAGTGTCCGCGACTCGGGGTGGGCCCGTCATCGCATGTCAGGATGACGTCATCGGACCAGCCCAAGTCGGAGCGTGGTCCACGCTGTGCGACGCAGAGTTCGCGTCGTCACTGGAAACACTCTCTGAGCTGGGGAAACACGATTTGCACGTTTGTCATCACCGTTGGTTCTCTGGCGTGGTTTTCCGTCCTCCCGCGGATATCCGCGGAACGAGCCGAGAATGCCGCCAGCCCGAACGCTGATTCCCTCGTTCGGACAGTGATGCGCTCTCGACCACAGCCCGCGCCACACACAGTGGCATCCCAATATCTGGGATCACATGCATATTGCCGGTTCGGGTGCACTCGTGGGCGCTCGATATCGCTCGCGGTAGTGAGTGATCTGCGCACCTTCACCCAGCGCCGCTGCCGCCATCTTTTCGGCATATCCTTCCAAATTGCGGTGGCTGCTTTGCCAGGCCGGACAGATCGGGATTGTCGGTCATGGCTGGGTTCTCCAGCTGTGGTATGCGGTGAGTCCGGCCGCGATCACACCAATCAGTGCGGCTGTGTAGAGGCCGTAGGGCACGAGTACGTAGCCCCTGCGCATGAGATAGAGACCACCGATCACGGCCAAGCCACTAACCCAAACCGGGATGATCCAGCTCCTGCGATGCACGCCAATGGCAATCCACGTGAAGACCCCGCCGGCTGTGAGCCCCAGAAGAATGAGCTCGACACTCCACCGTTCGAGCAGCTTGCCTTCGGGTGCAGTGAATCCACCGTCTGGCACGATCTGGGCAGCGATCACATCGGAAGGTCGGATCCACCCAAGATCGCTGGGGCAAGGCTTGACCCAACCCGCCATCCACCGCCACTCTCCGCCACCGGGATACCCAGCTCGTTGACCAGCGCGCACCCCCAGATGCAAATGGGTTATCAGCGGGCGCTCCCTGGACCCACCATTCTCCCATTCATCGCCGAGATACCCGAGAAGGTCGCCCTTCTCCACGGCCCCAGCGTCGACACTCCAGCGGCCCGGGCTCAGGTGGCCATAAAGCGAGTACAGATTCGCCCAGGGATGGTCAACGATCACCAACCACCCGTATCCCCCCATGCGGCCCGAGAAGGACACCTCACCGTCGGCCATCGCATAGACAGGCGTCCCAGCCGGAGCGTGATAGTCCTCAGCAGCGTGGTACTCGACATCCGGATATGTCCCGCCATGCTCCTGAAAATCCGCATTATGGGATGGATTCGCGACGGTATCGAGCGGGAGCCTAAACAGCGCCTCGGCCGCTTCGGAATTCTCTGATCCAGTATCCAGTCGCGGTAGGAGCGGGCACTCAGCAGGATCCGCAGAGCTGGAGCAGGCGGCAAGTAGCAGTGTCGCAGCAGCCAAACCCACAAACATCAGTGCCCGCATGACCAACGGCCACCTCCCAGGCTCGCCGGGCATAGTACGTCAGCCCTTTTTCGCAAACCAAATCCCTTGGCGAAGGCAACGAGATGCTTACCCGCAGGGGCGGGATCGATAGAGATGGCCATCGACCGTCAGCCAGCAGTCGGTTCCGGACTCCGGCCCACGCCCGCTTGTCTCATCACGTCGGCCTGCGGCCACGTCCGTAGACCTTCCCGCCCGAGATCGCCAAATCTGGAGCGATATCACGCCTTCCGCAAAATGCCCTGGATCGGCACATCCAGCGCTACCCGGGTCCTCCGAGGTGACCACGATCTGCGGCGAGCGTTCATCGGTCCATGCATCCGATCTGCCGGATCCAGAACAGGCTACGTGGCGTCTCCCCGCTCGTAGGTGAAGTCGCCTGCAATTGCCCTCTGGTTCAGGTACCGCTGGACGGCCTCGGCGGTTGCCTCCGGGGCAGAGATTGCGAGATACCCAGGGCCGAGAACATCGAACCAGCAACCCCAGGGCTCCATGTCGATGAGGATCTGTCGCCAACGATCATCGTGATCCCCGGGCTTCAGGTCCTGGAAGACCACCCGAAACGTCCGGTTGGAGCTCCGATCAACCACTCGGACCGCCACGGGCGCGCCCTCCCCCGATTCGATGAGCTCCACGACGTCGTCAAGGTTCACGCCGTACGTCCAGAGGGGGACACCAACCAGACGGGCCCGATCCCCAGCTTCGCGAATGGCCAGTACACCCTCCCACAGCTCCCGGTCAGCGTCGAACGCGAACCAGACCGTTGTGTCCTCCTCGAGTGCGCCCGGATAGACGACATAGGTGCCGCTCGTGTAGCGGCTTGCCTTGCTTGGATGCTCCATGAAGGAGGCCACCGTTGCTGCCTCCTGTCTGAGGTCGCCGGAAACCCGACGCTACTGGATTGTCGCGCGGAAGCCTCCGAGCATCGCAGATCGCCAGGTTTGCGCCATAACGCCCGCCCCTCCGAACCACGCCGAGCGGCACCTACGAGTGCGCCTACAGGTCCCTCACCCGGAGACTGCGCACCGGCTCGAAGTCGGATCGGTTCCTGGTAGCGAGACCCAGACTGTGTTCGATCGCCGTTGCGGCGATGAGGGCGTCGGGGAGACGGATGCCACTCTCCCTACGTATTCGTCCGGCACGTTCCGCCACCGTGCGGTCCACCGGGATCTCCCGGAATGGAGCGAGGAGGGTGCTGACCAGATTGGAGGCGGTGTTGCCGGCGAAGAGCTCGGCTCGTGTGATGACCGAGTAGTGCAGCCGGTGGCGACCGGGAGTGAGCTGTCGGGCGCCCCGGAGGTGGTCGATGAAGACATCGGTGTCGACGAGGATGTCAGCCACGATCCCATTCGTTCCGGCTCGGCACGGCGGCGTCCGGAGCTGCACCGAAAGTCGCCGCCAGCGCCAGCTCGGGATCGGGTGTCTCGTCTTCGAGGTACGAGTCGAGAGCACGCCGGATGATCTCGGCCATGGTCACGCCTTCCGCTTCGGCCAGGGCGTCGATGCGCTGGCGCTGCTCCTCGGTGAGGTACACCTGCGTGCGAGTTGCTGACATACAGCACAAGATACAGCACCATCCCGCTCAGATCAACGGTTCCGGAGCGAGAACACCCACTACGCGCAATAGCGCCGAACGGCACCTCCAGGAGCGCCTGCCTCTCGTCGGGTCGTCACTGAGCGTGGTGCTCACCGGTTGCCACGGTCTGTATCGAGCGAGGTGCAACAACATGCCGGATCGGGAGCACTTCCCTCGGCCGATCTCGAGTCGTCCGGCCGTCGTTATACGCTGCCTGTGGGCGTTTGGGCCTGTCGTCTTCCAGATAAGGGGACGGGTAGCGTCGAGTGCCGGCCAAGCGTGCTGGGTTGAGCACCGAGAGCCTGTGTGCGTTCGCGTCGACAGGTGGGCCGAACGCCAGCATCGCGAGCCAGAGGACGACGTGATGGCGGGCAGGACTGCTGTGCACGGTGACTCCTCGAGGTTGGAGCGTCGGACGGGCGAGCGGCGTTCAGCTTTCCACAGTCGCGAATCCAGAGTCAACGGCCTTCGAGGAACCTTCGATCGGATCCCGTCCCCTGTCCGAGCCGCAAGGCTCAAGCCGAAGCGGAACGCAGGCGCCGATTGACCGCGCCGAGCCTCTCCCGCGGACCCGCGTCCGACTCCTCGAATCGCTTCGCCTCCAGGATGTTCAGCATGAAGTTCATGCCCTTGTAGACGTCGATCCGCACGGGATCGCCTCCTTTCGCGAGATTCTCGCCGTAGCCGACCCAGAAGGCTTCGGGAACGTCGTAGAGGATCAGAACCCAGTCCGCGAGCGGATCGCCCCAGAAGGCACGTTCGCCGTCGACCACGGCCACGATGTGGATGTCGGGCCCCTCGCCGTCGATCAGGATGTTACGAGGCCACAGGTCGCCGTGCAGCAAGCGCGGCGTGGTCACTTCGTCGAGGCGGCGACCGAAGCGAGGGAACAGCGCCAAGAAGTCCTCGACCTCCGGGTGGAGCGCATCATGTCGCCGGCAGTCCTCGGCCAAACCCTCGACGTTGAGTTCGATGAAGCGCGACCACTTGGTCGCGTGGACGAATGGGTCCGGGTAGCCGAAGCGATCGCCCGTTTCGGTGTGCAGGGTGCGCGCGAAGTCGCCCAGCTGACGCCAGAGAATCGCATTCTCCTCGGCGCTCAAGTCGGCCTCGACTGCGTGCCAGAGTCGCCCCGGAACCAAGCGCTGCAGGAACGCCGGCCGATCGGCGATGTCGAAGAAGTCGCCGTACTCGGGCACGAGCGGATGCGCGGCGCGCAGTCGAGGCGCCAGATGTTGCTCGCGCGCCATCATGTGCCGTTCGACGAAGAAGACCGGGACTGCATCGTGGGGCGCGACCTTCAGGACGAAAGACGCGGCGTCGGTGTCGACGCGGTAGGCGTTGTTGAAGAGTCCCGCGTCGAGTTCGACGACCTGCCGCACCGTGTGGCGGGGGAGGTGCTGCTCCAAGGCCCGTTGCAGCGCGTTCTCGTCGACGGGTTGCTGGAAGTCCGTCGGTCGGCGCGTGGTTTGGGCGATGCGCATGAGTTCTCTCCAAAGATCGAGGTTCGGGGAATCCGATTGTGTAGCGGAAGACGCGTCCCACGCGTCCTACGGATGAACGATTGGTCGGCCACCTGGCAGCCTGCTCGTTCGGGCCTTCGCGATCGTGTCGCGCCCCGGTTCCACGGAGACGAACGAGCCCGGAGCGGTGATGTCGGCCCCGTGCAGGCGCCCGATCTCACGTAGGTGGACGACCTCCTGCACGACCTGGCCGTCCGCCACCGCCTCGAGCACGAAGGTCAGCACGCGCCGCTCCTCCCGGTAGCCAGCCGGAGCCGCGAGGGCGTCGGCGGCCCGAACGAGATACCGCAAGCGCAGACTCCGCTTGCTCCTTGAGTGCGGCGAAGTCCATCCCTCGTCCCTTCGCACGACAACACAACCGATTCCACGCTACAGAGCTCAGTTACTCAGGAGCCGCCGGCGTCGCACATATCCTCACATCGTGCGCTGCTGGCTCGGTCGCTCGGGTCACCCGCCGTGGCCGGCTGAGTCGACTACTCGGCCGTCAAGCCTCACTGGGACAGCGCCCGAGGACCTCCCGGTGGAACGTCTCGATGAAGCGGTCGGGTTCGTTGCCTTCGGCCGTGTCCGGCCCGACGACGAGCCGGCTGACACCGATCCGCTCATACGCCTCGACGACATCGAGCGTAGGTTCGGCCGGGGCGGCGACGGTGATCTCGAGTCGCCCCAGCATGGCTGGCCGAGCTTGGGCAACGACGAGTTCCTCGAGGTGTTGGATCAGTTCGTATGTCCGGTCAGGCGGGGTGAGCCAGCCGAACCATCCATTACCAATGCGAGCCGCTCGGGCAAGTGCTGCTCGCGAGTGACCTCCGACCACGATCGGTGGGTGCGGATCCTGTACTGGTGGCGGGAACTGCACAACCCCCTGGTCCACAGTGCCATCTCCAGCCGTGCGCGGCGCCGCCCAGAGATCCCGCATCCGAGCCAAGCGATCCTCTGTTCGAGCCCTCCGTTCCGACATGGGGACACCGAGCGCGGCCAACTCCGCTTCGATGTGGCCCACGCCTACGCCCACGATCAAGCGTCCCTCTGACAACACGTCTAGCGATGTCAGCTGCTTGGCCAACAGCAACGGGTTTCGCTGCGGAATCACCAGGACACCGGCAGCGAGACGCACCGTCGACGTCACCGCCGCCAGGTAGAACAATGCGGCCAAGGCCTCCAGCCGCGGCTCGTCTGATCCAGGGAGATCGGCCGGCAACGCGATGTGGTCACCCACCCAGAGCGACTCGAACCCGGCCTGCTCGGCGGCTTGGGCTCGGCGGGCGAGTACATCGGGAGCGATTCCTGGCCCCCGGTGCAAGCCAAACAGTCCGAACTTCACCCTGACACCTCCGATCTGTCCCAGGCCACCGGAACGGCATCTCGTCACCACCGACCCCCCGAGGCTACCCGCCGGAGCCGCTCGGGATCACCAGATCAGGCGTGCGAATGAGCCGTCCATGAAGTACTCGATATCCTCACATCTGCTCGCACTGGTGGCCGCCCATCGAACACGGACTGTGGCGGTGTTGGGGTCAACTCGTCCAGCGGGATTCGACGGCAGAAACTCCCGCGTGCTTCGGTTGAGGTCGGTTGGCGGTGCTGGGCATCGGCAGCTTGAGTGCCATGGCAGACTCCCTGGGTGAAGGTTTCAGTCGTACAGGTTGGTGCCCCGGTTGATCTTCGACCGGTATTCGCCTCGCAGCGCCAACGGCTGATGGTGTTCTTGCGCGGATTGGCAGCCGATGATTGGCGGCGTCCCACGGCATGCGCCGGATGGGATGTGGCCGACTTGCTGGCCCATGTCGTTGGCGACGTTCTCGGTCGAATCAGCGGTCTTCGTGGCCACAGCGAACGCAATCCAGCTCGCACGGGCGAGTCTCTGGGGGAACTGGTGGACCGGACCAATCAGGAGTGGGTGGTCGCTTCCCGCCGGCTCAGCCCGCACCTGATGATGGATATGTTGGAGTGGGCGGGTCCGGTGGCCGACCAGCTGTGGCTGTCCCGGCGCCTCGATGAGCCGAGTCTGGGTGTCTCGTGGGCGGGGATCGAGCCGGCCCCGCTTTGGCTGGATGCTGCTCGTGAAGTGACCGAGTATTGGGTTCACGAACGACAACTACGAGAGGCGGTCGGCGACGATATTGAGGGGCTCCCCGACGTGGCAACGGTGTTGGACGTGTTCGCCCGGGGGCTTCCCTACACACTGGGTCGCTTCAATCTCCGCGAGCATGCAGACCGGATCCGAGTGGAGTCGGCGGGACGGTCTTGGCGTTTCCGCCGTCATGGAGACCAATGGTGGTATTCCGACGAGGTGGACCCGGACGAACCGGTCGCGTCCTTCGAAGGTGAGCTGTTGTGGCGACGCTGGACCCGGCAATCCTCCACACCACCGATCGACATCGACTCCCTTACGCCGCCTGAGCGGGCGGTCTTCGATCACGTGGGGATTGTCCACTCCAACCCGGACACGACATGACCAAGACCACACGATCCTTGGTGGTAGTCGTCTCCGGACTGCCCGCCGCCGGAAAGTCCACAATCGCCCGCTCGATCGCTCCGCTTCTCGACCTCCCGGTAATCGACAAAGACGACCTGCTCGAAGCCTCGTTTCCGTCGGGCGAGGTCTCCCCGGTGGAGCGGTCCCGTTTGAGCCGACAAGCAGATGCGACACTCCAGCAGTTGGTTCAGGGGTCGCTCGGCGCTGTGGTGGCCTCGCACTGGAGGCGCCCGGAGCTTTCTTCTGCATCGGGAACGCCAACCGAATGGTTGAGCTCGATGGCGCGGGTGGTGGAGGTCCACTGCACCTGCGACCCGCACACAGCGGCGGAGCGTTTCGTCAACCGCTCACGACATCCCGCACACGGTGATCAGCGGAAGGGATTCGCAGAGGTACTCGAGCAATTCCAGGCGATCCGTTCACTGGGCCCTCTCCGCATCGGTCCGACCGTCACCATCGCCACTGACACACCGGTCGACCCCATCGGCGTAGTCGACCAGATCCTCGCCGTTATCTGATCACGCCCTGGTGCAATCGGAAGCCCGCACCGATCACCAAATAGGGGACCCGAACGAGCATTCCACCGAGTGCACGGGATCGGCACGTACGAGTGCGGTGCTGTGGCCACCGAGCGTGGCGCCTACGTCTTTGACGTCGGTGCCTCCTGTTGCGCAGACCGGTAGGGTTTCAGCCGTGCGCATCCATACCTTCTCGGCGGACCACGGCCGTCGCATCGACCTCTTCAACAGCGATTTCCTCCAGGTTCTGCTCAGCCAGCCGGGCGATGTGTGCATGGCGTCGGTGATGTTTCTGCCGCCAGGTGGCGTGATCGGACGGCACGAGGCAACGGCCCCAAAATTGCTGTGTGTTATCGATGGATCGGGATTCGTGTCCGGCTCCAATGGTGTAGAAGTCCCCATCGAGGCGTTCCAAGCGGCGTTCTGGGAGGCCGGGGAGAACCACGAGACCCGAACCGACACAGGGATGACGACCATCACGCTCGAAGGCTCAGACCTTCAGCCGTACGCTCCGCTGGAGAACGCTGATCCGTACCCGACGTAACGGTGGAGCGAAGCCCCCGGCGTACTGCTCGCAACGGAAGCAAACGAAACGCTCAGCTGGCTTTGCCCCCATCTCCGGCCCGACAGCCGGATCTGCTCGATAGCGCACAATCCCCCGAGTGCTCGGGATCGGCACCTCGAGCTTGGGTCCCCGAACACTCACCGTGACGATGTCGTCCGGGACCCGGGTGGCCTCGGCCGTCAGCTGGGCGTGCTCCAGTACAACCCCATCTTCTGGCAGCTGGCGTTGGTGAAGATGCGCTCCGAGGTATGCAGGCGAGCGGTAACGGCGCGCGAAGAGGTGTTGGCGGGATCGCCGATGGAGCACACCAGCGGGGCGTCCCTTTCGGTGACGGCGTATGCGATGGATGCCCTGCCGGCTGTGGGGGCGTAGCCCTGTCCCCGATGCTGCGCGTGTGCGTTCCAACGGGGTGGTGGCAGGGAGCACGGCCTCGAATCGGGTTCGATGCGATGGTGTCGAGCCGAGGTACGGTGGGTCAAGTGACATCGTCGATTCTCTTTGTGCACAGCCCGCTGGTTGGGCCGTCGTCCCTGCGACGGCTCGCTGATCTCGCCGGCACTGGTGGAACGGAGGTCGCGCTCCCGGATCTGACTGCGATGGCGACCGCTGTTCACCCACATGAGGACTACACCGACCGTGCGATTGCGGCCGCCGATGGCCTCAAGTCGCCGGTTGCGGTAGTTGGCCACTCCGGCGCCGGGCCGTTTCTGCCCGCCATTGGCGCCGCGATGGGCTCGGCAACGGTGCTCGTGTTCGTCGATGCGGTCGTGCCACCGGAGTCCGGCTCGCATCGCGCCCTGGAACCCATGAAGGAGATGCTCGACGAGCAGACCGTTGACGGGGCGTTGCGACGGTGGCTCGATTGGTGGCCGCCAGAGGTTGTCGCACAGATACTGCCGAACCTGGCAGATCGTGACTGGCTCGCGGCAGACATGCCCACTCTCCCTCGTGCCTTCTACGACCACGACATCGCCGTGCCAAGCCAGTGGTCCGAGCTGCCCTGCGGTTACGTCCAGCTCAGTGCGGCGTACGACGCCCATTACGCCGAGGCGATCGCTCGTGGATGGGCCACCCAGCAGCTGGATGCAACCCACCTGGCCACCGTCACCGAACCATCCGAAGTTCTCGGGGCGATCTACCGCGTCATCGACCAGATCACCTGATCCCAGTTGACGGCGTTGCACATACCGGAACCTGGGCGCGCCTCCTCCTCCGGCCCATCGACGTCGTGCAGTACCGATGCGCCAAGGGTCAATAGAACAACCCGACAGAAATCGCAGTCATGCCGTCTCGCTGCCTCGTCACGAGATCCAGCGGGCTGCTGCCTCATAGGTGGTGGCTGGGTTGCTGTTGAAGGCGATGGCAGCATCGGGTGCACACCGCCGAATAAGATTGACGACTTGTTCGAGTAACTCGACTTGATCGTCGGAATCTCGCAGTCCACCGCCGACTGTGACGCACTCCCACGGATGTGCTCGCAGCGCCTCGGCGACGAACGCTCTCACGTCGTCACTTTCATCGAGGCCGATCAGGCATGTCTCGACGCCCACGCCATGTTCGGCGAACTTGGTCAATCCGGCCTCGATGGCCTCAGCCACCGGCTCGGGGTCCCACGGTCCGGGTACCAGATACGGATCAAGTCCGATGACGAGGACGCGGGGTGAAGCGGTGCTGTCCACACCAGAACGATACGCCGTCCGACCGCACCCGATCGAGGTGCGTTAGTCAGTGCACCCCATCCACGGGTTCTCGACCAGTCCTCGGTGTCCGGCGCAGAACATCCGATCTCGAGCGATAGCGCACACACCGAAGATCCGAGCCGAACGGCACGTCCGAGTGCGGTTTGTCAGCGTGGCCGGTAGACGTCCCGGCGGTGCTGTATTCGGTGAATCAGGACGGTCTCGTCTTGCTCAAGGATCTCGTAGATGACTCGGTAGTCACCGCGGCGTGCCGACCTGAGGCCCTCAAGTTCGCCTACCAGCGGTTTGCCCAGCCGTTGGGGGTTCTCGGAGATTGGACCGAAGATGGTCTCGAGCGCGGCTTGCCGCACCTTGGCCGGAAGTCGGTTGAGGTGGCGCAGTCCCTCGGGCGTGATCTCAACCTCGTACACGAGGCTGCCTCAAACGTGGTCGCGAAGCCGGAGTCGCTTGCCCTCGGATGCTTCTCGTCGCGATTTCCGAAGTGACGTCATGAGTTCGTCGTCTCGGAGGATGTCGAGAGATTCCTCGAGGGATTCGAGATCGTCTGGACTCA
This sequence comes from uncultured bacterium, assembly GCA_963785075.1. Classification (GTDB taxonomy): domain Bacteria; phylum Actinomycetota; class Acidimicrobiia; order Spongiisociales; family ZC4RG35; genus JAOUGY01. The sequence continues at coordinate 795,892 of CAWATW010000006.1, forward strand.
TGAGGACGAATGAGGGCCGGCCGTTGCGGGTCACCAGGATGCGGTCGTGTTGGGTTTCGACCCGGTCGGCCAACTCGGAGAGGTGGGCCTTGACTTCTGAGAACGGGAGGGTGTCACTCATACTGAAACATTATAGGTCAGAATATTGACCTATCAAGCCTCTTTCTCGTCGCGCTCCTCAGCGCCGATCACCAAATCTGGTACCCGAACGATCATCCCGCCAAGTACTCGGTATCGGCACTTCGAGGATCGGTGCCGATGGTCACTCAACGAGGTTCTCACGCGTTCCCTTCGTCGGCGAGGATCCGTTCGAGGGTTCGTCGGCCCATGCGATGCATGGGCGGGTTGCTCTCGATGTAGTACCAGATGGCACCCATGACCTGTTGGAAGGCCCACGCCTTGCCGCGTTCCCATTCGAGGTCGTCGCAGCCAAGGTCGTCACGGAGCAGCTGGCGACGATCGTCATCGAGGAGATGCCAGCCTGCGACGAGGTCGAGGGCGGGGTCAGCAGGGCCGAGACCCCCAACATCGAGGATGCCTTTGAGGCGGCCTCCTGATACGAGCACGTTCCCGGGAATCAGGTCACCGTGGGTCATCACATCGGGTGAGTTCCTCGGTAGCCGGCGAAGCCGTCTCCAGATCCGTCGGAGTAGAGGGACGTCAACGAGTCTGGTGCTCTCGGCGAAGCAGGTCTCCAGCCAGTCGTCGTGGGATCGCAGGTCACCGCCGCGGCCGGCTCCGGTGAAGGTTCGACCGGCCACATCGATGGATCGCACATCCTCGATGAACTCGGCGAGGTCGTGGGCGAAGTCATCGGATGTGGAGGTATCCGTTTCGCTGGCGGTCGTGCCCGGCACCCAGGTCTGGATAGACCAGGGCGATGGGTAGCCGGCCCCGGGCTCGCCAATGGCAACTGGTTCGGGCACCGGGACCCTGGTGTGGCCGAGTAGCTCACGGGCGGCGCTGGCTTCGCCCAGCAGCCACCGCCGTGTGGTGTCGACGTCACCTGGCTGGAGCGGGAACCGGGCTGCCAAGTGTTCGCCGATGAGAAAGATCGCATTGACCGTTCCTTCCGAATGAACCGGCTGGATCGGGAGCCCGGCGTACTCGGGGAACTGGCCACCTACGAGACCTCGGACCATCTCCGCGGTCACAAGCAGCTGGCCCTCATGCATCTCCATGAAGCGCATGTTCGCAGACGAGTTTCTCGGCGCTCATGGAATACCGGAACCCTGCCCGAGTCCAGCGTCCGCCTGCTCAGAGGGTGACCGGGGGCGTTCCGACCGCACCGATCACACGGAGTCAGCGCACGAACGCCCGTCTTGCCGAACTCCGGGGCGAGACGTCAGTTGATGTCCAGCTACGAACTGTGACCTGCTGCGCGCTTGGCTTCTTGGACTCGAACTCGCCGGCGTTCTTCGATGAGCTGGTGATGCGTCTTTCGAGCTTGTCGAATTCGTCTTCCTCGGCGAGCACGGCGGGGTCTCGCTGCCGGGTGTGGCGAGGGTCGAGCTGAGCTTTGCGGACCACCGCGGGCTGGTCGATCCAGTCGCGTGTGATCGCCTGGGCGAGTACATCGTGGGCGGTCAGGTTGTCTTCGACGACGACGTAGGCGTGGTTGCCGTCTCGTCCTCGGGTCATTGCGTGTAGACACCCCGACAGCCCGTTGGGGTGTCCATCAGGAGAAGCGCGGTGTCGACGGTAGGGCCTGGCTGGCATGGCTGGTCTGGGCGTAGCCGAGTTCGAGTTGCTCGGCCACGTTGCCGACTGCGAGCCGGATTGTGCCTGTGCTTCCGGTGACCGTGACGCTGCGATCACGATGGACTTCAGTGACGGTCCAGTGGCCTCGGTTCTTGACCATGAGCCTTCAGTCGGTGCTGAGGGTCCGATCGTCTCAGCGGGTGGTCACCTCATCAGGTACCACTATCCGCTGGTCGCCGACTCACATGGACGGTGCGTCGAGGTCGCGTTCGCCGATCCTGATCCAGGTGTGTTGGGCGAGCCGTTTGAGCTGGGCGACGGTGTCAGTGCTGTTGGCCATCAGCGCCACGCTCTCCCATCGGTGGCGGACCTGCTGCCAGGCATTGATGGCCTCGATCTCCATCTGTTCGTGGGTGCCTCCGTGGAGACGCCCTCTCTGCTCATATTCGGCGAGGACGCCCGGGTCGCCGGCGCGGAGGCGAAGGCTGGCTTTGCGTTCCCAGTGGTGACGGAACCGGTGGACCCGGTCGAGTTCGACGGTGCCATACATTTCGACGCGATGGACAACATGCCCCCTCGTTCCACCGCTGAGAACTGGCGCGGGTCTCCGACCCGTGGAGAGTATGCGGGATGTAGAGCTGATGTCCACCAACCGGGATCGGGGACCCCTCACCCGGGCGTACTTCACCCACAATGCCCGGAAGCCGGCCCTGCAGGGCGCGCCGAGCTGGCGCAAAACCGGGACAACGGGATGCACGCCCTCAAACACCACTGCGCCTGGGTGCTGCTCGAGAATGGGGTCAGCATCCGCTGTGTCCGAGTATCTGGGCCATCACGATCCGGGCTTCACCTTGCGCACCTATGCCCACCTGATGCCCGAGTCGGAGGACGGGGCCCGAGCGGCAATCGAGGCTGCACTCGGCGCTCCTGCGGAACCCCGCGGAACGCGAACCGCATCTGAATGTGTTTTCCATGGTCAGAGCACTACAACCGGCCCTACCCACCGATGTAGCTCATCTCCACTTTGTGCAGATCAGTCGTCCCCTCGGTGCGGAGATCGGAGTAGCGGTCGGTACGGCCGGTCCACACCCGCTCTACGACGGCCGCCAGTTCGGCATCGGTGGCCCCGCCCCGCAGCAACGCCCGCAGGTCGGTGCCCTGTGTGGCGAACAGGCACGTGTACAGACGGCCCTCGGCCGACAGGCGAGCGCGACTGCAGTCGCCACAGAACGGTTGCGTCACCGACGTGATGACGCCGATCTCACCTTGGCCGTCCTTGTACCGCCATCGCTTGGCCACTTCGCCGCGATAGTTGGCGTCGGCGGGCTCCACCGGAAACACCTCGTTGATCCGACGGACGATCTCGGCTCCGGGAACCACGTCGTCGAGCTTCCACCCGTTGGTGGTCCCGACGTCCATGAACTCGATGAAACGCACGATGTGTCCCGTCCCCCGAAAGTGGCGGGCCATCTCGACGATCGAGTCGTCGTTGACCCCACGTTTGACCACCATGTTCACCTTCACCGGGTCGAGACCGGCCCGACTCGCCGCCTCGATGCCCTCGAGCACCGCAGCCACGGGAAACCCCACATCGTTCATCGCCATGAAGACCGAGTCGTCCATCGAATCCAGCGACACGGTGACGCGCTCGAGACCGGCCGCGGCGAGCGCCTCGGCCTTGCGGGCGAGCAGGGAGCCGTTGGTGGTGAGCGTGAGGTCGTCGAGGCCGTCGATCTGGGACAACTTCGTGATCAGGTCCTCCACGCCCTTGCGGAGCAGGGGTTCGCCCCCGGTCAGCCGGATCTTGGTGATGCCAAACGTCACAAAGGTGCGGGCGATACGCTCGATTTCGTCGAAGCCCAGCAACAGATCTCTCGACAGGAACTCATAGTCCTTGCTGAAGACCTCCTTGGGCATGCAGTAGGTGCACCGGAAGTTGCATCGGTCGGTCACCGAGATCCTGAGATCACGGACCGGCCGTTGCATGGTGTCGCGAATGTCGACGATCGGTACGGGCATGCTCGAATCGAGGGTACCTCTCCACCGATCCCAAGACCAGGGATGGGAATATCGCCGATCTCGAATACGCTGAGATCGTCATGGCCCTGTTCAAGAAACGTACCAAGCCCGTCGCCCTGGAGTCACTCGATCATCTCGACGAGCTGGCGAGGAGCGGGAAACCCGTGTTCCTCGACTTCTTCCAGTACGGCTGCATGCCGTGCCAGACCATGGACGGCATCGTCAACGAGTTGGCTCGGGATTTCGAGGGCTCGGCCCACATCGTGAAGATCAACGCTGCCAACGTGCCTGCCGCCTTCGACAAGTTCAAGGTCAAGTCGACGCCGACGTTCATCGTGCTCACCTCGAAAGAAGGAGCGTCGACCGTCACCCAGCGTTGGCGTGCAAGCGGGCTCGTCAAGAAGGACGTACTGGTGCGGACCCTCACATCTGCTGGAGCGTCACTCGCCGAGGGTTGAGGTGATCGGCGGCGCCGCGCGCGCTCCGAATCGATGACCCGTCCCATTCTTTGGGCTGTGGTCCGCCATTTTGGCGGACCTATACCCTGGGTTCGGTTTCGACGGATATCCTCGCTGCGATGAGTGAGAGCCTGGTGGTGGATGGGCGGTTCTGTGGGATCGTCGGACGGGGACAGGGCGGGTATCTCGCCGGCCTAGTGGCGGGGATGCTCGCCGAGCCGGTCCAGATCGACTTCCGAAATGCGATTCCGCTCGATGTCGCCCTCGATGTCGAACAGCGGAACGACGTGATCCAGGTGAAACACGACGAGAAGGTGATCGTGGAGCGCCGGCCCGGTGCTTCGCCGGAGCGAACACCCGAGGCGGTCGACTTCAAAACCGCCCTGGCGGGGCGGTCAACGGGCGAGGCGGGGGCGCGGGAGGTGGTCTCGGACTGCTTCTCGTGCGGTACCCGCCCCGACACGCTTCGGGTTCACGCCGGCCCGATCGGTGATGGCCGCTACGCCACTCCGTACACGCCTCAGGCATGGACATCTCCCAACGGAGTCGTGGAGCCACCGTTCGTATGGGCGCCGCTCGACTGTGCATCGGGGTGGGGTGTGACGTGGGAACCGCCGCACCCGATCGCAGTGACCGCCACATTGACGACCGAGATCCTCGAGGCTGTGGAGCCCGGCCGCGATTACGTCGTGGTCGCCGAGACGGAGGAGATGTGGCGCACCCGGCGGCGCATGGCGTGGGCGGCGATGTACACGACGACCGGCGACCTCGTGGCACGGGCGGAGTCGTTGTGGATCTCACTGGAAGGGCGGCTCACAGGTTGATCACTGCGATTCACTCGCCCGACACCGCCCTCCACGAACCAGGAGCCGAGATCTGGGTAGGAGTTCCCATTCCCGGCACGGAGCTCCCAGAGCGTGTCGCCCGCATCACCGATGCTCTCGACCGCGCCGGTGTCCCGATCGAGTATCCGGAGTCTCACCCCTTGGAGACATTGGCAACCGTGCACGATCCGGCGATGGTCGACTTCTTGCGGACGGCGTGGGAGCGCTGGCAGGAGTCGGGTTATCCCGTCGATCCCGGGCAGGATCGGGTGGTTCCTTATGCCTTCCCGCTTCGCCAGATGACCTCGGGCCGGCCCCCGAGACGCCCTGCCTCGGTAGGAGCCGAAGCGGGCCTCTGGGCCATGGACACGATGACGCTGATCGGCCCCGGATCGTGGGACGCCATCAACGCGGCTGCGTGCTGCGCCCTCACGGCGGCCGATCGGGTATCGGGGACCGGTGCCACGGTCTATGCGCTCTGCCGACCGCCCGGACACCACGCCGGACGCGACTTCTACGGAGGCTCCTGCTACGTGAACAATGCGGCGCTCGCCGCACAGCGTCTCAACGCCGGCGGCGCTCCTACCGTTGCGATCATCGACCTCGACGCCCACCACGGCAACGGGACGCAAGAAATCTTCTACGAGCGTTCGGACGTCGGATATGCATCGGTGCACGTGGACCCCGCCCACGGATGGTTCCCCCACTTCGTGGGATATGCCGACGAACGGGGCGGAGGGGCCGGCGAGGGGTACAACACGAACCTTCCGGTACCACCGGGCTCGGACGACACTCGCTGGTTGGAGGCGGTCCAGGCGGCTGTCGACACCGGGCGGGCGGCAGAGGCCGTGGTCGTGTCACTCGGAGTCGACGCGGCTGCGGACGACCCGGAATCGCCGCTTCGTGTCACACTCGATGGCTACCGGCGAGCCGGCGAGCTGGTCGCCGATCTCGCCCTCCCCACTGTCGTCGTTCAGGAGGGCGGCTATCACCTGCCGACCCTCGGCGAGTTTGTCGTCGGATTCCTCGAAGGAATGTCCGTTCGCTGATCATCGAGGTGGCCGAGTCGAGCAGAATGCGCCGATGAAGACTCGATTCGTCGGCAAAGAAGAATGGGGTGGGTTGGCCCCGAGCCAACCGCGAAAAGACCTCACTCCCCCACGCGGATGGCGCCTGGAGATCGTGGCCGCGATGGAACGTCCGCATCATCTCGTCGTCGGACCCGATGGCCGTACGATCGCATTCGTCCTCGACCGATCCGACCTGGGGTCGGATGTCTGGGTGGCGTCGGACTCCGCTGCCACCCCTGAACGACTGACGGTGGACCGACCGCCGACGGCCTTCTGGGAAGACACCGTGCCGGCGATCTCTCCCGACGGGCGATCTGTTGCCTACGTGGGAGGGGGCGGTGTACGCATCGTCCCGCTCGAGGGCGGACCATCCCGGCTGCTCATCGAGGCCGGCTCACCGGTGTGGCTGCCCGACGGGCGTCTGATCGTGTCGATCGAGCAGGACCGTTCCCGTGCGGAGGCGCAGCATCCTCGATCCACCGCAGTCTCCCGGCTGGCGGTGGTGGAGACCTCGGATCCGTGGGCCCACCCGATCACCGCCGCCGACGGGGACGCGGCGCAGGCGACTCCATCACCCGACGGCACGATGATCGCGTACACGTGGTTCCCACCCGACGATCGCAACCGCAGCGACATCCGAATCGCCGACCTGAAATCCGGGTCCACTTCGACGGTGGCCTCTGTCGCTGCGACTCACGCACACTCGCCTGCGTGGTCGCCGGACGGAGCGCGCGTCGCCTACGTGTCAGAGGAGTCGGGCTGGTACCAGGTGTGCCTGGCGAGGGCGACTGGTGAGGATGCACGAACGATCACCGACGGGGAAGGCGACTTCTCGTCGCTGCGGTGGTCGCCTCGGGGCGACCTGATCGTCGCTCTGCGTTCCCTCCGTGGGCGGACCGACCTCGTCACCGTCGACATGGGGTCCGGGGCGACCGAGGTGAAAGCCGCCGGCGGCGACTGGCAGGATCCGCAGTGGCTGGCAGATGGATCCATCGTCGCAGTGTTCGAAGATCACTCCACCCCGCCCCGGATCGAGGTGGTCACGCCGTCCGGGACGCGACAGACTGCCTTCGACCCGGCCCCGACCGCACTCAGAACCGTCACCCACGTGACTCCGGAGGAGATCTGGTACGAGAGTTCGGACGGACTCCAGATCCATGGCTTCCTGTTCCGCCCTGAGGCGGCATCGGATGCCACACCGGTGCCGGCGGTGGTGTACCCGCATGGTGGTCCCACGTCGGCATACACCGATGCCTGGGATGGCCACGCGCAGTACTTCTTGGACAAGGGCTACGCGTGGTTCGCCATCAACTTCCGGGGGTCGACCACATACGGCCGCGAGTTCGAGCGGGCAAACCATGGCGTATGGGGTGTGCTCGACACCGAAGACTGCCTGGCCGCCGCCGACTTCCTCGCCGACCTCTCGTGGGTCGATGCCCGGCGACTTGCGATCTTCGGAGCCAGCTACGGGAGCTACATGGCGCTCTGCTCGTTGGTGCTCGATCCTCGACACCGCTTTGCGTGTGGCGTCGCCAAGTACGGAGATTGCGACATCCTCACCAGCTGGGCGCAGGGCGACCGCGTCGGCACCGAGGACCTCGAACGCCAGATGGGCCATCCTTCCGATCAGCCCGCCGGATACCGGGCGGGATCGCCGATCCATCAGATCGACCGCATACAGCGCCCAATCCTGATAGCCCATGGCGAACAGGACGAACGAGTCCATCCCAAGCAGTCCGAGGAACTCGTGGCTGCACTGGAACGTCACGCCAAGACCTACGAGTACGTCACGTACCCGACCGAAGGTCATGGGTTGCTGAGACTGGGGCCCCAGCTCGACTTCTACCGGAGACTCGAGCGCTTCCTCGACTGGTATCTGATGTAGCGGCGGCGCACGTCTGTCTCACGGTCGTCTCGTCAGGTGCTCTCCACCTGGCCGGCTTGCGGGGCCTGACGGGCGACGGCTGCACCAGCAACGACCAACAGCAGGTCGATGATCGCGACCGCCGCCGCCCGGACGAGGTGGTTGTCATTTCCGAGCACGTCGAACCGGCTCGGGTCGGTCGGGAGGTACACGACCTCCGTTCGGTCGGCGATGGTTGCGACATGGTGGGCGGCAGCATCGACGGGTCGTTCGTCCTCGTAGGTGGTGTCGTCCACGACGAATCGGACGGTCAGCCAGAATTGATCGGGCGACCTGGGACCGCGCGACTCGCGCTCCCCCGTCACAGTCGCCTCGGTGACCACGCCCGACCGCTCCAATAGACTCGCCAGCCTCCAGTCCCGCACCGCCGAATAGTTGAAGCAGACGACCAACCCGGCCACGGCCAGCACCGCCAGGACTGCAACGATCGCAGCCAGGGGAGAGATTCGCTCGTCGGGCATCGGCTCCCCGGGCGAATGCTCCTCGGGCCTCGGCTCCCCGGGCGCCGGGTCATCGGGAGCCGTCTCCACCAGCCCAACTCCCTCGACGGTGGCGATGTACCGGGCGGGTTGATGCTCTCCATATCCGAGAACTGCGCCGTGCTGCGCACCGCAACGTGTGCAATCGGACCGCAGGAAGTGAGGTGTGGAACCGCTCGATGTGACGAACGAAGGCCGCTCGAGCAGGTGTGACGTCTCGAGTCCGAAGGCCTTGGCCAGCTGCGACACCCAGCGTGCGCCGCCCTCGGCCACCAACTGTCGCCCTGGTGCCAGCACCTCACGAACGTCGAACCGAACGGCCCTCGCCCGGCACGACCGACAGGAGTGCCAGAGTTCGATCGGCGACGACTCGGATTCGAGTCCGAGGCCGTCGTAGACCACGGTCGGGCCGCCGTTCCACCATCGCTCACCCACGTCATCGTCGATGTCGACGGCTGAAGTCACACGTGCCGGTTCCATGCATCACGACATCGGCACCCTGAGTCGTTCGCTGGCGCGTTTCTGGCGCGGACCCGAAAACGCCAAGCAGCGACCGGCGTGTGGCGGCATTCCGTCGGGCGCCGGGCATCGTATCGGCTCCCTCCTGTCACCGGCCGGAATAGCATTCGGACATGTCCACCACTCGGTCACGCCCGGCGCGCCTGCTCATGGAGGGCCGGCTCTTCAGGGAGATCCCTCGCCTCCTGTCGAGAGGGCTCACACCGCGGCCGGTGGATGCTCCTGAACTGGTCGTGCTGGTGCCCGGGTTGGGCGCGCACGACCTGGCCCTGGCACCACTGGCGAGATACCTTCGACGGGCCGGGCATCTCGTGTTCGACTCCGGGCTGGGGCTGAATCTCGGAAACGTGGCCGACGACGTCGACGACGTGTCGTCGAGGGTGGCCGAACTCGTGGACATCCACCGGATCCGAGCATCGATGGTCGGGTGGAGCCTCGGCGGGGTGATCGTCCGGGAGGTTGCCCGGGCGATGCCCGACCAGGTGAGCCGCGTGATCACCTTCGGCACGCCGATCGAGGGACCCCGGCACACGTCACTGGCTTTCCTGTACTCGGACGAACGGACCAAGGAGATCGAGGGCGGCATCGACGCCGCCAGGCTGACACCCATCACGGTTCCCATCACCGTGGTGTTCAGCCGGGACGACGGGATCGCCGACTGGCATGCCTGTATCGACAGGTACAACCCGCATGTGACACACGTCGAGGTCAACAGCGCTCACCTCGCCATGAACTTCGACCCGGACATCTGGCTCATCGTGGAAGACGTCCTCGCCGGGCGAACCCCATCTGGCGTTGTCGACATGAGTTCGTGAACAAAATCTCGAGCGTGGTAGGGTGCAACCAGCGGTTGAGGCCGCTGTCCTCTCCTCCGGCCCGAGCTCAGCTCGGGCACGCCCGAATCACCCAAGCACTCGGTGGACGGCCCCAACGATTCCGTCGACCAGAGTCTCGATCTCGGCTTCGTCGATGATGAGAGGCGGCCCCAGCATCAGGCCATCGCCCTCGATGCCGTCGGCGCACCCTGGGATCCCGTAGGGCACGACTCCGGCGGCGACCGCCGCGCTCCGCACACGCTCCGTGACTCGTTCTGCACGGGGGAACGGCGCACCAGTCGATCGGTCCTCCACAAGCTCGACCGCCACCAGCAGGCCACGACCCCGCACGTCTCCGACCCTCTCGTGCCCTTCGAGGGAAGACCGCAACCGGTCAACGAGCTGTCGACCCGCCCGCTCCGATCGTTCGACGAGCCCTTCTCCCTCGATCAGATCGAGCACCGCCAACCCCGCAGCGGCACCCACAGGATGATGCGAGTACGTGTAGCCATGATGGAACCCATCCAACACCAGGTCGGCGACATGGCCGGCGGCGACACAACCTCCGAGGGGCCAGTAGCCCGACGCAGCACCCTTCCCGATCGTGATGATGTCGGCTTGGAC